>NZ_JAXMMF010000095.1:0-38531 GCF_034366665.1 Tabrizicola sp. | reverse complement strand
CGCGAAGACCGCGTTCTTGGCGATCTGGCCGGGGAAGCGCTGATCGACGAAGGGGATCTGGCCCGCGTTCAGGTAGGAGAAGTCCGACTCGCCCGCCATGAAGGCCGGAAGGCCCACCTCGGGCGCGCCAAGCGAGGGGTCGATGACCAGGCGGTCCGCCTGCGGCTGCCAGGGCCCGGTGTAGGACGGGTTCTTGACGAAGGTCATCTTGTTGTTCGACTTCTCCCAGGTTTCCAAGAGGAAGGGCCCGGACGAGACCATCGTGTCGACATTGGCGGCGTATTCGTCGCCATGCACGTCCCAGACGTGCTTGGGGACCGGGTACCACAGCGAGACCACGCCCGGCAGATATGGTTTTGGGGCCGAGGTGGTCACGGTGATCGTCTGATCATCGGGTGCCGCGATGCCAAGGGTGGAGACATCGGCCTCGCCCTTCGTCACGGGGTCCCAGTTGGCGATGCCGCCGGCATAGCCCCAGTACCAGGCAAAGTCATAGCCCGTGGTGGCGGCCCGTTGCAGGGCGAAGATATAGTCGCTGGCTTTCAGCGGCTGGCCATCGCTCCAGGTCAGGCCGGGTTGCAGCTTGAAGGTCCAGGTCAGCCCGTCGTCTGACTGCGACCAGCTTTCCGCTGCCATAGGATGCAGCTGGAAGTTGTTGTCGAACGTGGTCAGCGGCAGCTGCACGATCTCGGGGTTCCCGGCGCGGGCATAGACGGTCTTCATGTAATCCATGTAAGAGCCGCTGGTGCTGTCGCCCGCGCTGTTGATCGTGATCTCGGCCGCCAAGGGCGTGGTGGCAAGCAGCGTCGCAGCTGCAGCAACCCCCACCCAACGTCTTAGAAATGTCATCGGTACCTCCACCGTGTCGCGTTCCTGTTGGCAAGCGCCCCCGAAGACACCCGGGTCTCCCCAAGCGGAGGCGTCACTGGTCTGCGGCGTTGAGCTGTCAGGCCAATGTCAGATGTCTGACAAATTTCCAGACGCCACGCAAGCGTCACCTTCGCTGCGGTGCGACCGGTTTTGCGGCGGTGTGCCGCTGGCCAAAGGGTCGCCCTGGACCGCGCCCTGCCCCAGCCAGGGCTGGCCCGCACGTTCGGAAAAGGGATTCCAGGTGACCCCGCGCGCAGTGGCTGCGCCTTAGCCGAGATGGCGCCCGCTTGCGTCAACGGGACGCAAAACCCCGCAGACGCCCCGTTTCCACCACGCATACAGCGTCCTGGCTTCCGCAGGGGTCAGACGCGTTTCGCCCGGCTTCAGGGTTTCAGGCGCCTTTATCGTGTTTCGGGACGGCTTGCGTTCCTGCATCGCCAGCCGATCAGCGCGGCATCCGGATCAATCAGCTGAACGTCGGCTGGATGGCCTCGGACCACGAATGCAAGATCCAGGCCGCAAACAACGAGCCCGAGTGGGCGGCGAAGGCCGCCGCCCTGCCCTTCGGTCGCCCCGTCGACCCCATAAGGCCGCGTGGGCGGTGAATTTCCTTGTGTCCGACGATGCGGGCCTGATGACCGGGGCCATCGGCAGCTTCGACCCGTCGGTCCGAAGCGCCGTGGCGGCCGGAATGCCGGTGCCGGACGGCGCGACGCGCCTGTCTCAGGCACTGGTGTCCGAGGTCTTCAGACTGGCCTCCACCCATTTCAGCAGCCTCGCCAGCGCCCGGCTGGGCGTTCTGATCTGGGGCCAGACCAGGTGATAGGCCCCGTCAACCTCGGTATAACCCTCGACCGCGGGGCGCAGGCGGCCCGCCCGGAACTCGGCCTCGGCCAGGAAGGCGGGCAGCAGCGCCACGCCGAAGCCCAAAGCCGCCGCCTCGGCCATCTGGCTGAACTGGTCGAAGAGCATCCCCCGCAGGTGGCCCGCCGGACAGCCCTGCCGAGCGAACCAGTCCTCCCAGGCCCCGGGGCGGCTTTCCAGGTGCAGCAGCGGTAGGGCCAGCAAATCCTGCGGCTGCAACGGCCCCGCCATCAACCCCGGTGCGCAGGCCGGGATCACCCGTTCCCGCGCCAGCTCCAGATGGTTGGCCCCCGGCCAGTCCGCGCCACCGAAATGGATCGCCGCATCAAAAGGCTCGCGCGTGAAGTCGAAGGGCGACAGCCGCGTGCCGAAGTTCAGCGTGATGTCCGGGTTCTCCCCGGCAAACCGCCGCAGCCTTGGCAGCAGCCAATGCGTCCCGAAGGCGGGCAGGACGGCGATGTTCAGGCTGGACTGTTCGCCCGCCGCCCGGATCTTGAGGCTCGCCCGCGCCAGGTCCTGCAGGTAGTCCCTTATCGACGCCGCATAGTCCGCCCCCGCCGGGGTCAGCGCCAGCCCCTTCCCCTCGCGCCGCAGCAGCGTCACGCCGATCTGGTCCTGCAGCGTCTTCAGCTGACGGCTGACCGCCGAATGGGTCAGTGCCAGCTCTTCCGCCGCCGCCGTGGCGCTGCCAAGGCGCTCCACCGCCTCCAGCGCCAGAAGCGAACTGATCGAGGGCAGAAACCGGCGCGGGGCGATCATGTGAGTTATTCTCCAACCATATGACCAACATGTCGCTCATTTTCAGGCGAAAGACCAGCTAGACTGGAGCTGGATGGCACAGGCGAGACAGAGATGAACGCAGACTTCACCCGCGCAGACCGCATCCGCGGGCTGGACGTGTCCGAGATCGTCCAGATCTCCGAACAGGCCGCCGCCCTGCGCGCTGCGGGCCGCGATGTCGTCTCGCTGTCCACTGGAGAGCCGGATTTCCCCACCCCCGACCATGTGATCGAAGCCGCGCATCAGGCTGCCCTCCAGGGACAGACCCGCTACACCGCCAACTCCGGCACCCCCGCCCTCCGCGCCGCCATCGCCGCGCAGGCAGGTGTCACGGCGGATAAGGTCATCGTCTCCACCGGTGCCAAGCAGGTGATCGCCAACGCGATGCTGGCGACCCTGAACCCCGGCGACGAGGTGGTGATGCCCGCCCCGTTCTGGACCAGCTACGCCGACATCGTCCGCATGGCAGGCGGGCGTCCCGTCGTTGTCCCCTGCCCGATGGAGACCGGGTTCAAGCTGTCCCCCGACGCGCTTCAGGCTGCCATTACCCCCCGCACCCGCTGGCTGTTGCTGAACTCCCCCTCGAACCCCTCGGGTGCGGTCTACTCCTCCGCAGAACTGCGCGCGCTGGCGGGGGTGTTGGCCAGTCAGCCGCAGGTCTGGGTCCTGTCGGACGAAATCTACCGCCACCTCAGCTTCGTCCCCTTCACCCCCGTCACAAAGGCCGCGCCCGACCTCCGCGACCGCACCCTGACAGTCGACGGAGTCTCCAAGGCCTATGCCATGACCGGCTGGCGGATCGGCTGGGGGATCGGCCCCAATGCCCTCATCGGCGCGATGGGCACGGTGCAGGGACAGGTGACATCGGGGGCTTCCTCGGTCTCGCAGGCCGCAGCCCTCGCGGCGCTGACCTGCGACCAGTCCCTCCTCACCACCCGCCGCGAGGCATGGCAGGCCCGCCGCGACCGCGTGGTCGCCGCCCTGAACGCGATGCCCGGCATCGACTGCCCCGCCCCCGACGGCGCGTTCTACGTCTTCCCCCGCATCACCGCCGCGATGGCCGCCACCGGCCACCCGACCGACGCCGACTTCTGCCGCTGGCTGCTGCACGACCACGGCGTCGCCCTTGTCCCCGGCCGCGCCTTCGGCTTGCCCGGCCACCTGCGCCTCTCCTTCGCCTATTCCGACGCCGACCTGACCCGCGGCCTTTCCCGCCTCGCCGCCGCGCTGGAGACCCGCTGATGGACCGCTGCGACATTGTCCACGACAACTTCCTGACCCGCGTCGCCGCCCGTGACCTGCCGCCCGGTCGCCCGCCGCAAGGCCCGCTGTCCAAGACGCTCGCCGTCTCGCTCTACCGCTCCGGCTGCCTCAGCCGCGCCCTGGATCGCCAAAGCCGCGCCATGCAGCGGGCGGGCCAGGGCTTCTACACCATTGGCTCCTCGGGCCACGAAGGCCTTGCCGCCGTTGCCGCCGCGCTTCGCCCCACCGACATCGCCTTCCTTCACTACCGCGACGCCGCCTTCCAGATCGCCCGGGCCGAACAGGTCCCCGGCCAGACCATCGCCCGCGACATGCTCCTCTCCTTCGCCTCGTCGTCTGAGGACCCGATCTCCGGCGGCAGGCACAAGGTCCTGGGCAGCCGCGCCCTGATGATCCCGCCACAGACCTCCACCATCGCGAGCCACCTGCCCAAGGCCGTCGGCGCGGCCTACGCCATCGCCGCCGCCCGCCGCCACCGCCCCGAACACGCGATCCTCCCCGACGACGCCATCGCCTACTGCAGCTTCGGCGACGCATCCGCGAACCACTCCACCGCCCAAGGCGCCTTCAACGCCGCGCAATGGACCAGCTACCAGTCGGTCCCCCTGCCACTCCTTTTCGCTTGCGAAGACAACGGCATCGGCATCTCGACCAAGACCCCGTCGGGCTGGATCGCTGCCACCTTCGGCAACCGCCCCGGCCTGAAGTACTTCGCCTGCGACGGCCTTGACCTCTACGACACCTACGCCACCGCGCTTGAGGCCGCCGAGTACGTCCGCACCCGCAAGAAACCCGCCTTCCTCCACGTCCGCACCATCCGGCTTTACGGCCACGCTGGGGCCGACATGCCCACCACCTACCTGCCCCGCGAAGAGGTGGAGGCCGAAGAGGCCAACGACCCCCTCCTCCACTCCGTCCGCCTCCTTGACCAGGCCGGCGCGCTGACCCCCGACCAGGCCCTGACGATCTACCAGGAGACCGGCGCGCGCGTCGCCCGTGTCGCCGCCGAGGCCGTTACCCGCCCACGCCTCAAGACCGCTTCGGACGTGATGGCCTCGATCCTCCCGCCCCGCCGCGACAACCGCCCGACCAACGGCCCCTCCCAGCAAGCCCGCGAACAGGCGTTCGGAGCGGACCTCAAGGCGATGGCCGAACCGCAGATCATGTCCCGCCTCATCAACTGGGCGCTCACCGACCTGATGCTTACCCACCCCGAGATCGTCATGATGGGCGAGGATGTGGGCCGCAAGGGTGGCGTCTACGGCGTCACGCAGAAGCTGACCCAGCGCTTCGGTCCCGACCGGATGATCGACACGCTTCTCGACGAACAATCCATCCTCGGCCTCGCCATCGGCATGGCGCAGAACGGCTTCGTGCCCCTGCCGGAAATCCAGTTCCTGGCTTACGTCCACAACGCCGAAGACCAGATCCGGGGCGAGGCTGCGACGCTCCCCTTCTTCTCGAACGGCCAGTTCACCAACCCGATGGTGATCCGCATCGCGGGGCTTGGCTACCAGAAGGGCTTCGGCGGACACTTCCACAACGACAACTCGCTCGCCGTCCTGCGCGACATTCCGGGAGTGATCCTCGCCGTTCCCTCGAACGGCGCCGACGCCGCGATGATGCTGCGCGAATGTGTGCGGCTGGCGCGCGAAGAACAGCGCGTCGTCGTCTTCGTCGAACCCATCGCGCTTTACCCGATGCGCGACCTGCACGCCGACAAGGACGGCGGCTGGATGCGCCGCTATCCCGACCCCTCGCAGACCATCCGTCTGGGCGAAGTCGGCATCGACGGCCAAGGCACCGACCTTGCCATCGTCACCTTCGGCAACGGCTGTTACCTGTCCCATCAGGCCCGGCCCGAGCTGGAATCCGCAGGCCTCAAGACCCGGATCATCGACACCCGCTGGCTCTCGCCCCTGCCGAAACAGGCCCTGACCGACGCCGTCAAAGGCTGCAAACACATCCTGATCGTCGATGAGACCCGCCACACCGGCGGCGTCGCCGAAGGCCTGATGGCGCATTTCCACGAGGCCGCCCCCGGCACCCCCCTCGCCCGCCTCACGGCCGAGGACAGCTTCATCGCCACCGGCCCGGCCTACGCCGCAACGATGCCGTCGAAGGACCAGATCCTGACCGCCGCCCTTGCCCTGACGAGGGCGAAATGACCCGCAAAACCGCCGTCGTCATCTGCCCGGGCCGAGGCACCTACAACGCGACCGAGCTGGGCACCCTCTCCCGCCACTTCCCCGACCCGAAGCTGCTCTCCCGCTTCGACGCCCTCCGCACCGCCGAAGGACAGGACACCCTCACCGCCCTCGACAGCGCCGACCGCTTCACCCTCGCCCGCCACACTCGAGGCGACAACGCAAGCGCACTGATCTACGCCGCCACGCTGGGCGACTTCCTCTCCCTCGACCGCCAGGGCATCGACGTCGTCGCAGTGACCGGCAATTCGATGGGCTGGTACTCCGCCCTCGCCTGCGCCGGGGCGGTGACGCCCGAGGACGGCTTCACCATCGCCAACACGATGGGCCGCCTGATGCAGACCGCGCTGATTGGCGGCCAACTGGTCTACCCCTGGGTGGATGAGGACTGGGTCCCCCGCCCCACCCGCAAAGCCGCCCTCCTCGCGCTGGTGGACGACATCGCCGCGCGAAAGGACCACACCCTCGCCCTCTCCATCGACCTCGGCGGCCTTCTGGTGATCGCCGGGAACGAGGCGGGCCTCACGGCGTTTGAGACCGCCGTCGACCCCGTCCAGAACCGCTTCCCGATGCGCCTTGGCAACCACGCCGCCTTCCACACCGCCCTGCAGGCCCCCGTCGCCGCCCAAGGCCGCGCGGCCCTGCCCGCCACCCTTCTCGCCCAACCGCAGCTTCCCCTGATCGACGGGCGCGGCGCGATCTGGTGGCCCGGCGCGGTCGATCCCGAAAAGCTCCACGCCTACACCCTAGGCCATCAGGTGACCGAGGCCTACGACTTCACCGCCGCCCTCCGCACCGCCGCCCACGAATTCGCCCCCGACCTCTTCATCGTCACCGGCCCCGGCACCACGCTGGGTGGGGCCGTCGCCCAGTCGCTGATCCTCGCCCAGTGGCGCGGCATGGGCAGCAAATCCGATTTCCAGACCCGGCAGGCCGAAAGCCCGCTGCTCGTCGCAATGGGGCTGCCCGACCAGCGCGCCCTTGCGACCCCTGAAGGAGCCAACAGATGACCCACGCCGCCACCCTCACAGCCGCAGGCCTCACCCAGACGGACCTGACCCAAGGCACCCTCACCGTCCGCTCCCCCATCGACGGCGCGGAACTGGCCCGGGTCCACGAAACCCCGGCCTCCCAGATGCCCGCAATCATCGCCCGCGCCAAAGCCGCCTTCGCCCAATGGCGCACCGTCCCCGCCCCGCGCCGGGGCGAACTCGTCCGCCTCCTCGGTGAGGAACTCCGCGCCGCCAAGGCCGAGCTTGGCGCGCTGGTGACGCTGGAAGTCGGCAAGATCACCTCCGAAGGCCTTGGCGAAGTGCAGGAAATGATCGACATCTGCGACTTCGCCGTCGGCCTCTCGCGCCAACTTTACGGCCTCACCATCGCCTCGGAACGCCCCGGCCACCGCATGGCCGAAACCTGGCACCCCATCGGCCCCGTGGGAGTCATCAGCGCCTTCAACTTCCCCGTCGCCGTCTGGTCCTGGAACGCCGCCCTCGCTTTGGTGTGCGGCAACCCGGTGATCTGGAAACCGTCCGAGAAGACCCCCCTCACCGCCATCGCCACCATGCGCATCATGGACCGCGCCCTCGCCCGCTTCGGCGACGACGCGCCGCAAGGCCTCTGCCAACTCGTCATCGGCGGCCCCGACATCGGCGCGGCGCTGGTCGACAGCCCCGATGTCCCGGTCCTCTCCGCCACCGGCTCCACCCGGATGGGCGGGATCGTCGGCCCCAAGGTCGCCGCCCGCTGGGGTCGCCCGATCCTCGAACTCGGCGGCAACAACGCGATGATCGTCGCGCCCTCCGCCGACCTCGACATGGCCGTCCGCGCCATCGTTTTCGGCGCTGTCGGCACCGCCGGGCAACGCTGCACCTCGCTCCGCCGCCTGATCGTCCACCGCTCCATCCGCGAGGACCTGGTGGCCCGCCTGACCAAGGCCTACGCGAGCCTCCCCATCGGTGACCCCCGCGCCGAGGGCACCCTGATCGGCCCCCTCGTAGACCAGGCCGCCCGCGACCGCATGCTGACCCAACTCACCCGCGCCCGGGCCGAGGGCGGCATCGTCCACGGCGGCCAGCCCGTCACCACGGGCGTCCCCGCCGGAGCCTACGTCACCCCTGCCCTCGTCGAGATGCCAGCCCAGACCGCCACCGTCCGCGAAGAAACCTTCGCCCCGATCCTTTACGTCCTGACCTACGACGCCTTCGACGACGCCATCGCGCTGCAGAACGACGTCCCCCAGGGCCTCTCCTCCTGCATCTTCACCCTCAACCTGCGCGAGGCCGAGACCTTCCTCTCCGCCTCCGGCTCCGACTGCGGGATCGCCAACGTCAACATCGGCCCCTCGGGCGCGGAAATCGGCGGGGCCTTCGGGGGCGAGAAGGAAACCGGCGGGGGCCGCGAAAGCGGCTCGGACGCCTGGAAGGGCTACATGCGCCGCCAGACCTCCACGGTGAACTTCTCCGCCCACCTCCCCCTCGCCCAAGGCGTCCGCTTTGACCTCTGAGACCCTCTGGCGCACCACCGCACGGGAGACCTTCACCGCCCCTCCCCTGGCCGCCGACCGCACCATCGATCTCGCCATCATCGGCGGCGGCTTCACCGGCTGCGCGGCGGCACTGGAAGCCGCCCGCCAAGGCGCGTCCGTCTGCCTGCTGGAGGCACAGACTATCGGCCACGGCGGTTCAGGCCGCAACGTCGGCCTCGTCAACGCCGGCCTCTGGCTCCCCCCCGACACCGTCCGCGCCCAGACGGGCGAGGCCGCCGGGACCAAACTCCTCGCCACCCTGGCCGAGGCCCCGTCCCGCGTCTTCGCCCTGATCGACCGCGAATCCATCGACTGCGAACCCACCCGCAACGGCACGCTCCACCTCGCCCACGCCGCGAAAGGCCTCGCCGACCTCACCGACCGCCACAGCCAGGGCCGCGCGATGGGCGCGCCGCTGGACCTCCTCGACGCCACGGAAACCACCCGCCGCACCGGCTCCACCGCATTCCACGGCGCGCTTTTCGATCCCCGCGCCGGAACGATCCAGCCGCTGTCCTATGTCCGTGGCCTCGCCCGTGCCGCCACACAAGCCGGGGCACATCTGCACGAGAAAAGCCCCGTCCAGTCCATCACTCGCCAGGCCGACCTCTGGCACATCACCTCCGGCCCCCACACCCTGCGCGCCCGCCGCCTGCTGGTCGCCACCAACGCCTACCACCTTGCCCTCGGCCCCGCCTTCCGTCCCGCCTTCGTCCCGGTCCACTACTGCCAATACGCCACCGATCCCCTGCCCCCCGCCCGCCGCGACAGCATCCTGCCCCAAGGCGAAGGCTGCTGGGACACCGCCCTCGTCATGTCCTCCGTCCGCCGCGACCGGGCCGGACGGATCATCATCGGCGGCATCGGCAACGGCACCGGCCCCGGATCACGCGTCCATGCCGCCTGGGCGCGCCGCAAACTTGCCGCCCTCTACCCCGCGCTGAAAGACATCCCCCTCACCCACGGCTGGACCGGCCGGATCGCCATGACCCGCGACCACATCCCCAAGATCATCGCCTTCGGCCCCGACGCCTACGCGATCTTCGGCTACTCCGGCCGAGGCATCGGCCCCGGCACCGTCTTCGGCACCCAGGCCGCACAGGCCCTCTTGTCCGACAGCGAGACCCCCCTGCCCCTCGCCCCGATCAAACAGCACAAGGAAACCGCCCCCGCAGCCCAAGCCGCGTACTTTGAGACCGGCGCCTGCCTGACTCACGCCCTGACGGCCCGCTAGACCCGCGCCTGCGCCAAAAGCCAATCCCGCACCTCCAGCGCCGGGCGGGGCAACGTCGCGTCGCGTGGCCAGATGACGTGGAAATCCATCCCCGTCACCAGCGCATGATCCGTCAACCGCACCAGCACGCCCTGCCCCACCAGCCCCTCGACCAGATGCCGCCAGCCCAAGGCCACCCCCTGCCCCGCGATCACCGATTGCACCACCAGCACATAATCGTTGATCTGCAGCCCCTTCGGCACCCGCCGCCCCTCGACCCCAACGGACGCAAACCAGTCCCGCCAGGTCGCCGCCTGCCGGAACGGTTCCTCCAAATGGATCAGCTGGTGGTCAAGCAACGCCTCCGGGCCAACGGGCCTCTCGCGCCCCGCCAGATACCCTGCCCCACAGACCGGCCAGATTTCCTCGGCCGCCAAGGGCCGTGCCTCATACTGCGGCCAGTCCGCCGGATTGCCGCCGCGCACGCCCAGCGGTATCCCCTCGCCCACCAGGTCCAGGTCGTGGTCCCCGGTCTGGATGCGCAGGTCGATCTGCGGCAGGTCCGCCCGCAACTGAGCCATCCGCGGCACCATCCAGAACGCCGCAAAGGCGGTGGAGCAGGACAGCGTCACATGCCCCTCCGCCGCAGTCCGCAACTCGCGGGCCGAGCGCTGGATATGCGACAGCCCGATCGCCACGTCGGCATGAAACCGCGCCCCGGCCGAGGACAGCCGCACCCGCCGATGTTCCCGCAGGAACAGCGCCGTCCCCAGATGCTCTTCCAGCCGATGGATCGCATAGGACACCGCCGCTTGCGTCATCCGCAACTCCCGCGCCGCCGCGGTGAAACTGCCCAGCCGCCCCGCCGCCTCGAAGACGACCAGGGCGTTGATCGACGGGACCAGACTGCGCAGGGTTTCCATAAACCCAGCTTATCAACTCCATCAGGCTTTTCCAGCGTCACGCGCGCCCCCGCGCGGCATAACATGGCCCCGACTTATCGAAGGACGATCCCTATGGCCGACGGCGACATCCCCGAAAAGCGGCAGCGCGGCGGGCGGCAGAAAATGCGTGACGCCCGCGTCGGGGTCGAGGCCGGCGTTCACCGCCCCTACATCACCCGCGGCATCCCGACCTACGACATCCTGTCCGAGGAAAGCCTGCAGAAGATCGAGCAGACCGCCGACCGCATCCTGGCCGAAATCGGCATCGAACTCCGCGACGACGCCGAAGCCATGCGCCTCTACAAAGCCGCAGGGGCCGAGGTCACCGAAACCACCCAGAACATCTGGCGCGTGAAATTCCCGCCGCACATGCTGCGCGAGGTGCTGAAGACCGCCCCGCCCGTCTTCGCCCAACACGCCCGCAACCCGGCAAACACCGTGCAGATCGGCGGCAACAACGTCGTCTTCGCGCCCTCCTACGGCAGCCCCTTCGTGATGGACCTCGACCGCGGCCGCCGCTACGGCACCATCGAGGACTTCCGCAATTTCATCAAGCTGGCGCAGTCGTCCCCCTGGCTCCACCACTCTGGCGGCACCGTCTGCGAACCGACCGATGTCCCGGTGAACAAGCGCCACCTCGACATGGTCTACAGCCACATCCGCTATTCCGACCGCGGCTTCCTGGGGTCGATCACCGCGCCGGACCGCGCCGCCGACAGCGTGGAGATGGCCCGCATCCTGTTTGGCGAGGCGTTCACCGACCAGAACTGCGTCATCATGGGCAACTTCAACACCACCTCGCCCCTGGTGATCGACGGCGTCACCGCCGCCGGCATCCGCACCTACGCCGCCGCGAACCAGGGCTCGATCCACCTGCCCTTCCTTCTGGGAGGCGCCGTCGCCCCCCTGACCATCGCCGGGATGGTCGCCCAGGGCCTTGCTGAATCGATGGCCTCCTGCGCGCTGGCGCAACTCACCCGGCCGGGCGCGCCGACGATCCTTGCGTCGTTCTTCTCCTCGATGTCGCTCAAGACCGGCTCGCCCACCTTCGGCACCCCGGAACCCGCCATCGGCTCCCTCGCGATGGGCCAGCTTGCCCGCCGCCTGAACCTGCCCCTGCGCTGCGCGGGGAACTTCTCGACCTCCAAGCTGCCCGATGGCCAGTCGATGTGGCAAAGCATGATGTCGATGATGTCGGCCGTGCAGGGGGGCGCGAACTATGTCCTGCACTCGGCAGGCTTCCTCGACGGCCTTCTGTCGATGTCCTACGAAAAGGTCGTGATGGACACCGACATCTGCGGCGCGCTGCATTCCTACCTCGACGGGATGCAGGTAAACGAAGACACCCTTGCCTTCGACGCCCTGAACGAACTTGGCCCCGGCCAGCATCTCTTCAGCACCCAGCACACCCTGAAGCACTACGAGACGGCCTATTGGGACAGCGCTTTGGACGACAACCAGCCGTGGGAGACCTGGGACGAACAGGGCGGCATCGACTATGCCCAGCGCGCCAACACCCGCTGGAAGAAGATCCTGCGCGACTATGAGGCCCCCCCGCTGGACCAGGCCACCGACGAGGCGCTGCAGGACTTCATGGCCCGCCGGAAAGCGTCGATGGACGACATGTGGTACTAGGAAAGACGCTTAACGCTTCCCGAACGCCCACAGGCAAGCCCTTGATTTTCCACCGCCCGAAGGGCCCGTCCTGCGTGGACAGCCACCACCCTTTCCCCCCGGTATTCCGACGGCTATCCTGCCGCCCATGACGGAAAACCGCATCTCCGCCCCCGCCCTGCGGACCCCCGTCGCGCCCGTGACGCGGGTCACCTTCGTCATCATCCCCCGCTTCAACATGGCGACCCTGATCAGCCTGATCGAGCCCCTCCGCGTCGCCAACTACCTCGCCCCCGAACCGCTCTACCAGTGGGAAATCCTCTCCCCCGACGGGTCCGAGATCCCCGCCTCGAACGGCCTGACGATCACCGCCCAACCCCTCTCCGACCGCCCCCGCCGCGGCGAGCTCATCTGCGCCCTCGCCTCGTGGGGGGCCGAGGACTACGCCAACCGCGACCTCCTGGCCTGGCTCCGCCGCCAGTCCCGCGACGGCGCCCGCCTCTGCGCGGTCGAACTTGGCTGCTACCTTCTGGCCCGCGCCGGCCTCCTCACCGCCACCCCCATCGCGACCCACTGGTCCTGGGCGCCGGGCTTTCAGGAACGCTACCCCGACGTCCCCCTCCTCGAACAACTCTACACTGAAGGCGACCCCATCCTCTCCTGCGCGGGCGGCCTTGGCGGGGCCGATTTCATGCTCCGCCAGATCGCCCGAAGCCACGGTGACAGCATGGCGGGTGAGGTCGCCGACCAGATGCTCCACCACCCCGTCCGCCCGCCCGAAGCCCCCCAGCGCCGCACCCTCGGCCAGGGCACCGACCAGTTCTCACCCACCCTGCGGAAGGCCATCGCCCTGATCGAGGCGAACATCGCCGACCCCCTGCCGGTCCCCGAAATCGCCCAGCGCCTTGGCCTTTCCCAACGCCAGCTTGAACGCCAGTTCCACAAGGGGCTTGGCTGCTCGGTCGTGCAGTTCGGCACCCTCGTCCGCCTGCAACACGCCCGGGTCCTGCTGATCGCGACAAAGCTGACCGTCCGCGAGATCGCCACCGCCACCGGCTTCAACGCCCTCAGCCACTTCGCATCCGCCTTCCGCAAATGCTTCGACCGCCGCCCCAGCGACTACCGCCAGGGCTGGGCGCCCACGGAAGCCACCCCCTCCTGGCCCGGCACGCTGACCAGCTACCTGGAAACGCTGCGCGAACGCACCACCCGTGCGGTCCGCGACAAATCCTCCTCGTTCGACTTCGTCTCCTCGTCGGAGCATCCCAGCGAGGAGTGACGAAGTCATCGACGAGCGGCGATCACGAGAACGCCGGAATCACTTCCTTGCAGAACAGCTCCATCGACCGCTTCTGCTCGGCCAGCCCCAGCCCCAGCGAGGCGTAGTAGATGAACTCATCCACCCCGATCGCTTCATACAGCTTCAGCTTGGCGATTACCTCGTCGGGCGTCCCGAACATCAGGTTCCGGCTCAGCATCTCCGGGTCATACTCCGCCCGGTTGCCCAGCTGATCCAACGGAATTGCCTTTGGGAACCCGTTCGCCACATCGCCCATGTTCTTGAACAGGTTCTCGAATTGCGACAGCTGCCTTTGAGCCGCGCGGACCGGGACCATCCAGTCCTCCTTCTGGTCATAGACCGCCGTATGGCGCATCATCGCCATCACCGGCCGCTTCTTGCCCGGATTGTTCGCCAGCGCCTCGGCCATCCGGCCCATGTAAAGCTCCGCCTCCGCCATGTCCCGGGTCAGCGGCCAGGACTGGATGTTGCAGCCATGCTTGACCGCATAGTCATAGGTGATCGGAGCCCGCGCCGCGACCCAGACCGGGACCTCGGCCTGCACCGGCTTCGGACAAGAGGTCGAGGCCGGGAACGACCAATGCTCCCCCTCATGCGCATAGTCGCCCTGCCACAAAGCCCGGATCACCGGCAGCATCTCCTGCATGTAGCGCCAGGCGTCGGTCTGCTTCAGCCCCGGCCGCATCCGGTCGAACTCACGCTGATAGGCGCCCGAGCCGATGCCGAACTCCAGCCGCCCGCCCGAGATAAGGTCGACAAACGCCGCCTCCCCCGCTGCCTTGATCGGGTGCCAGTAGGGCGCCGCGATGACTGCCGTGCCCAGCCGGATGTCGTTCGTATGCTCGGCCCACCAGGTCAGGATCGAAAACGGGTTCGGCGCGATGGTCATCTCCAGCGCGTGATGCTCCGCCGCCCAGGCGATGCGAAAGCCGCCCGCGTCGGCCATCTGCACCATCTCCAGCGTGTGCTTGGCCACGTCCTTCATGGACAGCGTATCGTCGATCCGCTCCATGTTGATCGCCAGATGAAATTTCATTTCAGTCTCCCTAGATCAGCGCATCACGAAAGGATTGGCGATGGGCTCGGATGAGGTGTTGACCCAGATCGTCTTGGGCCGCGTGTAGTCGTACAGCGCCTGGAATCCGCTTTCGCGCCCATAGCCCGAACCCTTGACCCCGCCAAAAGCCGCAATCGGCGACACCGCGCGGTAGGTGTTCACCCAGACGATCCCGGCGCGAATGGCCTTCGCCACCCGCATCTGCCGCGCACCGTTCAAGGTGAAAACCCCCGCCGCCAGCCCATGCTGCGAGCGGTTCGCCAAGGCCACGGCCTCCGCCTCGTCCCTGAACCGCAGCACCGAAAGCACCGGCCCGAACAGCTCGGTATCCACGATGGTCAGGTCGGGTGATGGGCAGTCGACAATCGTCGGCTCGTAATACGTCCGGCCCAGCGCGGGCTGCTTGCCGCCAGTCAGAACCGTCGCCCCCTCGCTCACCGCCAAAGCCACCTGAGCCTCGATCAGCCGCACCTGCGCCTCGGTGCAAAGCGGCCCCATCTGCGTCTCGTCCGCCAGGGGATCGCCGATCCGAATGGCCCGCGCCGCCGCCACCAGCCGCGCCAGGAACTCATCCGCCACTGCCTCATGCACAATCAAACGAGACCCCGCAACGCAGCTTTGCCCCGTCGCGCCGAAAATCCCCGCCATGCAGCCGTTCACCGCGCTGTCCAGGTCCGCATCCTCGAACACCACAAACGGCGACTTCCCCCCCAACTCCAGCGACACCTCCGCGAAATTCTCCGCCGAGTTCCGCACCACATGCCGCGCCGTCTCCGGCCCCCCCGTGAACGACACCCGGGCGACCAGGGGGTGAGAGGTCAGCACCCGCCCCACCTCGCCATGCCCCGAAATGATGTTCACCACCCCCGCCGGAAACCCCGCCGCCTCGATCAGCCGCCCGAACTCCAGCATCGGGACCGAGGCGTGTTCAGACACCTTCAAGACCACCGTATTCCCCGCTGCCAAAGCCGGCCCCAGCTTCACCGCCGACAGGAACAGCTGCGAGTTCCACGGCACCACCGCCGCCACCACGCCCAACGGCTCGCGGTTGGTGAAGACCAGCATGTCCGGCTTGTCGATCGGCAGCACCTCGCCCGCGATCTTGTCCGCCGCCCCGGCATAGAAGTGGAAGAACTCCGCGATGTATTTCGCCTGCCAGCGCGTCTCTTTCAGCATCTTGCCGGTGTCGAGGGTCTCCGCCCGCCCCAGCTCCTCCGACGCCTCGGCCAGCAAGTCCCCCAGCTTCCGCAAGCACTTGCCCCGGGCCGACGGCGTCATCGCCCCCCACTCACCCGCCAAAGCCCGATCCGCCGCCCGCACCGCACAGTCCACGTCCGCTGCCGTCGCCTCCGGCACCTCGGCCCAGACCGCGCCCGTCACCGGCGAGACCGACGGAAACACCCCACCATCTGAGGCCCCGACCCATTCCCCGTCGATCAGCATCTGGCAGCGCTTGATCTCAGACATCCTCGTCCTCCCGGCTTTCCCCGTTGATGCCGCGCCACGGTGCGCCTTGTTTCCGAAATTTCGCCACCCCATGACGAAAATTCGCAATCCGTCGCCGTTATGGAATGGCACACCAAGTCCTATGGAAAAGCGCATGAAAGAGATCATCGGCGGCCCGCTCGTCATCAACGGACGGACCCTTTCCCTGTCGAAAGCCGTCCGCGCGGGCGATTTCGTCTTCCTGACCGGCCAGATCCCGATGGTCGGCGGCGAGGTCCTCACCACCGGCACCATCGAGGACCAGACCCGCGCCTGCCTCGACCGCATCACCGAGACCCTCGCCGAAGCAGGTTGCACCCGCGACGACGTGGTGAAAACGATGGTCTGGCTGAAGGACCGCGCCGATTTCCCCGGCTTCAACGCGGTCTACGGCGACTACTTTCCCACGCACCCGCCTGCCCGTTCCGCCCTCGTCTCCGACTTCCTCGTCGACATCCGCGTCGAGGTCGAGGTCATCGCCTGGAAGCCGCTATGATCCACAACGGCACCACCTACGACCTCACCGGCCCCGAGGACGCCCCCGTGGTGGCCCTGATCCACGGCCTCGGCCTGACCCGCGCCGTCTGGCAGTGGCTGATCCCCGACCTCACGAAATTCCGCGTCCTGACCTACGACCTGATCGGCCATGGGCAATCCGCCCCGCCCGAGGGCGACCCCACGCTCAAGGACCTGTCAGACCAACTCGCCCAACTCCTCGACCACCTGAACATCGACAAAGCCGCCGTGGTCGGCTTCTCCCTTGGCGGGATGATCGCCCGCCGCTTTGCGCAAGACTACCGCGACCGCACCACGGCCCTTGTCATCCTGCACTCTGCCCACAAACGCACCGAGAAACAGCAGGCCGCGATCCTCTACCGCGTCGCCCAGGCCGAAGCCGAAGGCCCCGAAGCCACCGTCGAGCTTGCCCTGCAACGCTGGTACACCGACCACGCCCAAGCCACTCGCCCCGACCTGATGGACCTGACCCGCCACTGGGTCCTGTCGAACAGGCGTGAGGTCTACGTCAAACTCTACCGCATCCTCGCAAACGGAGTGGACGAGATCGTCGCCCCGAACCCGCCCATTTCGGTCCCCACCCTCGTCCTGACCGGCGACGAGGATCACGGCAACAACCCCGCCATGAGCATCGCCATCGCCGAGGACATCCCCCGCGCCCGCCTCGTCATCCTGAAGGGCCTCCGCCACATGGCGCTCGCCGAAGACCCCGCGGCGGTGAACCGCCCCGTCACCGATTTCCTGACCGAGGTCCTGCGATGACCGACCCGAAAGACCTTGACCCCAAAGCCCTCCGCCAAGCCTTCGGCGCCTTCGCGACCGGCGTCACCGTCGTCACCACCCGCCAGCCCGACGGCACGCCCCGGGGCTTCACGGCGAACAGCTTCACCTCGGTCTCCCTCGACCCACCCCTTCTCCTCGTCTGCCTCGCCAAGACCGCGCATTCCGCCGACACCTTCGCCGCAGCGCCCCATTTCGCCGTCAACATCCTCTCGGAAGACCAGAAAGCCGTCTCCGGCCTCTTCGCCTCGCGCGCGCCCGACAAGTTCGCCCAATGCGCCTGGACCCCCGGCCCCGCCGACATGCCGCTGATCGACGGCGCGCTGGCAACATTCACCTGCGCAAACCACCAGCTTGTCGACGCAGGCGACCACCTGATCCTGATCGGCCGCATCCACGACTTCGCCACCGCCGAAGGCCAACCCCTCGGCTACTTCCGCGGCAACTACTTCTCGGTCGGGATCGAGAAAGACCTCGCCGAAGCCGCCGCCGCGACGAAAGGCAGCCGCCTGGGCGCAGTGCTGGCCTGCAACGGCGGGGTCCTTCTCAAGGACGACGGCAAGCTTTGCCTCCCCCTCGCGCCCCAACCCACGCTTGACAGCCTGACCGCCAGCCTCACCGCCCAAGGCCTGATGCCCGAGATCGACTTCGTCTATGCCGCCTTCGACGACCGCAGCACCGGCGGCCACGCGGTCTATTACCACGGCACCGTCCACGGCACCCTGCCAAACGGGTATCGCATCCTGCCCCTGGCCGACCTCGCCAGCGCCGCACTTGCCAATCCGGCCGAGGCGCAGATGCTGTGCCGCTATGCCGAGGACTTCCGCAACGGCAGCTTCTCGATCTACCACGGCACCGAAACCACGGGCCAAACCCGCCAACTCGGCGCTTAAGACAAGGAACCCCCGATGTCCCTCCCCGAACTCCGCAAGCTTGTGACCTATGACGAGGATACGGTCACCGACGGCGGCCGCGCCTGCACCCCGCCCCTGCGGATGATCGCCGTCGCCGCAGTGGTCACCAACCCCTGGTACGGCCGGGGGTATGTCGATGACCTCTCACCCGAGATCAAACGGATGGGACCCGCGCTTGGCAAACTCCTCACCGACCGCCTGATCCGCCTGGCAGGTGGGGGCGACAAGATCGAGGCCTACGGCAAGGCCGCCCTCTGCGGCACGGCGTGTGAGCTGGAACATTGCTCTGCCCTGATCCATACCCTGCGCTTTGGCAACTTCTACCGCGAGGCCGTGGGGGCCAAGACCTACCTCGGCTTCACCAACACCCGCGGCCCGGCCAACACACAGATCCAGATCCCGCTGATGGACAAACACGACGCCGGCCGCCGCTCGCACTATCTGACGGTGCAGTTCAGCGTCCCCGACGCGCCGGGCCACGACGAGCTTGTCATCGCCCTCGGCGCGTCTTTGGGAGGCCGCCCCCACCACCGCATCGGCGACCGCTATCAGGACCTGAAGGAAATGGGCGGCGAGGTTGACAATCCGGCGGGGGTGTAACCCAGGGAACCCTCCTCGTTCGACTTCGTCTCCTCGTCGGATGATCCCCAGCGAGGAGTGACGAAGTCATCGACGAGCGGCACCACGGGGTTGACACCGTCCGAACGCCCACCGTCAACCCATTGAAATCGCTGGCCCGGAAACCCGTTCGCGCGTGGACACTACCCGTTGAACAGGAAGTGCAGGACGTCCCCGTCCTTCACTTCATAGGTCTTCCCCTCGACCCGGAACTTGCCCGCTTCCTTGGCCCCCGCCTCGCCGTTCCCGGCGATGTAATCGTCGTAACCCACGGTCTCGGCCCGGATGAACCCCTTCTCGAAATCCCCGTGGATGACCCCCGCCGCCTGCGGAGCCAGGGTCCCCTTGGTGATCGTCCAGGCCCGCGCTTCCTTCGGCCCCACCGTGAAATAGGTCTGCAAACCGAGGAGCGCATAGCCCGCCTTGATGAGGCGATCCAAGCCCGCCTCGTGCAGCCCCATCTCTTCCAGGAACATCGCCGCCTCGTCCTCGGGCAGCTGCGCCAGCTCTTCCTCGATCCGGGCCGAGATCACCACCGACGCCGCCCCCTGCGCCGCCGCCATTTCCGCCACCCGCGCCGACTGGGAGTTGCCAGAGGCCGCCGAGGCCTCCTCGACGTTGCAGACGTAGAGCACCGGCTTCGCGGTCAGAAGCTGCAGCATCCGCCACTGTTTGCGGTCCTCCTCCGCGATCTTCAGCGTCCGCGCCGGGCGGCCTTCGTTCAGCGCAGCCAGCGCCGCGCGGAGCAGTCGGTCCTGATCCAAGACCTCCTGATCCCCGCCCCGCAGCTTCTTGCCCAGCGCGGTCAGGCGACGCTCGATCGACTCCATGTCCGCCAGCATCAGTTCCGTCTCGATCGTCTCGGCGTCCGCCACCGGGTCGATCCGGCCCTCGACATGGGTGATGTCGCCGTCTTCAAAGCAGCGCAGCACATGGGCGATGGCGTCGCATTCGCGGATGTTGGCCAGGAACTGGTTTCCCAGCCCTTCGCCCTTCGACGCGCCGCGCACCAGACCAGCGATGTCGACGAAGGTCATCCGCGTCGGGATGATCTGCTTTGACCCGGCGATGGCCGCCAGCTTGTCCAGCCGCGCATCGGGGACGGACACCTCGCCCACGTTGGGTTCAATGGTGCAGAACGGGAAGTTCGCCGCCTGCGCCGCCGCCGTCCGGGTCAGCGCGTTGAAGAGGGTGGACTTGCCCACGTTCGGCAGCCCGACGATGCCCATCCTGAAACCCATCATTCCCTCCATTGGCGACAGGGGGCCTTCTACGGGCGCGCGCCTCAAGGATCAAGCGGCCCCCATTGATTTCCCCCGCGCCCGCATGGCAGATGGAGCCGTTGACAAGGGGGACCACCATGACACGGATCGACGACACCTTCGCCCGCCTGCGCGCGCAGGGCAAAAAGGCCTTCGTCGCCTATATCATGGGCGGCGATCCTGATGAGGCGACGAGCCTTGCCGTCATGCAGGGCCTGCCCGCCGCCGGGGTCGACGTGATTGAACTCGGGATGCCCTTCACCGATCCCATGGCCGACGGCCCGACGATCCAGGCCGCCGGTCAGCGCGCGCTGGAAGGCGGGATGACGATGGACAAGGTGCTGGCGATGGTCCGCGCCTTCCGGGCCGGGGACAAGACCACGCCCATCGTCCTCATGGGCTATTACAACCCGATCTATTCGCGCGGTGTCGACCGCTTCCTGAAAGACGCGACCGAGGCCGGGATCGACGGGCTGATCGTCGTCGACCTGCCGCCCGAGGAAGATGACGAGCTTTGCATCCCCGCCCAGACTGCGGGCCTCAACTTCATCCGTCTTGCCACCCCGACCACCGATGCCAAACGCCTGCCCAAGGTGCTGCAAAACACCAGCGGGTTTGTCTATTACGTGTCCGTCACCGGGATCACCGGCGCTGCCGCCGCAGTGGCCACCGATGTCGCCCCCGAGGTCGCCCGCATCAAGCGCTCTACCGATCTGCCGATCATCGTGGGCTTCGGGATCAACACCCCCGCCCAGGCGCAAGCCATCGCATCCGTCGCGGACGGCTGTGTTGTCGGGTCAGCCATCGTCAAGGACATCGGCGCGGGCGTTCCGGTGGCCGAGGTGCTGGCCCGCGTCAAGGCGCTTGCCGACGGAGCCCATTCCGCGTGACCGGCAGGGCCTGGACCCAGATTTCCTGATCAAGAAATCTGTCCCTGGGACAGCCGCGCCGATCCGGGATCAGCTTCAGGGCTGTATCGGCTCGATGCGGGTCACCGTTCCGGCCTCACGGCCCGTCGGATCGATATAGGCCAGCCGGCCCGCCTCGTGCGCGATCTTCCAGTATCCCTCCGGCCCGCCCGTCCAGGCGACGTGATAGCCATCGGGCCGCGGTGTCCACGCGCCGTTCAGCGGTGGCTTGCCGGGCAGGACCATCTGCGCCATCCCACCTGCACCGAAGCTCATTTTCGCATCGGTGCCCTGCCCGATGTCGATATGGTGCGTGAAGCCTGGCAGCAGAACCTCCAGCACGGCCTTCTCAAGAACTCTCATCGCGACATCCTTTTTCTGCCGGGAATGTCCCGGCGCTTGGCAACTGACCGGAAATGGTCTAGAAACTTGACTATTGGCCGACAGGGCCGAGATTGTCAAGTCACTTGACCATATGGAGCCTGAAGGATGGTCCCAGACCATATCGGCTGGACTTTGTGGCGGGCCAATGTGGCCTGGCGCAAGGATTTCGTCGCTGCGATGGCGGCGGCCGGTCACAGCTGGTTCGCACAAGCCCGCGGCAACCTTCTGGTCCACATCGGCCCGGACGGCATCCGGCAAGGTGACCTGGCCGAGAAGGCCGGGCTGACAAAACAGGCCGTCCAGCAGTTCGTTGACGAGCTGGTGAAAGACGGCATCGTCATGCGCACGCCGGACACGACCGACGCCCGCGCCCGGCGTGTCCGCCTGACACCAGAAGGCGAGGCCGCCATGCGCGACGCCGACCGCATCAAGCTGCAGATCGAGGCGCGCTGGCGCGATCATCTCGGGGACGCGGTCTTTTCCAACCTGAAGACCGCCCTGAGCCGACTGATCGACCACCCGCCCGGCTGAAACCGCCGTTCTTGTCGCAGGCCCACTGTTCCTTTACGCTTTGCGCTGCGGACGGACGGAGGGGGCATGTCGATCATCCTTGGCCAGCACGTGACGCTTTCGGGCAAAGTCACCACCCTGCAATGGATCAAGCCGGGCTATGAGGCGGAAACCGAAGCCGCCCTTGGCTTTCACCGGGGTCGTCTTGCCCAAGGCTACTGGATTCTGGTGCTGAAGCAGCTGCCCCGGCCCGACCAGTTCCGCTTTGACGGCACGACGCTGAACTCGGGCGGTCGGCTGGGCCTGCCGGCAGCCACCTCGGCCGCCGATCTTCAGCGTCCGAAGGTGCATGACCAGGTCCTGGGTCAGCGCGGCGCGGCCGGCTACGCCGACCTCCAGACCCGCACGCTGCGCGACATCCGCATCCAGGGAGAGCAGCGCATCGCCAAGGTCCTGCCCGCCACCCGGCACGACGCCCTGATGCCACCCGGCCACCAGTATCCGGCTGGCGGAGGCGGGCTGCAATGGTCGATCCTCCCACCCGGACTGCCCTTCCTGGCCGCAGCCGAGGTCCGCGCCGACGGCACCGTCGCAATTCCCGGCCGGGTGCTTGATCTTGCCACGGGCGATTACGCGAAGCGCGCCCTCTTGCGTCACGCGCTGATGCTGGCCTGACCCCGCGTTCCCGCTTGCGCTGGCGGCGCCGATTGGTAAGTTCATTTCACCAATATCCAGGGGACCCACATGCCCGTCATCACCTGCATCGAGGACCTCAAGCGCCTGCACCAGAAGCGCACGCCGAAGATGTTCTGGGACTACTGCGAAAGCGGCAGCTACACCGAACAGACCTTCCGCGAGAACACTTCCGACTTCGCGCAGATCCGCTTTCGCCAGCGCGTGGCGCGTGACCTGACGGGCCGGGCTCTGGACAGCACGATGGCCGGACAAAAGGTCTCGATGCCCGTGGCCCTCGCCCCGGTCGGCTCCACCGGCATGCAGCACCCGGACGGCGAGATCCACGCCGCCCGCGCCGCGGCCAAGGCCGGGGTGCCCTTCACCCTCTCTACCATGTCGATCTGCTCGATCGAGGACGTGGCCGCCCACAGCCCCGACCCGTTCTGGTTCCAGCTTTACGTGATGAAGGACGAGGACTTTGTCGATGCGATCATCGAACGCGCCCGGGCGGCAAGATGCAGCGCACTTGTGCTGACGCTGGACCTGCAGATCCTGGGCCAGCGCCACAAGGACCTGAAGAACGGCCTCAGCTCGCCGCCAAAGCCCACCATTGCGAACCTGATCAACATCGCCACCAAGCCGCGCTGGGCGCTGAAGATGGCGCGGACCCCCCGCCGCCAGTTCCGCAACATCGTCGGCCATGTGAAGGGTGTGCAGAAACTGTCGGACCTGACCGCCTGGGCGAACGAACAGTTCGACCCCAAGCTGGACTGGTCCAAAGTCACCCGCATCCGCGACCAGTGGAAGGGCAAGTTCATCCTGAAGGGCGTCCTTGACGCCGAGGATGCCAAGATGGCCGCCGACGCGGGCGCAGACGCCGTGATCGTGTCGAACCACGGCGGGCGGCAACTGGACGGCGCGCTCTCGTCGATCCGCATGTTGCCACAGGTCGTCCGCGCCATCGGCGACCGGACCGAAGTCTGGATGGACGGCGGCATCCGGTCGGGGCAAGACGTGCTGAAGGCGCTCTCCCTTGGCGCCAAGGGCACGATGATCGGCCGCGCCTACATCCACGGTTTGGGTGCCATGGGCGAGGCCGGGGTGACCGCCGCACTTGACGTGATCCGCAAGGAAATGGACATCACCATGGCCCTTTGTGGCGAGCGGGACGTCAAGAACATGGGCCGCCACAACCTTCTGGTCCCCGAGGATTTCGAGGGCCGCTGGGCCTGAAAAATCCGCTCGTCGTTCGCCTGCGGCGCTCCTCGCTGACCGCCCGCGACGAGAAGCCGAAGGCGCACGAGGAGCAGCCGCTTGCTATTTGATCAAATTCCGGCATAAACGCAGCGACACCTCCGGGGCCTGCCATGTCCGCTGAAACCATCGCCGGTATTTCCACCGATCGCCTGACCGCTTTCGCCGCCCGTGAAGCAGCGGTTTATGCAAAGGCGCGCCCCAGGGCGCTGAAGGCCCTCGCCGCCGGTGCGGGCAACTTCCTTGGCGGCGTCCCGATGCACTGGATGGCCGACTGGCCGATGCCGCACCTGCCGCTGGTCGCCAAGGCGCAAGGCGCCCGGATCGAGGATATCGACGGGGTGAAGCTGGACGACTTCTGCCTGGGCGACACCGGGTCGATGTTCGGCCACTCCCCAGCGCCGGTGGCAAAAGCCATCCGCCACCAGGCCCGGCGCGGTCTGACCTACATGCTGCCGACCGAGGCCGCTTTGGAGGCCGGGCGCTTGCTGACTGACCGTTTCGGCCCCTTCCGCTGGCAGATCGCCACCACTGCCACCGACGCCAACCGCTTTGCCCTGCGCGTCGCGCGCGCCATCACCGGAAAGCCCAAGGTCCTGGTCTTCAACGGCTGCTACCACGGCACGGTGGACGACACCTTCGTCTCCCTGGAGAACGGCCGAACCGTCAACTCCCCCGGCCTCCTCGGCCAGGTCAACGACCTCACCCAGACCGCCGTCTGCGCCGAATTCAACGACCTGGCCAGCGTCGAGGCCGCGCTTGCCAAAGGCGACGTGGCCGCGATCCTGACCGAGCCGGTGATGACCAACTCTTGCATGGTCCTGCCCGAGCCGGGGTTCCACGACGGTCTCCGCCAGCTTTCCCTCAAATACGGCGCGCTTCTCATCATTGACGAGACGCACACCATTTCCTCCGGCCTTGGCGGCTATACCCGCGTCCATTCGCTGCGCCCCGACATCTTCGTCGTCGGCAAATGCGTGGCGGGCGGCATGCCCACCGCCGTCTGGGGCCTCACCGAGGACACGGCGAAACGCTACCACGAGGCGGACGCAAAACGGGAACCGGGCCGCACCGGCATGGGAACCACGCTGTCAGCGAACCCGATGCAGTTCGCCTGCCTCGTCGCCACCCTTGGGGAGGTGATGACCCCGGCCAACTACGCCCATATGGAGAAGCTGGCCGAACGCCTCTCTCACGGCCTTGCGAAGGTGATCGACAAGCACCGCGCCCCCTGGCACGTCGTCCGCGTCGGCGCGCGGGTGGAATTCATCTGCGCCCCCGGTCCGCTTCGCAATGGCACCCATGCAGAGGACGCGCACCAGCCAAGGGTCGAGGCCGCGATCCACACCGGCCTCATCAACCGCGGCACGCTCATCGCACCCTTCCACAACATGATGCTGATCAGCCCCGCGACGAAAAAGGCGCAGGTCGACCGCCTGGTCGCCAGCTTCGACGCCATCCTGACCGACCTTTTCCCCGATCTTCCCAAGGCCAACTGACATGACGCACAGCCCCTCCGGTTCCACTCCAGCCGAGGCGGAAGCCTTTCTCGCGGCCCACCCCGAGATCGAGGCTTTTGACATTATCCTGCACGACGCCAATGGGATTGGCCGCGGAAAGATCATCCGCCGGCATGAGCTTTTGTCTTTTTACAACAACGGCCGCCACCTGCCGATCTCGATCCTCGGTCTCGACATCTGCGGCGAGGATGTGCACGAAACCGGCCTGATCTGGGATCAGGGCGACGGTGATTTGCGCGCCTGGCCGATCCCCGGCACGCTGAAGGCGCTGCACAACACCCAACCGCCGCGCGGCGAGGTGTTCATGTCGATGTACATGCTGGACGGCGCGCCCATGTCCAGCGATCCCCGCCACGCCTTGCAGCGCCAGGTGGACGCCTTCGCCGCCGAGGGCCTGCACCCCGCAGGGGCGTTCGAGCTGGAATTCTTCCTCCTCGACCCCGAACGCGGCCCCGACGGCAAGATGCAACCCGCTCGCGACGTCCTTGACCGCCGCGCCTCGCGCAAGACCGAGGTCTATTCCGTCGACCACCTGCACGGGATGCTGCCGCTTTTCAGCGACATCTATGCAGGCGCCGCAAAGGCCGGGATCAAGGCCGAGACGCTGATCTCCGAATACGCCCCGGGCCAGTATGAACTGACCCTGCACTACCGCGAGAACGTCATGCAGGCCGCCGACGACCTGATGCGCCTGAAGCGCATCGTCCGCGCCCAGGCCCGCGCGCATGGCGTCGTTGCCTGCTTCATGGCCAAGCCGAACGAGAACTACGCCGGTTCGGGGATGCATTTCCACGTCTCGCTTCTGGACGACAAGGGCCACAACGTCTTCATCGAAAGGGAGGAGGGCAACTGGAACCCCACCATCCTTCACGCCCTTGGCGGCCTCAAGCAGACGATGGCCGAATCGATGCTGGTCTTCGCCCCCCACGCCAACTCCTGGCGCCGCTTCGCGAGCCAAAGCTATGCGCCGGTTTCCCCCACCTGGGGCGTCAACAACCGCTCGGTCGCGCTGCGCATCCCCGCGGGGGACATCAAGGCGCGCCGGATCGAACACCGCCCCGCCGGGGTGGACGCGAACCCCTACCTGGTGGCCGCGACAGTGCTTGCGGGTGTCCGCAAGGGGATGCGGGACCAGATCGACCCCGGCCCGGAAACCACCGGCAACGGATACGAGGACGAAGGTAGCGCCGCAATCCCGACCGACTGGAAATCCGCGATCGACGCGGCCAAGCGGTCCGAGTTCCTGAAGGACGCGCTGGGTGAGGACATGCACCGCACCTTCACCGCGATCATGGCCGCCGAATATGCGCGGGTGATGCGGACCGTCAGCGAAGTGGACTTCGACCTCTACCTGCACACGGTCTGACCGCCGGGACCCAAATTTCTTAAGCAAGAAATTTGTCAAAATCCTTGCTTAAGGATTTTGGCCCTGCGCCCACCGGCACGCCCCCGCACAGACTGGCACGCCCCGCACAAGCGCCGCCGCGATGATCCCCGGCACCCGCGCGTCCAGCCCCACCGGCGGCAGGACGCGCCCCGTGAACCCCGCTTCGGCCAGTGCCGCCGGAATGTCGTCGCTCACATGCCCTCCCTCGGCCGCGAAGAACGGCAGGCAGACGCCCGTCCGCCCGGTCAGCGAGGCCAACTGCGGCTCCTGATCGATGAACCCCGCCGCAACGTCGGCCCCCGTCTCGGCCCCGATCCTTCCGGCCACATGGAACGCGATGTCCGACGGCACCGCGGATTTGAACGAGCCATGCGCGGCAAGGATGACCTCCGTCGCCGCCGCCTCCCGCACCAGCGCCACGCAAAGATCATGGACAGCGGGATCACAGCCGAAGGGCTCCAGCACTGACCAGCCCGCGGCCCCCGCCTCGGCCAGCCGTTTCGGGATCTGCACCTTGGTGAACCAGCCCCCGGTCATGAACATCGGGAAGACCACGCCCGCCGGTCGGCCAGCAACGGCGCGGGCAATCGCCCCCTCTTCGGCCAGCGTCGCGGCCCCGACCGACCAGCCGGGAAGCAACGCTTCCACACGCGCGGCCAGATCTTCCAAGGCGGCCCCGGCGGGGCGGGGGTCAGAGGGCTGGCCGTGGGCCACGATCAGGGCATTTGTCATGTGCGGATAGGTGACGCCACGCGCCGCAAGGTCAAGCCCCCCGAAAAGTTCAGGGCATCCGGCTGGCGATATACCGGGCGAAATCGTAGTTCGGCCGCTCCAGATGGCTCAGCGTGCCCGGGCTGGACATCCCGGCGCAAAGCCCCCGCCAAACCTTCTCGACGCAGCCCTTGTCCTCGACGTTCACGTCATCCAGCAGCGCCTTGACGGATGCCAGATGCGCCTCGGCCCCAGGGTCGGCCATCCACTCGGCACTCATCCCGCCTCCGAACAGCACCCGGACCGAGCCCGGCCCGTCCGGCGTCAACGACAGGTACCAGAAATACCCCGGCGTCAGGGTGATCAGCAGCGCCGGGTAGATCGCCATAAGCCAGGTGATCCGCCGGCCATTCCCCTGCAAGACCGTATTCGACGGATGCGCCAAGGCCAGCGGCACCAGGTCGTTCTTGACGATCCAGTGGTAGTTGAACGCCGCTTCCCCCTCGGGGCACTCCATCTTGTTCAGGTCGGACGCGCCCCCGATGGTCCCCGCATGGCAGACCGGCAGATGGTAGCTTTCCATGAAGTTCTCGGCCAGCACCTTCCAGTTGGTGTCCCAGCGGAACTCTTCGCGGAAGACCTCGCGGTAATCCTTCATCGGCAAATGGCCCACCAGCCGGTCCACTCCGGCCAGCCGCTCGGCCACCGGCACAGCATCGGGCGACAGGGTCACCATGATCCAGCCCTGCCAGTCCTCGACCCGGACGGTGGGCAGCTTCACGTCCTCCTTGCAGAAGGCCTCGTTGCGCGCCATCGCCGGCGCACCCCGCAAGGAGCCGTCCAGGTTGTAGGTCCAGGCGTGATACGGGCAGACGATCGACCGCACATTCCCCCGGCCTTCCAACAGAGTGCTCATGCGGTGGCGGCAGACGTTGGACATGCCGCGCAATACGCCCTCGCGGTCGCGCAGGATGATCACCGGCTCTCCGGCGATCACCATCGTCAGATAGTCGCCGGGGTTCGGCAGCGCATCCGCCCGGCCTGCGCAAAGCCACTCTTTCGCGAAGATATGCTCCTCTTCGGCCTTCGCGAAATCCGGCGAGGTATAGACCGACTTCGGCATGGCCCGCGCCCTTTCGAACGGGACCGAGACATTGGCGCGGAGTTCCGCAATGGCAAGCGAGGGATCGTGCTGGGTCATTGGGGGCCTCCTGCCGTCAGCTTGCGCCCCGACGGCCCTCCGTTCCAGCCGAAATCCGACAGCATCAGGGGAAATGCGCCCTGATCGCCGCCGCAAAAGCCTGGGCCAGCGCCGGGTTCGCCTCGGCGTCGTAGTGGATGCCGTCGATGGGCGAAACCTTGACCACCTGCCCCGTATCCAGGAACGCCACACCCGCCCGCCTTGCCGCCGCTTCCACCTCGGCGGCCAGCCTCTGCGACTTCGCCGCCCCGCCCGCGAACATCTCCTTCAGGCAGCCCACCTCGATGATCGGCGGCGGGGCCACCAGCAGCACTTGCGGCCCCGCGCCGCCCGGCCCGCAATCCGACGCACGGATCATCCGCACCAGCCGCTCCAGCGAATGCCCGATGTCGGCGGCATTGACCGAAAAGCGCGGCTTCAGGTCATTCGTGCCCAGCATGACCAGCACCACGTCGATGGGCTTGTGACTTTCCAGCAGCGCCGGCAGCACCGTCAGCCCGTTGCGATGCTCGCCCTCCACCGGATCGTCGTGCACCGTCGTCCGGCCCGGATGCCCCTCGGTGATAACCTCCCAATCGACGAGCAGCTTCGCCAGCCGCCCAGCCCAGCGCTCCTCCCGGTCAAAGCGGCCTGCCCCGGCAAGATCGGGCATCGGTATCGTGCCGTGCGTGTTGCTGTCCCCGAACAGCAGGATCGTTCTGGTCATGCATCCCTCCCACATGGATCTGCCCCCACCCTAACCGCCCCGTCCGCCGCCTTGAACGACAAAAGCGCGACCCAAAACCTGATTGACGTACCTCAGACCGCGTCGGATACTTGATACCGGAAACCTGGAGCCGACCTTGCGGCCAACTGTCAACGATATCGCCCGCGAGGCTGGGGTCAGCCTTGCTACAGTCGACCGTGTCCTGAACGCGCGGCCAGGCGTGCGGGAAAAGACCGTCAAGGCGGTGAACGACGCCATCGCGAAGCTGGGCTATGTCCGCGACCTGACGGCGGCAAACCTGGCGCGCAGTCGCAACTACCGGGTCGCTGTGGTCCTGCCGGATACGGAAAGCCAATTCATTCAATCCCTTGCCGCTTCTCTGGATGAGGCCGGTCAGGCCGCCGCCACCAGCCGGACCGAGCTGCGCCTTCTCCGGTTCCCGGCAGAAGACCCGCATGCGCTGGCCGCCCTTCTGGCCGAGCTTCCGGGCCGCGGCTATGTCGGCGTCGCGCTGATGGCACCGGAAACCCCGGTCCTGCGCGATGCCGTCCGGTCGCTGCGTGCCAAGGGCGTCCCCGTCGTGGCGCTGGTCTCGGACCTGCCGACGACGGGCCGAGACCACTTCGTCGGGATCGACAACCGCGCGGCCGGGCGCACGGCGGGCGTGCTGATGGGCCGGTTCCTGGGAAATGCCGGGCAGGTGCTGGTCCTTGGCTCTTCGCTTCTCGCCCGCGACATGGTCGAGCGCCGCGGCGGTTTTGACGAAGTCCTTTTGCGCGACTTTCCCGCCATCGAGCCCCTTCCCTCGCTGGAAACCCACGGCTCCAGCCGCCTGCTGCGCCTGGCCGTGGCGGAACGGCTTGCCAACACCCCCGGAATCCGCGGCATCTATGCGATGGGAGACGGCCACCGGGCACTGACCCAAGTCATTGGGGAGCTTGGACTTTCTGGCAAGATGACTGTCATCTGCCACGAACTGACCGCCCATTCCCGACAGGCCCTCTCCTCGGGCGAGATCACTGCCGTCATCACCCAGAACCTTGGCCACCTCGCGCGGTCCACCTTGCGCGTGCTGCGCGCCAAGGCCGACAACCAGCCGCTGGACGAAGGCCAGGAGCAGATCCGGATCGAGATCGTCCTGCGCGAAAACCTTCCCGCTCTTCCTGATTCGGTGTCCGCCACGTCCCACGCGGTCGCCTGACGCCGGTCAAATCGCTTTGACCAAGCCCCTTCGGGATATTTGAGGTACGTTCCTCAAAAATGCTTTACAGCCGCGCCGCCTTCCGCCTATCGTCAGCGCAATCCAAAGAAGGCCCGGCAACGGGTCCATTTCCATCAAACCGGGAGGAATGCATGAAACGGACAACTCTGGCCGCATCCGCGGCCATCGCCCTCGTCTGGGCCAGCCAGGCCAGCGCGCAGGACAAGGAACTTACGCTTTGCTGGGCGGCCTGGGACCCGGCGAACGCGCTGGTCGAGCTCTCGAAGGACTTCGAGGCCCAGTCCGGCACCAAGATGAACTTCGAGTTCGTCCCCTGGCCCAACTTCGCCGACCGGATGCTGAACGAGCTGAACTCGGGCGGCCAGCTGTGCGACCTGATGATCGGCGACAGCCAGTGGATCGGGGGGGCCGCCGAAAACGGCTGGTACGTCAAGCTGAACGACTTTTTCGCCGCCGAAGGCATCTCGATGGACGCCTTCGTGCCCGCCACGGTGACCGGCTATTCCGAATGGCCGAAGAACACCCCGAACTACTGGTCGCTTCCCGCCTTCGGTGACGTCGTCGGCTGGACCTACCGCAAGGACTGGTTTGAACGCCCCGAGATCATGGCCGCCTTCAAGGAAAAGACCGGCCGCGACCTGACGCCACCCGCCACCTTCGCCGAGCTGAAGGAAGTGGCCGAGTTCTTCCAGGGCCGCGAGATCGACGGCAAGACGATCTACGGCGCGTCGATCTACACCGAACGCGGGTCCGAAGGCATCACGATGGGCGTGATGGACGTCCTTTATTCCTTCGGCTTCAAGTACGACAACCCCGACAAGCCCTATGACATGGAGGGCTTCGTCAACTCGGAAGGCGCCGTCGCGGGGCTGGAGTTTTACAAGTCGCTTTACGATTGCTGCGTCGCCCCGGGCACTTCGAACACCTACATGGGCGAAGGCATCGACGCCTACAAATCCGGCCAGGTCGCGATGCAGATGAACTTCGCCTTCACCTGGCCGGGCTTCGAGACCGACCCGAACGTGGGCGGCGGCAAGACCGGCTATCTGGTCAACCCGGCGGGTCCGGGCGGCGAGCGTTTCGCCCAGCTGGGCGGTCAGGGCATCAGCGTTGTTGCCAACACCGACAACATGGATGGGGCGCTGGCCTATATCAAATGGTTCGCCCAGCAGGACGTGCAACAGAAATGGTGGACGATGGGCGGCTTCTCGTGCCTGCGTGCCGTGGTGGAAGACCCGGCCTTCGCCACCAGCCAGCCCTATGCCCAGACCTTCCTGGACAGCATGGCCATCGTGAAGGACTTCTGGGCCGAGCCGTCCTATGCCTCGCTCCTTCAGGCGTCGCAGGCCCGCTTCCATGAATATGTGGTCGCCGGAAACGGCACCGCGAAAGAGGCGCTGGACGGCCTGATCGCCGACTGGACCGAAGTCTTCATGGACGAAGGCAAGCTGTGACGGCACCCTTCGCCGTCACACCCCGGGCTTGACCCGGGGTCTCGACACCCAGCGAAACTTCCCCTCTCCCAACCGGGAGGGGGGCACCCCTCACAGACCTTCCCTCGTTCACCGAAGGGGGTAGGCTGGGGACCTATTTCCCGACGGAATCAGATCATGCCGAACCCCATCGACATCGCGGCCCATGCCACCCCGCCCCGCCTTGCGCGCAAGGTCCGGGGCCTCTCGGACCGCACCATCGCCTGGATCTTCGTGGCCCCCACGATCTTCCTCCTCCTCGCGATCAACATCTTCCCGCTGATCTGGACCATCCGCCTTTCCTTCACCAACTACGCCGCCAACAAGCCGAATGCCGAGGTGAAATGGGTCGGCATCCGCAACTACACCCGCATCCTGACGGATGAGGATATCTGGTCGAACATGACCACCACAGCGCATTTCCTGATCTGGACCATCGTCCTGCAGGTCATCATCGGCTTCACCCTCGCCTGGCTGATCAACCGCAAGTTCAAGGGCAACGACCTGCTGACGACCCTCATCGTCGTCCCGATGATGCTGTCCCCTGCTGTGGTCGGCAATTTCTGGACCTTCCTCTACCAGCCGCAGATCGGCATGGTGAACTACATCGTCGAATTCTTCACCGGCATCCCCGCCGCCAGCTTCTCCATGCTAGGCCCGGGAGGCCTGGCACCCTGGGCGATCATCATCGTCGACACCTGGATGTGGACGCCCTTCGTGATGCTGATCTGCCTCGCGGGCCTGCGGTCAATCCCCGACTACATCTACGAAGCCGCCGAGGTCGACCGCGCCTCCAAATGGCGTCAGTTCTGGACCATCACCGTGCCGATGGTGTTGCCTTTTCTCATGTTGGCGGTGCTCTTCCGCGGCATCGAGAACTTCAAGATGTTCGATATGGTCAATTTGCTGACCGGCGGTGGTCCGGGCAGCGAGACGCTCCTGACCTCCATCGACCTCAAGCGCGAGGCGTTCGAAAAGTGGCGCACCGGCTATTCCAGCGCTTACGCGATCATCCTCTTCGTCACCGTCTTCGGCCTCGCCTCGATCTACGTGAAGGCCCTCAACAAGGTGAAGGAACGGTGATGTCCCTGACACCCCCGAAACCCCGTCCCGGGCTCGACCCGGGACCTCACTCCACCTCCATCGCCCGGCTTGACCGGAGGCCCCGGGTCAAGCCCGGGGCGGGTATCCCCGGAGCCACCCAATGAGCGCCTATTCTGTCACCGAACCCTCCAAAGCCTCGAAATGGGGCGCGGGCCTGCTGGTTACGCTCTACACCATCATCACCCTCTTGCCCCTGGTCTGGATCATCTCCACCAGCTTCAAGACCGGCCCGGACTCGATCTCCTACCCGCCCAAGGTCTTCTTCGACCCGACGGTGGAAGGCTACGTCAACCTCTTCACCACCCGCACCCGCCCCGCCGTGTCGGAACTCGAATCCCTCCCCCCGCCGCAAGGCCTCATGGAGGAAATCGCCCGCCGCCAGGGCACCATCATCACCGGCCCCTCCCGTTTCGGCGAACGCTTCCTGAACTCGGTCATCATCGGCTTCGGCTCGACGGCGCTTTCCATCATCCTCGGCACCCTCGCCGCCTATGCCTTCAGCCGCTTCAAGGTCCCCCTGAAGGATGACCTCCTCTTCTTCATCCTCTCCACCCGGATGATGCCCCCCATCGCCGTCGCGATCCCGATTTACCTCATGTACCGCGAGCTTGGCCTCTCGGACACACACCTCGGCATGATCCTCCTCTACACCGGGGTGAACATCTCCCTTGCCGTCTGGCTCCTGAAAGGCTTCATCGACGAGATCCCCCGCGAATACGAAGAGGCCGCGCTGATCGACGGCTACACCCGCTTCCAGGCCTTCCGCAAAGTCGTCCTGCCGCAGGCCGCTACCGGAATCGCCAGTACCGCGATCTTCTGCCTGATCTTCGCCTGGAACGAATACGCCTTCGCCGTCCTCCTCACCTCCGGCAACGCCCAGACCGCCCCGCCCTTCATCCCGACGATCATCGGCGTCGGCGGCCAGGACTGGCCCGCCGTTGCCGCAGGGGCGACCCTGTTCCTCCTCCCGGTGATGATCTTCACCATCCTTCTGCGCAAACACCTCCTGCGCGGCATCACCTTCGGCGCGGTGCGCAAATGACCCAGCCTTTCATACTGGCCCAAATATCCCCGCCGGAGGCATCCGCCCCCCGCCCCAAGCGCGCCGCCAAGGAAAGGAGCGCCCGATGACCACCTTCCTGACTGGCCTCCTCCGCCTGAAACGCGGCCCTTGGGAGATGCTCGCCACCATCCTCATCGCGCTTGGCGTCGTCATGCTGATGCAGCCCTTCTTCCTCTGGGCCTACACCTGGTCCTTCCTGGTCACCCTTGTCGGCACCGTGATGTTCATCATCACCAGCCATTTCCCCGAGTAAGCCTGATGCTAGAGAAACTGTCCCCCATCCTGCCCGCCCGCGACATCGCGGCGACCGAGGTCTTCTGGCAGCGACTGGGCTTCACCACCGTCTACCGCGACGCCGACTATCTCTTGCAAAAGCGCGAGGGGGCCGAGGTGCATTTCTTCCACCACGCGGACCTCGACCCTTACAAATGCGACCACGGGGCCTACCTGCGCCCCTCGGACATCAACGCGCTGGACGCCGAATGGGCCGCCCTCGGCCTGCCCGCCACGGGAATCCCGCGGCTGGAGCGGGCCGCCGACAAGCCTTGGGGCATGCGCGAACTGGCGCTCCTCGACCTCAACGGCAACCTCATCCGCGCCGGGCAGGAGACCCCCCTTGGCTGAAATCGTCATCAAGAACCTCCGCAAGGAATTCGGCGCCTTCACCGCCGTCAAAGGCTCCAGCTTCACCATCAAGGACGGTGAGTTCTTCATGCTGCTCGGCCCCTCGGGCTGCGGCAAGACCACGACACTGCGCATGATCGCGGGCCTCGAACTCCCCACCTCCGGCGAAATCCTGATCGACGGCGAAGACGTCTCCATGCGCCCCGCCTCCCAGCGCGACATCGCCATGGTCTTCCAGATGTTCGCCCTCTACCCGCACATGAACGTGCGCAAGAACATCGCCTACCCCCTTGTTTCCCAAGGCATCCCCAAGGCCGAGGTCCAGCGCAAGGTGGCCGAAGTCGCCAAGATCCTGCGCATCGACCACATGCTCGACAGCCCCGTCGGGGGCCTGTCCGGCGGCGACCGCCAGCGCGTCGCCCTGGGCCGCGCCATCGTCCGGAACCCCAAGGCCTTCATGATGGACGAACCCCTCGGCGCCCTCGACGCCGAATTCCGCGAGATCATGGCCGAGGAGCTTCGCGCCCTCCACGACCGCATGCACGCCACGACCGTCTACGTCACCCACGACCAGCTGGAAGCCATGCAGATGGGCGACAAGATCGTCGTGATGAACCACGGCGTCGTCGAACAGTTCGGTACCCCGCAGGACATCTACGACCACCCCGCAACCCTGTTTGTCGCCGATTTCATCGGCAGCCCATCGATGAACGTCCTGCGCTTCGACGGCACCGCCGCCGCAGGCGCGCAAGAGATCACCCTCGGCGACCACACCCAGACCCTCCCCCAACTCCAGGAACCCGCCGCCGGAGCCCTCGTCCTCGGCGTCCGCCCCGAACACGTCGCCCTCTCCGACACCGCCCCCCTGCGCGGCCGCATCGAGGCCACCGAATACCTCGGCACCACCCAGATCGTCACCCTCTCCACCCCCTTCGGCCCGGTGAAGGCCCGCACCCCCTCCACCACCCCCGCCAGACCCGGCGACCTCACCGGCCTCGCCCTGAACGCCCCCCGCCTCGCCCTCTTCGACGCCACCACCGGCCGCGCCTTCCGCACCGCCGCCAACGCCGGGGTCCATCATGGCTGAGGTCGAACTCAAGAACCTGTCCAAATCCTACGGCGCCACCCAGGCCCTCAAGGACGTCACCCTCACCATCCCGACCGGCGCCTTCGTCCTCCTCCTCGGCCCCACCGGCGCGGGCAAGACCACGACCTTGCGCCTGATCGCCGGTCTCGACAAACCCGACGCCGGCGACATCCGCATAGACGGCGCATCCGTCCTTCAGGAAACCCCCGCCCAGCGCGACGTGGCGATGGTCTTCCAGCAATACTCGCTCTACCCCCACCTCACCGTCCGCGAGAACCTGGCCTTCCCGCTCCGCTCCCCCATGATCGCGATGCCCGAACCCCAGATCGCCAAGCGCATCCAGGAAGTCGCCGAAGTCCTCCGCATCCCCCACAAACTCGACAACAAGGCCACCGCCCTCTCGGGCGGAGAGATGCAGCGCGTCTCCATCGGCCGCGCCCTCGTGAGGAACCCCCGCATCTACCTGATGGACGAACCGCTCAGCAGCCTAGACGCCAAACTCCGCGCCGACCTCAGGATCGAGCTGAAACGCATCCACACCGACCTCAACGCCACCTTCCTCTACGTCACCCACGACCAGATCGAGGCGATGACGATGGCCTCCCATGTCGGCGTCCTCGACCACGGCAAACTCGTCCAGTTCGGCACCCCGCGCGAGATCTACGAGGCCCCCGTCTCCACCTACGTCGCCTCCCGCCTCGGCCAGCCGCATATCAACCTCCTCCCCGCCACCGCCTTCCCCGGCGCACCCACGAACGCCGCGCAGATCGGCTTAAGACCCGAACACATCCATGTCGGGGAAGGCCAACCGGCCACCATCACCCGCGTCGAACACCTCGGCGACCAGACCCGCCTCCACCTCTCGCTCGGCCCGCACACCCTGATCACGCTCACAGAACCGCACACGCCGCTCAAACCCGGCGAAACCCTGAACATCCGCCCGCACAACCCCCTCTGGTTCGACACAGCCGGAAACCGCATCTGAAAGGCCAACCCCATGAAACAGTTCATGAACGCGCGCGACAGCCTTGTCACCGAAGCGATCGACGGCCTGCTCAGAACCAGCGCAGGCAAACTGGCCCGCCTCGACGGCTATCCCCACATCCGCGTCGTCGTCCGCACCGACTGGGACCGCTCCAAGGTCGCGCTTGTGTCAGGCGGCGGCTCCGGCCACGAACCCTCCCACGCCGGTTTCGTCGGCCAGGGCATGCTGACGGCAGCCGTCTGCGGCGATGTCTTCGCCTCGCCCTCCGTGGACGCCGTCCTTGCAGGCATCCTCGCCGTCACCGGCAAGTCCGGCTGCCTCCTCATCGTCAAGAACTACACCGGCGACCGCCTCAACTTCGGCCTCGCCGCCGAGCGCGCCCGCGCCTTCGGCCTCAAGGTCAGCATGGTCATCGTCGACGACGACATCGCGCTGCCCGACCTCCCCCAGGCTCGGGGCGTCGCAGGCACCCTCTTCGTCCACAAGATCGCCGGAGCGATGGCCGAATCCGGTGCCGACCTCGACACGATCACCGCCGCCGCCCACAGCGTTATCAAAGGCGCAATCTCCATCGGCATGTCCTTGGACACCTGCACTGTCCCCGGCTCCCCCAAGGAAGACCGCATCGCGTCAGGCAAAGCCGAACTCGGCCTCGGCATCCACGGCGAGGCCGGGATCGAACAGGTCGACTTCACCGGCGCCCGCTCTGCCATGCAGATGGTGGCCGAGAAACTCCTGCCCCACACCGGCAACGGCGACCACGTCGCCCTCCTCAACAACCTCGGCTCCACCACCCCCCTCGAAATGAGCATCCTCGCCGAAGAACTCGCCCGCTCCCCCCTCGGGCAAAAGGTCAAATGGATGATCGGCCCCGCCCCCCTGATGACCTCGCTCGACATGCACGGCTTCTCGGTCTCGCTCCTGCCCGTCGACCACGCTCAGGTGACCAGCCTCGCCGCCCCCGTCGCCCCCCACGCCTGGCCCGGCCTCTCCCCGTTCGGAGCCGTGGCGGTCCGCCCCCTCCCCGACGGCCTCGCTCCGATCCAGCCCGTCCCCAGCGCCCACCCCGCCCGCCGCGCCCTGATTGACCGCTGCTGCAAGGCCCTCATCGCCATCGAATCCGACCTGAACCTCCTCGACGCCAAGTCCGGCGACGGCGACACCGGCAGCACCCTCGCCGGTGCCGCCCGCGCCCTCCTGAGCGCCCTGGACCGCCTCCCCCTCGCCGACCCCACCCAGCTTTACCGCGCCATCGGTATGGAGTTGTCGCAGACCATGGGCGGCTCCTCGGGAGTCCTCCTCGCCATCTTCTTCGCCGCCGCCGGCGACGCGAGCGCCTCCGGCAAAACCTGGATCGGAGCCCTCACCGCAGGCCTCGACCGCGTGATGCAGGTAGGCGGAGCCGCCCCCGTCGCCCCCCACGCCTGGCCCGGCCTCTCCCCGTTCGGAGCCGTGGCGGTCCGCCCCCTCCCCGACGGCCTCGCTCCGATCCAGCCCGTCCCCA
>NZ_JAXMMF010000094.1:0-13347 GCF_034366665.1 Tabrizicola sp. | reverse complement strand
GGGCTGCTTGAACTGGTCATGATAGCCCTCGCCACAGGTGGCGCAGGTATAGCGGCCCGAGACGCGGGCGATCATCGCCGTGTCCTCGACTTCCAGGCTGACGGCGGCGGTGACTTTGCCACCGCCTTCGGCCAGCAACTGGTCCAGTGCCGCGGCCTGCCCCGCCGTACGGGGAAAGCCGTCCAGGATGATGCCCTTTGCCACGTCGGGCTGCGCCATCCGGTCCTTCAGCACCGCCAGCACGATGGCATCCGAGACCAGCTGCCCGGACTCCATGACCGCCTTGGCCTGCTTTCCCGCCTCGGTCCCCGCAGCGACGGCAGCGCGCAGAAGGTCGCCGGTGGAAAGCTGGACCAGACCGAAGTCCTCCTCCAGCATCCGCGCCTGCGTGCCTTTGCCCGCACCGGGGGGACCAAGAAGGATCAGGACAGGACCCACGGCTCAGGCCTTGTTCATGCGGTTGGCGATCAGGTCGTCGACCACCGCCGGATCGGCCAGGGTGGAGGTGTCGCCCAGCGCGCCAAAGTCGTTCTCGGCGATCTTGCGCAGGATGCGGCGCATGATCTTGCCCGAGCGGGTCTTCGGCAGGCCCGGCGCCCACTGGATCAGATCGGGCTTGGCGATGGGACCGATCTCGTTCCTGACCCAGGCTTCCAGCTTCTTGCGCAGGTCCTCGGTCGGCTCGACGCCTTTCATCAGGGTGACATAGGCATAGATGCCCTGCCCCTTGATGTCGTGCGGGTAGCCCACGACGGCCGCTTCCGCGACGGCTTCATGCGCGACGAGCGCCGACTCAACCTCGGCCGTGCCCATCCGGTGACCCGAGACGTTGATCACGTCATCGACCCGCCCGGTGATCCAGTAATAGCCATCCGCATCGCGGCGGCAGCCGTCTCCGGTGAAGTAATAGCCCTTGTACTGGCTGAAATAGGCTTCCTCGAACCGCTGGTGATCGCCCCAAAGTGTCCGCATCTGGCCCGGCCAGCTGTCGGCAAAGCACAGCACACCTTCCGTCTCGGTGTCGGACTGGATCGCACCCGAGGCCGCGTCCAGCACCACCGGCTGCACCCCGAAGAACGGCACCGTGGCCGAACCCGGCTTGGTCGGGATGGCTCCCGGCAGCGGCGTCAGCATGTGGCCGCCAGTCTCAGTCTGCCAGAACGTGTCGACGATCGGCAGTTTGCCCTTGCCGACATGGGTGTTGTACCAGGCCCAGGCCTCGGGGTTGATCGGCTCACCCACCGAACCCAGCAGTTTCAGCGACGACAGGTCGTGCTTTTCCACCCACTCGGTCCCCAGGCCCATCAACGACCGGATCGCCGTGGGCGCGGTATAGAACTGGCTGACCTTGTGCTTGGCGCAAACCTCCCAGAACCGGCCCGCGTCGGGGAAGTTCGGCACGCCTTCGAACATCAGCGTCGTGGCCCCGTTGGAGAGCGGCCCGTAGACGATGTAGCTGTGCCCCGTGACCCAGCCCACGTCCGCCGTGCACCAGAAGACATCGCCGTCATGGTAATCGAAGGTGATCTGCTGCGTCATCGAGGCATAGACGAGGTAGCCGCCGGTGGTATGTACCACGCCCTTCGGCTTGCCCGTCGACCCCGAGGTATAGAGGATGAACATCGGGTCTTCCGCGCCGACCTCGACATAGGGGCAATAGGGCTTCGCCGCCGCCATCTCGGCGTTCAGGTCGAAGTCGCGGCCCTCGACCCACGAGGTCTGGTCGCCCGTCCGCTTCACCACCAGCACGCGCACCTTGTCCGAACAATGCAGCAGCGCCTTGTCGGTGTTGTCCTTAAGACCGGTCTTCTTGCCTGCCCGCGGCGCCCAGTCCGCTGTGATCACCAGCTTGGCGTCGCAATCGTTGATCCGGTTCGCCAGCGCGTCGGGAGAGAACCCGCCGAAGACGATGGAATGAACCGCACCGATCCGGGTGCAGGCCAGCATCGCATAGGCCGCTTCCGGGATCATCGGCATGTAAAGAACAACCCGGTCGCCCTTGGTCACGCCATGCGCCTTCAGGACGTTGGCGAGACGGCAGGTCTGCTCCAGAAGTTCGCGGTAGGTGATGTGCTTGGACGGGGTCTTCGGATCATCAGCTTCCCAGATGATCGCGGTCTGATCGGCGCGGGTCAGCATGTGGCGGTCGATGCAGTTGGCGCTGACGTTCAGATGACCGTCCTCGAACCACTTGATCGACACGTTGCCGGGCTGGAACGAGGTGTTCTTGACGCGGGTATAGGGCTTGATCCAGTCCAGGCGCAGACCTTCCGCGCCCCAGAACGCCTCCGGGTCCTGCACCGAGGCCGCATAGCGCGCCTCATACGCCTTCGCGTCGACATGGGCTTTCGCCACGAAGTCGTTCGATGGCGGATAAATGGATTTGGCGGCTTCGGTCATTTTCTCTCCTCCCGGAAGGGGTGTGGGCCGACACCCCGGAACAGCGTGGGACTGGGTCAGGATCACTTTTCCCTGCGCACAGAATACCACCGCGTAAAGAATTTCGTAACCCCCTATTTTTCATCAATAATTCTGTAAACTACTTGACTGGCGTATCGTCAATTCCGTAAATGTGTGAAAATTGTGGCAGCCAAGTGCTTGCTTTCACTGGCGCGTTACCGCTCACGCCGGTGTGAAGGCCGATGGATTTCGCGTGAGGGCGGGGAACCGGACGGGCCGCGTCCCGGTTCAACCCGATTCGCCGCCCGGTTGCGCATCCAGCGCCGCGTCGACCTCGGCCAGACTGGCCGAGAACTGCACTTCCGGCTCGTGCAGGCCTTGCGCTTCCAGCTGGCGGCGCAGCGCGGGTTTCAGGCCGACAAGGTAAAGCCGCCCACCCCGTCGCCGCGCGCGGGCCGCCAGGCTGTGCATCCCCCGCGCGCCCGAGCTGTCGATCAGCGGCACGCCCGACATTTCCAGCACCAGCGCGCGCGGAGCCTCGGCGATGCGGTCCAGGACGCCGCCCAGCTGTGCGGCCGCGCCAAAGAAGTAGGGGCCCTCCAGGTGATAGACCACGCGGTCGGCCCGGGGCCTGTCCAGATGTTCCTCACGCGGGCGCATGCCGGCGGTCTCGGACATCCGCTTGATGAAGACCAGGCCCGCCAGCGCGAAGCCGACGACGATCCCCTCGGTCAGGTCCCGGAAGACGACCAGCAGGAAGGTCGCAAGGACCACAAGCGCATCGCCCCGGCTGGACCGCAGCAGGGCCGCGAACTCGTGCCGTTCGGCCATCCCCCAGGCGACGACGGCCAGAACGCCCGCAAGTGCTGCCAACGGGATATAGGCGGCAAGGGGGGCCGCAACCATCAGGAAGGCCAGCAGGAACAGAGAATGCAGCATCCCCGACACCGGGCCGCGGCTCCCCGCCCGCACGTTGGTCGCCGTCCGGGCGATGGTCCCCGTGACGCAGAACCCGCCGAAAAGGCCCGAGCCGATGTTCGCCACCCCCTGCGCCACCAGTTCCGCGTTCGACCGGTGCCGTGCGCCCGACATGCCATCGGCGACTACGGCAGACAGCAGCGATTCAATCGCGCCCAGCAGCGCGAAGCTTGCCGCCCAGGGCAGCGCCTGTTGCCACAGTGCCAGATCCGGCAGCGCGGGCATCGGCAGCATCTGCGGCAAAGCTCCGAACTGCGAGCCGATGGTCGCCACGGGAAAGGCCAGGGCCGCCACGACGACCGAGGCCAGCGCCACCGCGATCAGCATCCCCGGCCAGTGCGGCCGGACCCGGCGCAGCCCCAGGATCACCGCCGCCGTCAGCGCGGCCACCGCCACGGCGGCCCAGGTCACCGTCCCCCGCGCCTGCCACAGGGCGCGGACCTTTTCGACGATCTCGCCGGGTTCGGCGCCGGGCAGCGTCAGCCCGAACATCTCGCGCAGCTGGCTTGCGAAGATGATGACGGCGATCCCCGCGGTGAAGCCCACTGTGACCGGATAGGGGATATAGCGGATGTAGGTGCCCAGCCGCAGAAGCCCCGCCACGATCAGGATCACGCCCGACAGGATCGTCGCCAGGATCAGCCCCTGCACCCCCGTCGCGGTCACGCAAGCGGCGACCAGCACGATGAAGGCCCCCGCCGGTCCGCCGATCTGATACCGGGACCCGCCCAGCGCGCTGACAAGGAACCCGCCGACGATGGCCGTGTAAAGCCCGCGCTCCGGCCCTACTCCGCTGGCAATGGCGATGGCCATCGACAGGGGCAGTGCGACAATGGCGACGGTCAGCCCGGCCAGCGCATCGGCACGCAAGGCCGAAAGGCCATAGCCCTCGCGCCAGACAGTGAAGAGCTTCGGCAGGAACTCGGACGGGCCGGTGTGGCCCCGTGCGGTGTCGGTCATGATGGCATCCAGGCCAGGAGATACGCCAGTAATCGCTGGCAAGTCTGCGGGAATGGCGTCAGAAGACTCCTCCATATCCCGACTGTCAACTGCCGCGAGGCTGCATGACCCCCGATCCCAAACGCCCTGACCCCAAACGCCCCGATCCCGTCCAGCCTGCAAATGCCGAGGCTCTGGCGCTTGTCCACCAGCTTCTGGCACTGGGCCACGCCGCCCTGGCCTGGCAGGACCCCGAGACCCGCACCCCCGGCATCAGCCGCATAGCCTTTGCCCGTGATCCGCAGGTGGGACTGCTGACCCTGGTGTCGGGCCTTGCGCCCCACTTCCGCGCCCTGCGCGACCGCCCGGACTGTGCGCTGATGCTGGGCAACGTGGGCGACAAGGGTGACCCCCTCACCCACCCCCGCCTCATGATCCGCGCCCGGGCCAGCTTCGTCGCCCCCGACGACCCCGCCCGCCCCGGCCTTCGCGACCGCTGGCTGCAGCGCAACCCAAAGGCGCAGGTCTACATCGACCTGCCCGACTTTGCCTTCGTCCGGCTGACCCCGACTTCGGCCCTGCTGAACGGCGGCTTCGCCCGCGCCTTCCACATAGCGCCCGAGGATCTGTGAAACGAAAACGGGCGGCCCCGTAGGACCGCCCGCGTCATGAAACTTCGAAGGATCAGGCTGGCACGTCCATCCGCATCGTGACCAGCGCCTTGCCCCGCACGGCCTCGCCCCAGCGGACCTGCGCCTCGTTGCCGCCCGCGCCCGTCCCCGGCACCGAATAGGGGAAGACATACCGCGCAGCACCCGCCCCGTTGGTGATCATCCCTTCGGGTGCCACCGCCTCGACCATGCGGATCCGCGCCCCAAACGGCACGAAGCCGCCCGCACTGACGTTCCAAGTCTCGGCCGCGGTGTTCTGGGTGTGGGCCACCTGGACCGGGTTGATGATCCACTGGGTCACGTTGTTGAAACTGTTGCCTTCAACCCGCACATTCCGCGACCGGTTGAAGTCCAGCGTCGCAAAGCTGGTATCCACCATGTCCACCCGGTCGACGATGGCGCTGACGCTGCGGAAGCTGTTCGACAGGATCGAGAAACCCGACAGGAAGTGCCCCGGCCCGTAAGGCTTGACCACGATCCACCGGAACGCCGACGAGGTGTCGATCGAGATGAACACGTTGCCGACGATGTTCAGCCCGCCGAACGAGAACTCGCCATTTTCCTGCGGCTCGCTGTCATGCTCGTTGCCCCATTCGATGAAGCAGTTGTCGATGTAGTTCCCCGTCACCACGGTCGAGACGTTGGTCTGCGTGAAGACCAGCCCCGCCCGTCGCAGGCCCGCCGAGGAGTTGTCGCCCTGGAAGAAGTGGTTCGCGTGGATCAGGTGGCCGGACCCGTGGACAATGGCGAAATGGGCGAAGCGGACGATCCGGTTGTTGCGCAGCTTGACGTCGTTGGCGTTGATGTTCAGACAGATCGTGGTGCGGTTGACGGCATCCACGCTCTGCTCGTTCGACAGGAACTGGCACATGTCGACGAACATGCCCTGGCAGCCGTCGCCCGGAGAGGTGATCGCCCGGTCCTGCGGCCGGTTGAAGGTGCAGGACAGGAATCGCTGGGTGTTTCCGGTCATCGGCAGCATGACCGCCGATCCGACGCCATTGTTGTTGAACTCGACATCTTCCAGCTCGAACCGCGACATCAGCTGGAAGCCGGACAGGTCCAGCATGTATTTGAAGCGCCGGAAGGTATAGGTCCGCGTGCCGGCCGCTGCATAAAGCGGCTCGCTCAGGGACAAGGTCCCCGCGCTGACGTTCTTGCCCGAGACATAGACCTCGCGGCCCACGCCCGTCCCGATGACCAGCGAACCGACCGGGATATTCGCCACGTTGGCGACATTGGTCAGCGTCAGGTTGTTGGCGGTCGAGTAGGTGGCAATCGAGGTGAACTCGTCGGTCGTCCAGGCCGGGCCGGGGATCGCGACAAGCGAGCCGTTCCGGATGCCCCGGCGGCTGGTGAAGTTGGTCAGCCCCGACAGCGCCGCCACGTCGATGGGCGCGGTCATCTCGACCCGGCGGCCGGACAGGTCCAGCGTGACGTAGTCGGTGAAGTAGAACAGCGCCTGCAACGCGCGACGAAAGCCCTCCAGTTCCGTCCCGAAGGCCTGGCCATAGGTGTTCAGGTCATAGTTCCGCGTCAGCACCAGGCGGCGGTTCGACGGCATCGACACCGTGCCCTCGAACCGGATGCGGCTGTTGATCGTGACGTCCGAGTTCAACCGGAAAGTGCCCGACGGCACCAGGATCTCGCGCCCCTGGGCATCGGCGTCGGCGGCCAGGAAAGCCGGAGCATCGTTGGTGGTCCCGTCGCCCAAGGCGCCATAGTCGCGCACGTCGACCCAGTCCATCAGCTTGCGGATGAAGATGTTGGTCACATCCTCGACCTCGATATCGTCGATCCGCACGACGCCCCCGTTGGCCCCGGTCAGGTCCAGGCCGACATGGGCATAGACCGACTGCAGCGACCAGGGCAACGTGACCCCCGTCCGGCTGGCCGGAGAGATGATCGCACTCACCGTCACCACCTGGCCGTACGCCGTAAGCGCGACCGAGGCCCCGGTCTGCGGCAGGCCGACGACGTTCTGCCCGCTTACGTCCCCCGCCCAGGCCGCAATGCGGACCGAAGGCAGGTTCCCCGACACCGCCTTCACCCGGGCCGTCACCCGCAGATACAGGCCCGGCTGGATCGGCGTCTGCGCAAAACTCCGCAGCTTCTGCGTGGCTTCGGTCTTCTGCAGCTCCAGACAGCCGCCGAAATCCTGGTCATTGGTGACCAGCGCCGCGTTCGGCTGGCCCTGGTAGGACCCCGAACCGGGCGTCCCGTCCTCGCGCGACCAGAGGTTGAGCCCTGCCGAGAACGGCGGCGGCATCAGGACCAGCCCGTCAGTGATAGCCTTGTTCATCTTTGATTTCCCTTGCCTCGCTTCGCGCCACTGCCACGCGCGATGCGCCAGGACCCCCCGGAGACACCGCGCCGTCATGGGGCCAAGGGGGTAGCAAGGAAGGCTTAACCGCGGCTCATGCCGCCGCGCGCAGGACCCGCGTCCGACGCAACAGGAAGGCCGCTGCCAAAGGGGGTGCACTGCCACCCCAAGCGTCCCCTCTCCCCCGGGGGGAGAGGGTCAGGGTGAGGGGGAGACCACGCCAGATACGTGCTGAAGATGGACCCTCAGGCGCCGACGTCGGGCGCAGGCAGGATCTGCACCGCGTTGATCTGCCAGCCCTCGGCGGTTTCCACCATCATGTAATCCAGCAGCCACCCCGCCCCGGCCTGATCGGTGATCCGCACCCGCTGCCACAGGTTCCCCGCCACCTCGCGCAGGTCCATCATCTGCACCTCAGCCGGGCGATAGACCATCGGATAGCCCTGCTTGACCATCGCCCCGAAATTCTCGGGCGTGCCAAACATCCCCTTGATCGTCGGGCTGGCAAAAGTGAAGGCCCGGGCGAAATCGTCGGCCTGAAAGGCGTCGATCTGGCTGCGGATCGTATCCTGGATCGGCGCTTCCTGAGCGGCGGCGGGCAAGGCCAGGACAGCGGCAATCAACGCGGCGTAAAGACCATTGCGCATCGGCAAGTGCTCCCAATCGGACGTCCCCTTGGCCTTTCGACCTAGACCGCCGCGCCAGAAGTCAACGGCAGGGCGCTTGACAGCCCCCCCTGCCCCCGCGCCACCATAGCCGCACCCAACCGGAAGGATCTGCCCATGCGCGCCGCCCTTGCCTGCCTCACCCTTCTTGCCGCCCCTGCCTTCGCCCAGTCCGAAGAAACCGTGACCATCGACACGCCCCTTGGCCCGGTGATCGGCACCCTGGAAACCCCGGCAGGCGACCCTGCGCCCGTGGTCCTTCTGTTCCACGGCTTCACCGGCGTCCGCGACGAACTCCCGGTCGCCACTACCGACGAAGGCGTCTTCTCCCGCACCGCGCGGCTTCTGGCCGAACAGGGCATCGCGTCCCTGCGGATCGACTTCCGCGGCTCGGGTGAAAGCCCCGGTGCCTTCGCCGACACCACCTTCGAAGGCCAGGTCGCCGACGGCCTTGCTGCCCTTGACTGGCTGGAAGCGAACCCCGCCGTCGATGGCCAGCGCCTTGCCATCATCGGGTGGAGCCAGGGCGGCCTTGTCGCCACCGCCGTCGCGGGCCGGTCCGACAAGCCCGACGCTCTGGTTCTCTGGGCCGCCGTGGCGAAACCCGAAGAAACCTTTGGCGGGATCATCGGGGTCGAAAACCTTGCGAAGGGCCTTGAGGTCGGCGATGCCGCTCTACCGATCACGCTCCCCTGGGGCGCGACAATCGAACTCAAGCGCGGTTTCTTCGAAGGCGTCACCACTTTCGACCCCCCGGCCGAGCTTGCCTCCTATGCTGGCCCGCTCTTCATCGCGCATGGCACCAAGGACACCACGGTACTGCCCGCCGCCGTCGACACCTTCCTGACGGCGCATGAGGGCGAAGAAGCCAGCTGGAGCGCTGAAATGGACCACGTCTTCAACGCCTTCACTGGGCCGGAAACGCTGGACCAGATGGTTGGCGAGACAGTTGCTTTCCTCAAGCCGCACCTTCAGTAGAAACCTCCTCGTTCGACTTCGTCTCCTCGTCGGATCGCCACTGCGAGGAGGAGACGAAGTCAAACGACAAGCCGCGCCGTTCCCAGCGTGGGCAGGTAGATGATGGCCGTGACTGCTGCGAAGCCGGCTCGCCTTCACGCCCACCCTGCCCAAACCGCGAAAGGCCGGACGCGTCAACCTTGCCCAATCTCGTTGGCGCAGCAGAGCGATCGGGCCGCCTTGCGGGAGGTCAGGCCACCAGCTCTCCCGCCAGCGCCCGTTCCATCAGGGCTACCGTCTCCTCGACACCATAAAGGGCGATGAACCCGCCGAACCTTGGCCCGTCCGACGCGCCCAAAAGCACTTCGTACAACGCCTTGAACCAGTCGCGCAGCGGCTCGAACCCATGCTCTTTGCCCACCGCAAAGACCATCGACTGCAACGCCTCGTCGTCCGTCGCCCCGTCCCAGACCTTGAGCCTTGCGACCAGATCCTCCATCGCCGCCCGCTCGCGGTCGTCCGGCAGCCGGAACACCCGCGTCGGAGCGATCTTGTCGGCAAAGTAGCGCACCGCATACCCCGCAGCCGCATCCAGATCGGGATGCGTCTCGGGCGACGCGTCCGGAGCATAGCGCTGCAGGAACTTCCACAACGCCCCCGCATCCTTCGCCCCCGAAACCGAGGCCAGGTTCAACAGCATCCCGAACGAAACCACCATCTTTGACTCAGGCGGCTTCCCCCCGTGGATATGCCAAACCGGGTTGTTCACTTGGCTCTCGACCGTCTGCTCAGGGTAAGCCCGCAGCTGCTGGTGATACTCATCCACCGCCCGCGGGATCACGTCGAAATGCATCCGCTTCGCCGTCTTCGGCTTTTGGTACATGAAATACGACAGGCTCTCCGTCGCCGCATAGGTCAGCCACTCGTCGATGGTCAGCCCGTTCCCCTTCGACTTACTGATCTTCTGCCCCTGGTCATCCAGGAACAGCTCATAGGTCATGTGGTTCGGCTTCCGGCCCCCCAGAACCTCACAGATCCCGTCGTAGATCGGAGTGTTCGTCGAGTGGTCCTTCCCATACATCTCGAAGTCCACATCCAGCGCCGCCCAGCGCGCCCCGAAATCCGGCTTCCACTGCAGCTTCACATGCCCGCCCGTCACCGGCAGCGTCCACTCCCGCCCGGTCTCGTCGTCAAACGTGATCTCGCCCCGCACGGCATCCACGTGCTTCATCGGCACATACATCACCCGCCCCGTCTCCGGATGGATCGGCAGGAAGCACGAATAGGTCTGCTGCCGCTCCTCCCTCAACGAGGCCAACATGATCGCCATGATCGCATCATACCGCTCGGCGCACAGCCGCAAGGTCGCGTCAAACTGCCCCGACTTGTAGAACTCCGTCGCCGAGATGAACTCATACTCGAACCCGAACGTATCCAGAAACCGCCGCAACATCGCGTTGTTGTGGTGCCCGAAACTCTCGAACTCCCCATACGGATCGGGAACCGAGGTCAACGGCTTCTGCATATGCCCCCGCAGCATCTCCTGCTGCGGCACGTTCTCCGGCACCTTCCGCATCCCGTCCACGTCGTCGCTGAAGCAAATCAACCGAGTCGGAATGTCCGAAATGATCTCGAACGCCCGCCGGATCATCGTCGTCCGCGCCACTTCCCCGAACGTCCCGATATGCGGCAACCCCGACGGCCCGTAGCCCGTCTCAAAGAGGACATACCCCTTCGCCGGGTCCTTCCCGCCATAGCGTTTCAGCACCGCGCGGGCCTCTTCAAAGGGCCAGGCCTTCGAATTCATCGCCGCATCACGCAGGGCACTCATCGCTATCTCTCCAGCTAAGCCCGCAAACCCCAATGTCGCAGGCTCCCGTCCTCTATTGCCCCCCGCCCCCCCCGTCAATAATCTGCCGCCAACCGCAGACAGGAGCCGACCATGCCCGAATCCGCCATGTCACCCCAGGACGCGCTTGTGGCCGTCATGGTCGCCTGCTCCGCCTCGGACGAGAACATGCGCACCGCCGAGCTGGTGGCGATCACCCGCATGGTCAACCACATGCCCGCCTTCGCCACCTACGACCCCGACCGCATCCAGCGCGTCACCCGCACGGTGTTCGACCTGTTCGAGGAAGAAGACGGCCTCGCCGCCCTCTTCGGCCTGATCCGCGAGGCCCTGCCCGAGCGCCTCTACGAGACCGCCTATGCCCTGGCCTGTGACGTGGTCACCGCGGACGGGAGGCACTCCCAGGTCGAGCTCCGCATGCTGGAAGAGGTCCGCGAGGAGCTGAAGATCGACAGGTTGCACGCGGCAGCGATTGAGTGGGGCGCACGGGTGCGGCATATGGGGGTGTGAGGGCGCGGGCACTAAATCGTGCAAGTTCGCTATTCGTTGCGATACACTCTAGAAGTAAGGCGTAGTAGATGATTGACCTTAAGGCAGAAACTACAAACCTCCTGAAGGCCAAGTCCGCGTCGCCTTTTCTCTTTGTAGGTTCTGGGTTCTCCCGACGGTACATTGGGCTGGAAGACTGGCGAGGACTTCTTTCAAAGTTCTGCGATGGGGTCGGAAGTTTCGAATACTATGTTGCTTCAGCGAATGGAAACCTTCCAAAGGCTGCGGAACTAATTTGCAAAGATTTCCACGAGATTTGGTGGAAAGACTCGAAGTATGAGAAATCACGAGAAAAATACAAGGGGACTACGAAGGCAGTCCCTGACGCCTTAAAGAATGAGATATGCGAGTACTTGCAAGAGGTCAGTGTCTCTGGCTTGCAAGAGGAGTCGATTCAGAAGGAGTTATCAATTCTTAAGGAAGCCAATGTCGACGGAATTATAACAACTAATTGGGACTTCCTTCTTGAAGAAATCTTTCCTGAGTACCGAGTCTTTGTTGGGCAGGAAGAACTACTATTCTCTAATCCACAGGCGATTGCAGAAATATACAAGATACACGGATGTGCGAGCAGGCCGCAGAGCCTTGTTCTGACGTCCGAAGATTACAACGACTTTGAAGAAAAGAACCCCTACCTCGCAGCAAAACTAATCACACTTTTTATTGAGCATCCCATCTTCTTCATCGGCTACTCTGTGACAGATCCGCACATTCAGAAGATCATCTTTTCGATCGCACAATGTTTAACACCTGAAAAATTGGATCAGTTCAGTGAGAACTTGATCTTCGTTCGCAGATCAGGCGGAAAGGAAGATTCCATTCAGAAGTTTACGTTCAGCGAGGGTGGTAGAACGATCATCGCGACCGTCCTCGAAACTGACGACTTTTCCAACGTCTATTCAGCGATCAACGAAACCAAAAGAAAGATTCCGGCCCGGATTTTGAGATACTGCAAAGAACAAATGTATGAGCTGATGAAATCTGAGTCTCCCGAGAAGAAGATCGCAGTCATCGATATTGACGAACTTGATGCCAGTGAAGAAGTGGAGTTTGTGGTTGGCGTTGGCGTTGCCCAAGCTCAATCCGAGAAGAAGGAAAAGCTTGCGGAGAAAGGCGAGAAGGCACTTGCAGAAAGTGGCTATCAAGGCATAAACCTATCTGACATTTACACGGACTTTGCAAAAGAAAAATCCCTGTTTGACTCAGAGAAGCTTCTAAAGTTGGCGTTTCCTATATTCTGCAGATCAAGCACAACTTACATTCCCGTGTTCCGTTATCTTCGGGATGTTGGAATCAACACGGCCCAGGAACTAAAGGACTCCAAATACACTTCTGCTCGTGTAGTCTGTGAGAAGATTGCGAAGAAGAGCTATGCCCTCCCATCATACAAGAAGCCTTATGATAAATACTGGGCAGGAAAAACCACGGCCGAAATAATTGCAGGCGCCGACCAAGCAAAGGTTGCTGCATTCATTCCACACCAGAGTCCAGAAAATGTTGACTTGAAAGCTCTTCGAGACTTTATTCTTGCTCACAAGCCCGAGGACTTCATCGACCCCTACTCTTCGTTTTATCGAAAGCTCTGCTCATTCTACGACAGATTGGCGTACGGCTTTGACCTGTCGTAGCCCATCTCAGTTCTTTTGCTCGTCTTCTGACCATGAAACTGTCACCCTCTTAAGTCGAACTTTGATAGCCTGTGCTGTCCGATTAACCACCCCCTTAACAAACCCTTACCGTCCACACCAATTCCCAAGCAAATTCAACCCCTTACTCCCATCCGTCCACCGTGGACACCCGCCCGGAGTCCCTTGCGGCCCCCGCCCCCAACAAACCCCCTTCCCTTCCCCGATTTCCCCCGTATAGTCGACCCCATGATCAGGGGCCATCATATCCATTCCCTCGGGGCAGCCAGCCCCGCGCTCCCCCGTGGTCTCCTCCTTCTTAGCCGCCTCTGAGCGTGCCCCCGGGCGCGACCGCTCAGAGGTGACCAGCGCCCCCCCGGCAAAGCTAAGA
>NZ_JAXMMF010000093.1:0-5821 GCF_034366665.1 Tabrizicola sp. | reverse complement strand
GGACCAGCGCAAGCCATTGCGATTGATGAAGATAATGCCACTCAGAACGCGACGATCATCGACGCGCGGCTTACCATGGCTCTTGGGAAAGAAGGGCCGCAGCCGCGCCATCTGTGCCTCCGTCAGCCAGAAAAGGTTGCTTATCGTTCAGTCTCCTTGCAGAGGCTGAATCACGCTGCCAGCGCAAAAGCAATGGGTCCTGACCCTAAGGGAAAACCTTCGCATCTACCGGTGTGTAGGTCACCAATCTGGGAGGTACATCAACAAGCGTCATGGTCTGCCTGACGTCGGTGATGGTCCTTGCCGCCGCTTTGGTCCTCTGCGGTTCTAAGTGCTCGTAGGTCAACATGATCTTGCCTCCGGCGCTCTGCGCCGGAGGCGTTTCGTTGTGGCCTCAAATGAACTTTGGAGCTTGTAGTTCTCGTGGGACGATCTTGGCGGTTCAGTGAGCATCACCTTCGTCGCTCTCAGTGCGTTTCCGGGTGCAATAGCGTGTACAATAGGATGATTCTTCGCTCCGTCGAATGCAGCACTTTCTGCTTTCATATCAAGGATTTGGGGGTGTTGGCGGAGAGGGTGGGATTCGAACCCACGGTAGGCGCAAACCTACAACGGTTTTCGAGACCGCCACGATCGACCACTCCGTCACCTCTCCGCGCTTCAGGGGTCGTCTATGTGGCGGGGTGGATAGCCGGGCCTCGGGAGATGCGCAAGGGGCAATCGGCAGAAATTCCGTCCGACTCTGGGGTGCATGATCACAGCCTGTTGCGGACCTTCGGCTTGGCAAGAGGGGCGGGAGGCACTAGCTCTCGGACGTCGCACTGTCGGAAGGGCCCGCCCATGCTGTTGTCTCGTGTCGCTCTTGCTGCGTTTCTCGCGCTGGGCCAGCCCGTGCTGGCCGAAACCCCGGCAGTCGATCCGGCGGCAGATTCCGCAGCCGAGGTTTCGGTCGATCGGGTGGCCGAGGTGATGCGGCTGGGGGATCTTTTCGAGGTCCTGCGCGAGGAGGGGGTCGCGCATGGCGCAGAACTGCAGGCCGACATGTTCCCCTCGGGCGGCGGGGCGGACTGGACGGCCGATGTCTCGGACATCTATGACGCGGACCGGCTGCAAACCGCGTTCCTCGAAGCGCTGCGGGCCCGGATGTCCGACCAGCCCGAGAACATGGAGGCGATCATCGCCTTCTTCGGCTCGGACCTTGGTCAGCGGATCGTCGCGCTTGAGATCGACGCCCGTCGCGCCTTCATCGACACGGCCACCGAAGAGGCGGCGCGGGTTGCTGCGGACGATGCCAATGCGGCGAAGGACCCCAAGGTCGCGCTGATCCGCCAGATGATCGAAGCCGGCGATCTTCTGGAAATGAACGTGGCCGGGGCGCTGTCGGGAAGCCTGGCCTTCATGACCGGGATGTCGGAGTCGGGTGCCTACGGGGCGATCCCGCAGGACCAGCTTCTGTCGGATGTCTGGGGCCAGGAAGAGCAGGTCCGCACCGACACCTCGACCTGGCTTTATGCTTACCTCGGGCTGGCCTATCATCCCCTGACCGAGGCCGAGCTGAAAAGCTATATCGCGTTCTGGGAAAGCCCGGCGGGGCAGGCGCTGAATGCGGGGCTGTTCGGCGCGTTCGACACGGTGTTCCGGCAGGTTTCGCTGGACCTTGGCCGGGCCGCCGGACGGGCGATGCAAGGGCGCGATATCTGACCCGGCGCGCTTGACACTGCCTGGGCTTCGACGCATAAGCGCGCATCTCGGGCCAAGGGGCGACTCTCGGCCCGAGATGTTTTTTCAATGACGCCCCTCGGGGGCGCGCTGTCCGAAGGCGGGCCAACCTTGCGAAAGGCGGCCCCGGAACGCCCGGGAAATCGGGGGCCGAAGGGCGCGGAGAGATGGAAGGAAAGACGCATGTTTGCGGTCCTCAAGACCGGCGGCAAGCAGTACAAGGTGCAGGCGGGTGACGTTTTGCGCGTGGAAAAGCTTGATGCCGTCGCTGGCGAAAAGATCCAGTTCAACGACATCCTGATGGTCGGCACCACGATCGGTGTGCCGATGGTTGCAGGCGCGGCCGTCCAGGCCGAGGTCATCGACCAGATCAAGGGTGAGAAGGTCATCCACTTCGTGAAGCGCCGCCGGAAGCACTCTTCCCAGCGGACCAAGGGCCACCGCCAGCACCTGACGCTGGTGCGCGTGACCGAGGTCCTGGAAAAGGGTGCCGACAAGTCGGGCGTCAAGGCTGCCGTTGGCACCGTTGCCGCGCGCCGTGTCGCTCATGAAGCGCCCGGTGCGGCCAAGCCCGCCGAGAAGGCCGAGAAACCGAAGCGTGCCGCCAAGGCCGCTGCAGCGCAGGAGTAACACCGCATGGCACACAAGAAAGCAGGCGGTTCGTCCCGCAACGGTCGCGACTCGGCCGGTCGTCGTCTGGGCATCAAGCTCTTCGGCGGTCAGGCTGCCATTCCCGGCAACATCATCTGCCGCCAGCGCGGGACCACCTGGTTCCCGGGCGAAGGCGTCGGCATGGGCACTGACCACACGATCTTTGCAAAGGTCGAGGGCCGCGTGACCTTCAAGAAAGGCCTGAAAGGCCGCACCTTTATTTCGGTTCTCCCCGCCCAGGAGGCAGCCGAGTAAGCCGAACCTTTACAATCGCATTGTAGATGGGGGATCGGCCGCAAGGTCGGTCCCCCATCTCGTTTCCGGGCTCGACCGGGGATTGTGGCAGGGTGCCACGACCTCACCCCGAAAGGGCCAAACATTCGGGCGATTGAAGGGTTAACCGACAATCCCCACATGCGCTTCGAAGGAGGGAAGCCATGATCCTGGAGAAGATCGCCACCCCGGTGGAAATCGCGACCGACCGCTTCACGCTGCGCGCTGTGCGAAAGTCCGATGCCGGGCTTTTCGCGCTTTATGCCGGTGACAAGCGCGTGGCCGAGGCGACCCAGGGCATCCCGCATCCCTTGCCGCCTGGCGCGGCGGAAGCCTTCTGCACCCGCGCCATGACCGCCGGGTCCGAAGAGGATATCTGGGTCATGGATGGCACCCGCTCGGGCCTGCCGGAAGTGCTGGGGGTGATCTCGCTGAAGAAGATGGACCGCGGCCAGTCCGAGGTCGCCTTCTGGGTCGCGCCGGCCTTCTGGAACCACGGCATCGCCTCGGCGGCCGTCCAGGCGCTGGTGGCGGCCAATCCGCAGAAGAACTGCACGATGTTCGCCGAAGCGTTTCAGGACAATCCGGGATCGGCCCGGGTGCTGACCAACGCGGGGTTTCAGTATCTGGGCGACGCGGAAAGCCATTCCGTCGCGCGGGGCGCCAACGTGCCGACCTGGACCTATATCCGCAAGCTGGACTAGGGTCGAAGGCACTGGCGCGTCGCTACCGGATAGACCGCCCAACGCTGAGCCCGGCTGCCGCCTGAGACGAGGCGGCGGGAGTTGGGGGGGGTGGAGGTCAAGCGCCACAGGAACACTGCCGGGCACAAGGGACCGATCTGCCGCATGTGATCGAGGAGCTGACGCGTTCGCGGTTTAGCTGAAAGCGGCTCCTCGTGCGCCTTCGGCTTCTCGTCGCAGGGGCGGCCAGCGAGGAGCGACGAAGTCTACGACGAGCGGGTCAGCCGAGAGGAGCGAGCAGGGTCTTCAGCGCCGTCAGCGGGTCGTCCGAGGTCCAGATTTCCTCGCCCACGGCAAAGAAATCGGTGACGGGGCCGAACTTGGCCACCAGTTCGGCGGTCAGCGCGCCCTCGGCGATGATCGGGACCTCGATCACCTCGGACCACCATTCGAACAGGTCGAACTCTGCCCGGCTGCCGTCACCCAGCGCAGTCGCACCGATCGGGCCGAAGCTGGCGTAATCGGCCCCGGCCTCACCGGCCGACATCCCGTCGTGCCGCGAGGTGCCGCAGAAGGCCCCGACGATGGCATCAGCGCCCAGGTCCTTGCGGGCCTTCCGGACATGGCGCGACCCGTCGGTCAGGTGGACCCCGTCCAAGCCCAGGCGCTCGGCCAGGATCAGGTGGTTGTCGATCACCACGGCCACGTCGCGGGCATGGGCGGCCTCACGCGCGGCGTCTGCGGCGCGCATCAGTGTGTCCTCGTCCCGTGTGGCAAGCGAAAGCCGCAGGCAGGCGATCTCGGCCCCGTCAAGGATCAGGCCGATCCGGTCCGAGAAGGTCTCGGCATCGAAGGTCGGGGGTGTGATGAGGGTGATCTGCGGGCGGTCTTCAGCGGCCATTTCGGGCTCCGGGATAGGTGTCGCGCTGCGTCTATCAGCCTTTCCGGCGCTTGGCTACCTTGGGCGGCAAGGCGCGGACAGTGGCCAGGGCCAGCGACAGAAGAGCGGCGCGCCTGGCGTCGTCGGCGCTGTCTTCGGGCGAAAGCTGGACCATCGCGGACATCTCCCGGCCACCCATCCACACCCGCTGCGCGCCCGGAACAGCCAGGGCGGCGGGGGAACAGTCCCATAGGCGCTAACTTAAGCCTTGAGCCATTTGCAGAGTTCGCTTTCTGGTTGGTTCACTGAGGCAATATGAGGTGGTCTGCAGGGCGGTCCTGCAGGCTTTCAGTGGAAGCGTGCCAAAGATGGCAGCGCGCAGGATGCGGATGACCATCTTGTAGATACGCCAGAGTGAAGGGTGCCGGCGCGGCGGATCGGCCACACTGTCTGCGGCGGCAGCCGACTCAGGGGGGAGAGTCCGGCGCGGGCCGGATCATGTCGTCGATGAGGAAGGCGGCGAGCAGGTTGGCGTATATCCAGGTTCGTGCGAGATCGGGATCCTTTGCGCGCAAGGCATCGAGGTTGAGTAGGCTTTTCAATCGCTTGAAGGCAAGTTCAACCTGCCAGCGGAGGCGATAGAGAGCCCCGATGCGCGCGGCGGGATAGTCCTGCGGGTCAAGCGAGGTCAGGAGCAGGACGTGTGATGCGGCTTCCAGCGTTTCCGGCTGGACCTGCCTGCTCTTGCGGCGGTTCTCCTTGCCGATGCGGTGCCGGGCTGCCTGGATCTTGTCCGCCGGCAGGCGCAGGGCGATGAGCCGCGCGGCAAACGGCTCCCACGCGCGATCCTTGCCGCGGCCGATCAGGATACGGGCTTCACCGCTCTCGGCCTCGCCGAGACCGCGCAGGAACGCCATCACGTCGAAGCGGGCGCCGTTTGCATCCAGCCAGTGCAGGCCGCGCCAGTGCACCCGGACGAGATAGTCGCCCGGCCCCTCGGCCAGTGCACGCAGGCTTTCGGGGCGCGACCCGAACCCGCGATCGGCGATCCGGATCTCGTCTGCCCTGGCCACGAACCTGTCCAGTCGCTCGGCTCCCTTCCCGTCAGTCAGCTCGAAATCGGTGAACCGGCAGCCGCGCGGATCGTAGCCCATGTGCAGCCGCCAGTCCGCGCCCCGGTTGCCGGGCGCGGTCAAGACAGTGCCATCCACCAGGCGCAAGGGGCGCGGTCCGATGTCTTCAGCCTCTGCGCGGCTTGACAGCACTTGGCCCGCCAATGTGCCGAACCAGTCCGAGGCGCGGCGCAGACGCTTCAGCAGGGCAACATCCGAGACCTCGGCGATGCCCTGTATCCGGGCCCAGGCGGAGACCTCGCGCAGGGACATGCCCCCCGGACCATAGCCAAGACCGAGCCGCAGCAGGCTCGCCCCGTCACGAACACCGCGCCGCCGCGTCAGCGCACCACAGGCCCCCGCTGAGGCATCCAGAGCCTCGGCTGTCCCGATCCGCGCAAGAAGCCCGGACCACTCATCATCGGAAGAAATCTCATGCCTCATCCCGATGTTGAATCACGCAAGGCTCCAAACGCCAACCCTTAAGTTAGCGCCTATGGGGA
>NZ_JAXMMF010000092.1:0-36653 GCF_034366665.1 Tabrizicola sp. | reverse complement strand
GCTGAAGGACCAGTTCATCGACGTCGACGATGATGCGGCGCGGTTTGCGCTGATGAGCTGGTTCTTCGAGGAGAATCTGGCCAGCTTCAGCCCCTACAATGCCGAGAACCCGCGCGAGGGGTTCCAGATCATCGGGACCTCCGGCACGGTGACAACGGTGGCGGCGTCATTTCTGAACCTGAAACGCTATGACCGAACCAAGGTGGACGGGCTCCAGATGACCAGCGACCAGATCGACCTGGTGATCCGGGAATATCTGGCACTGGGACCCGAGGGGCGGCGGACCGATCCCCGGATCGGGCGGGACCGCCATGCGCTGATCATGTCCGGGGCGGCGATCCTGCAGGCGTTGATGCGCATCTGGCCCACGGACCGCTTGTCGGTGGCCGACAGGGGGCTTAGGGAGGGGCTTCTCTATGCGCAGATGAGCGCGGACGGCGTTCTTTCGGACGGACCCTACACATGAGCGAGAAACAGACCTCTGGTCGCGGGCAGCGTGAGCTGCGCGTGCGCGTCAAGACCGCCAAAGGGCGCAAGCTTTCGTCGACGCTGTGGCTGGAGCGGCAGTTGAACGATCCTTACGTGATCCGCGCGCGCAAAGAGGGGTATCGGGGCCGGGCGGCCTACAAGATACTTGAGCTGGACGACAAGTACGGCTTCCTGAAGCCGGGCGCTCGGGTCGTGGACCTGGGCTGCGCGCCGGGGGGCTGGTGCCAGGTCGCGGCGTTGCGGGTCAATGCGCTGGGGCAGAACCCGAAGAAGCCCGTCGGCTATGTGCTGGGCGTCGACCTGCAAGAGGTCGAGGCGATCTCGGGCGCGGAAATCCACCAGCTGGATTTTCTGGAGGATGGGGCGGAAGACAAGGTCAAGGGCTGGCTGGGTGGCCGGGCCGACGTGGTGATGTCGGACATGGCGGCGGCGGCCAGCGGGCACAAGGGCACCGATCACCTGCGCATCGTGGCGCTGATCGAAGCGGCGTTGGCCTTTGCCTTTGACGTGCTGGAGGACGACGGCACCTTTGTCGCCAAGGTGCTGGCCGGCGGGGCCGAGCAGCAGATGCAGACCCTGCTGAAGAAGAACTTCAAGAAGGTGGCGAATGTGAAGCCGCCGGCCAGCCGCGCCGACAGTTCGGAAAAGTTCGTGGTGGCGATGGGGTTCCGCGGCCGTCAGGTCGAGGGCGGCGAGGGGCAGGGCGGCGAGGGGCAGGGCGGCGAGGCTGATCCCGAGGCTGGCCCGCTGGGGTGATCTGTGGACGCGCGGGCGTCAAGATCGGTAAAATTCAAACGAAAAAGGCGCCCGAGGGCGCCTGTTTTCATCGGGGGTTTCGGCCTTAGCCGCCCCAGCTGCGGACCGGGCCGCAATCCATGTGCACGAAGTTCGACCGCGAATACTTTCCGACGCCGCCAGCCGAGCAGGCCGCAGCCGCCTTGGCCATCTGCCCAACCGACCGCGACTGCAGCCGCAGGTCAGCCGCCTGACCCTTCATGTGCAGCGAGTTCTTCGCAACACCACCCGACCGGGACCGCAGCATGGCGTTGGTTTTGGGCGAACGGTAGCCAGACAGCAGCATATAGGGTTCGGACACGTCCATCAGCCGGTGCGCGGCGGCCATGATGTCGACTGCGCGCATGTCGATCTTGATGGTGTCATCCGACCGCCAGTCGCGCATGAAGTGATTGATTTCTTTCACCACTTCCGGGATGTATTCGCCTTCGATCCAGTAGATCGTGTCCATGCTTTCGCCGGTGCGGCCCGAATACATGCGGATGCGGCGGATGTCGCCTGCGCCCTTCAGGACCCCGAATGCATTGGTGTAGGTCGGGGCCGCCACCAGGGCCGTTGCCGCGAACGCACCCAGAACGCCGCGCCGCGAGACGCCGATTAGCTTGTTGTCCGTCATTCTAACGCCTGTCCCCGTGCTGTCTTCGACTGCCGTTCCGCAGCTTCTGTGCAACTTCTTCCCCAAGTGCATCGTTGTTATTGCACAAGTAGAATCGAAGCCCAAGCACGGATTGACTGCGTCCCGGACAGCACAACCGCAATCGGCAAATTTTTGCTGAACGCCACCAAAATTTGCCGACTGTGCTGTGGTTGCATCGGTTTGGGGCAGGACTGTTGCCGAATTTGACACAGTGCAAGGGCACAAGACCGCCTTCGGCTTTGTGATTGGACAGGCTTTGCAGATCGGCGAAAAGATGCCAATAAGAACTCAAGTCGTTGGAATAGAGGGCCGAATGCATTTTCCCGCTCCGCACAAGCTGTCGCGGCTTTCGTTGCTTGTGACTTTGTCTTTGGTATTGGCCCCGGCGCTGGCCTCGACCGCAAGGTCCGAGGCTACAGCCTTCACCCAGTCGCTTGCCGCCACCGCCGCATCGGATGCGGCGATTGCCGAGTGGTACCGCACGACGAATTACGAAACGCTGTGGACCGGACCCGAGGATGCAGAGCGCCGGGCGGCCTTGCTGGCCGCGATTGCGACGGCGAAGGATCACGGGCTGCCGGTGCCGCGCTATGACGCGCGGGCGCTGACGGCGGCGCTGCAAACCGCCGAAACCGAGGGCGACCGTGGCCGGGTCGAGGTCGAGATGACGCGGGCCTATCTGGCCTGGGCGCAGGACCTGACCGCTGGCGCGCTGGAGCCGCAGAAGATCGACTCTGGCATCGTGCGCGAGATCAACCGGATCGAACCCAAGGTCCTGCTGACTCGCATCGCCAATGGTGACCCGAAGGCGGTGCTGGACTGGCTGCTGCCGACATCGGCGCAGTATATGCAGCTGATGAAGGCCAAGCTGGGGCTTGAGGCGCAGATCGCGGCGGGTGGCTGGGGGGCGACGGTCCCGGCTTCAGCCCTGGCGCCTGGCGACACGGGGCCTGCGGTCATCGCGTTGCGGGACCGGCTGGTGCGGATGGGCTACCTTTCGCCCTCGGCTGTCGCAAGCTACGACCGGGCGCTGCAGGCGGCGGTGACGGCGTTCCAGCTGAACCACGGCCTGACGGCGGACGGTGCGGCAGGCGAAGGCACGGTGGCCGAGATCAACATCGGCCCGGAAGAACGGCTGAAATCGGTGATCGTCGCGCTGGAGCGCGAGCGCTGGATGCATTTCGACCGCTCGGTCAAGCATATCTGGGTGAACCTGCCCGACTTCCGCGCGCGGATCATGGAGGATGGCAAGACCGTCTTCGAGACCCGGGTGGTGATCGGCAAGAACGTCCCCGACCAGCGCAGCCCCGAGTTTTCGGACGAGATGGAGCATATGGTGATCAACCCCTCATGGGGGGTGCCGCGGTCGATCATCGTCAAGGAATACCTGCCGCTGCTGCAGCGCAACCCGAATGCCGTCAGCCATATCCAGGTGATCGACGGACGGGGGCGGGTGGTGCCGCGCGGGTCGGTCAACTTTGCCGCCTACAGTGCGCGCTCCTTCCCTTTTGGCATGCGCCAGCCGCCGTCGGACGGAAACGCGCTGGGGAAGGTGAAGTTCATGTTCCCGAACGTGCACAACATCTATCTGCATGACACTCCCTCCAAGTCGTTGTTCGACAAGGAAGTGCGGGCCTACAGCCACGGCTGCATCCGCGTCGCCGACCCCTTCGCCCTGGCGCATGAGCTTTTGTCCTGGCAGACCGACAATGCCGAGGCCGAGTTCGAGGCGGCGCTGGAAACCGGCAAGGAAACCACGGTGAAGCTGAAAGAGCATCTGCCGGTGCATCTGGTCTACTTCACCGCCTATCCCGACGCGAAGGGCCGCATGACCTATCGCCGTGACGTCTATGGGCGCGACGCGGTGCTGTGGGGCGCTTTGTCCGAGGCCGGGGTGGAACTGGCGGGCGTTCAGGGTTAAGTCTGGGGCTGGATAGCCGAGGACGACATGGCCCACAGGATCGGGGATATCGCGCGCGCATTGGGGGCCGAGGCCGAGGGAGACCTTGACCTTGAGGTCCTTGGCGCATCCGAGCCGCAGGCGGCGGGGCCGCACCAGTTGGCGCTGGCGATGGACCCACGCTATGCGGACGGTATTGCCAAGGGACAGGCGCGGGCTGCGATTGTCTGGCCGGGGGCGGACTGGCGTGGGATGGGGCTGCAGGCCGCGATCTTCGCGCCGCGCGGGCGGCTGGCGATGGCGGGTTTGACGCGGTTGATGGACCCGGGACCTGACATTGCTTCGGGTGTGCATCCGATGGCTTTGGTGGACTCCACGGCCGAGATCGGCGCGGGGGCGGCCATCGGACCCTTCGTGGTGATCGGTGCCGATGTTCGCATCGGGCCGGGCGCGCGGATTGCGTCGCATGTGTCGATTGCGGAAGGTGCAAGGATCGGCGCCGAGGCTCTGATCCTGCAAGGCGCGCGGATCGGGGCGCGGGTCACCATCGGCGACCGCTTCATCTGCCAGCCCGGCGCGGTGATCGGGGCGGATGGGTTTTCCTTTGTCACCCCCGAAAAGTCGGGGGTCGAAGAGATCCGCGAGACTTTGGGCTCTCGCGCGGAAATCCGGGATCAGACCTGGACCAGGATACATTCACTTGGTGCGGTAACAATCGGGGATGACGTCGAAATCGGCGCGAATGTCTGCATCGACCGGGGCACGATCCGGGACACGCAGATCGGGTCGGGGACCAAGCTGGATAATCTGGTCCACATCGGCCACAACGTGCAGGTCGGGCGCGATTGCCTGCTGTGCGGGCAGGTGGGGATTGCAGGCTCGGCCCGGATCGGCGACCGGGTGGTGCTGGCGGGGCAATGCGGGGTCAACGACAACATCTTTGTCGGCAATGACGTGATCGCGGGCGGTGCCACGAAGATCTTTACCAACGCGCCGGCTGGCCGGGTGCTGCTGGGCTATCCGGCGGTGAAGATGGAGACACACGTCGACATCCAGAAGGCGCTGCGCCGGTTGCCCCGGTTGGCTGTCCGGGTGGCCGCGCTTGAAAAGGGCCAGGCCGGGCCGGAGGACGAATAGGTGGAGCGGGCCAAGATCGAGGCGGCAGTGATCGAGATCCTGGCGCAGCAGCTGTTGCTTCAGCCGGACGAGATTGCGGCCGAGGCCGTGATCGACGATCTGGGGCTGGACAGTCTGGGCAAGGTCGAGGCGATCTTCGCGCTTGAGGAACGCTTCGACATCTCGATCCCGTTCAACGCGAATGAGCCGGATCAGCCGGACTTCGATTTCTCCAGCGTCCCTCGCATAGTCGTGGGCGTCGAGCGCCTGATCGCCCAGCGGGCGGCATGAGGCGCGTCGTCATTACCGGCATCGGCACGGTGAACGCCCTGGCCCCCGATGTGCCGGGGACCTTCCAGGCCTTGCGCGAAGGGCGCTGCGGGATCGGTCCGCTTGGGTTCCGTGATGTCGAGCGCCTGACGATCCGGATCGGGGCCGAGGTGCGGGACTGGCACTCCGCCGCCCGCTTTGCTGCAAACGACCTGCCGCTTTATGACCGGGTGACGCAATATGCGCTGGTGGCGGGGGCAGAGGCGGTGGCGATGGCCGGGTTGCCCAGCGACCTTGGGTCCCGTGGCGGGGTGATCCTGGGCACGGCGGCGGGCGGCATCCAGACCTGGGAGGACAGCTACCGCGCGGTTTTTGCCGACGGGAAGAACCGGGTCTCGCCCTTGGTGGTGCCCCGGCTGATGCACAATGCCCCAGCCTCGCATCTGTCGATCCGGCATGGGCTGACCGGTCCGGTGCTGGCGGTGTCCTCGGCCTGCGCCAGCGCCAATCACGCGATGGGGTTGGCGATGCAGCAGATCCGCGCGGGCGTCGCGGACGTGATGCTGACCGGCGGCGCAGAGGCGATGCTGTGCTTTGGCGGCGTAAAGGCCTGGGAGGGGCTGCGGGTGCTGGCGCCCGACGCGTGCCGCCCGTTCAGCCTGGGCCGCAAGGGCATGGTGATTGGCGACGGGGCCGGGGTCCTGGTCTTCGAGGCCGAGGACCATGCGCGGGCGCGGGGGGCTCGGATCCTGGCCGAGGTGGCGGGGTTCGGGATGACGGCGGACGCCGGGGACATCGTGGCCCCCAGTGCCGAGGGCGCGGCCCGGGCGATGCGGGCGGCGCTGACGGATGCGGGGATGGCGACCGATGAGGTCAGCTATATCAACGCGCATGGCACCGGGACGCTGGCGAACGACCGGGCAGAGGCGGCGGCGATCCGCGCAGTGTTCGGGGGACATCCGCCTCCGGTCTCGTCGACCAAAGCGATGCATGGTCATGCCATCGGCGCGACCGGCGCGACCGGGGCGCTGGAGGCCATTGCCTGTGTCCTGGCGTTAAGCGAAAGCGTGCTGCCCCCGACGATCGGGTTCCAGGACCCGGACCCGGACTGTGCGCTGGACGTGGTGCCGATGGTCGCACGCGAGACCGCGGTTGCGGCGGCCTTGTCGAACGCCTTTGCGTTCGGGGGCTTGAACGCGGTTCTTGCGTTCAGGCGCGGCTGAAAGCAAAAGGGCCGGCCCTGCGACCGGCCCGAGAGCGGGAAGTGCCTGGATTATTCGTTCGCCGCGCCTTCGGCCGGGGCTGCCTCTGCCGGAGCCGCAGATTGCGCTGCGGCATCTGCAGCGTCATTGGCCGCGGCGACCGCATCGTAACCCGCGGTGAAGCCCTTCAGCGAAATAGCCAGTTCGACCTTTTCGTCGGGGGCCACGAAGGGAACGATGGTGATCTTCGCATTGGCCCCCGCCTTCATCGCGGTGATTTCTTCGGCGGTAAAGCCGATGCGGGCCACGCAGCCGATCTGGGCGCAGAAGGTGAAGGGGTACATCTTGCCCTTGGCCTCATCGATCTGCAAAGCCATTCCGGCGGTGAGGAGGGTCTCCAGCGGGGCGATGAAGGTCGCGCCGGCAACGGCCGGGCCTTCGCTGCCCTTGGGCAGGTTGAACATCGTGAACTCGGCCACCGAGTTGCCCTCCTGGTCCTTGAGCAGCAGGTAAAGCTGGCAGGGGTCGACGCCACTTTCGGTGCGAACGCATTTCTGCTCCCAGGCTTCGAAGGTCGCGACGGTGTAGGTGCTGCCCGGACCGTCGGCGGCCCCGACCTCCTGGCCCATCGCCAGGTTCCCGGCCGCGGCGCCATCGGCCGCGACGCCTTCGGCGGGGGCGGTGTCTTCTGACGCCGGGGCCGCTTCGGTCTGCGCGATCAGCGGCGTGGCAGCCAGTGCCAGGATCAGGGCCAGCGCGGTGCTCGTGGTCTTTGCCATCTTCGACATATCCTTTGGTCGGTCGATTGTTGGCCCGGTCTCTAGCATGGGGTCTGGCCCAAGTCAGGTGAGAAAAACGTGTCCCGCGTGGTTCCGGCGTGCTTCTGCCCGCGGCAAGCCCAAAATTGAAAAAGGGCCGGAAATCCGGCCCCTTTTGCATCTTGTTTTTTGCTCCCTGTCGGACTGGCCGACTTCATGGAGACGGACGCTAAGGCGGAAAGTGCACGTCGTCAACGGGTTCTTTTGCGGAACGTGACAGAAAAAAACCGCGCCTTTTCAAGGGCGCGGCCAGTTGACAGGGAGGAAGTCACCGTCAGCCCCGACAGATCGCCGGGTCTGACCTCTTGAGTCTGGCAGAATGGAGTTAACAATGTATGTTTGGTCCCGTCGGTGGTCTGGAGTGCAGCTCCGGCATGGTTCAACCAGGGGTTGTGAGGGGCGGGCGTGACGGAACAGGCGATGGCAGCGGACAGCATTTTCGTGGGCGGCGGCGGCGAGGGGTACAGTGCCCCCCAGCGGCTTTTGCTGAAATACGGCAACCGCCACGGCTTGATCGCCGGGGCCACGGGGACAGGCAAGACGGTGACTCTGCAGATCCTGGCCGAGGGTTTCTCGGCGGCGGGGGTGCCGGTCTTCATGGCTGACGTGAAGGGCGACCTTGCGGGGATCGCGGCCTCGGGGTCGGCGGGTCACAAGCTGCACGAGGCCTTTACCAAACGGTCGGCGCAGATCGGCCTTGACCTGCAGTACCGCGCCTTCCCGGTGATCTTCTGGGACCTCTTCGGTGAAAAGGGACATCCGGTCCGGGCGACGGTGGCTGAGATGGGCCCCCTGCTGCTCTCGCGGCTGCTGGAGCTGTCCGAGCCGCAGGAGGGTGTGCTGAACGTGGCCTTCCGCCTGTCGGACGAAGAAGAACTGCCGCTGCTGGACCTGAAGGACCTGCAGGCGCTGCTGACCTTCGTGGCCGAGAATGCCGAAGCGATCTCGGCCCGCTACGGGTTGGTGTCGAAGGAGTCCGTGGGCGCGATCCAGCGGCGGCTGCTGGTGCTGGAAAACCAGGGCGGCGGCAACCTTTTCGGCGAGCCGGCGCTGGATCTGGCGGACCTGATGACGGTGGACGCAAGCGGGTCCGGGCGGATCAGCATCCTGGCGGCGGACAAGCTGATGAACTCGCCCCGTTTATATGCGACGTTCCTGTTGTGGCTTCTGTCCGAACTGTTCGAGATGCTGCCCGAGGTGGGCGACCCGGACAAGCCCAAGCTGGTCTTCTTTTTCGACGAGGCGCATCTGTTGTTTGACGATGCCCCGAAGGCGCTGGTCTCGAAGGTCGAACAGGTCGCGCGGCTGATCCGGTCCAAGGGGGTGGGGGTCTACTTCATCACCCAGAACCCGGCAGACGTGCCGGATGATATCCTCGGGCAGCTGGGCAACCGGGTGCAGCACGCGCTGCGGGCCTTTACGGCCAAGGACCAGAAGGACCTGGCGAAAGCGGCCGAAACCTACCGTCCGAACCCGCGCTTCAAGATCGACGAGGCGATCCGGGATGTCGGCACCGGCGAGGCGGTGACCTCGCTGCTGGAGGCCAAGGGTATTCCGGGGATCGCCGAACGCACGCTGGTGCGGCCGCCATCCAGCCAGTTGGGGCCGCTGGACGAGGCGACGCGCGCGGCGGTGATCGCGGGGTCTCCGGTCAGGGGCAAGTACGAGCAGGCGCTGGATCGTGAGAGCGCCTTCGAGAAGCTGCGCGCCCGGGCCGAAGCGGCGGCGCGGGATGCGGCGGCGCTGGAAGAGCGTCAGGTCGAAGAGAAGCGCGAGTTCGAGCGGGCGCGGCGCTATGACGGCAACGGTTATGCCGACGACAAGCCGAAGCGGACCAGCACCTCCAGCCGGTCGGATTCGGTCGGGACGGCCTTTGCGAAAAGCTTCGCGCGGCAGTTGGGGACCAAGTCCGGGCAGGCACTGGTACGGGGCATCCTGGGCTCGATCTTCGGGAAACGCTGAGCGAAGGCCGTTGAGACGGCTTCCGCAATCGTTATAGTGCCGGAAAATCGGGAGGATGAAATGAAACGGTCACGCATCAACGAGATCATGCGCGCGGCGGACGACATGATCCGGCACTATGGCTTTGTGCTGCCGCCCTTTGCCAACTGGTCGCCAGACGAGTTCAAGGCGCGCAAGGACGTGAGCGCCATCATCGACGCACGCTGCGGCTGGGACATCACCGATTACGGTCAGGGCAGGTTCGACGAGATGGGGCTGTTCCTGTTCACCCTGCGCAATGGGCGGCTGGCTGACCTGCAGCGCGGGGGTGGCATGTGCTATGCCGAGAAGCTGCTCATCAGCCGGCAGGACCAGCTTTCCCCGATGCACACCCATGTCATCAAGGCCGAGGACATCATCAACCGCGGCGGTGCCACTTTGGTCATCGAGCTGTACGGCAGCGATGACACAGGCAACTTCGCCTGGGACAAGGGCGGGATGGTGCGCTGCGACGGGATCGACACGCCTTATGGGCCGGGGACGAAGCTGAAGCTTGCGCCGGGCGAAAGCGTGACGCTGATGCCGGGCGACTGGCATGCCTTCTGGGGCGAAGGCGGCGATGTGCTGATCGGCGAGGTTTCGACGGTGAATGACGATCTCACCGACAACATCTTCCGCGAGCCGATCGGTCGGTTCTCCGACATCGACGAGGACGAAGCGCCCTGGCATCTTCTGGTCAGCGATTACGATCACTGGCTGCAGTGAAGGGCCTGACATGACAAAGGGGGCGCCACTGGGCGCCCCCTTTTGCGTTTCGGGTCCTGAATCAGTTCCCGGGCGGGCAGACGCCGTTGACCAGCGGAACCTTGCAGGCCGCTTCGGTGGCCGCCGGGGCAGGGGTGGTCGCCGCGGCCGGTGCCACTGCGGGCGTCCCGACGGCGATGGCGGGCGTTGGCAGCACTTTCAGGGCTGGAACGGCACCCGCCGGGACCACGACCGGAGCAGCCGCCTTCGGCTTGGCCGCGACCTTCGGGGCAGGCGGCTTCGGAATATAAAGGCCCTTCGGCATCTCGCCCGAGGCGGTCAGGACGATAACCTTCTCGCCACCCGTCAGGCGACCATAGAGGTCCATCACGTCCTGGTTGATCATCCGGATGCAGCCAGAGGATGCGTTGCGACCGATCGACTGCCAGTCGGGCGTGCCGTGGATGCGGTAGCCATAGTCCTTGCCGCCCGAGGTCAGATAGATCGCGCGGGCACCAAGCGGGTTGGTCGGGCCGCCGGGCTGGCCGTTTTCCCATTTCGCAAGCTTGGGGTCGCGGGCGATCATTTCCTTCGGCGGGGTCCAGGTCGGCCAGGGCTTCTTTTCAGCGACGATAGCCTCGCCCGACCATTCGAACCCGGCGCGGCCGACGGAAATGCCGTAGCGGATCGCCTTGTTCTTGCCGACGACATAGTACAGCAGCCGGGTCTTCGGATTGATGATGATCGTGCCGGCGGGCTGATCCGTCTCGTAGGCGACGACCTGGCGGCGGTGGGTTTCGGGGATCTTCTCGACGGGCAGGGCGGGGATCTGGATCCCGGCATCCATCGTGGCGACGTAGACGTTCTCGCCCGCCTTCGGCATGGCCTGGGTGGATGCCGTGGGCCCGGCGGCAGGATCGACGCAGGCGGCCATCAGGGCCAGGGCCAGAAATGCCGGGCTCAGTTTCAGAAAACGACGGGAAGTCTGCAGCATAAAAACATCCACACTCTATTGACCCGTCGGCACAATGTCGCAGGTCCGTTCCTGCGCACGCTAACCGAGCGCCCCTTGCAGGTCAAACCACGCGAGGATTTGAATGCGATCACGGGACCGTGAAAACGGCTGATTTTCAACGCATAGTTGCCCGCGTGCCGCAGATTCCGGCGCGCGGGCGGTCTGGTCAAAGCGCGGTGCGCAAGGCCCAAAGCTCGGGGAAAAGCTCGACGTCCAGCATCCGGCGCAGGTAGGACACTCCCGATGTGCCGCCCGTGCCGCGCTTGATGCCGATGACGCGGGCCACGGTGGTCAGGTGGTTGAAGCGCCAGCGGCGGAAGTAATCCTCGAAATCGACCAGTTTCTCGGCCAGCTCATAGGCCTGCCAATGCGCGGTCGGGTCGCGGTAGACGACCTCCCACGCGGCCTGGACGCCGGGGTGCAGCGTCCAGGTCTGCCGAAGGTCGCGGGTCAGGACGTCCTGCGGGACGGGCAGGCCCTGGCGGGCAAGGTGACGCAGCGCCTCGTCATACAGCGTCGGACGGGCAAGCTCGGCTTCCAGCCGCGCGGTCAGGTCGGGGCGGTGGGCGTGGGGCTTCAACATGGCGAGGTTGCGGTTGCCGACGGCGTATTCGATCAGCCGATATTGCCACGACTGGAAGCCCGAGGACTGGCCAAGGGCCTCGCGAAAGGTTGTGTAGTCCGAAGGCGTCATGGTGCGCAGGACGTCCCAGGCCGAGTTCAGCTGTTCGAAGATCCGGGACACGCGGGCCAGCATCTTGAACGCCTCTTGCGCGCGGTCTGCGGCGATCATCCGGCGGGCGGCGTCCAGTTCGTGCAGGGCGAGGCGCATCCAAAGCTCGGAGGTCTGGTGCTGGATGATGAACAGCATCTCGTCGTGCGCGTCCGACAGGGGCGTCTGCGCGCCCAGGATGCGGTCGATGTGCAGGTAGTCACCATAGGACATGCGGCCGTCAAAGGCCATTTCGGCGCCATCCTCGGCGGGGTTGAACGGGCAGGTGGTCATTTCGTGTCTCCAATGTGAAAGGGTTTCAGCAGGAGAGACGGGCCTTCCGGTTCAGGATCGACAGAGTGCCCATGCGCCGCCAAAGGGCGACCCAGCCCGAGGGACGGCAAAGGGGAGGAAGCGTTACGGCGCGCATGACAGACCCAGGGCCATGCAGGTTTCGGGGGCAAGGCGACGTTCGGGGTCGTCGTCGGGCGCGATGCCCATGCCGCCCACATAGCCAAGGACGGCCCAGCTTATCCCGGCGTCCTCGGCCGCCCGGCGCTTGTCGGCAAGGAAGGCGTGAAACCATTCGCGCGGCAGACTGCGGTCCCCGGCAGTGTGCAGGGCTCCGAACTCGCCCAGGAAAAGGCTCGACCGGGGGATGCCGTGCTGATCCGCCCATTCGGCCGCACGGGTCACGTCGTAGGTGACGGCGGTTTCGGGCAGCTGACGGTAGTCGGCAATCGCCTTTTCGATCGCTTCGACGTCAGCCTGGCCGGTCTCGGCGGTCATGTGCTGGATCGCGGCAGCGGCGACTTCGGCCGAAATCTCGTCGGTGACGGCAGAGGGCGGATAGGGCAGGTCCCAGATGTGTTTCTCAGGAGGTCCTGTCCAGCCCGCGCCCTGATGGCTGAAGAGGAAGGGCTCGTAGCTGTGGAAGGTCCAGAGCACGTTGTCGTCCGGGATCAGAGCTGGGTCGTGGCTGGCCAGGGCGTTCGCCTGGCTCCAGCAGGCGCCGGTGAGGACGATGGTCATCTCGGGGGCCGCAGCCCGGGCAGCGGCGTGAGCCTCGGCCTGCATGGCGGGCCAGCGGGCGGGGGTGTCGCCGTAGACCGCTTCGCAGTCGAAGGGTGGTTCGTTCAAGAGTTCCAGCGCGACCCTGTCGGCGGGAAAATCGTTCAACCCCGCTGCAATGCGACCGACAAGGGTGACGTAGTCGGGCCACTTGTCGCCGATGATGCTTTCGACGCCGCCGATGTCGCCGCCCCGCGGGATCGGGTGCAGATCGACGACCACCTTGAGGCCCGCGTCCACCGCCGTCTGTACCGCGATGCGGATGCCTTCGATCAGCTGGTCCTGCCGTTCGCCGGGGCCGAAGGCGATCAGGGGGCCGGGGTCCACCGGCATCCGCACGAAGTCGAAGCCTTGGGCGAGCAGGCTTTCATACATCGCATGTGTCACGTCGCGGCGGACGTCGGGGAAGCTTTCCAGGAACGAGGGATTTGCCAGCATGTCACCCATGCTGGGCCATTCCAGCCAAAGCGTCGTGTTGACCCCCCGCTGCAGCGAGATCGGCTCGGCCTGGGCGGTGCCTGCCAGCAGGGCCAGCAGAAGAAGCGATAGGCGCGGCATCAATCCCTCCCGACGGGTCAGGTGACCCGGGCGCGTTCCTTGAACTCGGGCTTGTCCCAGGTTCCGTAATCCATGATCTTTGCCAGCACCGAAACCGCGCGGGCAACGTCGTCCTCGTCTATATAGAGAGGCGTGAAGCCAAAACGAAGGATGTCGGGGGCCCGAAAATCGCCGATCACGCCCTCGGCAATCAGCGCCTGCATGATGGCATAGCCCTCGGGGTGCCGGAAACTGACTTGGCTGCCGCGCATCTGGTGCGAGCGGGGGGTTGCCAGTTGCAGCATGGGGGCGCGGGTCTCGACGCCCTTGATGAACTGGTCCTGCAGGCGCAGCGACTGGGCGTGCACCTCGGCCAGATCGACGCCGTCCCAGACCGCCATCGCGGCGTCAAGGGCGGCGATCTGCAACACGGGGGGCGTGCCGACGCGCATCCGCTCGATCCCCGCGCCGGGGCGGTAGGCAAGGTCGAAGGCGAAGGGGGATGCGTGGCCCAGCCAGCCGGACAGGGCGGGGCGGGCGGTGTCGGCGTGTTTGGGGGCCACATAGATGAAGGCCGGGCCGCCGGGGCCGGAATTCAGGTATTTGTAGGTGCAGCCCACGGCGAAATCGGCCTTCGCGGCGGTCAGATCCACCGGGATTGCGCCCGCGCTGTGGGCAAGGTCCCAGATGGTCAGTGCCCCCATCTCATGCGCGCGGCGGGTGATGTCTGCCATGTGGTGACGGCGGCCGGTGCGATAGTCGACCTCGGTGATCATCGTTACGGCGACGGTGTCGTCGATGGCGGCCATCACCTCTTCGGGGGCTACGGTCTTCAGGCGGTACTGGCCACCCAGCGTGCGGCACAGGCCTTCGGCCATATAGAGGTCCGATGGGAAGTTGCCGGTGTCCGACAAGATCACGCGGCGCTTGGGGTTCAGCTCCAGAGCCGAGGCAAGAGCCTGGTAGACCTTGATCGACAGTGTGTCGCCCAGGACCACGGTGCCGGGCGCGGCCCCGATCAGCTTGCCGATCCGGTCGCCGATGGCAGCAGGCTGCGCCATCCAGCCGGCCTTGTTCCAGCCGCGGATCAGCATCTCGGCCCATTCGTCCTGCATCGCCTGCTGCATCCGCGCGGGCGCGGATTTCACCATCGGGCCAAGCGAGTTTCCATCCAGGTAGATGACGCCCTCGGGCAGGTGAAAGAGGGCCTTGGTGGCGGCAAAGTCGATGGGCATGAAACGGTCCTTCCGGGTTTGTCCGGTTATGCGGCGGAGTGCGAGAAATTTCAAGCTTGAAACTGTTCCGCGGCGGGGGTGCGAATGCGGCATTTCAACTGCTGCGGGCGACAGCTGCCCTTGCGGCAGCTGGACCCAGCGTCTAGACCGAGCAGAAAGGAGCCTGCCCGTGCCTTTGACCCTGCGCGACATCGACATTCCGCCCAGCTGGCTTGCGCTGCACATCGGCGCGGCCTGGGTTTTGTCGCTGGTCTCGCCGCCGGTCTTCGGGGCCTGGGGGGCGGTGCTGGGGCCAGGTCTTGTCGCGCTTGGGGCGCTGGTCATGGTGGTGGCGGCGCTGCAGATGATCCGGCTAAGGACGACGGTGATCCCCCGGCGGAACCCCTCTGCCCTGGTGACAACCGGACTGTTTGCCTGGTCTCGCAACCCGATCTACCTGGCCGACGTCCTTATCCTGCTGGGGGCGATCCTGTGGCTGGATGTGGCACTGGGCCTGCCGCTGGTCGCAAGCTTCATCTCGCTGATCCAAGCCCGTTTCATCCGCGATGAAGAGGCGCGCCTGACCGAGACTTTCGGTCCGGAGTTCGATCTCTGGGCCGCTCGGACGCGGCGCTGGGTGGGGCGGAGATGACGTGGTGACTCCGCTGAAAAGTGGGGTTTGAAATAATGTTGCGCAATGCTATGTGCGTCGGGTCAGTTTATGACCGCGCAGGCCAGATCGGGGGATAAGGGTGAAGATAGGCGCTTTGACGGAAGTTTTCCCGGGCGAGAACCGGGTCGCGATGACGCCGGATTCGGCCACGCAACTGGCGAAGCTGGGGCATACGGCGTGCATCCAGTCGGGTGCGGGTGCGAAGGCCGGGTTCTCGGACGCGCTTTATGCGGCGGCGGGTGTCGAGGTGCTGCCGACGGCGGCTGCGGTGGTGGCGGCGGCGGATGTGATCGTCAAGGTGCGCGGACCCGAAGCGGGTGAGCTGGCCGCGATGCAGGACGGCCAGACGCTGATCAGCTTCTTCTGGCCCGCGCAGAACCCTGAACTTCTGGAAGCGGCGGCCAAGAAGAACCTGACCGTCGTCGCGATGGACATGGTGCCTCGGATCAGCCGCGCGCAGAAGATGGACGCGCTGTCGTCGATGGCCAACATCGCCGGCTACCGCGCCGTGATCGAGGCCGGGAACAACTTTGGCCGCTTCTTCACCGGCCAGGTGACAGCGGCGGGCAAGGTGCCCCCGGCCAAGGTGCTGATCGTCGGTGCGGGCGTCGCCGGTCTTGCGGCCATCGGGACCTCGGTCAGCCTTGGGGCCATCGTGCACGCCTTCGACGTGCGGCCCGAAGTGGCCGAACAGATTGAATCGATGGGCGCGAATTTCGTGTTCCTGGAGTTCGAGCAGACCCAGGACGGCGCGGCGACGGGCGGTTATGCCGCGCCCTCGTCCCCCGAGTTCCGGGAAAAGCAGCTGGCGAAATTCCGCGAACTTGCGCCCGAGATGGACATCGTCATCACCACCGCCCTGATCCCTGGACGCCCGGCCCCCAAGCTGTGGACCGAGGATATGGTCAAGATGATGAAGCCGGGGTCGGTGATCATCGACCTTGCGGCCGAGCGTGGTGGCAACTGCGACCTGACGGTGCCGGACCAGAAGATCGTCACCGACAACGGCGTCACCATCGTCGGCTATACCGACTTCCCCAGCCGGATGGCGACGCAGGCCAGTACGCTCTATTCCACCAACATCCGCCACATGCTGACCGACCTGACTCCAAAGAAGGACGGGGTCATCGCGCACAACATGGAGGATGACGTCATCCGCGGTGCCACGGCGGCGCATATGGGGGCGGTGACCTATCCGCCGCCACCGCCGAAGATCGCGGCCATCGCGGCGGCAAAGCCGAAGGAAAAGGCCAAGGAGCTGACGCCCGAGGAACGCCGGGCGAACGAGGTTGCAGCCTTCAAGGCGCAGACGCGCAGCCAGGTCGGCATGCTTGTGATCGGGGGCGGGCTGATCCTTCTGGCGGGGCTTTATGCGCCGGCAAGCTTCATGTCGCACTTCATCGTCTTCGTGCTGTCGGTCTATGTCGGCGTGCAGGTGATCTGGAACGTCTCGCACTCGCTGCACACGCCCTTGATGGCGGTGACGAACGCGATCTCGTCGATCATCATCCTGGGCGCGCTGATGCAGATCGGGTCGGGCAACTGGCTTGTGGTGATCCTTGCCGCACTTTCGGTCTTCATGGCCGGGATCAACATTTTCGGTGGCTTCATGGTGACGCGTCGCATGCTCGCCATGTTCCAGAAGTCGTAAGGGGCGCGGAATGGAATACGGATTTACAACCGCTGCCTATGTCGTTGCGGCAGTTCTTTTCATCCAGTCGCTGGGCGGTTTGTCGGGTCAGGAAAGCGCCAAGCGCGCGGTCTGGTACGGCATTGTCGGCATGGCCCTGGCCGTGGCGGCGACGCTGTATGGCCCGGGTGCAGGCAACTGGCTGATCTCGCTGGTGATGGTGGCCGCTGGTGGCGTGATCGGCTGGTATGTGGCGCAAAAGGTCCAGATGACCGAGATGCCGCAGCTTGTGGCGGCGATGCACTCTCTGGTCGGCCTTGCGGCGGTCTTCATCGGGTTCAACACCCATATCGAACTGGCTGGCATCGCGGGCATGGACGAAGCCGCCCGGGCCGCATTGACGGGCTTTGCCCAGAAGGTGGCCGAAAAGTCCGGGGTCGAAATCGCCATCCTGCGCGTCGAGACCTTCCTTGGTGTCTTCATCGGTGCGGTGACCTTCACCGGGTCGGTGATTGCCTTCGGCAAGCTGGCCGGGAAAGTCGACGGCAAGGCGAAGAAGCTGCCGGGGGGGCATGTCCTGAACGCCTCGGCGGCGATCATCTCGGTGGTGCTGCTGGTGGTTTACCTGCAGTCAGGGTCCACGCTGGCGCTGATCGGGATGACGGTGGCGGCCTTGTTCATCGGCTATCACCTGATCATGGGGATCGGGGGCGCGGACATGCCGGTCGTGGTGTCGATGCTGAACAGCTACTCCGGCTGGGCGGCGGCGGCGATCGGCTTCTCCCTGTCGAATGACCTCTTGATCGTGGTCGGTGCTCTGGTCGGTTCCTCGGGTGCGATCCTGAGCTACATCATGTGCAAGGCGATGAACCGGTCGTTCATCAGCGTGATCCTGGGCGGCTTTGGCGGCACCACGGGTCCGGCGATGGAAGTCACCGGCGAGCAGATCGCCATCGACGCGGAAGGGGTGGCGGCGGCGCTGAACGATGCCGACAGCATCATCATCATCCCAGGGTATGGCATGGCGGTGGCGCAGGCGCAGCAGTCGGTGTCGGAACTGACCCGGAAGCTGCGCGCCAAGGGCAAGAATGTGCGCTTCGCCATCCACCCCGTCGCAGGGCGTCTGCCGGGCCACATGAACGTGCTTCTGGCCGAGGCGAAGGTGCCCTACGACATCGTTCTGGAGATGGACGAGATCAACGAGGACTTCCCGGAGACCGACGTCGCCATCGTCATCGGGTCGAACGACATCGTGAATCCGGCGGCTCAGGAAGACCCGAACAGCCCCATCGCGGGGATGCCGGTCTTGGAGTGCTGGAAAGCGAAGCAGGTGTTCGTCAGCAAGCGCGGGCAGGGCACCGGCTATTCGGGGATCGAGAACCCGCTGTTCTACAAGGAGAACACGCGGATGTTCTACGGCGATGCGAAGAAGTCGCTCGACAGCCTGTTGCCGATGATCGAGTGATCTGACGCCCTTTGAAGGTATGGAAAGGCCGCCTTGCAGGCGGCCTTTTCGTTTTAATGCGACGGAATGTGCGCGGGCTTTCGTGAAGGCATCATCGCGACCAACCAAAGGAGTGTGCGATGATCGAGGGACTGATGGGACGTGCCGTGGCTGTGGCTGCGGTGGTGATGCTGGCCTCGCCGATACTGGCAAAGGATGGGCGGGTCGACAGGGTCGAGGACCGCCTCGACCGGGCCGAAAACGCCATCGACGAAAGCGTGGACCGCGGCCGCTGGGACGTGGCCGAGGACAAGGTCGACGCGCGCGAAGACAAGGTGGACGCCAACGGTGTCGAGAAGTACAACGCCATCGACCGGCACGAACGCCGGACCTGGCGGCGAATCCTGCGCAACAACTGACGCGCGGATCAAGGTGGCGGTCGTCCCCGGACCGCCGCCTTTTGCGGCGCGCAGGACCCCCAAGCTGCGCGCCGCATCGGCGATTGGGCAACACCTTTGCAGCATACCCTTGTATTCCGGTATTCTTCTGGAAAGCCGCGCTGCGGCGACCTACCTCTCGGCGTGAACCCTTTGAGGACAATGATGCCGATCCCCGACCATCCCCTGCGCTATGCCACGGTGAACGAGTTGCACGCCCGGCCCTTCCCGTCGCTGGAGGTGCCCTCGACCGCGGTCTACGTGGCGATCAAGGAGCCGGTTCAGGCGCAGAACCGCGATCGGGGCAAGGATCTTGCGCATCTTTTGTCGCTGCTGGACCGCAACGGCAGCGGCCATCCTCAGCCGGGGGCGACGCATTTCCAGGGGCCGATCGGGCGGGCCGAGCTGAAGTGGGAAAGCCATACGGAATTCGTGACCTACACGGCCTTCACCAAGGGGCTGTCCGCGCGGCCCTTCGATCCGGCGGAAGCGGAGGTGCTGCCGGAGGACTGGCTGGCCGAGGGTCCTGGCAAGCGGCTGACCTCGGTCCTGATCCGGGTCGAGCCGATGCCGACCTCGGACGACGAGCTTCTGCGCAAGGTGGACGACTGGTTCGTGCCGGAAAGCCTTGCCGTCAGCCGCGTGGTTGACGGGGCGGCGGTGGTCGCGGGGGATTTCCGCATCGATCCGGCGGGGCACATGCGGTTTGCGGTGTTCGTGGCGCCCGGCACCGGCCCGCGCCGGGTGGGGCGGATCGTGCAGCGTCTGTGCGAGATCGAGACCTACCGGGCCATGTCGATGCTGGGCCTCATGCGGTCGCGCGATTTGTCCGGGCGGTTGAATGCGCTGGACCCCAAGCTGTCGGCGCTGGTCTCGGGGCTGGACAATGCCGAGCCTGCGCCGGAAGTGGCGCTGCACAACCTGCTGACGATCTCGGCGGAATTGGAAAGCCTTGCCGTGCAGTTTTCGTTCCGCTTCGGGGCGACGGCGGCCTATGAGGCGATCGTCAACCAGCGGATCGAGGTGATGCGCGAGACGCGGATCGAGGGGCGGCAGACCTTCGGCGAGTTCATGATGCGCCGCTACGATCCGGCGATGCGGACGGTGAAGTCGTCGGAAAGCCGGTTGGCCGCGATGGCGGAACGGGCGGAGCGGGCGGCGGAACTCTTGCGCACGCGGGTGGATGTGGAACGGTCGGCGCAGAACCAGAAGCTGTTGAAGAGCATGGACGAGCGGGCCGACCTGCAGCTGCGGCTGCAGCGCACGGTCGAAGGGTTGTCGACCGTGGCGATCAGCTACTACGCGGTGAACCTTGCCGCCTATTTCCTGGAGCCGGCGGCGCATGCCTTGCACATCAGCCACGGGGCGCTGTTGGCCGGGTTGGTGCCGGTGGTGGTGCTGGGCGTCTGGCTGATGGTCCGGCGCATCCGGAAGTCGCTGCACTAGGGACACCTCCTCGTGCGCCTTCGGCTTCTCGTCGGAGCGAGGAGCGCCGAAGGCGACGACGAGCGTTTCCGGGGGCGCTACCGGCCGCGGATTCGGGGGTCGAGGGCGTCGCGCAACCCGTCGCCGATGTAGTTCACCGACAGCACCGTCAGCGAGATGGCAAGGCCGGGCCAGACCACGCGTTCGGGGTAGACCTGCATGTATTGCAGACCGTCGAACAGAAGCCGCCCCCAGGTCGGGAAGTCGGGCGGGAAGCCGAGCCCGAGGAAGGACAGCACGGATTCGGTGATGATCGCCTCGGCCACGCCCAGAGTGGCGGCGACCATGACCGGAGAGACGACGTTCGGCAGGATGTGGCGTCGGATGATCCGGTTCGGCTTTGCCCCGATCGACCGGGCGGCCAGGACGTATTCGCGTTCCTTCAGGGTCAGGACCTCGCCCCGGACGATGCGGGCGGTCGCCATCCAGGAGGTGATGCCGATGGCGAAGACGATCAGGGTGAAGGCCCCCAGTTCCGGCCCTATCATGCTGGCGATGCGGTCACGGAAGAGCATCACCATGACGAGAAGAAGCGGGATCAGCGGCAGGGCAAGGAACATGTCGGTCAGCCGCATGAGCGGGCTGTCAAGCCTGCGGAAGTAGCCCGCGAGAATGCCGATGAAGGTGCCGAAGACGATGGCGATCAGCATCGCGACCAGGCCCACAGCCAGCGACACCCGGCCCGCCAGCAGCATCCGGGACAGCATGTCGCGGCCAAGCTGGTCGGTGCCAAGGGGGAAGCGCCAGCTTGGGCCCTGGTTCTTCAGCTTGATCGCCTCGGCCACCGTCAGTTTTTCTGGGACCCAGAGATAGGGGCCGATCAGGACCGCAAGGATCAGAAACCCCAGGACGATCAGGCCGAACAGGGCTCCCTTGTGGGTGCGGAACTGCTGCCAGATCTCGCGCGCCTGGCTGGCGGGCTTAAGGGGCGTGGTGCTCGCGTCAGTCATAGCGGATCCTGGGGTCAAGAAGGCCGTACAGGATGTCGGCGATCAGGTTGAAAAGGACGATGAGCACAGCGAAGATGAAGGCAAGCGTCTGGACCATCGGCAGGTCCGAGGCATGGATCGCGCCGATCAGCGCCGCACCGATGCCGTTCACGCCAAAGAGGTTCTCGGTGATGATCGCGCCGCCGAAGATCGAGGGGATGCCAAGCGCGATGACGGTGACGACGGGGATCAGCGAATTGCGCAAGACGTGCTTCAGGACGACAGTGCGTTCCGACATGCCCTTGGCGCGGGCGGTGCGGACATAGTCCATCGTCATGTTGTCCAGCATCGAGGATCGCATGTAGCGGCTGATCGCGGCGGCGTTGGCAAGGCCCAGCGTCATGACGGGCAGGGCCATCTGGCGCATCTGTTCCCAGAAGGTGGCCCAGTCGACGACCTCGAGCTGGGTGTCGTATTTCGTGGGGAACCAGCCCAGCCAGACCGCGAAGATGATGATGAAAAGCGTGCCCGAGAAGAAGGTCGGGACGGAAAAGCCGATCATCGCGAAAAGGGTGCCGCCCTGGTCGAAGAGCGAGTATTGCCGGTAGGCCGAGTAGATGCCGATCGGGAGCGCGATCAGGATGCCGACCAGGTAGGCGGTGCCGATCACGATCAGGGTCTGCGGCAGGCGCTGGCCGATGATGGTGAAGACCGGGCTGCGCGACTGCCACGAGAGGATGCGCTGTTCGCCCTCGGACCAGGTGGTGCCGAACCAGCTGTCGAAGAGGTAGGCCGGTTCCACCCAGAAGAACTGGCGCAGCCAGAGCATGTAGCGGAAAAACACGGGCTGATCGGCGCCCAGCGCCTCGATCATCTTCTGGCGGACGTCCGGGGGGACGGTCAGCGGAATTTCGGACATCGGCGAGCCGGGGGCCAGATCGACCAGCAGGAAGATCACCAGGCTGATGACCAGCAAGGTGGGAATGGCCAGCAGAAGCCTGCGTAGCGTGAAGGTCAGCATGCGGCTATCGCCTTGGGAACGGGGGTGCGAAGGAAGATGCGGGGCCGGATCGCTCCGGCCCCGCGGGGATCAGGTCACTTCACGCGGAACCAGTCCGCGGCGTTCCACATTTCCGAGTCCCAGGCGTTGATCTGCACGCCGCCCAGAGTGTTGGAATGCGCCGAGAGCGTGCCGCGGTGCACCAGCGGAACCACGACCATGCTGTCCTTCGTCACCATGTCGTTCAGCTTCTTGGCGATTTCCTGACGCTTGGCGACGTCGGTGGTGCTGCCAAGTTCGGCATGCAGGGCGTCATAGGCCGGGTCGCAGAAGCGGTTGATGTTCTCGCCCTGCCACTGGGTTTCGGGCGACGGGATCTTGGCGCACATGTACTGGGCCAGATAGGTCTCCGGGTCCGGGCTGTCGGAGTTGTTGGCATACATCTCGACGTCCGCGTAGAACTTCTGGAAGGTGTCGGGCGAGCCCGGGTCACCGCCGAAGAAGACGCCCGGGTCGATGGCCTTCAGCTCGACCTCGACGCCCAGTTCCGTCCACCAATCCTTGATCAGGGCCTGGAAGTCCTGGCGGATCGGGTTGACGGTGGTCTGGTACAGGATCGACAGTTTCTTGCCGTCCTTGTCGCGGATGCCGTCACCGTCCGAGTCGGTCCAGCCCGCTTCCTCCAGCAGCGCCTTGGCGCCTTCCATGTCCTGCGTCAGGCAGGCGGTGTTGTCCGAGGCCCAGGCCTCCGGTCCGGGGATCACGTTGCAGGTCGGCTTGCCGCCAGCGCCGTAGCCGACTTCGACCAGGATGTTCCGGTCGATGGCCATCGACAGCGCGGTCCGCACCTTGATGTCAGACAGGATCGGGTGCGGGTGCTTGACGGTGGCGCGTTCGCCTTCCGGCAGGTCGGCCGACGGGTCGGTCATGTTCATCTCGATCCGTTCGACAAGCGTGCCGAAGGCGACGACGAACTGGCCCTTGCCGGCAGCGGTCATCGCGGCCTGGCTGTCCGGCGGAATCTGGGTGTTCCAGGCGTAGTCGAACTCGCCCGTCTCCATCACGGCGCGGGCCGAGCCTTCGGCGTCGCCGCCGCCCTTGATCACCGCCGAGGCGAAGGCGGGCTTGGCCGGGTCACGGTAGTTCTCGTTCATCGCCATCGTCACGGTATCGTTCACCGTGAAGCCGGTCACCTTGAACGGGCCGGTGCCGATCGGCATGTTGTTGGCGTCGGTGCAGGTGGGGGCAGCAGCGCCAAGGCAGGCCTCGAACTGCGCCTTCTGCAGAAGCGGTGCCAGAGCCGAAACGAAGGCGGTGTAGGGATTGGCCTTCGGGCCGTCGAAGGTCACCTTGACCGTCATCGGGTCAACCGCTTCGACGGAGGTCACGCCTTCGTACTTGGTCGCCTGGCTGCAGCCGCCTTCCGGGTGGGTGCAATACTGCCAGGTGAAGACCGCGTCATCGGCGGTGACGGCGGAACCGTCCGACCACTTCAGGTCCGGGATCAGCTTCCAGGTGATGGTGGTCATGTCGGCCGAGATGCCGCCGTTTTCCAGCGTCGGGATTTCGGTGACCAGTTTCGGGATCAACTCGCCCTCGGGCGTCAGGCCGGCCAGCGGCTCCAGCACCATCGAGGCGGCGTAGATGTCCTTGGTCCCGCCTGACAGGTAGGGGTTCATGATCGACACGGCCTGCGGGAAGGTGAGCTTCACCTCACCATCGGCGCCACGTTCGGCAAAGGCGGCGGGGGCAAGCCCCAGCACGGCCACTGCGCCCAGAAGGGCGGCTTTCATTTTCATCGGGTCTCTCCTTGTTGATTACGCTCGTTAGCCTCGGACGCGCCGGTTGATCCGACGGCGGTATAAAGATGGCAGGCGACCAGGCGGCCGGGTTCGACCTCGAGGAGGTCGGGCTTCACGGTCCGGCAGATGTCCATGACGCGCGGGCAACGGGTGCAGAAGTTGCAGCCCTTCGGCGGGTTGGCCGGCGAGGGCACGTCGCCCTTCAGGATGATGCGCTTGCGCTGCGCTGCCAGCACCGGGTCGGGTTCGTTCACCGCCGACAGCAGCGCCTCGGCATAGGGGTGCAGCGGGCGGGCGTATAGGTCCTTGGACGGGGAAAGCTCGGCGATACGGCCCAGGTACATGACGGCCACGCGCTGCGCGAGGTGGCGGACCATCGACAGATCGTGGCTGATGAAAAGGTAGGTCAGGCCCAGCTTTTCCTGCAGGTCTTCCAGAAGGTTCACGACCTGCGCCTGGATCGAGACATCCAGCGCGGCGATGGGTTCGTCGCAGACGATGAAGCGGGGCTTCAGGGCAAGCGCGCGGGCGATGCCGATGCGCTGGCGCTGCCCGCCCGAGAATTCATGCGGGAAGCGGTTCACGAAGCGGCGGTTGAGGCCGACCTGATCCATGAGTTCGTAAACCCGCTCCAGCTTCTGGTCACGCGTCCAGCTGGTGTGTTCCTCCAGCGGTTCGCTGACGATCTCGGCCAGGGTCATGCGCGGGTTAAGGCTGGCCTGCGGGTCCTGAAAGACCATCTGCATCGTCGGGCGCTTCTTGCGCAACGCCTCGGGCGAAAGGGTCGCGACGTCGTCGCCGTCGATCACCACGCGCCCGGCCGTGGGTTCGTAAAGCCGCAGCATGGCCCGGCCCACCGTGGACTTGCCGCACCCGGATTCGCCGACAAGCCCCAGGGTCTGCCCGGCCATGATGTCAAAGGAGACGCCATCCACGGCCTTGACGTCGCCCGTGTGCCTGCGGAACAGCCCGGTGTAGATCGGGAAGTGCATCTTCAGGTCCTGGACCTGGACCAAAGGCGTGGGTTGGGCGTCAAGCATGAGCAGGCTCCGCCGTCGCAGGCGCGTGCCAGTGGCAGGCGACGTCGTGGCCCTGGCCGATGGGTGCTGCGTCGATGGCGCGGCGGGGCGGGTTCACGGCGTCGCAGGTGTCGAAGCGGTGTTCGCAGCGGGCGCGGAACGGGCAGGCGGTCAGCGGGCCGGTCAGGATCGGCGGCTGGCCCTCGATCACCTTGAGCCGCGTGGTGCGCGGGCCGGAGATCCGCGGGATCGTCTGCAAAAGCGCCCGGGTGTAGGGGTGCTGCGGGTTGGCGAACAGTTCACGCACGGGGGCATGTTCCACGACCTGGCCGCCGTACATCACCATCACCCGGTCGGCGATTCCGGCGATGACGCCAAGGTCATGCGTGATCCAGATGATCGCCATGCCCAGCTTCTGGCGCAGTTCCTTCACCAGCTCCAGGATCTGCGCCTGGATGGTGACGTCCAGCGCCGTGGTGGGTTCATCCGCGATAAGGACATCGGGGTCGCAGGCCAGTGCGATGGCGATCATCACGCGCTGCCGCATGCCGCCGGAGAACTGGTGCGGATACTGGTGCAACCGCTGGGACGCGCCGGGGATGCCGACCAGTTCCAGCAGCTCGATGGCGCGGGCCTGGGCCTGCCGTTTGGACAGGCGCAGGTGCTTGATCAGAGGCTCCATGATCTGGTCGCCCAGCGTGAAGACCGGGTTCAGGCTGGTCATCGGGTCCTGGAAGACAAAACCGATCTTTGCCCCGCGGACCGAGCGGAGTTCCTCGTCCGTCATGGTCAGCAGGTCGCGGCCGTTCAGCAGCACCTTGCCGCCCCGGATATCGGCAGGCGGAGAGGGCAGAAGCCGCAACAGCGACATCATCGTGACGGACTTTCCCGACCCGCTTTCGCCGACGACGCCCAGCAGTTCACCAGGCTTCAGGTGGAAGCTGACGTCGTTCACCGCGTGGACTTCACCACCACGGGTGCGGAAAACGGTCTTCAGGTCCCTGACATCAAGGACGGACGCGGCCGGTTCGGCCATTCAGTTCTCCCCGCGACGTTCTTAGGTCTTGTTATTATTGGCTGATTTTTCAGCCCTACGGCTTTTTGCCGCTATCCTGTCGTCAACTCTTTACGATTCTCGGTCTTCTATCAATCCCGATTCAAGGCGCGATTCCAGCCTGTTCCCCCGGCATTATGACCGATCCTCGCATCAATCTGCCAGATATTGACTAAGGCGCGGCTCAACGACAGGCTGGCCACCAGATGTAGGTTTGGCAAGGGAAATCACGATGACCGTACTGACGCCGCGTCAGATTCTGGATCAGTTGGTCAAATTCCCGACGGTCAGCCGCGAATCGAACCTGGAGCTGGTCGACTGGCTGGAGGGCTACCTTGTCGGGCAGGGGGTGAAGTGCTTCCGGCACTGGAACGAGGACCGGCGGAAGGCGGCGCTGATCGCCCATGCGGGTCCTTGGGAGGAAGGGGCGGTGGTGCTGTCGGGGCATTCCGACGTCGTGCCGGTTGAGGGTCAGGCGTGGTCCTCGGACCCCTGGACGGTGGTGGAGCGCGACGGGCGGCTTTACGGACGCGGGACCTGCGACATGAAGGGCTATGTGGCGCTGGCGGTCTGGGCGGTGGTCGAAGCGCAAAGGCGCGGGGTCGCGCGGCCGTTGCAGCTGGCGCTGTCCTATGACGAGGAGGTGGGCTGCACCGGCGCGCCGCCGATGATCCGCACGATGCAGGATGTAGTGCCCAAGGGCGAGATCGCGCTGATCGGCGAGCCGTCGCGGATGAAGGTGATCACCGGCCACAAGGGCGGCACCGGCTACAACGTGCATGTGAAGGGATATGAGGTCCATTCCTCGCTTCTGCCCGAAGGCGTCTCGGCGGTGATGGAGGCGGCGCGGCTGATCAGCTGGGTCAACGACCACAACGACGAGATCCAGGCGCGGCCGCGCGGCGCGATCGGGGGCCGGTTCCATCCCCCGTTCACGACGCTGCATGTCGGGCGCATCCAGGGTGGGACGGCGGACAACATCACCGCGGCGGACTGCCGGTTTGCCGTGGAAATGCGCTGTGTGCCGGATGACGACCCAGAGGCCCATGCGGGGGCGTTCCGCGAGGCCGCAATGGCGCTGGACCGGAAGCTAAAGGCGCGGCGACCCGAGGCGGGCGTCCGGCTGGAGCAGTTCTTCGATGTCTCGCCCCTTCGGCCTGAGGTTGACGGGGCAGCCGAGGCGCTGGCGCGGGCCTTGACCGGCGAAAACGCGACGGGCGTCGTCTCCTATGGCACCGAGGCGGGGCAGTTCCAGGACGCAGGCTATTCGGCGGTGGTGATCGGGCCGGGTGACATCGCGCAGGCGCACCAGGCGGACGAGTATCTGGAGGTCAGCGAGTTCCAGGCTGGGCAGCGATTCATGGAGCGACTTCTGGAGCGTCTGGGATGAGCTTTCCGATCTCCGAAGCCTCGCCGGTCCGGTTTGCCGGGGCGTTGCCGACCCGGACGGACGTCGTGGTGATCGGCGGCGGGGTCATCGGGGTGATGACGGCCTGGTTCCTGCGTGAGCGGGGCCTGTCGGTCGTCGTCTGCGAAAAGGGCCGGATCGCGGGCGAACAGTCGGGGCGGAACTGGGGCTGGGTGCGCCAGCAGGGCAGGGACCCCGGCGAGCTTCCGATCATGGTGGAAAGCCTGTCGATCTGGAAGCAGCTGGTGGCGCAGATGGGCGACGGGCTGGGGTTCAGGCAGACCGGCGTCCTGTATCTGGCGAAGACCGACCGCGAGATCGAGGGGTTCGAGGCCTGGACCGAACATTCGCGCGCGCATCAGCTGGACACGCGGCTTCTGACTGCCCGGTGAGACGATGGAGATGCTGAAAGGCGCCGTCGCACCGTGGAAAGGCGGGCTTTTCACCGCGTCCGATGCCCGGGCCGAGCCTTGGGTGGCCGTTCCGGCGCTGGCAGCTGTGGCCGAAGACAAGGGCGTGGTGATCCGCGAAGCTTGCGCGGTGCGGGGGCTGGACCTTGCGGCGGGAAAGGTCGCGGGCGTGGTGACCGAAGCCGGGCGGATCGCCTGCGACCAGGTGGTCGTCGCGGCGGGGGCCTGGTCGCGGCTGTTTCTGGGAAACCTCGGCATCCGTATTCCGCAGCTTTCGGTGCTGGCCTCGGTCGCGGCGACCGAACCGATGCCCGAGATCTTTCCCGGCAATGCGGCGGATGACGACTTTGCCTTCCGCCGCCGCGCCGACGGGGGCTATTCCATCGCCCCCGGCGCGCGGCACCACTTCTTCATCGGGCGGGATGCCTTTTCCAGCCTTGGCGTCTATCTGCCTGTTCTAAAGAAGGATTTTCGGTCCACGCACTTCCGCCCGTCGGCCCCGAAAGGCTTTCCCGACGCCTGGAGAACCCCACGCCGCTGGTCGCTTGACGCGACAAGCCCATTCGAAAGGCAGCGCATCCTGAACCCCGCGCCGAACATGGGCACCTTGGCGGAAGTGCAGGACAGTTTCGCCAAAGCCTTCCCGTCTCTGGGACGACCAAAGCTTAAGGCGGCCTGGGCGGGAATGATCGACAGCCTTCCCGATGTCGTCCCCATTGTCGACCACGCACCGATCCCCGGCCTGACCATCGCCACGGGGATGAGCGGGCATGGCTTCGGCATCGGCCCGGGGATGGGGCGCGTGGTGGCCGATCTGGTCCTGGGACGGCCGACCGGCCACGACCTGGGCCGCTTTCGCCTGTCGCGCTTCTCCGATGGCAGTCCGATTCGGCCGGGGCCAAGCCTTTAGGCGACAGAGGCCGGATAGCCTGCCTGATCCAGTGCCTGGATCAGCGCGTCCACCGGGGCCGGGCCTGTCACCTCGACCTGACGGGTGGTCAGGTCGACAGTCACCGTGCCGGTCTCGGGGACCGAGCCAAGGGCGGCCTCAATCGTTGCCTTGCAGTGATTGCAGGACATGTCGGGAACGGAAAGTCTGGTCATGGAAGATCCTCTCTCCCCGCGATTGGTCCAGAGCCAGCCCGCCGCGTCAAGGGGTTGCAGGCGCAGTGGGGCATCGCTGCCGATCTGCCGCAAAAATCGTCGAATCACGTTTCCAAAACGCTTTAAATCACTTAGACAGACTTAATGTTTGCGGTAACAGGGGCGATCCCACCTGCCGTGCCCGAAAGCCCGCTTGACCGCCGCCCCAAGGCGCTTAGGCTTTGCCAGGAGTAGACCTTGCTGGACAAACCCGTGACCGATCTGAGTGTGACCCCGAATATCCTGCAGGCAAGCATCCTGCGCCATCTGACCTTTACCGTGGGCAAGGACGCGCCGCATGCCAGCGCGCATGACTGGCGCATGGCCCTGTCCCACGCGATCCGCGACCAGATCGTCGAGCCCTGGTTCGCCTCGACCCGCCGCACCTGGGCCGAGGACCGCAAGCGCGTCTACTACCTGTCGATGGAGTTTCTGATCGGTCGCATTCTGGAAGATGCGACGATCAACCTGGGGCTTTACGAGATGGCCGCCGAGGCGATGGCGCATTTCGGGCAGGACATCCGGGTCGTCATCGACGACGAGCCGGACGCGGCGCTGGGGAATGGGGGCTTGGGGCGGCTGGCTGCCTGTTTCATGGAATCGATGGCGACATTGGGCTGCCCGGCCTATGGCTATGGCATCCGCTATGAACATGGCCTTTTCCGCCAGCACTTCGATCAGGGACGCCAGATCGAGACGCCGGAAAACTGGCTCGCCCAGGCGCATCCTTGGGAATTCGCCCGGCCGGAAAGCCGCTATACCATTGGCTTCAAGGGCCATGTCGAAACCCGCGACGGGCGCGCCACCTGGTATCCGCAGGAAACGGTTACGGCCGAGGCTTTTGATACTCCGGTCGTGGGCTGGCAGGGCAAGTGGGCCAACACGCTGCGGCTTTGGGGGGCGAAGGGGACGACGAACTTTGACCTCGAACGCTTCAACCGCGGGGACTACACGGCGGCGGCGGAACCAGAGACGCTCGCGCGGACCTTGTCCCGCGTGCTTTATCCCGACGACACCACCTATCAGGGCAAGGAGTTGCGCCTGAAGCAGGAGTTCTTCCTGACCTCGGCTGCCTTGCAGGACATCCTGCGGCGGTTCTTGTCCAGCCATTCCGACCTGCGGGCATTGCCGCGGCACGTGGCGATCCAGATGAACGACACCCACCCGGCCATCGCGGGGCCGGAACTGATCCGGCTGCTGTCTGATGACCACGGGCTGCCCTTCGACGAGGCGCTTACCGTCGCACGGGCGTGCCTGGGCTATACCAACCACACCTTGTTGCCGGAAGCGCTTGAAAAGTGGGCGACTTTCACCTTCGGCAACGTGCTGCCGCGCCACATGCAGATCGTCGAAAAGATCGACAGCTGGCACCGCCGCGCCTATCCGAACCGGCCGCATTACGTCGGCATCGTGAAGCACCAGGAAGTGCGGATGGGCGAGCTTGCCTTCATCATGAGCCACAAGGTGAACGGCGTCTCGGCGTTGCATTCGGACCTGGTGAAGAAGAACCTCTTCCCGGAACTGAACGGCTTGCATCCGGGGCGGATCATCAATCAGACCAACGGAGTGACCCCGCGGCGCTGGCTGCGGATGGCAAACCGGCCCCTGTCCACGCTGATCACGAACAGCATCGGGCCGGGCTGGGAAGCCGACCTTGACCGCTTGCGGGGGTTGGAGCCTCTGGCCGGGGACGCCAGCTTCCGCGCCGATTTTGCCGCGGCAAAGCGGCAGAACAAGGTGAACCTGTCAAACTGGATCGGGCGCGAGATGGGGGTCCAGGTCTCGCCCGACGCGATGTTCGACGTCCAGATCAAGCGCATCCACGAATACAAGCGCCAGCTTCTGAACATCCTTGAAACCATCGCGCATTGGCATCGCGTGCGGTCGAATCCGAAGGCCGGCTGGGTGCCAAGGGTGAAGATCTTCGGCGGCAAGGCGGCCCCAGGCTATGCGGTCGCCAAGGAAATCATCCGGCTTATCAATGATGTGGCCGAGGTTGTTAACAACGACCCGGCGACCGGGGATCTGTTGAAGATCTTCTATCCGCCGAACTACAACGTCACGATGGCCGAACGGGTGATCCCGGCCTCGGATCTGTCGGAACAGATCTCGACGGCGGGGAAAGAGGCGTCGGGAACGGGCAACATGAAGTTCATGATGAACGGGGCCTTGACCATCGGCACGCTGGACGGCGCCAACGTGGAAATCCTGCAGGAAGTGGGGGCCGAGAACTTCTTCCTCTTTGGTCTGACGGCCGAGGAAGTCGCCAAGCGCCGTGAGGACCCTGACCATTCCAAGAAGGCCATCGAGGCCAGCCAGCCCCTGATGGACGTGCTGCAGATGATCGCCGAGGGGCGCTTCTCGCCCGAGGAACCCGACCGCTATCACGGGCTGGTGCACCGCGTCTGGCACCATGACTACTTCCTGGTTGCGGCGGACTTTGCGGCCTACCACGCCGCGCAGGGTGCGGTCGACACGGCCTATCAGGACCGGGATCGCTGGTGGCGCATGGCCGCGATGAACACGGCGCGGAGCGGGTATTTCTCGTCCGACCGCACGATCCGCAGCTACATGGAAGAAATCTGGCAGGCGACCTCTGCGCTATAAGGGTCCGACAGGCTTTCGGGAGGGGAAGCATGGCTGAGACGACACTCGAACAAGGCGCGGCAGAGGCGATTGCCGGGGGCTGGCACGGGGACCCGTTTTCGGTCCTGGGCGCGCACAAGCGGGCCAAGGGCTGGGAGATCACCGCCTTCGTGCCGGGGGCAGAGCGGCTGTGGGTTCTGACTGGCAAGACCGAGGCAGAGGCCGTGCCCTATCCCGGCGTTCCAGGCGTCTTCACCCATCAGATGGCGCGGAAGGCAAGCTACAGCTTTCGCGCGCAAGGTTATGGAACGACGTGGGAATTCGAGGACCCGTATCGCTTTGGCTCCGTCCTTGGCGAGATGGATGAGTACCTTCTTGGCGAGGGCACTCACCGCCGGTTATGGCAGGCGCTTGGCGCGCATGTGATGACGCATGAGGGCGTGGCGGGCGTGCATTTCGCCGTCTGGGCGCCGAACGCCGAACGGGTCAGCGTGGTCGGCGATTTCAACGTCTGGGACGGGAGGCGCAACCCGATGCGGCGTCGCGGGGCGACGGGCGTGTGGGAGATCTTCATCCCCGGCCTGGGCGAGGGTGCGACCTACAAGTACGAGATCAAGGGGCCGGGTGGCGCGGTGTTGCCGCTGAAGGCCGATCCGGTCGGGTTCGGGTCTGAACATCCGCCCGCAAATGCTTCTGTAGTCAGGACAATTCGTGGCGAATGGCACGATGGGGCCTGGATGGAAACCCGGGCTGCAGCGCACACCATCGACGCGCCGATCAGCGTCTACGAGGTGCATCTGGGGTCCTGGCGGCGCGCGCCGGGCGACCGGATGCTCAGCTATCTGGAACTGGCCGAGCAGTTGGTGGACTACGCCGCCGACATGGGCTTTACCCATATCGAGTGCCTGCCGGTTAGCGAGTTTCCCTTCGACGGATCATGGGGATACCAGCCGGTCGGCATGTTCGCCCCCACGATCCGGCATGGCACGCCCGAGGAATTCCGTGCTTTCGTGGACGCCGCGCACCGCAAGGGGCTTGGGGTGATCCTGGACTGGGTGCCGGGGCATTTCCCGACCGACGCGCATGGCCTTGGCCGGTTCGACGGCACTGCGCTTTACGAACACGCCGACCCGCGTGAGGGGTTTCATCAGGACTGGAACACGCTGATCTACAACTATGGCCGGGTCGAGGTGAAGAACTACCTGGTCAGCAACGCCTTGTATTGGCTGGAGGAATACCACATCGACGGGTTGCGCGTCGATGCTGTGGCCTCGATGCTGTATCGCGACTATTCCCGCAAGCACGGCGAATGGGTCCCGAACAAGGACGGCGGCCGCGAGAATTATGAGGCGATTGACGTTCTGAGGACCACGAACATCACCGCTTACGGTGAAGTGCCTGGAATCATGACGATTGCCGAGGAATCGACGGCGTTTCCCGGCGTGTCGCGGCCTGCGAACTGGGGGGGACTTGGCTTCGGGTTCAAGTGGAACATGGGGTGGATGAACGACACCCTCAGTTACATGCAGAAGGACCCGCTGTACCGGAGGTATCACCACCACCAGATGACCTTCGGCATGGTCTACGCCTGGTCGGAAAACTACATCCTGCCGATCAGTCATGACGAAGTGGTGCACGGCAAGGGGTCGATGCTGTCGAAAATGCCGGGAACGGCGTGGGAAAAGTTCGCCAACCTGCGCGCCTATTACGGGTTCATGTGGGCGCACCCGGGCAAGAAGCTTCTGTTCATGGGGCAGGAGTTCGCGCAAGGCGCGGAGTGGAACCACAACCAGAGCCTCGACTGGCATCAGCTTGAAATTGCGGAACATAAGGGAATGCAGCGGCTGGTGCGCGACCTGAACCGGGTCTACCGCGACACGCGCGCGCTACATGTGAACGACACCCGGCCCGAGGGCTTTGCCTGGATCGAATCGAACGACGCCGAGGCTGGCGTCTTCGCTTGGGTCCGCAAGGGGAACGACGACGACCGGCAGGTCGTGGCCGTGGTCAACATGACCCCGGTCGAGCGGACCTATCGGCTGGGTCTGCCCGCTGCAGGCAAATGGCATGAAATCCTGAACACCGACGCCGAGGTCTATGGCGGGGGCAATCGTGGCAACCTGGGAGGGGTGACCACGGAAAAGACGCCCTGGCATGGCCAGACGCAATCGGCGCTTGTCACACTGCCGCCGCTGTCGGCACTCTATCTGCAACAGGACTGAAGTTTGGCGGGTCAAACCGCCTTGGGGGAGGGAAAGTGTGATGAAGGCAAGACCGAACCAGCGCCTGTCGAGCCAGGCCATGGCGTTCGTCCTGGCAGGCGGGCGCGGGAGCCGCTTGAAAGAGCTGACCGATCGGAGGGCGAAACCGGCGGTCTACTTTGGTGGCAAGACCCGGATCATCGACTTTGCGCTGTCGAATGCGCTGAACTCGGGCATCCGGAAGATGGCGATTGCGACCCAGTACAAGGCGCACTCCCTGATCCGCCACGTCCAGCGCGGCTGGGGCTTTTTCCGGGCCGAGCGGAACGAATACCTGGACATCCTGCCCGCGTCGCAGCGGATGGACGAGGTCAACTGGTACCGCGGAACGGCGGATGCCATCGCGCAGAACATCGACATCATCGACAGCTACGGCATCAAGTATGTGATCGTCCTGGCGGGCGACCACATCTACAAGATGGACTATGAGGTGATGCTGCGCCAGCATGTCGAGCAGGCCGCGGACGTGACCATCGGCTGCCTCACTGTGCCCCGCATGGAGGCGAAGGCCTTCGGCGTGATGCATGTCGACGACACGATGCGGATCACCGATTTCCTGGAAAAGCCGAAGGACCCGCCGTCGATCCCCGGCGATCCGGACCACGCCCTGGCCAGCATGGGCATCTATGTCTTCGACTGGACCTTCCTGCGCGACCTTCTGATCCGCGACATGCAGGATGACAGTTCGACCCATGATTTCGGCTTTGACCTGATCCCGAACATCGTCAAGAACGGCAAGGCCGTGGCGCACAAGTTCTCGGACAGCTGCGTGATGAGCGGGCTGGAGACCGAACCCTACTGGCGCGACGTGGGGACCATTGACGCTTTCTGGCAGGCCAACGTCGACCTGACCGATTTCGTCCCCAAACTGGACCTCTATGACAGCGCCTGGCCGATCTGGACCTATGCCGAGATCGTGCCGCCTGCGAAGTTCATCCATGACGAGGATGGGCGGCGCGGGTCGGCGGTGTCGTCTCTGGTCAGCGGGGATTGCATCGTTTCGGGCTCGGCGGTGTCGAACAGCCTTCTGTTCACCGGATGCCGGACACACAGCTATTCCAGCCTGGAATATGTGGTGGCGCTGCCGCAGGTGACGGTGAACCGCAAGGCGCAGCTGAAGAACTGCGTGATCGACCGTGGGGTGATCATCCCCGAAGGTCTGGTGATCGGCGAGGACCCGGAGGAAGACGGCAAGTGGTTCCGGCGGTCGGAAGGCGGAATCGTGCTGATCACCCAGGACATGCTGGACGCGCGCGCCAAGGCGCTTGGCTGAACGACTGGACCTTGCCCGGGGTTCACGTTAACTCCGGGCGGGAAGTTACGGAAAGGCAAGGCGAATGGGCGGTCGGGTTCTGTCGGTGGCCTCGGAATGCGTGCCCCTGGTGAAGACCGGGGGGCTGGCGGACGTTGTGGGCGCATTGCCCCGGGCGCTGTCGGGGACGGGCTGGGACATGCGGGTGCTGCTGCCGGCCTACCGCACTTTGCGCGACCGGGCGCAGGACTGGCCGGTCGTCTGGGAGGAGCCGGACCTCTGGGGCGGCACGGGCCGCGTGCTGGCGGGGCAGGAAGCAGGCGTGCCGCTTCTGCTGCTGGACGCACCACATCTTTATGACCGGGCGGGCGGGCCCTATTCCGGCCCGACGGGCGAGCACCCCGACAACGCGATCCGCTTTGCCGCGCTGTCCTGGGTCGCAGCCCGGATCGCGCGGGAGGGACTTGCGGACTGGAAGCCCGATGTTCTGCATGCGCATGACTGGCAGGCGGGGCTGGCTCCGGCTTACCTTGCCTACCACGGCAACGGCGGCTGCAAGTCGGTCATCACGATCCACAACATCGCCTTCCAGGGCTGGGCGCCAGGCCACATGCTGGGCATCCTGCGCCTGCCGGGGCACGCGTTTCACGCCGATGCGCTGGAGTATTATGGCGGCATCTCGACCCTGAAGGCCGGGCTGGTGACGGCGGACCGGATCACCACGGTATCGCCCAGCTATGCCGCCGAGATCATGCGGGAAGAGTTCGGGATGGGCCTGCAAGGCGTCATCGCAAACCGGGCGGACGTGGTGTCGGGCATCCTGAACGGTGTGGACACCGAAAGCTGGTCGCCGCTGGCCGAGGACCCTCCGTTCGGGCCAAAGGCGCTGGCCGGAAAGGCCGCCTGCCGCGCCAAGCTGTGCGAGGAGTTCGGGCTGGAGGTGCCGGGGCCGCTTGCCATCGTCGTCAGCCGCCTGACCGACCAGAAAGGCATCGACCTTCTGCCGCAGGTGATCCCCGATTTCATCGTCGGTGGCGGCGGGCTGATCGTGCTTGGCTCGGGTGATCCGGGGATGGAGGGTGCGATGCGCGACCTGGCCCAACGCTTCCCCGGGCGGGTCGCAGTGCAGATCGGCTATGACGAGAAGCTGAGCCACCGGCTGTTTGCCGGGGCCGATGCGGTCCTTGTGCCCAGCCGGTTCGAGCCCTGCGGGCTGACGCAGATGTACGGCCTGCGCTATGGCACGCTGCCCGTCGTCAGTCTGGTCGGCGGGCTGGCGGATACGGTGATCGGGGCGAGCCCGGCGACGCTGGCTGCGGGGGCCGCGACCGGCGTGACCTTCCATCCGGTCGATGCCTTGGCCTTTGGCCGCGCGATGGCGCAGCTTCTGGACCTGTACCGCCAGCCGAAGCTTTGGGCCAAGCTGCGCGCCAACGCAATGGCGCATCCGGTCGGATGGGAAACCAGCGCCACAGCCTATGCTGGCCTTTACGAAAGGCTGACCGCGTGACACCGCAGGCCGTCTCGCTGCCCGCGCGGCTGCAGGGCCATGCGGTCAGTCCGGGCCGCCCCTGGCCGATGGGGGCAAGCCTGACCGGCGATGGGGTGAACTTCGCCGTCTTCTCGGCCCATGCCGAGCGGATCGAGCTGTGTCTTTTC
>NZ_JAXMMF010000091.1:0-6582 GCF_034366665.1 Tabrizicola sp. | reverse complement strand
CGACAACCGAGTCCAGTTCTTCGGTCAGGGTCCAGGCGGCGCTGGCTATGCGCTGGGTCTGATAGTCCGACAACAGGCCCGCCGAATGGTCAGCCTGAGCCAACGCCAGCGCCGGGATCGCGGTCTTGTCGTAGTAGTCGGCCAGGAAATGCTTGGAGGTCGAGGTCGTTGCGGCCTCGGTGAACTCGATGATCCGGCCGGCAAGAAGGCGGTCATAAAGCCGGGCCGAGTCGGCCAGGACGGGCTTGTCGCCGAACATTATCGGGAACAGTCGCAGGCTGGGTACGTGGTGGCCGATAACGACAAGGCAGACGGTAAGCGGCGTTGCGATGATCAGCCCCATCGGCCCCCAGAGCCAGGTCCAGAACATGGCGGACACGATGACGGCCAGGGGCGAGACTCCGGTCCGGCTGCCGTAGAACCAGGGTTCGATGATGTTCGACGTGGTAAACTCGACCACCAGAAACAGCGCCCCGGTCCACAGGACCAGCGACCAGTCGGGCGAGACGGCAAAGGCCATCAGCAAGGGCAGGATCGCCGAAATCGCCGAGCCGATATAGGGCACAAAGCGCAGGACCAGCGTGACCAGACCGAAGAACAGCGCATTGGGAACGCCGATCATCCACAGGCCCAGCCAGATCGGGATCGCATAGATGACGTTCACCAGAAGCTGCGCCAGAAGATAGGTCGAGACGCGGCCCCCTGCCTCGGCCAGCAGGCGCGAGGTGGCCAGAATGTTGGCACCGCCGATCAGCTGCACAAGCCGGTCGCGCAGTGTCGCACGTTCCAGCAGCGCGAAGATGACCACGACGAAGATCAGGCCGAAGATCCCCACGGGCGCCAGTGCGGGAAGGATGATGTTGGTCAGCCATTCGCGCACCCCCGGCTGTTCGACGACCTCGACCTTCATCGTCGGGTTCGCAGTCTCGGGGTCGGCAGAGATGCGTTCGGAGATCCGCTCGACCATGCCTTGCAGGTGGGCGATGATCTTGCTGTCCGCGCCTGCGTCCAGGATCGTGTCGACCTTGGTCAGGACGTTGCCCTGATACTGCGGCAGGTTCATGCCGATCTGGCTGATCTGGTAGGCCAGGACCAGGACAAAGGCGGCCACCAAAGCTCCGGCGGCCAGCACGGTCACGATCACCGCAGGCATGTCGCGCAACCCCCAACGGCGCAGGTAATTCACCACGGGCGTCAGGATGAAGGCGAACAGCATCCCCAGGGCCAACGGCAGGAACAGGTCCTGCGCGACATAAAGGATTGCGACGACGGCGATGATGGTGGCAAGCGTGGTCAGCGAGACGATGGAGTGGCCAGGGCCGGACCAGAGATCTGCACGATCTTTCTGCGTCATGACGACGTCATCGGTCTTTGGCATTCTGTCCCCCGGCTAAACCGGAGTGAGAACGCCCCTGGACCATCGCGGTTCCCGCAAGTTTGACGTTTCTCGGGAACTGCGTGGCCCGTTCAGCGTTGCGGCAGGGTTAAGTGCGATCGGGTCAAGATGGCGGAGGTCAAGATGGCGACTGTGGAATCCGGGCGGAAGGTCATCCTGATCAATGACGCGGTGCTTGCCCTCCCACGCGAAACCTTGGCGCTGGATCCGGGGGCACGGGTCTTTGTCGCCGGGCGGTCCGTGGTGCAGATGACCCTGGCCGAGCTGGCGGTACCCGACGCGCAGATGATCCTGACCGATTTCCGCCAGAGCGCGTCATTGGGTGCGTTGAATTCCACCTTGCAGGCGGCGGGCGGGCTGGACCGGTTGATCCTTGCCGCGGATGGCGATGAAAGCGAGACGGTGTTCTCGATCATGTGCGCCGTGCTGACCTTCCGGTCGGCGCTGCGGCGGCGGCGCGGGCGGATCGATCTGATCCTGCAGGACGGTCGGGCCGTGGGGTCGCTGGTCGAATTCCTGCAGCGCATCGGTGGCACGCTGGATCTGGACGGCATCTCGACCGAATTGCGCGTCAGCGCAGCGCGGGCCATCCGGGCCGTCGCCTGACTTTACCGCCGTTCCCCATACTGCTGTTCCCCATACTGCTGTTCCGCATGAAAAAAGGGCTGCGAGGTCATCGCAGCCCAGTCAAGGGAAGGCGGCAGGGAAGGACCGCTTCCTCAGGGGACAGAGGTCACCTGGTCATCATTCCGCGCACCAGCGAGATGACGAACAGGATGATGAAGATGACGAACAGGATCTGAGCGATCCCGGCCGAAGTGCCAGCGATGCCACCAAAGCCCAGAACGCCGGCGATGATCGCGATGATCAGAAAAGTCACAGCCCAGCCAAGCATGGGTTTTCTCCTTTGATTTCAGAAAGCCCCGCAGGGCAAAGCGTCAGATTGGATGATGAACACCGGTTGGGCCGGATCGGTTCCCTGGGGTCCGCAAGATTTCGGGACAGGACGGAAGCGTGGGAACCGGATGGCCGTTTCAGGACTTGTATTCCCAGACTGACGGCGCCGCGACGACAGCGCCGGACGAAGTATCCCAACGGATTTCAGGAGAACTGCGATGAACGCGAACGACAAGGACACGGCGAACCGGGGCCAGATGCAGTCGGCTTCCACCAGCGAGATGGAGCGCAAGATCCAGAACGCGGGCAAGGCCGCGATGGATGCTGCCGGGACCACGGCGGAAACCGTGAAGCACAACGTCGACGAGTTCGGCAAGTCGGTGCGCGACACGGCCTCGTCGGTCAAGGACGCGGCGTCGGATGCGATGGACGAGGGCCGCTCCCGCGTGAGCAGCATCGTCGGCAAGGCGCAGGACATGGCGCACGACACGAAAGAGGCCATCGTCAGCGGCGCGGGTTCGACGCTGTCGGCGGTGAAGGACGTGGCCGTCGAAAAGGCGGACATGGCCCGCGAAAGCCTGTCGGACGTCGGTGAGCGGCTGGCCGCAACGCTGGAGCGCGCCTCGGGCGAAGGCGACAGCGATGCGCTGAAGTCGCGGGTGATGACATCGGTCGCGCAGGGTCTGCACTCGGCCTCGGACGCGCTGCGGCAGCGGTCGGTCTCGGACCTGACGGCGGACGTCAAGACGCTGGCCAAGCGTCATCCCGGGGCGTTCATGGCAGCGGCGGCCGTGGTCGGTTTCGCGGCGGCACGCTTCATCCGGTCTTCCAGCAAGCGCCGGATGGCCGAGCATGACAGCGATTACGGCCAGGGACCGCGGGTCTGATGCGCGGGAGCGAACCAGAGACCGAAGGCATTCGGACCCTGATGTCCGAAGTGATTGGCAGCCTTGGCCGTCTCGTCCGGGGCGAGCTGATGCTGGCCAAGGCCGAGGCGACCGAGGGCGTGAAGCACGCCGTGGGTGGGTTGGTGAAGATTGCCATCGCGGCGATCGTTGCCCTGGTCGGTCTGAATGTGCTGGCCGGTGCCGCTGTTGCAGCGCTGGCGGCGACCGGGATTGGCCCGGCCTGGGCCTCGCTGATCGTCGGCGTCGCACTTTGTGTGCTGGCGCTGATCCTGGTGCTGGCCGGTCGGTCAGCACTGCAACTGCGCGGGATCTGGCCGGACCGGGCGCTGCGTGGCGTCCGGCGCGACGCGGAAGCGATGCAGGCCGGCCTCAACGAAGGAGCACGACATGTCTGAACGAAGCATGACCGAGATCGAACAGTCGCTGGAACGCGACCGGCAGGCGTTGGCGCAGGCCCTGGTGGCGCTGCGGCATCGTCTGGACCCGGCAACGCTGATTTCCGAAGGCAAGGCCGCGCTGATGTCGCAGGCCCAACCGCTGGTGTCGCGGGTGGATGGCGTGGTGCGCGGCCATCCGATGGCGGCAGCGGCAGCCGGGGTGGCCATCGCCGCGCTGATCTTTGGGCGCAAGGCGATCAGCGACCGGGATGACGCGGGGTCCGTGGCGGTTCCGGCGCGGTTCGAGGCGCTGACGCGCTGGGAAGACGAAGGTGGCCCGCCCGCCCCCGAACCGGTGGACCCCGAGGAGGACTGGCTGACCGAGGCGCGTGGATTGCGTCTGAACGCCAAGCAGCTCTTGCGCCAGATCGACGACGCGGCGCGGCGGGGCCTTGCCCCGGCGGCGCAACTGGCCAAGCACCGCGCCGAGGTGATGTCGGCCCTGGCGGTCGAGACGCGCACTGTGCTGGGCAAGGGGCTGGAGTCGCTGACCGAGGCCGCTCGCGACCAGGCCCTGCAGGCCCGCGAGAAGGTTTACCTGGGCCGGATCGCCCTGGCCGAAAAGGGCCGCGCGCAGGTGGAAGAACACCCGCTGCTGACCGGTGCCCTGGTGGCAGCGGCAGGGGTGGCCCTGGCCTTCCTGTTCCCGCAGACCGAGACCGAGGATCGCCTGATGGGCGAGGCACGCGACCGGCTGCTGGACGATGCGATCACCGCGGCAAAGTCCGAGGCGGTAAAGGCCAGCGAACTGGCGCAGACGCTGGGCTCGGCTTTGAAAAGCGACATCGCCAGTGCGGCCTCGGTCTTCACGCCGTCCGGGCAACACCAGACGTCGGCGCGCCACCACTGACTTGCAGAGATTGGCCTGAACAGAGTGGACCGGCCCCGTTGTGGGCCGGTTCTTTCATGTCCGCCGCAGCGGATTGCGCCGGGGAAAGACAAGATCGACTGTCGCGCGGCCCTCTTCCAGCCGGATGCTGACCGTCCCGGAAAGCTGCGCCGCGAATTGCTTGAGCATCCGTTGCGGCAGCGAGACCAGACCATCGGTCAGTTGCGGACGAAGCTCTGCCACCTCGGGCCCCTCGACGCTGAGGCGGATGGTGCCGTCGCTTTCGGTAAGGGCGACAGAAACCTCGTCCTTGCCCAACCCCCCGCGCGAGAAGTAGCAGCCGATCGCCTCGGCCAGGGCAAGGGCCAGGGGCACAGCGGCTTCGGCGTCAATGCGGACCGGCTGCAGCCGCTTCGAGGCGACGCCCAGCGCCACGCCGTGAATCTCTTTCAGCCGCTTGATGACATTGGACAGGATCTCGTCGACCGAGACATCCCTGGCCCGACAAGGTGTAAAGGCTGGTGTGGGTGGACGACAGGGCGATGACCCGGTTGATCAGCCCGTCCAGCACCGAGCGCAACTTCTGGTCCGCCGCCTCACGCCGGTACATCCGCATGATCGAGGCGATGATCTGCAGGCTGTTGCCGCTGCGGTGGCTGACTTCGCGGATCAGGACATCCTTGTCGACGACAAGGTTCTGCAGCTCGGCTTCTTCCTGCTCGATGGTGCGGATCATCAGCTCGTAAGCGGCGTGCAGGCGCTGGATCTCGTCCGGGGCACCGTCCATGTCCGGGATCTGCATCCGCTGCCGCGAGGTGACATAGTCGGTCATCGACCGGGACAACGCGCGGACATGGCGGACGACAAGGCGATTGGACGCGAAGGCGGCGGCAACCAGGGCGGCAATCCAGGTCAGGGCCGGCATCAGGTAGGGAACCGCCATGTTGGTCCAGAAGCTGGCGTTGTCCGGCCGCCAGACCGACACAAGGAACAGGTTCCGCGCCACCGTGACCACCGACAGGATATGCCGGGAATTCCCCTCTTCGACGAAGAACGAGGTGTTGGACAATCGTGCCAGCTCGGCGACGGTATGATTGCCCGGAATTGCAGCGTCTGGCGCCAGATCCGGCTGAGACGAGACCAGGACCTTTCCATCGCCGGTGAAGGAGGCGAAGTAGACCGGGTTCCACATCGCGACGGAATCGTCATAGGCCTCGGGGGACAGGGCTCCATAGGCCAGCGAGACCACCACAAAGCCCATGAAGCTTCCATCCGGGGCAAAGACCGGATGCCGGACGCCCACAACCGCCTGCTGCGAGAGCTGCCCTTGCGCATCGTAGATCAGGCTGGGCAAGGGCAGTTCCAGCATCTTCTGGAAGTCCTCGTTGCCCGCCAGATCATAGACCTTGCCCGTCGACGCACAGGTCACAAGCCCGCTTTTCGGGACGTAGGCCACCACCGTGGCCTGCGCGATCTCGCGCTTGACCGAGGTGACCTGCTGGACACAGGACGGGCCGCCCCCGGTGGGGCGACCGACGACCGAGGCCAGCACGCGGGCCGACACCTGGGCTTCCTTGATCACTTCGATCTGGTCGCGCATCGCCTGAAGCGCCGCCCCGCCGACACCCTTCAGCGTGGATTGATCCACCTGGTACAGCGCATCACGGGTCTGGACGACCGACAGGACGCCAAGCGGCATCAGCGCAAGGATGATCGTCGAGCCAAGGCGCACACCAAGGCTTCTGAACGAGAGAAACGCTTTCAGCTGACGGATCAGAATCCGGCTGCAGCCGTGCGCATCACGACTGCCTGGGTTGCTCCGTCGGTGCCGGAAAACATGTCCTCTCCGTCTTTCAGGTGCAGCAGTTCTGCCAGACGTTTCCGGGCGCGGCTAGCGCGGCTTTTGACCGTGCCGATGGCAACACCCATCATTTCGGACGCCTCTTCGCAGGAAAAACCGGATGCGCCGACCAGTGTCGCTTTTCCTTCACGATTTCACTGCGTGGTTTTCACATGATTTCCGCAAGGTACCTCCGGAAGTGGCGCGGGTTTCTGCTTTGCGATTTCAATTTCATTATGGACTTCAATAGGTTTTGAAGGGCACGGCGGCATGAC
>NZ_JAXMMF010000090.1:0-3363 GCF_034366665.1 Tabrizicola sp. | reverse complement strand
GTCGACGCAGGCGGGCCTCTCGCTGATGGAGACGGCGTCCTTGATCTGGCCGAGGCCTTGACGCTTCAGGCTCGCATGCCGGGAACGCCGGATGGTCCGCCGGGCCCTGAGGTGATCCAGCAGTTCCTTCTTCAGCACCCCTCGGGTCTGGATGAACAGGCTGCGATAGATGGTTTCGTGCGACACCTGATTGTGCGGCTCCCCGGGCCAGGTGCGCTTGAGCCAGCCGGCGATCTGCTCGGGCGACCAGTTCCGCCGCAGCTTGGCCGATACTGTCCGGGCCAGAGCCGGTCGGCAAGCCAGCTTGCACCGCTTGGGGCGACGCGCCCGGTCCCACGCCGCCTGATCAGACCGGGTCGCCCGATACCGCTCAGGCCCGCCATTGCGGTGGACCTCGCGGCTGATCGTGGACGGCGACCGACCCAGCGACCGGGCGATCCAGCGCAGCGAGCAACATGAGCTGAGCCCTCGCGATATCTCCTCGCGCTCGCCCAGACTGAGCGCCCGATCCGCCCGCTTGCGGTCCGGCGGCCGGATGCCGCCCGTTGGCGAAAGCACCGAGAACACCGACGAGGACTCCCGATCGAACCGTCGTCCGATCGAACTCATCGACTCGCCAGCCTTCCAGCGATCCCAGATCTCAGCCCGTTGGGCCGCCGAGTAGTAGATGCGCCGCCGCTGCTTCATGACCCACGCTCCATCTCCGAGGAAAGGTTAGCGTGTTGCGGTCACCGGTTGAGCCCACCACCCATAGCGGACCTTAGGTCGGGCTGCCGATCACTTTGAGGACCTTGCCGAACCCCACCACCTTGGGACCCTCTTGAATGGTCCACTCACTGCCAACACGGATTTCGGCTGCAAGGCGCGGCCATGACCAGAACGAGATCGGCGTCTCAATCGATTGTCCCGGCAGTAGCTCGACGCCGACCGGCAGATCGATGAAGCCGATGGTCATATCCCGGTTGTCAGGCCCGAAAAAATTGTGGTTGGGCCGATAGCTTCCCCGGATTGGCGCGGTTCGTCCTCCGTCGTCAGTCGCGAGCAAAGACACGGAGGCAATGACTTCGATAAAGCCTTCACTCCCAAACTGATCCTGAAAAACGTAGAGGGTCATGATGCCAAGATAGCAGTCCTGTGACGATCTCGGCAGGCTGCGCCAGAGTCCGCTTTCAAGCCATAAGCGACGGTCTGCTCCCGACCCTTAGCGGACGTTAGTCTACGCGCCTCGCTTGTTCGGCTTGGATGGCGTGACGCTTCTTCAAGAACAGCTTCGAGAGGAGCGGTGATAGAGGTGTCGCCAACCGGCTCGTCACCCGCGCTGCCTCCTTCTCAAGCTGGGCGTCCGATAACCCGGACAGACTTGCCTCGGACGGCACTCCGCTGCGATTTCGGGTCGAATGAGCCATTCCTTATTGTGCATGGTCGATGTCCGCTGTCCATCCAAAGCGGCGGTCAGGAACGTCCGCTCTTCACCCCGATCAGGTCACCCCGATCAGGACCAAGAACACCTTATCCTGGTGTCCACGCAACCGGGTGCAGTTCAGAAAGCCTCGCGCGATGAGGTCTCCCGCAGGATGGTCGAGGCGCGTTCCGGATGCTTCCCGACTGACGCCTGGTAGAAGACTGCGACCTCTTTCATATCGGCCTCATAGTCGCCGCTGGGGCATATCGTGGGTCCGATCGTAATCAGCTTGCGGGGGAAGTTGATCGAAGCGCAGACGATGGGAACTTCGGCGGCCACGGCGATATTGTAGAAGCCCGTCTTCCATCGATCGCGTCGAGCACGGGATCCCTCAGGTGCGATGGTCAGGATGAAATTGTCGCGACGCGCAAACTCGGCCGCCATTGTCCCGACGATGTCCAGGGCCTGGGACCGGTCAACCGGGACGCCGCCGAGATCGCGCAAGGCTCCGGCCAGGGGCCATCGGAACAGGGATGACTTGCCGAGGAAGCTGAGGTCCAGATTCAGGGCTTCCGCGGCTCCAAGAAAACAGACGAAATCCCAGTTGCTGGTGTGCGGGGCCCCTATGAGCACAAATTTCGGGTGCGCCGGTCGCGGCCCATGAACCCGCCAGCCCTGCATTTTGAACAGCAGCCCCAGGGTCAGTTTCATTGCATCTGCGAGTGCTGCCATACCGCAGTTTCAGTCCATTGAGCGCCGCCGGGCAAGCGAAGTCTTACGGGGTGCGGGTGACCTGAAACCCGCTTCCCACCACCCCTAGCGGACGTTCGCAGCGTCGCCCTCCGGGCGCGGACAGCCGGCCCGTGATCGGCCATGTGACCCGGGTGAAGGCTCTTTCATTTCCGCTCATCCCCGCGAAAGCCGGGACCCGGTTCTGTCCAGCACGGCGCCGGTGTTTCAGGACATGGGCTGCGCTATTGGGGAACCTTCGCCCCGTACCGCATCCGGCTCAGCACATCCGTGACCTTCTTCAGCGGCGCATCGAAATCCTTGCCCGCCTTCCACTTCTCGAAAGCCATGACGTTCTCGATGCGCGCGGCCACAAAGGCCTCGGCGGCCTCGCGGCCGTCGAACCAGCGCATGGTCAGGGCCGGGATCAGGATGCCCGACAGGATCGTCCGCTTGGAATAGTGGTTCCAGTCCGTGGCCGTGTCCCCGGCCCAGTTCCACAGCAGGTCGGCGCTCTCCCAGGCCATCTTCAGCCCCAGGTCGGCGTTGGTCGGCAGGGCGAGGAAGGCGGCGCAGCGGCGGGTGGCCTCGAGATCGGCGGCCCCGGCCTCCATCCGGGCCGAGACGGCCGCCGCGATTCGCTCGCGCATCTTCAGGGATTTCGCATCGACATCGGCCAGCGAGGCCAGCGCCCGGTCGTCGTGCCGCCGCGACAGCAGGGCCGCGAGGTCGCGCGCGCCGTTGGGCAGAAGCAGTTCCTCGTCGCCGAGTGACAGGCCGCTGGCGTCGCAGGCCGCCCGCACCATCCGGCTGTTCCAGCCCAGCCGGGGCGCGAGGCCCAGGGCGGCGTCCAGCACGGTCTGTTCCATGCGGTCGGCCCAATCGGCTTTGAGAGCCTCACCTTCGGGCGCGGCGTTCGACAGGTGTGGCGCTTCGGTCATGGCGGCAGCATATCCCCGTCCGGCGGGCGTTTCGAGGCTTCAGATAGAAGCGCGACGATCTGGACACGAGGGGGGCGAACGTGTATCAGCCCGCCTTCATCCGCGGACCCTGTCTGTGGACCGAGATTTTATTTGTCTGCCCGTCTCCCTTTCGAGGTGCGCGGCGGGCGGCCAAAGGAGAGTTCAACCTGGTACAGATTTTCGTTCGCGATAATAACGTCGATCAAGCGCTCAAGGCCCTCAAGAAGAAAATGCAGCGCGAAGGCAGCTTCCGCGAGATGAAGCGCCACG
>NZ_JAXMMF010000089.1:0-11872 GCF_034366665.1 Tabrizicola sp. | reverse complement strand
GGCCGCACCGTATTCCGCGTCTCGCTGCCAATGGCGCCGCGCGAGAAGAAGAAGGAGTCCCGCTGAAATGGATGGCACCATTCTCGTCGCCGACGACGACCGCACGATCCGCACGGTCCTGACCCAGGCGCTGACGCGCGCGGGCTGCAAGGTCCATGCGACCTCATCCCTCATGACCCTGATGCGCTGGGTCGAGGAAGGGAAGGGCGACCTCGTCATCAGCGACGTGATCATGCCCGACGGCAATGGTCTGGACGCCTTGCCCCGCATCTCAAAGATGCGCCCCGGCCTGCCGGTCATCGTGATCAGCGCCCAGAACACCATCATGACCGCGATCCAGGCGGCCGAGGCGGAAGCCTTCGACTATCTGCCCAAGCCCTTCGACCTGCCCGACCTGATGAAGCGGTCCGCCAAGGCGCTGGATCAGAAACGCCGCGCACCCAAGGTCGTGGTTCCTGCGCGAGAGGCTGGCGATGACCTGCCGCTGGTCGGCCGCACCCCCGCGATGCAGGCGCTCTACCGCCTTGTCGCCCGCGTGATGAACACCGAGCTTGCCGTCCTTGTCACCGGCGAATCCGGCACCGGCAAGTCGCTCATCGCCCGCGCGATCCACGATTTCTCGGACCGCCGCACGCTGCCCTTCGTCGTCGCGCAAGCTGCCGACCTGCAAGGCGTCGACGGCCCGGCGACCCTGCTGTCGAAAGCCCGCGGCGGATCGATCGTCTTTGACGAAGTCGCCGATTACGACGCCGACACCCAGGCCCGCGTCGTCCGGATGCTGGACATGCTGGGCGACAAAGCCCCCCGCGTCATGGCCACCAGTCAGAACGACCTGTCTTCGCGGATGGACGCAGGCCAGTTCCGTCAGGACCTGTACTACCGGCTTGGCGGCGTAAGCCTGCACGTGCCCAGCTTGCGCGAACGGGTCGAGGATATCCCGCTTCTGGCCGAGCATTTCCTGACCAAGGGCGAGCGTGATCTTGGCACGGTCCGCCGCCTGTCGCAGGGGGCCAGCGATCTGGTGCGCGCCTATTCCTGGCCGGGCAACGTGCGCCAGCTGGAGAACACCATCCGCCGCCTGCTTGTCACCGCCTCGGAAACCGAAATCGCGCGGGCCGAGGTCGAGCAGGTCCTGGGCCAGCAGCCCAGCCCCGAACCCCTGGCCGGGGCGGGGTCGGGCGACAAGCTGTCCGCCTCGGTCGCGCGGCATCTGAAACGCTATTTCGATCTGCATGGCGGGCAACTGCCACCAGCGGGCGTCTACCAGCGCATCCTGCGCGAGGTCGAGCTGCCGCTGATCGAAATCGCGCTCGACGCCACCGCTGGCAACCAGGCGAAATGCGCGGACCTGTTGGGCATCAACCGCAACACGCTGCGCAAGAAGATCACCGATCTCGACATCCGCGTGACCCGGCGCCGCAAGTTGATGTAGATCAGCCACATTGAATGTGTCTTTCCGGTTTCACCCGGTCGCGCATCAAGATATAGTGGTCGGGGGGCAAGGAACCCCCGGCTGACGTGCGGGACAGGGTGGATCGGGCAGTTCACAGGGATGTCTGGCTAAGGTTTTCCCGGCTGCGGCGGCAGCGTCGGGTGCAGACGGCCGTCACCCTTGGCCTTGTCTTCCTGGGCCCGGTCCTGGCCGTGGCAACTTTCCTGGCGCTTGGGTCGATCAATCAAAGTGCTGCCTCTCCGGTCCTGCGCCTGATCCTCCTGGCCGACCTGATCTATGTGCTGGTCATCGCGGCCCTGGTCCTGGCCCGTGTCGCCCGTCTGATAACCGACCGCCGGTCGAAATCCGCAGGCTCGCGGCTGCACATGCGCCTCTCCGGCGTCTTCATGCTGATCGCGCTGATCCCCACGGTCCTTGTCGCCGTCTTCGCGGTTCTGTCGATCAACATCGGGCTTGAGGGTTGGTTCTCGGACCGGGTCCGCTCCGTGGTCGGCTCGTCTCTCTCGGCCGCCCAGGCTTATGAGGCCGTGCAGCGCGACGACCTTGCCGACGACGTGGTCACCCTTGCGGGCTACCTCAACGACGCCAAGCGCCGCACTGCCTTTCTGCGCGATGACCAGCTGCGCCCGCTGCTCAGCCAGGCGCAGCAGGTGATCCAGCGCGGGCTGAAAGAGGCCTACCTTGTCGATGGCACCGGGGCGCTGAAGACCCGCGGCGAACGCTCGTACCTCTTCGACTTTGAACCCCTGACCGAGGAGCACCTGAAGCTTGCGCGCGACGGCAACACCGTCCTGATTCCCGACTGGTCCAACAACGAATTCCGCGCGCTGATCTTTCTTGAGTCCTACACAGACCGCTACCTCTACGTGACCCGCACGGTGGATGGCTCGATCCTGACGCTCCTCGACGAGACTCAGGAAACCGTCCAGCTTTACAACCAGCTTGAATCCGAACGCGGGCGGCTTCTGTTCAACTTCGGCCTCATCTACCTTGGTTTCGCGCTGATCCTGATCCTGGCGGCGATCTGGCTTGGCCTGTGGTTCGCCGAGCGCCTCTCGCGCCCTGTGGGTCGGCTGGCGGGGGCAGCCGAAAGGGTAGGCGGCGGCGATCTCGACGTGCAGGTCACGGAAGAGGACGGCGATGACGAGATCGCGTCCCTGGGCCGCCTCTTCAACCAGATGACCCGACAGCTGAAAGGCCAACGCGAGGCTTTGGTGGAAAGCCATGCCCAGACCGAAACCCGGCGGCGGCTGTTCGATTCCGTGCTCTCGAACGTCACCGCCGGGGTGATCGGCCTGGATAGCGACGGCAACATCGACTTCGTCAACCGCGCCGCCGAAAAGCTTCTGGACTTTGCGGATGGCTCTGACCTGCCGCTTGCCGCCGCCGTCCCGGAGTTCGCGCCCCTCTTCGACCGCCTCCGCGATGGCACGGGTCTTGCCGTGCAGGAAGAGGTTCGCCTGACCCGGCGCGGCAAGCTGGAAAGCCTCCTCGTCCGCCTGTCCCCCCGACGCAGCGAAGCGGGCGAGCTGGAAGGCTACGTCGTCGCTTTCGACGACGTGACCGACCTTGTCAGCGCGCAGCGCATGGCCGCCTGGGGCGACGTCGCCCGCCGCATCGCGCATGAGATCAAGAACCCGCTGACCCCGATCCAGCTGTCGGCCGAACGCATCAAGCGCAAGTTCCGCACCCAGGTCCGCGACCATGAGGATCTGGAGCAACTGACCGATGTGATCGTCCGCCAGACCAACGACCTGCGCCGGATCGTCGACGAATTCTCCAAGTTCGCCCGGATGCCCGAACCTGACCGCCGCGATTGCGACCTGGCCGCGCTTCTGAAAGGCGCGGTGCTGTTGCAGGAAAACGGCCAGCCCGGCGTCCGCTTCGTCAAGGACATCCCGACGGGCGAGCTGCACCTTGACCTCGACGCCACGATGATCGGTCAGGCCTTCACCAACCTGATCAAGAACGCCGGGGAAGCGATTGAATCGCATCAGGAAAAGGCTAAGCCTGCGGACTTTGTGCCCGAAATCCGCGTGACGCTGACGGCCGACGACACCGAGGCTGTGATCCGCATCAGTGACAATGGCACCGGCCTGCCGCCGGACCGCGCTCGCCTGTTCGAGCCCTATGTGACCACCCGCGAAAAGGGCACCGGTCTGGGCCTGCCCATCGTCAAGAAGATCATCGAGGAGCACGGCGGTACGCTTGCCCTTCTTGACGCGCCCCTGTTCGACGGAAACGTCCACCCCGGCGCAATGGCCGAGATCCGCCTGCCGCGCGCCCTGCGCAAGCGGTCGCGCACCCATATTCCGCTGGGCGCAGCGCCCCCCGAAAAGTCTTCAGACACGCCTTACGACAAGGAAGCCCACGCATGAGCATTCTCATCGTCGACGACGAACAGGACATCCGCGAACTGATCGGCGACATTCTGCGGGACGAGGGCTATACCACCCGCCTCGCCGCCAATTCCGACGACTGCATGGCCGAAATCAACGCCGATCCGCCGGCGCTGATGATCCTTGATATCTGGCTCAAGGACAGCCGGATGGACGGGATCGACATCCTCAAGACCGTAAAGCGCGACAATCCCGACATTCCGGTGGTGATTATCTCGGGTCACGGCAACATTGAGATCGCCGTCGCGGCGATCAAGCAGGGCGCCTACGACTTCATCGAAAAGCCCTTCAACATCGACCAGCTGATGGTCGTCGTCGCCCGCGCGATGGAAACCAGCCGTCTGCGCCGCGAAAACCAGGAACTGCGCCGCCGCGACGTCACCTCGGCCGAGATGGTCGGCTCTTCCCTGGCCTTCAAGACGCTGAAGGGCAACCTCGACAAGGTCACCAAGTCCAACGCCCGCGTCATGCTGACGGGCGAGCCCGGCACCGGCAAGGAAATGGCGGCGCGCTACATCCACATGCAGTCCAGCCGGGCAACCGCGCCGTTCATCACCGTCTCCTCCGCCTCGATCGAGCCGGAGCGGATGGAAGAGGTGCTCTTTGGCCGCGAAACCGCGGAACGCGGCATCGAACCGGGTCTGATGGAGCAGGCTCATGGCGGCATCGTCTATTTCGACGAGGTTGCCGACATGCCGCTGGGCACCCAGTCCAAGATCCTCCGCGTGCTGACCGAACAGCAGTTCACCCGTGCGGGCGGCACCGACAAGGTCCGCGTCGATCTGCGCGTCATCTCCTCGACCTGCCGCGACCTGCGGGCCGAAATCGGCAGCGGCCGCTTCCGGCAAGAGCTTTACGACCGCCTGAACGTCGTGCCGATCGCCGTCCCCTCGCTTTCCGCCCGGCGCGAGGACGTGCCGGAACTGACGCGCCACTTCATCGACTGGTTCCACAAGACGCAAGGGTTGCCGAACCGCAGCCTGTCGGAAGAAGCGAACACCGTGCTGCAGACCCTGCCATGGCCCGGGAATATCCGGCAGCTGCGCAACGTGATCGAGCGCATCCTGATCCTTGGCGATGGCACCGGCCCGATCGAGGCGTCCGAGATCCCCGGCAACGAGCCCAAGGCCGAGGCGGAAAGCGCGCTGTCCCTTTCCGGCACGGTGGCGACGCTGCCCCTGCGCGAAGCGCGTGAGCTTTTCGAACGGGAATACCTGCTTACCCAGATCAACCGGTTTGGTGGCAACATCAGCCGCACCGCCAGCTTCGTGGGCATGGAGCGTTCGGCGCTGCACCGCAAGCTCAAGTCGCTGGGGGTCGTCGGGTCCACGCGCGGGGGCAGGGGGTTCTCGGACTTCGACGAGTAGGCCCCGATGTCCCCCTCACCCTAACCCTCTCCCCCGGAGGGGAGAGGGAACCTGTCGCGCCTGGGGGAGGCTCCTGCGCGTCCCTCGCATGGTCCGGCGCGAAAGGCTGTCCCAAGGCTGCAGCGGTCCACATGCCCCATTGGCAACAGAGTTCCGCTTAACCCGCCCTTTACCAGATTGCGCGACGGTTCCCCCGGGCGTCCCCTCTCCCCGCGGGGGAGAGGGCCAGGGTGAGGGGGCATTGATGAAGCAGACTGACCTGTCCAAGGCGCAAGCCAGACACCGGCGCGCGGAATTGACCCCAGCCGAGCGCGCCTTGTGGGACGCCCTTCGCAACCGCCGCTTAATGGGTCTCAAAATCCGACGTCAGGTGCCCATCGGCCCCTATATCGCCGACTTCTACTGCGCAGAGCACCGCCTGATCATCGAAGCCGGCGACTCTGGCCAGGGCTCCGCCCGCGACGTGGCGCGCGATGCCTGGCTGGCCGCACAAGGCTTTTGCGTCCTCCGGCTTTGGACCCGGGAGGTCCTGACCAACCTTCCCGGCTGCCTCGACAGCATTGCTGCCAAAGTCCCGCAACATTGACCCTTCCGCTGTGATCTGACATGCAGTCCCGGACGACGGATCGCGGGGAATCTGATGAAGGTGATCATCTGCGGCGCGGGTCAGGTCGGCTGGCAGATCGCCCGCCACCTTTCCGGCGAAAAGAACGACGTCACGCTTGTCGACACCAATGCCGACCTTGTCCGCCGCGCCACGGACACGCTGGATGTCCAGGGCGTCGTGGGCTTTGCCAGTCACCCCGATGTCCTGGCGAAAGCCGGGGCTCGGGATGCCGACATGCTGATCGCCGCGACCCATTCGGACGAGGTGAACATGGTCACCTGCCAGGTGGCGCATGTTGTCTTCAACGTCACCCGCAAGATCGCCCGCATCCGCGCGCAGAACTACCTTGATCCGCTTTACGGCACCCTGACCAACCAGGAAGGCCTGGCCATCGACGTGGTCATCTCGCCCGAACGCGAAGTGGCAGAGGCCGCGCTGCAGCGTCTGGCCGCGCCCGCGACCTTCGATACCGAAAGCTTCATGAACGGCCGCGCCCAGCTTCTGGGCATTCAGCTGACCGAGGATTGCCCGGTCCTGAACACCCCCCTGCGCCAGCTGAACGAGCTCTTCTCGACCCTCCGCGCCATCGTGGTGGGCATCCGCCGCGAGGACCGGCTTTTCGCCCCCGATCCCGGCGACCAGCTTTATGCCGAGGATCAGATCTACGTCTTCACCCATTTCGAGGACGTGAACCGCGCCCTGGAAATCTTTGGCAAGAAGACGAAAAAGCAGGAACGCGTGGTCATCGTCGGGGGTGGCAACGTCGGCCTTGCCGTGGCGCGTGCCCTGGAAGCCCGCACCGACCGCATCCGCGCCAAGATCATCGAAAAGGACCGCGCCACCGCCGAAGCCGCCGCCGACGCGCTGGAGCGGACCATCGTGCTGAACGGCGACGGGATGGACATCGACCTGTTGATGGAAGCCTCGATCGACCGGGCCGATGCGATCCTGGCCGTGACTGACGACGACAAGACCAACCTCCTTGTCGCGGTGCGCGCCAAGCAGGCAGGCTGCCAGATGACCATCGCGCTGGTCAACGACCCCACGCTTGCCCCCCTGATGGCACCCCTGGACATTGACGCCTACATCAACCCGCGCGCCACCACCGTCTCGTCGATCCTGCGCCACATCCGCCACGGCAGGGTGCGCGCCGTCTACTCCATCGGTGACGCCGAGGCCGAGATGATCGAAGCGCAGGTCCTCTCCACCTCGCCCCTCGCGGGCCGTCTGGTGCGCGACATCGAGTTCCCTGAAGGCGTGCTCGTCGGCGCGGTGATGAAGGGCGACCGCGTCCTGAAACCCACAGGCGACCTGCGGATCGAGGCCGGCGACGTCATCGCGCTTTTCGCTATGGCCAAGGACGTGCCCGAGGTCGAGCGCCTCCTGCAAGTCTCCATCGACTTCTTCTGATGCTGGCGCGGCTGGCAGAACTGCCGCTTCTTGTGGTGCTTCTTGGCCTTGCGGGGGCCATCGCGCTGGTGCCTGCGGTCTATGCCTTCGGGGTGAACGACCACGAACATGCGCGCGACTTCTTCTATTCCGCGCTGATCCTGCTGGTTCTGACGGTGATGCTTGGCATCGCCACTGCCGCCTATCTGCCCCGCGACCCCGCGCGCAGCCATCTGGCGGCTCTGGTCCTGGCCTATGCCATCCTGCCATTCGCCCTGGCGCTGCCGCTGATGGAGGCCTTGCCCGATACCTCGCTGGTCAATGCCTGGTTCGAGATGGTCTCGGCCTTCAGCACCACGGGCGCCTCGGTCTATCCGCCGGACCGGCTGGCCGACGCGGTCCACCTCTGGCGCGCCACGGTGGGCTGGTTCGGCGGCTTTCTGATCATCCTGGCCGCCTATGCGATCCTTGCGCCGCTGAACCTTGGCGGGACCGAAGTCTCGTCCGGCCGTGTCCCCGGTCGGGGTGCGGCGGGGACCGCCCAGGTCGCCCGCACCGCCGACCCCGCCCTCCGGCTGACCCGCTTTGCCCTGATGCTGTTTCCGGTCTACGGCTCGATCACCTTTCTTCTGTGGTGTGGCCTTCTGGTGCTTGGCGAAAGCGGGATTTCGGCCCTGATCCACGCGATGGGCACGCTGTCCACCTCGGGCATCACCGGGGCCACCGCCTTCCAGGACGCAGGCGCCGGCGCGGGCGGAGAGGTGCTGATCTTCCTCTGTTTCGCCTTCGCCATCACCCGTCGCGCGCTTCCCGGCGTCCGCCTGGCAGAGAACCGCCGCCCGCTGCTGAAGGACCCCGAACTGCGCCTGGCGGCACTGCTGGTCCTGAGCGTGACCCTGATACTGTTCCTGCGCCACTGGTTCGTCGCAACCGAGACCGAGGGCGACGCCGCCGAAGTCCTGCCGTCCTTCTGGGGCATCCTCTTCACCGCCACTTCGTTCCTGACCACCACCGGCTATGTCTCTTCGCACTGGCAGACGGCTGCCGACTGGTCCGGGATCGGCACCCCCGGCCTTGTGCTCCTTGGCCTTGCGATCATGGGCGGCGGCACTGCCACGGCGGCGGGCGGAGTCAAGCTTCTGCGCGTCTATGCCCTGCTGCGCCACGGCGAGCGCGAGCTGGAGAAGATCATCCACCCGAACTCCATCGGTCGCGGCGGCACCGAGGCGCGCCGCCTGCGCCGGGAAGGCGCGCAATTCGCCTGGGTCTTCTTCATGCTTTTCGCCACCTCGATCGCCGTGGTTTCGGCGCTTCTCCTCCTTGCCGGGGTGGGTTTCGAGCAGACGATGGTCCTTGCGATCGCGGCCCTGACCACGACGGGCCAGCTGGCCGAACTTGGCGCAGCCCAGCCCATCGCCTATCACGACCTTGGCGATCCGGTGAAGATCATCCTCGGGTTGGCGATGGTTGTCGGCCGGCTGGAGACGCTGGCGCTGCTTGCCCTGATCCTGCCCAGCCGCGGCCGACGCTAGTCCCGCCCGGCTAACAGCCTGATTTTTTGCGCTGGAAACTCCCGCCCGCCCGCTTCATACTTGGCCCAGCCGTGTCAAGCGGCAAGAACAGGGCAACGAAGAACGACCACGACGCGACAGTGAAGCGATAGAAAAACAAGGCACAACAACGATGGCCGCTGACAAGCAAAACCTGCAAGACGCCTTTCTCAATCATGTCCGCAAAGCCAAGGTCCCCGTCACGATCTTCCTGATCAACGGGGTCAAGCTGCAGGGCGTGATCACCTGGTTTGACAATTTCTGCGTGCTTCTGCGCCGCGACGGCCAATCGCAGCTTGTCTACAAGCATGCGATTTCCACCATCATGCCGGGCGCGCCGATCAGCCTCTATGAAGGGGAAGACTGATCTCCAGACCGCCCCAGGATGACGACGACCTCCTCGCCAAGCGCGAGGGTCAGCGCCTGCGCGACACCGCCGCAGCAGCGACGCGCACCTATGTCCTGCATCCCGCGCTGAAGTCGTCCAACGCCCGCCGCCTGCCCGAACACGGGCTGGCCGAGGCGGTCTCTCTTGCCGCCGCACTGCCCGAGCTTGAGGTTCGGGGGGCCGAGGTCATCCGCCTGTCCAAGATCGCCCCCGGCACGCTTCTCGGCTCTGGCAAGGTGGCCGAGCTGAAGGACCGTTTCCACGACGACCACATCGACCTTGTCATCGTCGATGGCAGCGTCTCGCCGGTCCAGCAGCGCAACCTGGAAAAGGAATGGGGGGTCAAGCTTCTCGACCGCACCTCGCTGATCCTGGAGATCTTCGCCGACCGCGCCCGGACCCGCGAAGGTGTGCTGCAGGTCGAACTCGCTGCCCTCAGCTACCAGCGCACCCGCCTGGTCCGCGCCTGGACCCACCTTGAACGCCAGCGCGGCGGCTTCGGCTTTGTCGGCGGCCCCGGCGAAACCCAGATCGAATCCGACCGCCGCGCCATCGACGACCAGGTCATCCGCCTCAAGCGCCAGCTGGAGCAGGTGGTGAAAACCCGCGAGCTTCACCGCGCTGCCCGCGCCAAGGTGCCGTTCCCGATCGTGGCCCTCGTCGGCTACACCAACGCCGGCAAGTCCACCCTCTTCAACCGCATCACCGGGGCGGACGTGCTGGCCAAGGACATGCTCTTTGCCACCCTCGACCCCACCATGCGCGGCGTCACGCTGCCTTCGGGCGCGAAGATCATCCTGTCGGACACCGTCGGCTTCATCTCCGACCTGCCCACCCAGCTTGTCGCCGCCTTCCGCGCCACGCTGGAGGAGGTCCTCTCCGCCGACCTCATCCTCCACGTCCGCGACATCTCCCACCCCGAGACGATGGAACAGGCCGCCGACGTGGCCGACATCCTCACCTCCCTCGGCGTCGGCGAGGACACCCCCCAGATCGAGGTCTGGAACAAGCTCGACCTCGTCGACGCTTCCCAGCGCGAAGCGCTTGCCGCCCAGGCCGCCCAACGCCCCCGCGTGCTGCCCGTCTCGGCCCTGACCGGCGAAGGCGTCGACAAACTCCTCACCCTCATCACCGCCACCCTCGACGCCGACCGCACCGAGGCCAGCCTCACCATCCCCTTCTCCGACGGCCGCAAACGCGCCTGGTTGCATGAACAGAACATCGTCCACCAGGAAACCGAGGCTCAGGATGGCTGGCACCTCACCGTCCGCTGGACCGCCCGCCAGCAGAACCGCTACCGCAAGCTCTGACCTGATGTGGGCGCTCCGCCAGCCTCCCACTTGCCTCGCAGCCTTTGATCTTTGCCGAAAAATCCCCGCCAGAGGCAGCGCCCGGCTTGCCCGGGTGCAGCGCCCGGTCGCGCAGGCGACCCGCGACCCGAAGCCACACATCGCCCGTCAAGGGCATGCCCCACCACTTTCGCCCCCGGCAACCCCGGACCGCAGCCCTTTCATGCTGGCACAAATATCCCCGCCGGAGGCCGCACCGACCGCCCAGGGGCGCAACCCCGGGCATGGCGCGCCATGATCCTCCGTCTCATCACCCTCTGGACCACTGCCGCCACAGCCCTTCTGGCCCATGCCCTTCTCGGCATCCCCGGCGACTATCTCGGCCAAGGCTACCCGCAATACCCCGGCCTTACCGTCACGGTCCTCGAACTTGCCTTCGTGGCCCTTGCCGCGACCTTGCCGATCCCGCTGGTGGCGGCTGCAGCCCGCTGGGTCGGTCTCCGCTGGCTTGCCCTGCCGCCCCTGATCCTTCTGTGGCTTTGGGCCGCCTCGGTCATGATCCAGCCCTTCGCCATCGACTTCGGCACCACCTGGCGCGGGACCGAGGCACTGCGGGAACTGTTCCTGCACCGCGTCCACACGCCTCTGGCGCTTCTCAGCCTGATCGCCGTTTCCGCCTGGACCCTCGCGCCGCGCCGCGCCTGACCCGGCATCCCGCTGCCCGAGCGCTTTTGCGTCCTTCACGCAAAAGCGCGAGACAAAAGGCTTGCGCGTCAGCGCTCATCTTGAAAACCGCCCCAAGCCGCCCATGCCCCCCCCGGCCTGCCCATGCGCCGTGGCGCACTCAGCCCCCGCGCGGGCGTGCCAGATAGACGCTGTCGCACCATTCGTCGCGCCAAAGCAACGTCCGTTCCGCCCGATGCGTCTCGTGAAAGCCCAACCGGTCCAGCAGCCGCAACGAGGCCGCATTGCGCGGGTCGACCTCTGCCGTCAGCACGACCCCGGCAAACTCCGCCTCCAGCGCCGCGATCACCGCCGTCATCGCCTCGAAGGCCAGCCCCCGGCCCCAGTGATCGGGGTGCAAGAGGAACCCGACCTCGGGCAACTCCCAGGCCCCGGCCTTGCCGATGACCGTGCCATCCGTCTCGATCAGCCAGTCGCGGCTGCCGTCTGCCTGATCCACCAGAAAGCCCAGCCAGTGACGCGTCTCCTCCACCGTCTCGTGCTCGGGTCGCGACCAGTAGCGCATCACGCGCGGGTCCGACATCAGCCGGTGGACGGCGTCCAGATCCTCCCAGACCGCCTGCCGCAGGACCAGGCGCTCGGTCCGCAGCGTCGGGACGCTCACTGCCCCTCCGGCGTCAGCACCATCACGCCCGCCGCCGCCGCCCGCGCCAGCTCCGGGTCCAGCGACATCGGGATGTATTCCC
>NZ_JAXMMF010000088.1:0-22974 GCF_034366665.1 Tabrizicola sp. | reverse complement strand
GCCAGCTTCAACATCGCGCATTGGGGATCGAACATCTGCCGCGCGGGCTGGATGGCCCAAGGGCCCGACGACCTGCCCGCATCGGCGGCGGGCTATCTGGAGGAGTTCGTTTTCCCCTACACCGAAGCCATGTCCGACTGGTGCGGGATGATGCGGCCTGGTGTGGCAGGGGGCGCGGTCTGGGCGATGATCCATGACCGTCTGCCCGGCGAGTTCGGCATAACGCTGAACCCCGGCCACCTGATTGGGGTGGATGAGTGGATGTCCTCGCCCATCATGCCGGAATCGGGGATCCCACTGGCCTCGGGCATGGCGATGCAGATGGATGTGATCCCGGCGCATCCCCGCTGGGGCTCGACCCGGATGGAGGACGGCTATGTGATTGCCGACGACGACCTGCGCGACGATCTGGCGCGGAAGCACCCGAACCTGGCCCGGCGCTGTGCTTTGCGGGCCGAACTCATGCAGCGGGTGATCGGAATGGAGGTGCCGGATACCCTGCTGCCGCTGGCCGATACCTGCGGGATCATCGCGCCCTGGCTCTTGGACCCGGCACAGGTCGTGGTGCTTTAGGCCCGACAAAAGTGGATACCGATGGTGGCGACCGGCAGGCGGTCAATCGTGTGACGCGGCGTTCGTGGTGACGTTCGTGTCGCGCTTCGCCATTCTCGGCCCGCAAGGGAGACCATCATGTCCGACTACCCGCATCTTCTGTCGCCGATCACACTGGCCGGGGTCAGTTTGCGAAACCGCAGCCTGATGGGCTCGATGCACACCGGGCTGGAGGAAACGGGCGATTGGGGCCGGGTCGCGGCCTTCTATGCGGCGCGGGCAAAGGGTGGGGCGGGTCTGATCGTGACGGGCGGGATGGCTCCGAACCGCGAGGGCGGGGTGTTTCCGGGCGCGGCGGGGCTGTTCACGGATCAGGACATCGCCAACCACCGGCGGGTCACCGACGCCGTCCATGCCGAAGGCGGGCATATCGCGATGCAGATCCTGCATGCGGGGCGCTACGCCTATTCGAAGGATTGCGTCGGGCCGTCGCCGGTGAAGTCGCCGATTTCTCCCTTTGCGCCACGAGAGCTGGACGAGGACGGGATCGAAAAGCAGATCGCCGACATCGCCGCTGCTGCGGCGCGGGCGGTGGAAGCTGGCTATGACGGCGTCGAGGTGATGGGGTCGGAGGGGTATTTCCTGAACCAGTTCCTTGTCACCCACACCAATCGCCGGACAGACGGGTGGGGCGGGTCCTACGAGAACCGGATGCGGCTTCCGGTTCAGGTCGTGGGCCGTGTCCGCGCGGCGATGGGGCCGGGGGCGGTGCTGATCTACCGCATCTCGCTGATCGACCTGGTGCCGGATGGCTCGACCTGGGAGGAGGTCATCCAGCTGGCAAAGGCGGTGGAGGCGGCGGGAGCCTCGGTGCTGAACACCGGGATCGGCTGGCACGAGGCGCGGGTGCCGACGATTGCCACCTCGGTCCCCCGGGCGGGGTTCGCGCATCTGACGGCGCGGCTGCGGCCCGAGGTTTCGATTCCCGTCATCACCTCGAACCGGATCAACACGCCCGAAGTCGCCGAAGGTCTGCTGGAATCGGGTGCTGCGGACATGGTGTCGATGGCGCGGCCCTGGTTGGCGGACCAGGATTTCATCTTGAAGGCGGCGTCCGGGCAGGCGGCCCGGATCGCGCCCTGCATCGCCTGCAACCAGGCCTGCCTTGACCATACCTTCAGCGGCAAGCTGACCAGCTGCCTGGTCAACCCTCGCGCCTGCCATGAGACCGAGCTTGTATATACAGCTACGGATGCGCCCAAGCGGGTGGCGGTAGTGGGGTCCGGTCCTGCGGGAATGATGACCGCCATCGTTGCCAGCCAGCGGGGGCATCAGGTCACGCTGTTCGACAAGGCCGATGCGGTTGGCGGCCAGCTGAACCTGGCCCGGCAGGTTCCGGGGAAGGAAGAGTTTCACGGGCTGGTCGACTGGTTCGCCACCATGCTGCGCGGGCCGGGAATCGAATTGCGGTTGGGTAAGGAAGCTACCGTCGAGGACCTGGAAAGCTTCGACGAGGTGGTGATCGCCACCGGGGTTGCGCCCCGCGATCCGGGAATTCCGGTCGAGGCGGGGGCGACGGTGCTGTCCTACATCGACGTGCTGCAAGGCGCGGCGGTGGGGCGCCGGGTGGCCGTGGTGGGCGCAGGCGGGATCGGCTTCGACGTGGCCGAGACGCTGGTGCAGGACGGGGTCAGCCCGACGTTGGATGCCGGTCTCTGGCGCGAAGAATGGGGCGTCACCGCGCCGTGGGAGGATCGCGGTGGGCTGGCATCCGAAGGGCCGCAGCCCCACGCCCCCGCGCGAGAGGTGTATCTGCTGCAGCGCAAGGCTGAAAAGCCGGGGCGGCATCTGGGCAAGACGACGGGATGGATTCACCGGGCCAGTCTGGCGATGAAGCGGGTCAAGATGCAGGGCGGGGTGAATTATGAACGGATCACGCCGGAGGGGCTGGTGATCAGCCACGGGCCGAACCGCGAGGGCGAGGAACTGCTGGCGGTCGATGCCGTGGTGCTGTGCGCCGGACAGCTACCCGAGCGGGGGCTGTCGGCCCAGCTGGAGCAGCGTGGCATCCGCCACCACCGGATCGGCGGGGCGGATGTCGCGGCCGAACTGGATGCCAAGCGCGCCATTGATCAGGCGGCGCGCCTGGCGGCACGGCTTTAGCGAAAGCCTCCTCGTTCGACTTCGTCTCCTCGTCGGACATCAGCGAGGAGTGACGAAGTCATCGACGAGCGGCCTTCTCAGCCGCCCGAGGCTTCCGCCGGAGCCGTGATCACGCCACCATCCAGCGCGGCCTGCAGTTCCGTCGCATCAACGGCACCGTCTGCGCTGGTGTCGATGGCCTTGAAAGTGTCCTCGGTCAGATCCGTCCAGACCGCCTGAAGCTCGACCAGCGACCAGTTCCCGCTGGAGTCGGGATCAGCCACCTCGGGCAGGGTCTGCGCGAAAGCGGCCGAGGCCAGGGCAAGCGGTGCAAGTGCGATTGCGAAGCGTTTCATGGAAGTCTCCTTTTCTATCCACGATTGCAGGGCAGCCTGTTGCCGCCCTGCGACGCCAGCTATCGGCTGTGGGAAGAACATTCCATAGGGATGCAATTTTATGCGGTTTCGGCGTCATGACGCCGCCGATTTATGCAGGATACTGGAACGATTTCCCGCCTAGACGCGCGCGGCCACCCTTTCCCTGCCCATCCCTGAAGGTGATTCAGGCGACCCGTTGCCGATCCCCAGGCGCGGTCCAGAGTTTCTCTGCCATCAACGATCCCCCACAATACCCCGGATCGGACGCCTGATTGCCGCCTTCCTGCCCGATTTGGAAGTGAAACCTGTTTGTAACAAAACCGGCGTGTCTGCTCCCGAAGAGGACAATATGGATCGACTGACAGAGATGGAGGCCTTCGCCACGGTAGTGGACCAGGGCGGCTTCACCGATGCAGCCAAGAAGATGGGGATTTCCAAATCCGCTGTCTCGAAACATGTGTCTGCCCTGGAAGCCCGACTGGGTGCGCGCCTTCTGAACCGCACGACGCGCCGCGTGTCGCCGACCGAAATCGGCCTGGCCTATTACGACCGCGCCCGCCGCGTGCTGAACGATGCGGGCGAGGCGGATGCTCTGGTGACGTCGATGCAATCGGCACCCTCGGGCCTGTTGCGGGTGTCGGTCGCGACGGACTTTGGCGTGAACTTGCTGTCGCCGATCCTGGGGGATTTCCTGCTGGAATACCCCGACATCACCGTGAACATGGTGCTGAACAACCGCTATGTCGAACTGATCAGCGAAGGCTTCGACATGGCGATCCGCGTGGGCGAGCTGGAAGACAGCAGCCTCCGCGCCCGCAAGCTGACCGAGACGACCAAGCGCATGATCGGCGCGCCGGGCTATTTCCAGAAGTTCGGGCGACCACAGAAGATCGACGATCTGAACGACCACAAGCTTCTGCACTATTCCAACCAGGCCAACGGCAACGTCTGGAAGATCACCGCACCCTCGGGCGAGAAGCGGCAGGTCCGGTCCGTGGGCTGGCTGACGGTGAACGACGGGCAATCGCTGCTGAACGCCGCGATCTCGGGCCTGGGAATCGCCTACCTGCCCTCGTTCCTGTATGCCGATGCGATGCGGCAGGGGCTGGTGGAAGAAGCCATTCCCGGCCTTCCGGTCGAGGTTCTGGGCATCTACGCGGTCTACCCGCCGGGTCGGTTCACCCAGCCCAAGGTGCGGGCGTTCATCGACTTTCTGGCGCGGCGCTATGCCGACAAGGGTCCTGACAACTGGTGACGTCCCTGCCCCCCTCTCAGGGTGCGTCCACTAGCGGGTCGAAGTGACAATCACTTCGACCCGTCGGTTTTTCTGGCGGCCTTCCTCGGTCTGGTTGGTGGCCCGGGGGGCCAGAAAGCCCACGCCATCCGCTGCGACGCGCGCCGGGTCGGCGCCGTAGGTCTGGATCAGCGCGTCCGCCACCGCCTCGGCGCGGCGTTCGGACAGCGCCTGGTTGGCGGCAAGACTGCCCGACGCATCGGTGTGGCCGACAAGGGCAACGGTGCCTTCGGGATTCGCCTCAAGCCAGGCCGCGACGGCGGCAAGCGAGGGGTAGTCACCCTCGGACAGCGCTGCGGCCCCGCTGGCAAAGACCAGGTCCTCCAGCACCGCTGCACCATCGGCGTCCAGCGCCGCGGCAATGCCATTGGCTTGCCCCGGCTCGGCGACACTGCGCGAAAGCTCGGGGTCTTCCAGGTCGACGGCTGTCGCGACGGTCGGCGTCTGGATCGGGGTGGCCGTGACCCGGGTGATCTGGACATACCCCGCGCCCGCGCTGCGGCTGACCAGAATCGAGACCGCCTCGTCCCCCTTGAGGGCCGAGAGGAACCGGAAATCGCCCAGATCGACGTGCATGTCCGGTTCGGGCAGAACGTCGGTGTTGAACCGGAAATCGAAGCCGCCGCAGGTCCGCGCCGCGCATTCGAAGATGATCTCGTAGCCAGCGGCACGCACCTGGTCGCGCAGCGGGCTAAGCAGCGCAAGCGTGGTCGCGCCAGGAGCCTCCAGCCGGTAGGCGCGCTGGTCCAGTGCCCCTTCGACCTGCCGCGCGGGAACCGAGGTGCCGTCAAAGGGCCCGGTGGGCAAGGCATAACTGCCGGGGATCTCGCTGCGGGTTTCCTCGCCCAGAAGCTTGGCCGGAAGGTCCAAAGTCAAGGCAGAAGCAGGATTGGCCAGTGCGATGGCAAGAACGAGGGGAAGGTAAGCCTTTGGCACTGCCGGGGGTCGCTTTCCGCGATCATTTCATTCGGTAATGGTACTTTCCCACAACTTCCATGCCAAGGCGAGCGTAGAGCGCACGTGCGGCGGTGTTCTGCCGGGTGACGACCAGCGAAAGCCGCGATGCCCCTTGGTCGGCGGCCCAGTTGGCTGCGGCATGAAGCAGGCTTTTCCCCAAACCCTGGCGACGGTGGCTGTCCCGCACCTCGACGGCATGGACCATCGCCTCGGCCCCGTGGCAGGCCACGAAGGCCACCCCGGCGGGCCGGTCGTCGATCCGGCCCAGAAGCGCGGCCTTCGGGCCCAGGACGCGGTCCATCACCGCAAGGCGGGCGGGGCCGATGCCGCCCCTGTCCCAGATCGACCGGGCGATTTCCAGCGGGGGCCAGTGCGGAAAGGCGGTCAGGCCTGGAAGGTCGGCAGTCAGGCGGGCGACCGGCGCGGCATAGGCGACGACCGGGTCGATGATCGTCCAACTGCGGGTGGCAAGTGCCGTATCCAGGGCAGTCTCTTTGGCGCGCACCAGCATCAGGGGCTGTGCCATCACCGAGTCGAGGGCGTCGAGGTCGGCGTCGGTGAAGGAGCCGCCATCCAGGCTTGCCGCCGAGACGCGTTTGCCGCCCCCCGCCCCATCGCGAAGCGTGAAGGGGCCAAGGCTCTGGCGGCTGGCGGGGGGCCAGGTCGCCTCCATCACCTCGGCCAGAAGGGCCGGGGTCATCCGAAAAGCCGCGTCAGCGTGACCATCGCCTGATCCAGCCGGCCCGGATCTGTGCCGCGCACCACCAGGTTCGTGCCATGCGCTCCGTTCTGGATGAAGGGGTAAGAGCCCATCGACAGGTCCGGAAACTCGGCCGCCAGCGCGCCGAACGGGCCGGCGATCTCGCCCTCGCCCCGGTTCACGCGCAGCGATTGCGACAAAAGCGGTGGGCCGCCGGTCAGCTTCGGCAGGACCGAGGCGACCATCGCCTGGAAGATGTTCGGCACGCCCGCCATCACGTGCACGTTGCCGATGGTAAAACCGGGCGCGGTCGAGACCGGGTTGTCGATCAGCGTGGCCCCGTCCGGGATGCGCGCCATCCGCTGGCGGGCTTCGTTGAAGGGCAGGCCCGAGCGGTCGTAATGCGCCTGCAACAGCGCCATCGCGTCGGCGCGGTGGCTGATCGCGGCCCCCATCGCCTCGGCCACAGCGTCGGCGGTGATGTCGTCATGGGTGGGGCCGATCCCGCCACTGGTGAAGACATGGGTGTATTTCGACGCCAAGGTGCGCACGGCATCGACGATTTCGGAGTGGATGTCCGCAACCATCCGCGCCTCGCGCAGGGTGATGCCGATGCGGGTCAGCTCTTGGGCCAGGAAATGCATGTTCGAATCGCGGGTGCGGCCCGACAGGATCTCGTCGCCGATCACCAGGATTGCGGCTGTCGGGTTGCTCATGGCCAGGCTCCTTGTGGTCAATGGGTCGGGTATAGCCTTCGCGGCCGGGCTTTCAAACCCCGGCCTCTGGCCAATTCCGCGCAAGGCTCTTATGTATTGGCCAAGGAGACTGCCTGTGGACGACATTCGCGCCCGGATCACCAAGGATGGCATCCGCATCTACGAGGATGCGGATTTCTCGGGCATGCGCGCCGCGGGCCGCGTTGCGGCGGAAATTCTGGATGCAGTGGCCCCGCTGGTGGTGCCGGGAACGACCACGGCGGTCATCGACGATTTCATCACCGACGAGATCCGGCGTCGTGGCGTGACCTCTGCCACCATCGGCTACAAGGGCTACAAGCACGCGTCCTGCATCAGCGTCAACCACGTGGTCTGCCACGGGATTCCGGGGGCGAAGGTGCTGATGGACGGCGACATCCTTAATATCGACGTCACGGTGATCGTCGATGGCTGGTATGGCGATACCAGCCGGATGTATGTGGCCGGGCAGCTGGCCCGCAAGGCCGAGCGTCTGATCGAAGTCACCCACGAAGGCTTGATGCGCGGCATCGCGGCGGTCAAGCCGGGCAACACCTTCGGCGACATCGGTTATGCGATCCAGGCTTATGTCGAGGCGCAGCGGATGTCCGTCGTCCGCGACTTCTGCGGTCATGGCCTTGGCCGGGTGTTCCACGCGCCGCCGAACGTGCTGCACTATGGCCGCGCGGGGTCCGGCCCGGTGCTGGAGGAAGGCATGTTCTTCACCATCGAGCCGATGGTGAATCTTGGCCGTCCGGAAACGAAGGTTCTGGCCGACGACTGGACCGCCGTGACCCGCGACAAGTCGCTGTCGGCGCAGTTCGAACATTCGGTGGGCGTCACGGCCACGGGCTGCGAAATCTTCACACTGTCCCCGGCGGGCAAGTTCCATCCGACCTGGGGGTAAGGGACCAAAATCCTTAAGCAAGGATTTTGACAAATTTCTTACTCAAGAAATTTGGGCGCTCAGATCCCCGCGTACCACTCGTATCCCCGGTCGGCCCAATAGCTGCCCTTGCCCGAACCCAGCGCAGCAAGACTGTCGGTCAGCTCGATGGTGTGGACATACTTCGCCATCTTGTAGCCCAGCTGCCGTTCCACCCTCAGCCGCAAGGGCGCCCCGTTCGCCACCGGCAGGGGTGCCCCGTTCATCGCATAGGCCAGGATCGTCTGGGGATGGAAGGCGTCGATCAGGTCGATGCTTTCGTAATAGAAGACCTCACCCGACAGGCTCCGCTCGATGGCGTCGAAGCAGTGGAACACGGCATAGCGGGCGGTTACCTTCGGCTTCGCCAGCTTCAGCACACCCCCCAGCGGCACGCCCTGCCATTTGGCGATGCAGCTCCAGCCTTCGACACAGTCGTGGCGCGTGATCTGTGTGCGTGCAGGCAGCGCACTCAGATCGGCAAGCGACAGCGAGACGGGGGCTTCGACAAGGCCCTTCACCGTCAGCCGGTAGTCGCGAAACGCGGTCTCGGCCATCCGGCGATACTCGGCGCTGGCCGGATCGGTCGAGCCGTTCGGCCGCATCCCCTGGCGGATGTCGGCCTCGGTGAACTCGGGCGCAAGCCGGTTGCCGATCAGGGCGCGCTGGGCGCTTTGCGTCAGGCCCTCGTGGCTGGCGAAAATCTTGCGCAAGGCGCTGTCGCTGTCTGCGGCGCTGTCGAAGACCTTGCAGCCGGACAGCGCCAACGCCGCCCCGCCAAGCAGAAGGTTGCGGCGGTCAATCATGCTTGCCTCCATCGGTGCGATACCAGCCGGTCAGCATCGACCGCATCTCGTTCAGCGGACCGGCCAGCAGGATCATCGCGATGTGGATGGCGAAGAAGCCCAGAAGCGCCAGCATGGTCAGGAAGTGGATCGTCCGCGCGGTCTGGCGGCCCTGGAACAGGTCCAGAAGCCAGGGAGCCGCGGCGTTGAAGCCGGGAGACATCGAAAGCCCGGTCAGGATCATCAGCGGCAGGGCCAGGAACAGGACCGAGGCATAGGCAAGCTTCTGCAGAACGGAGTAGCCGGCGCCGTGGGGCAAGCGCAGGCGGGCATGATCGGAGATATCGCGGGGCAGCGCCCTCAGGTCCGCCAAGGTGGGGATCAACTGCCTCAGGTGGCCATTCAGAGCCGAGGCTGCCAGCCACAGCACCAGCGTCCCGACCAGCGCCCAGGCGAAGAAGAAATGGATCACCCGCCCCGTGGCCAGACCTTGGCCGGATGGGATCGTCAGCGCCGCCGGGATGGCGCGAGCCTCGCCATTCGAGACGCCAAGATACCCCGTCGTGTCGAATTCGACCCCGAAGACCCGCGTCACGCCCTGCAGGACGTCGCCCTTCTGCCGCGCGAAGATTTCCAGAATCGCATTGTCGTAGTCGAACCCGACCTCTGTCCCGAGATGCAGGCTGGGATGGGCGTTGAAGATCTGCAGGCCGGTCAGCATCAGAAAGAACAGGCTGACGGCCCAGGCCCAATGCGTGATCCGGGTCAGCAGCCGTTGGCGGTAGACAAGCGGGCCTTGCGGCATGGCGATCCCTCCGGTTCGATGCAGAAGGAACGGGGGCGGGGCCCGGAAAGTTTCGCCACGCCCGGCGGATCACCGCTGATTGCATTTGCCGGCCCCCCGGCTTATTTCCAAGGCGGACCCAAAGGGCAGCAGGCGCGCATGAACTGGATCACCAACTACGTCCGTCCGAAGATCAACTCGCTTTTCTCGCGCCGCGAGGTGCCCGAGAATCTTTGGACCAAATGCCCGGAATGCGGGACGATGCTGTTCCACCGCGAGCTGGCGGCGAACTTGAACGTCTGCAGCAACTGCGAACACCACATGGCGATCAGCCCGCGGGAACGGTTCGGGGCGCTGTTCGACGGCGGGATCTTCACCGAGGTCAAGGTGCCCGACCCGGTCGTGGACCCGCTGCATTTCCGCGACCAGAAGAAATACACCGACCGGATCAAGGCGGCGCAGAAGGCCAGCGGCGAGAAGGACGCAATGCTGGTGGCCGAGGGCGAAATGGGTCGCACCCCCATCGTGGCGGCGGCGCAGGACTTCAGCTTCATGGCCGGGTCGATGGGCATGTACGTCGGCAATGCGATCATCGCTGCGGCCGAACGGGCGGTGAAACTGAAGCGCCCGCTGATCCTGTTCAGCGCCTCGGGCGGGGCGCGGATGCAGGAGGGGATGCTGTCCCTGATGCAGATGCCGCGCACCACGGTCGCGGTGCAGATGCTGAAGGAGGCGCGGCTGCCCTACATCGTCGTGCTGACCCACCCCACGACCGGCGGGGTCACGGCCAGCTATGCCATGCTGGGCGACGTGCAGATTGCCGAACCCAACGCCCAGATCGGCTTTGCCGGTGCCCGCGTCATCGAACAGACCATCCGCGAGAAGCTGCCCGAAGGCTTTCAGCGCGCGGAATATCTGCTGGACCACGGGATGCTGGACCGCGTCGTCCACCGCAAGGCAATGAAGGACGAACTGGTGACGCTGGTCCGGATGCTGACCGGCCAGCCTCCGGCGATCAAGGGCGACCTGCCCGCTCCGGCAGAGCCGGTCGCCGCCCAGTCGCAGGCGAGCGCCTGATCCATGACACAAGGCTCTGACGTCATCCTGGAGCGGATGATGACGCTGCACCCCAAGGTCATCGACCTGACCCTGGCCCGCGTTGACCGGCTGCTTGCGGCCCTTGGCAATCCCGAACGGTCGATTCCTCCGGTGGTCCATATCGCGGGGACAAATGGCAAGGGCAGCACCCAGGCGATGATCCGGGCGGGGCTGGAGGCGGGTGGGGACCGCGTCCACGCCTATACCTCGCCGCACCTGGCGCGGTTCCATGAACGCATCCGGCTTGCCGGGGAGCTGATCAGCGAACCCGCGCTGACGGCTTTGCTGGACGAATGTGTCCGCGTGAACGGGCCGGACGAGATCACCTTCTTCGAGATCACCACTTGCGCGGCCTTTCTGGCCTTTGCGCGGACGCCCGCAGACTGGACGCTGCTGGAAGTGGGGCTGGGCGGGCGGCTGGATGCGACGAACGTGGTGGAAAAGCCCCGGCTGACGATCATTACGCCGGTCTCGATGGATCACGAGGCTTTCCTGGGCGACACCATCGCCAAGATTGCCGGTGAAAAGGCCGGGATCATCAAGCGCGGCGTGCCCTGTATCGTCGGACCACAGCACCCCGACGGGTTGGCGGTGGTCGAGGCGAAGGCGGCTTCGCTTGGCGCTCCGCTCTGGGTCTTTGGCCAACACTGGAACGTCTGGGAAGAACGGGGCCGCCTGATCTATCAGGACGAGAACGGCCTTCTGGACCTGCCGCTGCCGAACCTGCCCGGCCCGCACCAGGTGCAGAACGCCGGGGCCGCCATCGCGGCGCTGCGGCTTCTAGGCAAGCCCGAGGCCGCTTGCGAGGCGGCGGTGACCAAGGCTTTCTGGCCCGCCCGGATGCAGCGGTTGCGGCACGGCCCGCTGGTCGATCTTGCACCGCAGGTCGAGCTGTGGCTTGACGGCGGCCACAATCCGGCAGGGGGCGAGGCGGTGGCGGCGACCCTGGCGCGGATGCCCCGGCGCGAGACGCACCTGATCTGCGGGATGCTGAACACCAAGGACGTGACTGGCTACATGCGCCCCCTGGCCCCGCAGGTGACCCGGCTGCACGCCGTGTCGATCCCGGGCGAAAAGAACACCCTCCCCGCCGAGGTTACCCGCGATGCAGCGCTGTCAGTCGGCATTGATGCCGTCGCGGCCGGATCGGTGGCCGAGGCGCTGGCGGGCATTGCTGCAGTATCACCCGAAGCGCGAGTATTGATCTGCGGCTCGCTGTATCTGGCTGGTTCGGTGCTGCGCGAGAACGGCTAGGCACCCAAATTCCTTAAGCAAGGAATTTGTCAAAATTCTTACTCAAGAATTTTGGGTCTCAAGCCACACCGTAGCGCGCCAGGAACATGTCCACGGCACCGTGCACTGACCGGTGCGCCAGTTCGGGGGTGATCGTCTCGGTCATGCCGAAGATCAGCTTCTCGTGGATCGTCGCTTTGCACAGCTGCGCGAACTGGTCAGCGGCCAGGTCAAGGTCGTCGATCCGCAGCTGGCCGCTTTCAACATAGCAGCCCAGGTGATGCACCAGCCGCTGGTGGATCAGCCCCGGCCCGAAGTCGTAGAACTGGCGGCCAAGCCCCGGAAAACGCTCGCCCTCGCCGACCACGATGCGGAACATGCGCTGACCGAAGTCCGACAGCTGGAACGCGACGATCCGTTCTGCCGCGATGGTCAGCGCCACCCGCACCGGGGCGTCGCCTTCGACCATCGCCTCGGCCTCTTCGGTCTGGCGATGGCATTCGCAGCGCGCGACTTCCAGGAACAGAAGCTGCTTGTCGGGGAAATAGGCGTAGATGGTGGCCTTCGAGACGCCGGCCTCGCGCGCGATGTCGTCGACCGAGGCGCGCTCGAACCCGTCGCGCATGAAGATCTTCCGGGCGCCGTCCAGCACCTGGTCGAACTTCCGGCCGCGCCGGACCCCGTGATCCTGAATGGCGTTCATCGCATCCCCCGACAGGGACCATAGACCATCCCGATCCGGCGCGGCAAGCGAAGCGGTTACTCGGCCAGTTGGCAAGTCGGCTGGGCGACCGGTGCGTCGCAGCCTTTGGTCGAGGTGGTGACCGTGTCCGGGAACGTCAGCGTCGGCAGCAGCACAGCCAGCGAGTCCGCGGCAACGGGTGCTGCAAGGGCAAGGCCGGTGGCAAGGGCAAGTGCGAAGCGGGTCATCGTGATCTCCATTCTGAACTCTGCGGTTCAGAATATTTTCTAAACCGACAAGTTCAGTTCGGCAAGCGGAAAGTGAACCGGAAAGTTCAGATTATGCCGTTGCAGCGGCTGGTTCCTGAGTTAGATTAGAACCATTCCAAACTATGGTGCCAACCGTGCTTTCCGCCCTGACCTTCCGCCGCCGTTTCAGCGACCTTTCCGAACAGGAGGTTCTGGCGCTGGCGATCTCCTCGGAAGAGGATGACGCCCGCATCTATCGCACCTTCGCCGAGCGTCTGCGGGCCGATTACCCCGCCTCGGCGGCGGTGTTCGATGGGATGGCGGTGGAAGAGGACGGGCACCGCCAGCGTCTGATCGACCTGCACCGCGCGCGCTTTGGCGAGGTGATCCCGCTTTTGCGCCGTGAACATGTCGCGGGGTTCTACGCCCGCCGCCCGGTCTGGCTGTCGCAGAACCTGTCGCTGGAGGTGATGCGCGGCGAGGCGGCGACGATGGAGAAGACGGCGCACGACTTCTACCTCCGCGCTGCTGCGCGGACGCAGGATGCCTCAACCCGCAAGCTGCTCGGCGACCTTGCTGCGGCTGAGGCGGGGCACGAACGCCACGCGCAGCGGCTGGAGGAAGCGCACCTGCCGCAAGACGCGCGGGACGACGAGGACCAGACCGCCAAGCGCCAGTTCATCCTGACCTGGGTGCAACCGGGGCTGGCCGGGTTGATGGACGGATCGGTCTCGACCCTGGCGCCGATCTTCGCGACAGCGTTTGCCACACAGGACACCTGGACCACGTTCCTTGTGGGCACGGCTGCGTCCGTGGGTGCGGGCATCTCGATGGGCTTCACCGAGGCCGCGCATGACGATGGGGTGCTGTCGGGCCGCGGCTCGCCCTTGAAGCGCGGCATCGCCTCGGGCGTGATGACCACCATCGGCGGACTTGGCCACGCGCTGCCCTATCTGATCCCGGATTTCTGGACGGCCACGACCATCGCGATGATCGTGGTCTTCGTGGAACTTTGGGCCATCGCCTGGATCCAGAACCGTTACATGGAAACCCCCTTCCTGCGTGCGGCCTTGCAGGTCGTCCTTGGCGGCGCTTTGGTCTTTGCCGCCGGGGTTCTGATCGGGGGCGGGTGATGTATCGCAAGGGTGAGGTGAGCTATCAGCCCCTGCCGTTGCCGGACCGCGTGCAGCTGGATGACGCCGCCGCGCTGGCCGAGGCCGAGCGGTTCCGCGACTACATGAAGAAGCGCCACTCGGTGCGGGACTATTCAACGCGGTCGGTGCCCGAGGCGGTGATTGCATCCTGCATCGCAGCGGCGGGGACGGCCCCCTCGGGGGCGAACCATCAGCCCTGGCACTTCGTGGCGATCAGCGATCCCGCGATGAAGGCCCGCATCCGCGACGGGGCCGAGGAGGAAGAGCGGGCGTTCTATCAGGGCGGTGCGGGGGATGAGTGGCTGTCGGCGCTGGAACCTATCGGGACGGGCGTCTCAAAGCCGCATCTGACTGACGCGCCGTGGCTGATCGTTGTCTTCGCGCAGCGCTACGGGATGACCGAAGACGGGGCGCGCTACAAGAACTACTACGTGCCGGAAAGCGTCGGCATCGCGACGGGAATGCTGATCACGGCGATCCACCATGCCGGGCTGGTCTGTCTGGAACATACGCCCAACCCGATGAAATTCCTGGGGCCGCTGTGTGAACGGCCCGAGCACGAAAAGCCGGTGATGATCCTGCCGGTGGGCTATCCAGCCGACACCGCCACGGTCCCGGCGGTGGCCAAGCGGAAAAAGCCGCTGGACCAGATCATGAGCGTCTTCCGCCAGGCCTAACCCAAAGCCGCGATCCTGCGGGGGATGACGGGGGGCCGAGCCTCCTGCGGGTCCGGGTCAGCCTCGGTCAGCGTGGTCGCATCACCTTCGACCGCTTCCGCTGCCGGGCGCTGCGGCGGTTCGGCCACGGGAAGGGGCACCAGGACCGGATCGGCTACTACGGTCGTCGGGCGACGGGGCCGGGTGGTGACCGCCAGGGCCTGCCGCTCGGCACGGTCGTTCTGCGGCCGGACCGAGACATCGTTCACCTTGATCACGGTGAAGCTGATGTTGTCCTGGTCGGGGTCGTCCAGCCGAACCAGCTCTTCCAGCAGGCGTTCCGCGATTTCGGTCGATCGGGACTTGCGGTAGCGGGCAAGGACCTTCTCGATCTGGGTGTTCGTCAGGTACTGCAACCCGTCCGAGGAACAGACCACGATGTCGCCGGCCTTCAGCTCGACCGGGCGCGACGGGCAGTCGATCTTGGCCACCTTCGCGCCCATCAGCACAGACACCAGGCAGTTGCGGTCGGGATGGGTCGCACCGCTCTCCGCATCCAGAAGGCCCGCCTGGACCATCAGGTCGATCTGCGGCGCCATCGAATGATCTTCGTTCAGCTGCACAAGCTTGCCGTTGCGGAAGAGGTAAAGCGGAGAATCTCCGATCGAGATCCACCAGAGCCGGTTCTCGACCAGCGCGGGGACGACAAGAGTGGGCCCCATGCCGCTGGTCTCGGGGTGGGTCCGGGAATGGTTGCGCAGGGTCTCGTTCGCGAGGTCGGCCACGCCACGCAGGATCTCGGGCGCGCGGGCCTCGAATGAGGCGACATTGGCGAAGTGGAACTTCAGCTCGGAGTAGACCTCGGTCAGGACGATCTTGGACGCGACATCGCCTGCGGCATGCCCCCCCATGCCGTCGGCCAGGACCACGAAGCCAGCCTCGGCCCCAACCGGAAAGTCGGCCGTGATCGCGTCTTCCTGGTAGTCGCGCGCGCCCTGGCTGATGCCCGAGGCGACGTCGTAGCGAGGTTCACGCGATCGCCATATCATGCCCGTCTCCTTCGGCCTCGAACGATGACCAGTTGAACTCGGGAGAACACAGGACTTTCAGCACCAGGGTCGTTTCGCCGATCTGGATCTCGTCGCCATCGGCGGCGGTTTCGGTGGCCAGAAGCGGGTGGCCGTTCAGGCGCACAAGGTTCGACTTGCCGCCGTGACCGACATAGAAGGCATGCGTGTCGGGGTCATAGGCGATTGCGGCGTGGTTCTGGCGCGAGATCGCCATGTCGCCGAAGTCAAGCGACACGGTCTGATCCGAACCCCGCCCGATCTGCGAGATGCCCTGGCTTAGCGCGAAGGACGCGCCTTTGCCGGGGCCGTCCTTGACCACCAGCCAGCCCGCAGGGAACATCGCATAGCCCTTGCCCGGTGCCGAGGCCGCCGGAGCGATGGCAGGCGAATCGATCCCGTCGAACAGCGGGACGACGGCGGTGGGTTGCGCTTCAAAGCCCAGGACGCGTGTCTTGGTCCGGGTTGCGCGGCGCGCAGGCTCGGCGGAAACTTCTGGCTCGGCGGCGGGCTTCGGTGCCTCATCCTCCTCAAGATCCCAGATGCCGCGGCTGGGCAGGCTCACGCCTTCGGGCAGCGGGGCCTTGGCCTTCACGACTCGGCTGGGCCGGGCCACGGCTGTCGGGGTCGTCGTCTCGGGCTCTGGTTCGGGCGCGGGCGGCGGAGAGGCGGCGGCCAGCGCTTCGCGCAGGCGCTTGACCTCCAGCTCGGCCAATGCGGCCATCACGGGGTCGGGACCGGTTTCCGCCTGACCAGTGGCATGGCCGGTCTCGTCATTCTCGCGAAAGATCGTCCGAAGGAACTTCAAGGCTTTGTCTCCCCGTTTTCGTGTTTCGGCAACGGCAGTCAGCCCGCCACCCCAAGCCGGAACTCTGCTTCCACTGTACTGTCACCACGGCGAACTACAAAACTGTAAGTTGTAATACCATTCGCAAACTCGCGCTGAAGTATCTCCCGCAGCGCGGTTGCGGTCGCCAAGGTCTCGCCCGTGGGGGCGTAGACCAGCAGGATGTCACCCACCTGGATCGAGCCTTCCAGTTCGGCCGGCAGTTCGGACACCACGGTCTGCGTTGCGGTGTCCGTCTCGACCACGTCGAAGGTATAGCCACCGGGCAGGCGCAGGACATTGGTGACCGGCAAAAGCTCATCGGCGCGCGGTGCCCCTTCGACCGGAGCGACCGCCGCCCGCGTCTCGGTCGGGGCAGTGGCCGCGGTTGCGGTCGGGGCAGTGGCCGCGGTTGCGGTCTGGGCGACGCCATCGGTCCCGCTGGAAAGCAGGTTGGGCAGCGACAGCAGCCCCACCAGCAACAGCACTGCGGCCGCCGAGGACATCAGAAAATCGCGCACATTGCGCGGGGCCTGGATCACCACGATGGGCGCAGGGCTGGCTGCCACGGCGGGCTCGGGTGCGGCCGGAAGGCTGGGGGCCTTTGCCTGCGGCGGGGCGGCGAGTGGTGGGGTGGCGGGCTGGTCAGCCTGAGCCACGGCAACAGGTTGTTGGGCGGCCGGTGGCGGGGCCGAGACTGCCCGGGCGACCGGCGCGGCAGGCAGGACGGGTTGCGAAACCGGACGCGCGGCATCGCCGACCAGCATCGCCCGCCATTCGTCGACAGACTGCAGCCGGTCACGCGGAAAGATCGCCATCGCCTTGTCGATCGCATCCAGGAACCCGTGCGGATAGGTCTTGAACCGCCCCGCCAGCGGGCGCAGCGGATCGCCTTCGCGCCCGGCGATGGCCGACAGCCGCTCTTGCGAGGTCTTGGGCGTCTCGCCGGTGATCAGATGGTAGAAGCTGGCCGCCAGCGCATAAAGGTCGCTGTAGAGGGCCTGCTTGCTGCCGCTGACGTAGAATTCCTGCGGGGAATAGCCGTCCTTGACCACGCGCAGGCCGGACAGAGCCCGACTTTTCCGCGTCACTTCCTTCCGCGAGGCACCGAAGTCGATCAGGATCGGCTGGCCCGTTGCCTTGTTCAGGATCATGTTGTCGGGCGAGATGTCGCGGTGCAGCAGGCCCCGTTCATGCACATGGCCCAAAGCGTCCAGCATCGTGTGCAGGAAGGACACGATCTCTTTCGGGGTCAGCGGCCGCGCCGTACCCTCGACCGTCTGCAACAGGTCCGGGCCGTCGATGTAGTCCATCGCCATATAGGCGGTCTCGTTGTCTTCGAAGACGTGGTGGACCTTGATGATGTTGGGGTGATCCAGCTGCGACAGTGTCAGGGCTTCCTGCATGAAGCCTTTCACGGCGGTGCGGAATTCGTCCTGCTGCGCCCGCGACCGTGCGCCGACCGTGGTGCCGATCCGGCGGCAGAAGGTCGAGGGGAAACACTCCTTGATGACCACCTGCCGATCCAGCGAGTCCCGCGCGATGTAGACGATCCCGAAGCCGCCGCTGTTCACGAAGGATTCGATGGTGAATTGGCCGAAAAGCAGCCTGGTTCCCGGGGCCAGCTCGTCGGCTGTGGTCCCCAGATCGACAGAGTCAAACTTGCGCGCGGCAGCGGTCATCACTAATCACCCATATCCGCGTCCTTCTTGCCCCCATGAAGGACGTGCGGTTCTTCACGTGTAGCCAATGAGTTGGGCCAAAACGTGAAGGGTTTCCGGTCGTTTTTCGCCACAATCGCCCACGTGGGCCGTCGCTGACGTCAGAGGGAATGGTGACGAATGGTGGCAGATGTGCCGATCAAGCCGGTGATTGCCGCAAGATATGGAAACAACTTGGGGCAGTTGCCCTGCCCGATGCATCCAATGCCGTGCTGGAGGGCTGGGGGGCTTGCCCTGCTTTTGCCACATCGACGGCTGCGAATGTTTCGAAATCGAGCGGCAGTGCGCCCCCACGGATGCCGATTCCCAGGCCTCTGCTTGCCCTTTTCGCCCGCCCGTGACACCACGGAAGCCATGCTGGCGATCTTTCTGAAGACACTGCCGTTCTTTGCCCTGATCGGGGTCGGCTACCTTGCCGGACGCAGCCGGTTCTTCTCGGAAGAGGCGACGGCCTACCTCACCCGCTTTGTCTTCTACTTCGCGCTGTCGGCCATGCTGTTCGGATTTGCCGCGAACCTGGACGTGTCGGCAATCTTCAGCTGGCCCTTCGTCTTTGCCTATCTGCTGGCCACCGCGGTCGTCTGGCTGATCGTGGCCGCCGTCGCGCTGGCCCGGGGCGTCAGTCCGGAAGAGGCGGTGTTCGAGGCGCACACCGGGGTCATCGGCAATGTCGGCTTTCTGGGCATCCCGATGCTGGCGCTTCTTCTGGGGCCACAGGCTGTGGGGCCGGTGCTTCTGGTGCTGGCGGTCGACCTGATCGTGTTCTCGTCGATCCTGACGATGGTGATCACCGGCCTGCGGGCAGGTCGGGTCAGCGCGCAGACCTTCGGCATCCTGGGCATGGGGCTGGTGAAGAACCCGATGATCGTCTCGGTCGGACTGGGCATCCTCTGGGGCGCGACGGGGCTGCAGCTGCCGGTTCCCGTCAACGAATTCCTGACGCTGCTGGGGGCCGCCGCCACGCCCTGCGCACTTTTTGCCATCGGGGCCTCGCTGGCGGGGCGCTCGGCGGAACGGGTCGAGGTCGCGGCGTGGCTGTCGTTCTCAAAGCTGATCCTGCACCCGCTGGCAGTGGCGGGAGCATGCTGGCTGTTCGGCGTCACGGGCTATCAGGCCGGCGTGATGATTGCCGCCGCGGCCTTGCCCGTGGCGGGCAACGTCTTCATCCTTGCGCAGCACTACCGCGTTGCGCCACAACGCGTTTCCACCGCGATCCTGCTGTCCACGGCCGCGTCGGTCGTGACCGTGACAGCCGCGATCGCCCTGATCGGCCAGGGGGGCTATCTATGAAAACCATCTCGGAAAACCGCGCGTTCGGCGGGGTTCAGGGCGTCTACACCCATGCCTCCCAGTCCACCGGCGGCGACATGACCTTTGGTCTTTTCCTGCCCCAGCAGGCCGAGGACGGGCCGGTGCCGCTGCTCTGGTTCCTGTCGGGCCTGACCTGCACGCACGAGAACGCGATGATCAAGGCGGGCGCGCAGCGCTGGGCGGCCGAGGCCGGGATCGCCCTGGTCTTTCCCGACACCTCGCCGCGTGGCGAAGGCGTGGCGAACGATGCCGACTTTGCGCTGGGGCAGGGCGCGGGGTTCTATCTGAACGCGACGCAAACCCCCTGGGCCCCGCATTTCCGCATGTGGGACTATATCACCGAGGACCTGCCCCGCGTCCTCTTCAACGCCTTCCCGCTGGCCGAAGAGGTGCAGGGGATCACCGGCCATTCGATGGGCGGCCACGGGGCCCTGACCATCGCGATGAGCTTTCCGGGACGGTTCAAATCCGTCTCGGCCTTCGCGCCGATCTGCAACCCCTCGGCGAGCGATTGGGGCCGTCCGCAATTTTCTGCCTATCTCGGACCTGACGAGTCGTCATGGGCCGCGCATGATGCGACGTTGCTGATGCGGCGCCGGGGATTCGACGGGCCGATGCTGATCGACCAGGGGACGGCCGACCAGTTTCTCGACAAACTCCGCCCTGAAGCGCTGGCCGAAGCGATGGCCCAGGCGCGGCAGGGTGGCACATTCCGGATGCAGAAGGGCTATGATCACAGCTATTTCTTCGTCTCGACCTTCATGGAGGACCACGTGTCGTTCCATGCGCAGGCTTTCCTGGGCTAAGGCGCTGCTGATTTCGCTGGCCCTGGGCACATCGCCCGTGGCGGCGGCAAGTCCGGCGGAAACGGTGCTGTCGGTGGTAAACTCGGCCCGCGCCAAGGCGGGGTGCCAGCCCCTGCGGTTGAATGCCCGGCTGACGGCGGCGGCCAAGTCACATGCCCGCGCGATGGCCGAGCAGAACTTCTTCGGGCACGCTGGCAAGGATGGCAGCAAGTTCTCCTCGCGGATCAAGCGGCAGGGCTACAGCTACCGGGCCGCGGCCGAGAATATTGCGGCGGGGCATCGGACGGCCATGCAGGCGGTGCAGGGCTGGCTGAACAGCGCGGGCCACCGGCGCAACATGCTGAACTGCCGGATGACCGAGACCGGGATTGCCGTGGTCTACCAGGCGGATGACAGACCGATCCGGGGAAGCTCGGCTCCCTTGCGGTATTACTGGGTGCAGGTCTTCGCGGCCCCGGGCTGACCCGTCACGCCGCGGCCTTTAGGCTGGCCGCAAGCGGTGCGGTCCGGGCTGGCTTGCCTGTTGTGCGGCGGGCCGGGTTGCGGATAGCGTCGGCGCAAAGACAGGGGAGTGTGGCGATGCGGAACATGCTGACGATTGTGCTGGTCGTGGTGGCGGCGATCCTGGGCTTTTTCGCCTATCAGTCCAGCCAGAAGGGGAACGCCTTGCAGGCAGACCTTTCCGCCAGGACCGAAGCGGTCACCGCGCTGGAGGCAGACAAGGCCAGGCTTGCCGAAGAGCTTGCCGCGCTGAAGGCCGAAGGCGAAGCGGCGATGACGGCAGCCAACGACGCGGCGGCTTCCGTCCAGGCCGATGCGGCGGCCATGCTGGAAAAAGTCAGCACGCTGGAAACCGAGAAGGCCGACCTTGCAGCCCAGGTTGCGGCACTTGAGGCCGACGCCGCCAAGGCCGCCGAAAGCGCGCAAGCCCAGATTGCCACCCTGACCGAAACGGTCACCAGCCTGGAGGCCGAAAAGGCTGCGCTCCAAGCTCGGGTCGACGCATTGACCGCCGCCGCGCCCGCGAACCCCTGACGGTCGCGGCCTGCCTGCGTCACCGATGTCGCGGGCAGGACAGACGGAACCGGACGGCCCGGGTCACCTGCCCGCATGGCACGTTCCCAAGCCCTGACCGGCATCCTTTTCGCCATCGGCGGCACGCTGATCTTTTCGGTCAACGACGTCTCGATCAAGTTCCTCTCGGACGGCTATGCGCTGCACCAGGTGATCCTGATCCGGGCCTTCGTCGCGATGACTTTCATCCTTTCGGTGATCGGCTGGTCCGAGAGGGGGTTCACGCAACTGGTCACCGGGCGGCCCCGGATGCACCTGATGCGGGTCGTCATCGTGATGATCTCGAACGTCACCTACTTTGTCGGCCTTGCCGCCCTGCCCCTGGCCGATGCCGTGGCGGTCGCCTATGTCAGCCCGATCATCATCACGCTTCTGTCCATCGTCTTCCTGCACGAAAAGGTCGGCCCCCGGCGCTGGGCCGCGGTGATCATCGGCATGGTCGGAGTGATCGTGATGCTGCGCCCCGGGGCCGGAGTGATCCAGCCCGCCGCACTCCTCGTCCTGATTTCGGCGGTGATGTACGCAGCTGGCAACCTTCTGGTGCGGCACATGGGCGGCACCGAAAGCGCCATGACCCTGTCATTCTACGTCCAGGCCGGGTTCATCGTGGTCAGCCTGTGCATGGGGCTTTGGGTCGGGGACGGGCACCTGGCGACGGACGAGGGGCTCTGGGCCTTCCTCTTCCGCCCCTGGATCTGGCCGCCATTGCACGACTGGCCGGTCTTCCTGGCCACGGGTCTGTCGGTGGGGATCGGGGGCATGATGGTCACGCAGGCCTATCGCACGACGGAAGCCGGTCTGATCGCGCCCTTTGAATACGTGGGGATGCCGCTGGCAATCCTCTGGGGGCTGGTGGTCTTTGGCACCTTCCCCGACGCGGTGTCCTGGGTGGGGATTGCGCTTATCTGCGGGTCCGGCCTTTATGTGATCTGGCGGGAAACAGTGCGGAAACGGGAAGGCGATGCAGCCTGAGGCAGTGATCTTCGACATCGGCAACGTGCTGACCCGCTGGCAGCCCGAGGCCTTTTACGACCGCGTCCTGGGAGAGGACCGCCGCCGCGCGCTGTTCGATGCCGTGGACCTGCACGGGATGAACGCCCTGGTCGACGACGGGGCCCTCTTCCGCGAGACGATCTATGACTGGGCCGACCGCCACCCGGAGTGGTCCCCGGAAATCCGCCTGTGGTATGACCGCTGGATCGAGCTTGCCAGCCCCCGGATCGAAGGCTCCATCGCGCTACTTCGCGCATTGCGGGCCAAGGGCGTGCCGGTCTTCTGCCTGACCAACTTCGGCAGCTATTCCTACGAGGAAGCCCGCGACAAGCTGGACTTCCTGGCCGAGTTCGACCGCGAATACGTCTCGGGGCGGTTGAAGGTGTCAAAGCCGGACCCGCGCATCTATCAGGTGGTCGAAGACGATTGCGGCTTGCCGCCCGACCGTCTGCTGTTTGCCGATGACAAGGCCGAGAACATCACCGCCGCCGCCCGACGGGGCTGGCGCACGCATCAGTTCGAAAGCTGGCAGGGCTGGGCCGAACGACTCGTGGCCGAGGGGCTTTTGACCAGAAAGGAAGCGGGGCTATGACCCAGGTCGTTCCAAAGGACGCCGAGGCGCTGCTGACGTGGCAGGGACTGCTTGCTGCGATCGAGGCCGGGCACCGGATGCCAAGGGCTCAGATCAAGGACATGTTCCTGTATCGCGACAAGGACACGCTGCTGGACCGCGCGGCCTGGATCAACGGGCTGGGCGCGTTGGTCAAGGTCGCGACGATTTTCCCCGGCAACGCCGCGAAGGGCATGCCCACGATCTTCGGCGCGGTGACGCTGTTTGACGATCTCACCGGCGAT
>NZ_JAXMMF010000087.1:0-14217 GCF_034366665.1 Tabrizicola sp. | reverse complement strand
GGCGTCCAAGACCAGACCCCGTGCGGATGTGGCGGAATTGGTAGACGCGCAGCGTTGAGGTCGCTGTTCCTTAACCGGAGTGAAAGTTCGAGTCTTTTCATCCGCACCAGGGTCGGTCGGGACAAGCCAAAGGGCGCGGGGGAAACCTTCGCGCCCTTCGCATTTCCGGGCCGTGCCCTGCCGGAATGCCTCCTTTTCTTGCGCAGATCGCAGGCAGATCGACCGCTCTGGCACCCGAAACTGACCGTTTTTCCCGCAGGGGCGCAAAGGGACCCAAAGCCGTCGCATAACGGCCCTTTCGCGCAGAAAAAGTGCGTTGCATTGAAGGGGCGCATTCGGTTTAGTCGAATCAAGCAGAAGAGACGCCCAAGGCGTCCAGCACATCAGGGAGACACGGGTGACGCTTGAGCCCCGCAACGACGCCTTCGTCGCGTTTGAGCACGTCCAGAAAAGCTATGATGGCGTCACGCTGGTCGTGAAGGACCTGAACCTGACCATCGCCAAGGGCGAGTTTCTGACCATGCTCGGGCCGTCCGGGTCGGGCAAGACCACCTGCCTGATGATGCTGGCCGGGTTCGAGACCGCAACCAACGGCGAGATCCGGCTGGACGGCACGCCGATCAACCAGGTGCCGCCGCACAAGCGCGGGATCGGGATGGTGTTCCAGAACTATGCGCTGTTCCCGCACATGACGGTGGGCGAGAACCTGTCCTTCCCGCTGGAAGTCCGCGGCATGGGCAAGTCCGAGCGCGAGGCGAAGATCGCCCGCGCGCTGGACATGGTGCAGATGGGCGCGTTCACCGCCCGCCGCCCGGCCCAGCTGTCCGGTGGCCAGCAGCAGCGCATCGCACTGGCGCGGGCGCTGGTTTTCGACCCCAAGCTTGTGCTGATGGACGAACCCCTGGGGGCGCTGGACAAGCAGCTGCGCGAACACATGCAGTTCGAGATCAAGCACCTGCACGAATCCTTGGGGATCACCGTGGTCTATGTGACCCACGACCAGGGCGAGGCGCTGACCATGTCGGACCGCGTCGCGGTGTTCAACGACGGCAAGATCCAGCAGCTGGCCCCGCCCTCGGACCTTTACGAACGCCCCGACAACAGCTTTGTCGCGCAGTTCATCGGCGAGAACAACAAGCTGCCCGGCACGCTGGAGGAACTGAACGGCGACAAGGCGCTGGTGCGACTTGCGACTGGAGAGCTGATCGACGCCACCCCGGTGAACGTGAAGGAAAAGGGCCAGAAGACCCTGGTCTCGATCCGGCCCGAACGGGTGGAATTCAAGCCCGAGATGATGCCCCCCGGCGTTCACACGCTGGATGCCGAAGTGGTCGAGATGATCTACATGGGCGACATCCTGCGCGCCGTGCTGAAGGTCGCGGGGACCGACGACTTCGTGATGAAGATGCGCAATACCCTGGGGCAGACCAAGCTGGTCCCGGGTCAGAAGATCAAGGTGGGCTGGCATCCTCAGGATGCCCGCGCGCTGGACCCTTGATACCCGGCCGGAGTTTCGGCCACGACTGATAACCAACAAAACAGGGAGACCCGAATGAAGAAGACTCTCATCCTCTCCACCGCCCTTGTGGGCTTCTCCGCCGCGGCGCACGCCGACGTGACGGTGATGTCCTGGGGCGGCTCTTACGGGGCGGCACAGACCGAAGGCCACCTGAAGCCTTTCACCGCCGCGACCGGCATCGCCACCATGATGGTCGACAGCGAAAACCCCGCCACGCCGATCAAGGCGATGGTCGAGGCGAACAACGTCACCGTCGACGTGGCCAGCCTTGAATATGCCGACGCGATCCGTCTGTGCGACGAAGGCGTGCTCGAGCCGATCGACATCGCCATCCTGCCGCCCGGCTCGGACGGCACCCCGGCGGCCGATGACTTCCTGGCCGGCGCGGTCACCGATTGCGGCGTCTCGACCGACATCTGGGCGACCGTCTTCGCCTATGACACGACGAAGTTCCCCGAAGGCCCGACCACTGCCGCCGATTTCTTCGACCTGGAGAAGTTCCCCGGCAAGCGCGGGTTGCGCAAGGGCGCGAAAGCCGTTCTGGAATTCGCCCTGATGGCGGACGGCGTTCCGGCTGGCGAAGTCTACACCGTGCTCGGCACTCCGGAAGGCATCGACCGTGCCTTCGCGAAACTGGACACCATCAAGTCGGAAGTCGTCTGGTGGGAAGCCGGTGCCCAGGCGCCGCAGATCCTTGCTGACGGCGAAGTCGTGATGACCACCGCCTACAACGGCCGGATCTTCAGCGCCCAGATCGCGGAATCGAAGCCCTTCCAGATCGTCTGGGATGGTCAGATCTACGAAAACGAAATGTACGTGATCCCGAAGGGCGCTCCGAACATGGAAGAGGCGAAGCAGTTCATCGCCTATGCCACCTCGACCGAAGGCCTGCGCCAGCAGGCGCAGTGGATCAGCTACGGCCCGGCACGCAAGTCGGCCCTGCTTGAACCGCTGATCTTCAACGACGGCAAGACCGAGATGGCGACGCATCTGCCGACCCATCCCGACAACATGAAGAATGCGCTGGAATCGAACTGGGAGTTCTGGGTTGACCGGGACGCCGAGCTGAACGAGCGCTTCAACGCCTGGCTTGCTGCCGGCTGATGACCCCTTGGCGCGGGGGGATCACCTCCCGCGCCGCCTTTCCTGACCGAGATGAGCATGGCCGAACTTCTGACCACCGCCGATGGACGCCCGCTGGCCGAGGCGCTTGCCCAGGCCCAGGCCAAGGCGCGCCGCCGGGCGTTTCTGCTGGTCGTGCCGCTGTTGCTGTTCGTCCTGGTCAGCTTCGTGCTGCCGATCGGCCAGATGCTGCACCGGTCGATCTACCATGACGGATTTTCCGCCAACGCCCCCGCGATTGCGGCCTGGTTTGCGGCGAACCCCGCAGGCACCGAGCCGGACGAGGCGGCCTTCGCCGCCCTGGCCGAGGATTTCCGCGGCATGCAGGCCAACCGCACTGCCGGCGAGGCCGGGACACGGGTGAACTATGTCCTGCCCGAGACACGGTCGCTTTTCACCAAGACGGCGCGGAACGCGGACGAGCTTGCCCCGCCTTTCCGCGACGCCTTCCTGGCTGTCGACGCGCGCTGGGGCGAGGCGGATGTCTGGGGCGCGATGCGTGGTGCTGCCAGCCCCTACACCACCGACTTCTACATGGCCGCCACCGACTTCGAGCGCGGTTCGGACGGCAACCTGGTCCGCGTGGACGAAAACCGGCAGATCTATGTCTACCTCTTCTTCAAGACCTTCCTGTTGTCGGGTCTCATTACACTGATCTGCCTCCTGATCGGCTTTCCGGTCGCGCATCTCTTGGCGACGCTGCCGATGGCCAAGGCCAACCTTCTGATGATCCTGGTCCTGTTGCCGTTCTGGACCTCGCTTCTGGTGCGCACCACGAGCTGGATGGCACTTCTGCAGGGCGAGGGCGTGATCAACGATCTTCTCGTCTGGATTGGCGCGCTGACCGAAGACGGGCGGCTGCGGATGATCAACAACCAGACCGGCACGATCATCGTGATGACGCATATCCTGCTGCCGTTCATGATCCTGCCGCTGTATTCGGTGATGCGGGTGATCCCGCCCAGCTATGCCCGCGCGGCGCGGTCGTTGGGGGCCACGTCCTGGACGACGTTCCGGCGGATCTACCTGCCGCAGACCCTGCCGGGGATCGGCGCGGGCTCGCTTCTCGTCTTCATCCTGGCCGTGGGCTACTACATCACGCCTGCGCTGGTCGGTGGGGCGGACGGACAGCTTTTCTCGAACATGATCGCCTTCCACATGGACAATTCAAACTGGTCGATGGCTGCGGCCCTGTCCGCCATGCTGCTGGTCGGTGTCCTGATCCTGTACTGGCTTTATGACCGGCTGGTCGGCATCGACCGCCTGAAACTGGGGTGACCTGATGGCGCTGCCGACCTATGCCGACCCGCTGGAGCGCCTGTGGCACCGCACCTACCAGGTGATCTGTGCGCTGGTCTTCATCTTCCTGATCGCGCCGATCCTGATCGTCATTCCGCTGTCGTTCAACGTCGAGCCCTACTTCAGTTTCACCGAGAAGATGGTGCAGCTGGACCCCACGGGCTATTCGGCGCGCTGGTACGACATGCTGCTGACCTTCGGGATGCAGGCACCGGATGTGCCGCGGGATGGCAGCTGGTTTGCCGACATGTGGGAAAACTCCACCTGGGTGAACGCCGCGAAGAACTCGGTCATCATCGGCTTCTGGGCGACGATCCTGGCCACGGTGCTGGGGACGCTGGCCGCCCTGGGCCTGTCGCGGCCCGAGATGCCCTATCGCCGCACGATCATGGCGATCCTGATCAGCCCGATGATCGTTCCGATCATCATCATCGCCACAGGGATGTTCTTCTTCTACTCGAACCCCTGCGGCATCATCGGGCTGGAGTGCGGGCGGCTGACCTCGACCTATCTGGGCGTGATCCTGGCGCATACCATCCTGGGCATCCCCTTTGTCATCATCACCGTGACGGCGACGCTGTCGGGCTTTGACCAGTCTCTGATCCGCGCCGCGCAGTCGCTGGGGGCCAATCCGCGGACGGTGTTCTTCAAGGTGGTGATGCCGCTGATCCTGCCGGGCGTCATCTCGGGCGCGCTTTTCGCCTTTGTCACCTCGTTCGACGAGGTGGTGGCGGTCCTGTTCATCGCGGGCCCCGACCAGCAGACGATCCCGCGACAGATGTGGAACGGCATCCGCGAACAGATCAGCCCGGCGATCCTGGCGGTGGCGACGATCCTGGTGGTGATCTCGATCGCGCTTCTGACCACGGTCGAGCTCTTGCGGCGGCGGTCGGACCGGCTGCGCGGCGTGACGGGGCGCTAAGGGACGGCTCCTCGTGCGACTTCGTCTTCTCGTCGCGGGGTGTAGCGGCGGCCTTGCGGCAGTCAGGGCAGGATGTGCAGCCAGGCCCAGGCCGTGACGATGGACGCGGCGGTCGCGACCAGCACGCTTGAGGCGTTGACCCGTTTGCCGACCCCGTACATGTGGGCGAACATGTAGGCGTTGACGCCGGGCGCCATCGCCGCGGTCACCACAGCGGACCGCAGTGCCGCGGTGTCCAGATGGAAGACCTGGGTGCCAAGGCCCCAGGTGATTGCGGGATGCAGCAGCAGCGAGGCGGCGGTGACCATCAGGACCGGGCCGATGTCACCCTCGATCCGGTAGCGGACCAGGACGCCGCCCAGCCCGAACAGCGCGACCGGGATTGCCGCACGGGCGATCATGTCGACGCCTGACCAGAAGAAACCGGGCAGCGGATTTCCGGCCAGGTTCACCGCGAACCCCAGAAGGATGCCGATCACCAATGATTGCGACAGGATCGCGCGGGTGATCTGGCGGGTCAGCGCGACCCCCGACATCCCGGCCCCCCGGCTGCGCGCCCATTCCATCAGCGCGATGCCGAAGCCGTACAGCATGGGCGCGTGCAGCGAGATGATGGCGTAGTTGCCTTGCAAGGCCTCGGTCCCGTAGGCGCGCTCGGTGATGGCCAGGCCAAGGAGAAGCGAGTTCGAGAAGAGCCCGGCGAAGCCGATGCTGACGGCGTCGGGCATGGCGCGGCGGAAGACCAGCATCGCCCCGAAGAAGCAGGCGAAGAAGCCGGCGAAGGCTCCGACGTAGAAGCTGGTCATCAGGCCAATATCGTAGGCCGCAGAAAGGTCGAGATGCGCGATGGAGCGGAAAAGAAGGCAGGGCACCGCGAAGTTCTGCGCGAAGCGCATCAACCCGTCGATGGCGGGTTCGGCCAGGAGGCCCGCCCTGACGACGGCATAGCCGAATCCGATGACCAGGAAGACCGGGAGGATGACGTCGAGGAGGGCGCTCATGGCGGGCGGCGGACCGGGGGTTTCACACCCCCGGACCCCCGTGGGATATTTCTACCAGTATGAAAGCCCTTGGGGTCAGGGCTGGTTGTCGTAGGTGATCGTCATCCCGTCGAAGGCGGGGCTGATGTGGGGCGGAAGTTCAGCTTTCAGGATCTCGTAGTCCAGGTCGATGTGCATGTTGGTGATCACTGCACGGGCTGGTTCGGCGCGGGCGATCCAGCCGAGGGTCATGTCAAGATGGGCATGGGTCGGGTGCGGCTTGCGGCGGAGTGCGTCGACGATCCAGCAGTCCAGGCCCTCCAGCACCGGCCAGCTTTCGGCGGGGATGTCGACGGCGTCGGGCAGGTAGGCGAGGGGGCCGATGCGGAAGCCGAGCGCGTCCATGCTGCCGTGGTCGGCGCGGAACGGGGTCAGGGTCACCGGGCCTCCGGCACCCGCGACCGAGACGGGGCCGTCGATGGTGTGGAGATCGAGGATGGGCGGGTAGGGTGAGCCTTCGGGTTGGACGAAGGCATAGCCGAAGCGGGACAGGAGCGCCTCTTGCGTCGGGCCGTCGGCCCAGACCGGAAGGCGCTGGCCCTGGTTGAAGACCAGCTGCCGCAGATCGTCGATGCCGTGCATGTGGTCGGCGTGGCTGTGGGTGTAGACGACCCCGTCCAGCGCGCCGATGTTCGCATCCAGCAGCTGATCCCGCATGTCGGGCGAGGTGTCGATCAGGACGCGCGTCGTGCCCTCGGCCGTCTCACGGGTGATCAGCATGGAACAGCGGCGGCGCCGGTTCTTCGGGTTTGCGGGGTCGCAGTCGCCCCAGATGCCGCCAAGGCGGGGGACCCCGCCCGACGAGCCGCAGCCAAGGATGGTGAAGGTCAGTTTCGCCATCACGCCGCCTTTGCCGTGCGGGCGGCGCGGGGGAAGAGGCGGTCGAAGTTCGCGGTCGTCTGGGCGGCGAAAGCCTCCAGGCTCAGGCCGAAGACCGGGGCGAGGGCGCGGGCGGTGTGGGCCACATAGGCCGGTTCGTTCCGCTTGCCGCGGAAGGGCGGCGGGGCAAGGTAGGGGCTGTCGGTTTCCAGGATCAGCCGGTCAATCGGCGCGCGTGCGAAGATGTCGCGCAGGTCCTGTGACCTGGGGAAGGCGGCGATGCCGGAGATCGAGAGGGTGAACCCCATGTCCAGCGCGGCCTGGGCCAGGCGGGGGCCGGAGGAAAAGCAGTGCATGACGCAGGTGTAGGGCTTCGCGGCCATGCCTTCGGCGAGGATCGTTTCCATGTCCTGATCGGCGTCGCGGGAGTGGATGATCAGCGGCAGCCCGGTTTCCTGCGCGGCCTCGATATGGATGCGCAGGCTGGTCTGCTGGATGGCCTTCGAATCTGCCGTGTAGTGGTAGTCGAGCCCGGTCTCGCCGATGCCGACGAAGCGGGGATGCCGGGAAAGGGCGACCAGATCCTCGACCGAGGTCAGGGGTTCTTCGGCGGCGCTCATCGGATGGGTGCCGGCGGCGTAGAAGACCTCGGCATGCGCCTCGGCCAGGGCGCGGACCTTGGGTTCGTTCTTCAGGCGGGTGCAGATCGTGACCATCCGGTTCACCCCTGCCGCGCGGGCACGGGCAATGATCGCCTCGGTTTCCTGGATCAGGTCCGGGAAGTCGAGGTGACAGTGGCTGTCGACCAGGTCGAGTTCGGATGTCATTCGGGCTACCTCTGGGCGAGGCTTCCCGCCGTCTCGTCGACCTTCAGGAGGATATCCATCAGAAGCGCGGCAGGGTCAAGGTTCACCGCCTTGCCCCGCCGGGCCCGGGCCGAAAGGGTCTGGGCAAGCTCGGCCCAGGCGCGGGCGGCCTGGGCGTGCGGGGCGAGGCGGGCCAGCAGCGGGGCTTCGTTCGGGGCGGCCTCGGGCGGGGTCTGTCCGGTCGCGCCGAAACGGGCAAGGCGGGCCAGGAAAAGGTCGATGAGGGTGACGATCAGGTCGAAGGTCTCGGCAGCACCGCGTGCAGCGGCGAGATCGGCCAGGGCCAGGGCCTGGGGGCGGTCAAGGCGCGGCAGGGTGGCAAAGAGGCGGGTGAGGGCGCTGTAGAGTTTCAGCCCGTCGAGGTTGGTCAGCCGGAACGCCTCGCCCACCGAGCCGCCGGAGAGTTCGGCGAGCGCGCTGCGGTCTTCGGGGGCGACGTCGCCTCCGGCCTGGGTCAAGGCGTCGGCAAGGCCCTGGGGGGGCAGTGGGGTCAGGCGCAGCTCGCGGCAGCGCGAGCGGATCGTGGGCAGAAGCCGCGCGGGCTGGTGGGCGATCAGAAAGAGGGTGACGTTGGCCGGGGGCTCTTCGAGCAGTTTCAGAAGGGCGTTCGCGGCGGCGGGGTTCATCTCGTCGACCGCGTCGATGATCGCGGTGCGGCGGCCCCCATCGGCGGCAGAGAGGGCGAAGAAAGACTTCATCTTCCGCACCTCGTCGACCGAGATGACCTGGCTGAGCGCGGTCTCCTTGTCGTTCGGGGCGCGGCGGAGGAGGAAGTGCCGCGGCTCGGCCAGCTGGAGCAGGCGGCGGGCGACGGGGTGGCTGTCGGGCACGTCAAGGCTGTCGGGCGGCGGGGCTGCGAACATCCCGCCGTCGTCGTCCGGCGTGGCCAGCAGGAACCGGGCCAGGCGCCAGGCAAGGGTGGCCTTGCCGACGCCTTTCGGGCCGGTCAGCATCCAGGCGTGGTGGAGGCGGCCGGAGGTGAAGGCGCGCAGGAACTCGGTTTCCTGCGCGGCATGGCCGACCAGAACCCGCGTCTCGCGCGGGTGGGGGGCGCCTTCCAGGCGGTCGGGTTCGGGCAGAGGGTCGGTCGCGGCCATGCGACGGAGATTGCATGGCGACGGGGGGAAGGGGAAGGGGGTCTGTGGGCAGCCCGCGCGTGGACGGGGTTTCCAGCGTAAGGAAATCAACGAGTTGGTCGTGGGCGTTTACTTTGCCTTCGGCGTATCCGGCGGAGTGGTGAGCCGAGCCTGCCGACGCCCGGAACGAACGCTGTGCCGCGGTTGACCTGGGGTGGGCCAGGGCGGCATGTTGGCGGCAAGCGGACGGAACATGGTGCGAATGGCTCGGGATAGGTTCTGCGGCGGCCCTCGGGGCATCCCCACGTGTTGGAGGACATCATGCAGCCAAGACTGTCGCTGATCACGCTGGGCGTCGCGGACCTTGACCGCTCGGTCGCGTTTTACCGGGATGGCCTGGGTCTGCCGACCGAGGGGATCGTCGGGCGTGAATTCGCGCATGGTGCGGTGGCGTTCTTTCCGCTGGCGGGCGGCGTGACGCTGGCACTTTGGGCGCAGGCCGATCTGGCCCACGACACGGGTCTGCCGGTGCAGCCTGTCAGTCCGACAGCCTTTGCCCTTGCGCACAACGTCCATCACCGGGAGGAGGTCGACGCCGTCATCTCCGCGGCCCGGAAGGCGGGGGCCAAGGTCGTGAAACTGCCGCAGGACACGTTCTACGGCGGCTATGCCGGGTATTTCCAGGACCCGGACGGGCATCTGTGGGAGGTGGCCTGGAACCCGGCGATGCTGCCGGACCAGGTTCCGAACGCATAACCGGGATTCCCGTTGCACTTGGGCTGCGGTTCCCTTTCGGCAGGAAGTGGACATGGCGCGTGCTGATCTTTCGGACTTCGACCAGGGGCTGCTCCAGCTGCTGTTGCCGAACAAGCCGCGAGGTGTGGCGCGGGTGAAGGATCGGCGGCAACGCGTTGGTCGACCCACGCGGTCTGCACGTCGCGATCACACTCTCGCCCAGACAGGGATCGGTCTAGGCGGCGTCGGACTTGGCGGCGTCGACTTGGCGGCGTCGGACTTGGTGTGTCGGACTAGGTGCAGGTGGCAGGTCTGCCTGGCTTGCACCCGGGTCCGGGCGATGCGGGGGCGGATCGGGGCTATGACGCCCGCGCCCTTGTGGACCTGATCGAGGCAGGCGCTGGCACATCGCCCCCCCCGTGACCGGAAGGTGCAGCGCTCTGTCGATCCCGTCCTTTAGCGACCGTGCAACCTCGTCGAATGCTTCCTCAACACGCTCAAACACTTCCGCAAAGTCGTGACGCGATACGAAAAATCATCCCGAAACTGCATGGCTGTCGTGCTCATCGCGTCTTCCCACCTGTGAATGCGCCAACATCAGTCCGCATCCCTAGCGAGGAAGGTGGGCGAGTCGCCCACCCTACGGGGGGTGCACGGCGAAATCGGCCCGAAGAGGTTTGCGGCCCAGGCGCAGGCGTAGGGTGGGCGATATCGCCCACCTTGCGGTTCAGTTTAGCTGGGCAGTTGGGGCAATCCGACGACAAGATGCGGTGCGACCACCTGCCAGACACGGTCGGCCACTGTGTCGGGGGGCGCATCGGCGTCGATCACGCGGAAACGGTCTTGCCGCGCTGCAAGGGCCAGGAAGCCCGCGCGGGCCATTTCCTGGAAGGCGAGGCCCATATCCTCGAACCGCAACTCGGTTCCGGCGCGGGCGGTGGCGCGCGCAAGGCCCTTGGCTGGGTCAAGGTCGAAGAGGAGGGTCAGGTCCGGCTCGACCCCGATCATCAGGGCGTGCAGCCGGTCGACCGTGTCGCTCAGGTCGCCCCGGGTGATGCCCTGGAAGATGCGAGTGCTGTCGGCGAAGCGGTCGGTGATCACGATCTCGCCCCGGGCCAGGGCGGGGCGGATGGTCTTTTCCAGATGGTCGCGGCGGGCGGCGGTGAAGAGGAGGATCTCGGTCTCGGGCGACCAGCGGTCGGTGGCGCCTTCCAGGACGAGGCGGCGGATTTCCTCGGCCCCCGCACTGCCGCCTGGCTCGCGGGTCAGAGTGACGCTGTGGCCCCGGACCCGCAGGGTGTCGGCCAGAAGGCGGGCCTGCGTGGACTTGCCCGAGCCGTCGATGCCTTCGAACGAGAGGAAGAGGCCAGCCATTCAGCTGGCCGGCGTCCCGATGTAGCGGGCGTAAAGCGTCCCTGCGGCCGTGGTCAGCCGCTTCATGAACCCGGCCGATGCGACGTCGGCCTCGGCGACCAGCGGCACGCGGCGGTCGGGCAGGTCGGGGGCGTGGACGATCAGCTCGGCAACCGGAGTGCCCTTGGCGACCGGCGCGACCAGGGGGCCGTTGTAGACCACTTCGGCGGTCACGCTGTCCTGCACCAGCGCGGGCACCAGAAGGCGCACGTCTTCTGCCGGAACGAGGCCCACGGTTGCGGCCGCACCCATGTGCACTTCGGCCTCGGCGACGCGGGTTCCGGCCTTGGCCACGGTCTTTTCCGAGAATTGCCGGAAGGCCCAGGCGACGATGCGTTCGGATTCCTCGGCGCGCGCCTCTTCCGAGGCAAGGCCGGTGATCACGAAGATGATCCGCCGGTCGCCCTGCTTGGCGCTGCCGACCAGGCCATAGCCCGCCTCCTGCGTATGCCCGGTCTTCAGCCCGTCCGCCCCCACGCCAAGTTCCAGCAGCGGGTTGCGGTTGCGGGCATTGGCCGGCGCGCGGTCCTTGTAGTTGAACTCGGTCTCGGCGAAGATCGGGTAGTATTCCGGGAAATCCTCGATCAGATGCTGGGCCAGGATGCCCAGGTCGCGCATCGACATGCGGTGGTCGGGGTCCGGCCAGCCCGAGGCGTTTGCGAAGGTCGAGTGCATCATCCCCAGCGCCTTGGCGCGTTCGGTCATCTGGGCCGAGAAGGCCTCTTCGGTGCCGGCCAGCCCTTCGGCGACCACGACGCAGGCATCGTTGCCCGAGTTGACGATCATGCCGTGGATCAGTTCGTTCACCGTGGGCCGGTCGCTTTCCTGCAGGAACATGGTCGATCCACCCATTGCCGTGGCGCGGGAGGAGACGGCGAATTCGGTCTCCATCGTCACGCGGCCGTCGCGCAGCGCCTCGAACAGCATGTTGATGGTCATGATCTTCGACATCGAGGCCGGGGGCAGCGACTGGTCGGCGTTCTTGTCCATCAGCACAGTGCCAGTGGTCATGTCATAGACCCAGGCGGCGGTGGCCGCCGTCTCGAAGGCGCGGGCGGGCAGGGCTGCCAGCGCAAGGGCGACAACGGTCAGGACAAGACGCAGGCGGTTCAGCATGGGCGAGCCTTTATTTCAGGTAGTAGGCGTCGGCGAAACCGGCGTCCTTGATCTTCTTCAGCATGACGTCATCGCCCATCACGACGACGCCCCAGACGACCTTGCCGTTGGTGTCGGACTTCTGGGGCGTCGCGGTGACACCGATCTTGGCCAGTGCCTCGGCGGCGCGCTTGGCGTTGTCTTCCTTGGAAAACGACGCAACCTGTATTGGCCGCGCCGGACCGCTGGCGGCGGGGGCTTCGACGGCAGGTGCGGCGGCCCGGGCCGGGGCAGGGGTCTCGCCCACGGTCTTGCGCGCGGCGGGCGCCGGTTCGGCAACGTCGGCGCTGCGCGCGTCAAGGGGAGCGGATTCGATCGGGGCAAGGGCTGCGGCTGCCGCCTCGGGAGAGGTCGTCGGGGCCTCGCCCTCGCCCTCGACCACCGCGGTTCCGGCAGCGGCTGCCGCGGCCGCAGCCTTGGCCTCGGCGGCGGCGCGGCGTTTGGCTTCGCGCGCGGCCTTTGCCTCGGCGCGGCGTTCCTTCCACGTCTTTTTCTTCGGCACGGCGTCGGGCGCGATGGCTTCGGCCCCTGCGACGGCGGCTGCAGCGACCGCTTCACCCGAAAGGTCGGCAGAGCCTTCGGCGGGGGCCGCTTCGGTGGACCCGGACTCGACTGCGTCCAGGGCTGCCGAGGCGATGGCGGCGGCTTCGGCGCCGTCTCCGGCGGGGGCTGCGGCGGGATCTGAGGCCGTTGCGACGGCTGCCTCTGCGGCGGGGGCGGCTTCCTTCACCTCTTCCTTGCGCAGCGCGGTCACCCGGATCTGCGTCGGCTGGCCGGCCAGGATGCCAAGCGCCTCGGCCGCATCAGAGGACAGTTGCAGGCGGGGGCCGGGGTTCTCGCGTTCGCGCTTGAACAATGCGCCGGTGACCGTCTTTCCAGTCGCCGGGTTGAAGATCGCCACCCGTTCCGGATTGTCCGCGTCGGGTGCCGCCACCCAGATCCCGCCCAGCGAGGGACGCCCGTCCCAAAGCGCGCTGTCGCTGGCCTGGTAGACCTCGGGCGCCTCGATATCGCGGGCACCGGTCGCCGCCCTGGTCGGAGCCGAAACCTGCGACCCGTCCCCGCCGGTCTGACCGCCACCTTCCACGCAGCCGATCAGCAACCCGGTTGCCGCCAAGCCGAAAACAACCTTACGGAGTCCCACTCGTGCCATGTTCCGCCCTCAAAGTCGCACGGTCTGAAGCGCCGTGCTTGTCGCCGTGCCTTTCGACGATCCTGTCCGTGGTATTGGAACGTTGCCCGGAGGGATTGTCCCCCTCCACCCCACGTATGTCCGCCTGCCTTTTGCCACAACATACAGGGTTGCGGTGACCTAGGGAAGGGCGGAAGCTTGCACTTCGCCTCACGATCAGCGGAATTCGCCTGTGAGCGCCTTTCAGAATCGATCCGCCCCGCGTATTCGGACCGACGGGACCCGGCCAAGCCGGTCCGAACGGAAGTGTGGCCGAGTGGTTTAAGGCTCTGGTCTTGAAAACCAGCGTGGGGGGAACCCCACCGTGGGTTCGAATCCCACCGCTTCCGCCACATTGTGACGTGTTTTCCTCAGCATGCGAGACGTGCTTCCCCCTAGAGACTCGAAATCACAGGCGAAGTAGCTGACCAAAATTGCGGGTGTCTCTGTTTGGCATTTGGCGCGATGCGGTTTTCGGGTGCAGCGTTAGGCGCTGCCGTTAACTTTTGGCCCATTGTAGCCTGAGGCGCCGCCTCTTGATCCAACTATGCTGCTGTTTCCAAGCTAAAATCTTAAAGCACTGCTCTCGAGCAAGTGGCGGCGTCATCCGAGACGTGGACGTGCTGCATCCCTGAGACTCTTGGCGCCGCGACGACGGTCAAAGGGCGTGCGACACGTCGTTTGACCTGGATTTAGACACAGGCCTGGATTGGTGTGTGTTGCCTCACACTTCCGACACCACTTCCCGGGATCAAAGCCCGCCGACAGTCTGCCGCTGCTGATCTTAGTCTGCTGGCAACTGTCGCCGTTTGACCCAATGAGATGAGGGCGACCGGCTGGCGGCCGGCGGCGTTCTGATCGAGAACGTCCGGAGCGAGGAAAGCAAGGCCAATCATCTGCTGGATGCGGCTTCTGTCCGTCCTCCAACGTGCTCTAGAGGGTTGACTGGGCCACCTTCACGCGAGGGGGCAGGGACCCTGCGCCCAGCCGGTGATCGGGTTCAGCTGTGAGATTCACTAAAAGTGTCCGGGAACTTCGCAGCGTCGCTCACGGCTGAGAGGTTGGCCCGGTAAACCTCAT
>NZ_JAXMMF010000086.1:0-11003 GCF_034366665.1 Tabrizicola sp. | reverse complement strand
GCGAGTTTCTCAGCATGAAGTCGGCGCTGATCCGGCACGTATCCGCGCAATCCAGAAGCGCCTGGATGTGCGGGGATGCGACATGTTGACCGCCCTTGCCGAGGCAGTACGCCAGCGTTTCAAGACAGATGTTGTGGCAGTCGCTACAGTTTTCGATGCATTCCTTCATGTTCATCTCTCGTACTCCTGTTCTGTGGTTGCCGAATTACCCGTGGACCGAAGCGCAGCGAAGAAGCCTGAGCCACCCCCTATTTCCCGTGGACAGGCCGTTCAGTGCCATCGGGATCGGTCTTGAAAACGCGAAGGCATTCGGTGTGGTTCCACCGATATCCGCTGACTTCTGCACGAACAGAAATGACAGACGTCCATGCGGTCGGGGGATTACACAGCTTGCGCGGAACTCTACAAACCGGGCTCTGCGAGATCTGTCGTGACCGGGCAAACGCATCTGTCCGGTAATCTTTTTCCTCGACATCCGTCAATGAAGATAGGCGTCGGTTGGCTCTCGCATGATCGGGACTTCTTCGGAAACTCCGCTGGCGGCAAACTCGGTCGGTGCCTGGCGGTCGGTCGAAGCCGTGACCGTGCCGCCTTCAGCCAGAAAGGAACAGGATGATGACAGTTCGAACTTTCTCAGCAGCAATGCTTGCTGTTGTCCTGATGGCCGGCGGCGCGGTCGGTCAGACCACGCCTCAGGCGGAAGATCCACATCACACGGCCGGCACCGAGAACCCCGCACTCCCTAATGCGGCTGGCTCCGACGAGCCAACAGACCCTGCGGGTCCAGGGATGGACTCGCAGGGTGCGGGACCGGGGATGATGATGTCTGCTGAAATGATGCAGATGATGATGCAGATGATGGCCCAGCATCATGTCGCCGGTTCGACCCCGGGGCCGGGCATCCAGGACGGAATGACCGGCGCGGTCGGGCAGGGGTCGGAAGTGGTCTTTGGTCTTGCACCTGCCGCGACACCGGAGACGACGCCCGACGTGGTGCGCGGCTGGCTTCAGACGCAACTCGACAGCCTGCAGAATCCACGGCTGACACTCGGCACGATCGAGACGGCTGCGGATGGCAGCATCATCGCCGAGATCCGCACTGTCGACGGGGCGCTAGTACAGAGACTGTCGTTCAACAGGTATCCGGGTTTTGTCCGCCAGATCGACTGAACGTCGTCAAGACGAAACGAGAGCAGATACGAGATGCGAGAGGCTGTGATGCATTTTGCCACCTCGGTGCTGGTTCGCGCAACACCGCGGGAGGTTTTCGACTACCTCGACGACCCCGAGCGCATTGGCGCCCACATGTCCGGGGGATCGCTGATGATGGCGGGCGGCAGCATGCACTATCATTTGGATGCCGAAGCTGGGCGCAGGGTCGGTTCTGTCATCCGCGTCGAAGGAAGGATGCTGGGTCTGGCATTGCGGGTGACGGAAGTGATCACGGAACGCGTGCCGCCCGTCCGCAAGATCTGGAAGACGACAGGTCCGCAGCGGATGATCGTGATCGACACCTATCGGCTGGGGTTCGAGACGCTGCAGGTCGAGGCAGGGACCGAACTGCGCGTCTTTATTGACTACACGCTGCCGGAACGACTGCCGGGCCGCCTGCTCGGTCGGGCATTGGCACCACTTTATGCGCGCTGGTGCGCGTCGCGGATTGCTGTCGGCACGCGGGCGCATTTCGCGCAAGGTCCGGGCCGAAGCCGGATCGCCTGAGTCCGGCGCGGTCAGCGCCTGGCCAAGTGTCCGATCCGCAGGGCAGTGTCAGTCAGCGCCATCGACGCCGCGGCATCCGCCGCAAGTCCGGTCATTGCCCGGATAGCGTCGATGGTTTCGGGGATCACGATGGCCTGGTTGTCGACCATATAGGCATAGAAGAGCTCGTTGCCCTGCACGGACAACATGTCCTGCCACAGCGCGACCTCGTAAAGGTTGTCATGCGGGCGGCCTAGGTCGGCCATCATCTCCTTGACCGCGTTCAGCGCGTCGAGGCCGTCATCCATCCGGATCAGCGCGATCCGCGACGAGGCACCGAAGGCGGCAAGAACCTCGTCCCTGGTGGCCGCGCGCGTCATCTCGACCGACCAGTAGTGCAGATGGGCCAGCGTCTGCGGCACCTTGACCGCCATTGTCACCACGTCCAGGCTTGGGTCCACGCTTTGCGCGTCGGGGCCCTGGTGGCTCGGGATCTCGCGCTCGGGCACCAGCGTGTTCATGATGCCGCCGAGATGGCTTTCCCAGGGGTCGGTCGCGCGCCGCAACAGGGTGCCGCGCGCCCGGACAAGCAGCCCCGCGCGCTTGAGCGCGGTCAGCGTGCGGACGATGGAGGTGGTGTTGCACGACACCACGCGGGTGCTGTCGCGCCCGATGGCACCGGCAAAGCTGGCCTCGGCCACGAAGGAATGGCCGGTAACGGCGTGTTTCTCGCCGCCCTGGACGATGAACCTGATGCCGCGCCGGCGATAGGCCTCGACATTGGCTGCCGCCACCTTCTTCGGCGTGCAGTCCACCACAATGTCGGCGCGGGTCAACAGGTCCTCCAGCATTCCGGCCACATCGAGCCCCGCCGCGCGCATGGCCGACACATGGCCCGGGCCGGCACCGTAAAGCGCGTAGCCCTTGGCCTCTGCCATGCGCGGGCGCCAGTCGGCGGCAACGTCGCACACCCCGGCCAGTACCATGTCGGGCTGCATGGCGACGGCATCCGCCACCCGCTTGCCGATGACGCCGTAGCCGTTCACCGCGACGCGGATTTCCTGCGTGGTGGTCATGATGCGATTCCTCTCGTTTCAAGCAAAATTCGTATCGCGGCCTTGAGCCGGGCTCGCGCCGTCGATGTAGGCCCGTGTCAGCGGCACGGCATCGCGCCGGTGGGCAAGCTGCAACTGGAACACCATGGTCCGACCGTTGCGGAATCCCGCCTCGCAGGCCGCGAGATAGAACTCCCACATCCGGCAGAACCGTTCGTCATAAAGCGCGCGCGCTGCGTCGCGGCGGGCGGCGAACCGCTCGTGCCAGAGGCGCAGCGTTTCCGCGTAATGGAGGCGCAGGATTTCCACATCCGTCACCCAGAGCCCCGCGCGCTCGGCCGCGGCGATGGCCTGCGACAGCGTGGGGCAATAGCCGCCGGGAAAGATGTACTTGCGGATCCAGGGATCGCTGCCGCCCTCAGGACCCATGATGCCGATGGAGTGCAGGAGCGCCACGCCGTCCGGTTTCAGCGCGTGGGCCATCGCCGAGAAGTAGTTGTCGTAGTCCGATGGCCCCACATGTTCGAACATACCGACCGACACGATCCGGTCGTAGCGGTCACGCTCGTCGCGGTAGTCGCGCAGGTGAAAGCGGACACGTCCGGCCAGACCCTCGGCTTCGGTCCGCGCGGTGGCGTAGGCCAGCTGTTCCCGCGACAGGGTGATGCCGGTGACATTCGCGGTGCTGTCGCGCGCCACCGACCGCGCCAGCCCGCCCCAGCCCGAACCGATGTCGAGAACCGAGAGGCCGGGACGGTCCAGCACCAGCTTGGCAGCGATGCGATGCATCTTTGCCGCCTGTGCCTCGTCCAGGGTCTCGTCACCACGTTCGAAATAGGCGCAGGAATACTGCCGCTCGCGGTCGAGAAAGAGATCGTAGAGATCGTCGGACAGGTCATAGTGATGCGCCACGTTGGCCCGCGCGCGCGCCGAGGGATTGCGGTGCCGGCGCCGCGAAAGAAGCCGGTCGGCCATCGCCCGCAGACCGCTTCCGGGCAGCGAGTCGAGCGCCTCCGGCCCGCCCGAGGTGAGCAGGTCCAGAAACTCGCGCAGCGTCCCCCGTTGCAGCACCAGCCGGCCGTCCATCCAGGCTTCGCCAAGCGCAAGGCTTGGTTGGGTCAGCAGGCGCAAGGGCAGGTCGCGGTCAAGCAGCCGAACCACCACATCGGGCGCGCCGCCGGTGCCGAAGCGGTAGGTCCGGCCACCCGCCTCGGTCCATTCCAGCGATCCGCGCCGGACGATCCGCCGCAGGATCGCGGCAACCAGCGCCGAAGCGCCGCCGACGACCGATCCCCTCCGGCTCCTTTGCGCGCGTGGCGCAATCTCAACTTCACTCTCGAATGAACTCTGCTGCGCCATTTGCTGTGGATCCATCATGGTCAGGTTGCAATCAACAGACGCGCGAGCGCCGAAAGGATTGCAGGCGCGAAGCGCTATCCTCACGAATGCGTGTAGGTGAAAGGAAAAGGAACGGCCTTTGCCCGGCCTGAAAGAACGACTTTGAAAGAGAGCTGATAGGGAGTGCGGTCAGCAAGCTTTACGAAAGCACCCCAAGTCACCGTATCTGCAATCTTCATCGGTTCAAGGTTAAGCAAGGTTCCACCGATATGACCAAGACCCATGACATTAACCGAAACCTGCGCTGTTTCGATCCGGGCGCCAGACGCGGCGTCGAACAGGGCAAGCACCAGATGGTACTGATCTTGCCCATCGGGCGCGCCGCCGTGCATCGCGCCCTCGGTGTGGGACTTTGGATGGCCTTGCACGATGGCGGCAGGCATCACGCCGAGATAGGCCAGGACGCCGGCGACGGTCATCGTGTCGGCATTCACACCGTCTTGCCCGCGCGCGACCGCGGAGAAGGCCGCCGATGCGACCGCCGCCAACGGCAGGACGAGTGCCGTCCGGCGCGACAAGGCGGTCCCGTCGGGTTTCATGACGCCACTTCCAGCGCCTGCGGCGCGGCAGCCTTGGCCGGAGAACGGCGGGTCACGCCCTCTAGCCGCGTCCGTTTCAGAAGCAGGGCGTTTACGGCGACCAGGGCAGAGCTTCCCGACATCGCCAGGGCGGCGACCTCGGGACTGATCGTGTAGGGAAAGAACACCCCCGCCGCGACCGGAAAGGCGACCACGTTGTAGGCCACTGCCCAGAACAGGTTCTGGTGCATCTTGCGCAGGGTCGCCCTCGACAGCACGATCGCCCCCAGCACATCATGCGGGTCGCTTCTCATCAGCACCACGTCGGCGCTTTCCATCGCCACGTCGGTGCCCGCGCCGATGGCAAAGCCCACGTCGGCCTGGGTCAGCGCCGGGGCGTCGTTCACCCCGTCGCCGACCATGCCGACCTTCTTGCCCAGGGCCTGAAGCTCCTTGATCTTGTCGGCCTTCTGACCCGGCAGCACGTCGGCGAGCACGATGTCGATCCCGAGTTCCCCGGCGATGCGCGCGGCGGTCCCTGCGTTGTCGCCGGTCAGCATCGCCACCTGGACGCCGCGTTCGCGCAGCCGGGCCACGGTTTCCTTCGCGGTCGGACGCAGCGCATCGGCAATCGCGATCAGCCCCAGAACGGCCCCGTCTCGGGCGACATGCACGACGGTCCGGCCCGCGCCCTTGAGGGTATCCGCCCGTTCTGACAGGGCACCGAGCGGCACCTTTTCCTCATCCATCAGGCGGCGGTTGCCGACCAGAACCCGACTGTCCGCGACAGTAGCGCTGGCCCCGCGGCCATCCAGCGTCTCGAACCCGGACATCTTGCCCAGGGTCAGGTTGGCGGCGCGCTCGACGATGGCGACCGCCAGCGGGTGATCCGAGCCCTTGTCCACGGCGGCGGCGGCGGCAAGCACCTCGTCGGGGCTGACACCCTTGGCGGCGACGACATCAACCACCTTCGGCTGTCCCATGGTGAGCGTGCCGGTCTTGTCGAAGACGATGACATCGAGTTTCGTCGCATCCTCGAGCGCGCTCGCGTTCTTGAACAGGATGCCGTTCATCGCGCCAAGCCCGGTTCCCACCATCACGGCCATCGGGGTTGCCAGCCCCAGTGCGTCAGGGCAAGCGATGACGAAGACGGTGATCGTCAGCGTCAGCGCGAACAGAAGCTCCGCCCCGATCCAGCCATACCAGACCGCAAAGGTCGCGACGCCGATGACGATGGCGACCAGCACCAGCCATTGCGATGCCCGGTCGGCCAGCAGCTGCGCCGGCGCCTTGGAGTTCTGCGCCTCCTGGACCAGCTTGACGATCTGCGCGAGCGCCGTGTCGGCACCGACCTTGGTGGCGGTGTAGCGGAAGGTTCCCGACTTGTTGATCGTGGCGCCGATCACTGTGCTACCGACGGTCTTCTGCACCGGCATGGACTCACCGGTCAGCATGGATTCGTCGACCAGCGACGTGCCTTCGGTAACCTCGCCGTCGACAGGAATCTTGTTCCCCGGACGGATCACCACGGTTTCGCCCTTCTGCACCTCGGCGGTGGGCACCTCGACCTCGCGCCCATCGCGGATGACGGTCGCCATCGGCGGCGCAAGGTCCATCAGGGCGCGGATCGCCTCTGAAGCACCGGCCCGGGCGCGCATCTCGAGCCAGTGGCCAAGAAGGATGAACACCAGAAGGACCGCGACCGCCTCGTAGAACTGCACGCCGGGGAAAAAGAAGGTCGAGCCGACGCTGAAAGCGTAGCCGGTTCCAACCGACAGGATCACCAGCACCGCCATGTTCAGCACGCCGTTGCGCAGCGCTCGCACAGCTGCGACGACAAAAGGCCAGACCGGCCAGATCACGGCGGCTGTCGCCAGAATGAACAGCCACTGGTCAAGCCGCAACCCGAACGGCGGCGCCGGCGGCGTGAACATGCCGCCCATCGGCGACCAGACGAAGATCGGAATGGTGAAGATCAGGGCGACCCAGAACCGGTTGCGCATGTCGCGCACCATCGACTGCATGTCGCCTGAACCGTGACCCATCTCGTGGGCCATCGCATCGTGGCCGGAGGGGGTGGCCGGGGCGGGGCTGTCAGCCCCCTTGCCATGTCCCGTGCCATGGCCTGAATGGTCCGCCATGGCTGCGGCATGGCCGTCGTGGGCGGAACACACGTGCCGCGGCAGGGCCTCACCCTCGCAGTGAAAGCCGCAGTCCTCGACGACCTTGCGCAACGTCTCGATGCTGGTCTTGCCTTCGTCGAAGGTCACGGTCACCGACGGACCTGCCGGATTGGCGGCCACCGAGGTGACACCCGGTTGGGCGCGAAGTTGCTTTTCGACCCCGAGATGCCCGAGGCGGTCGAACGTGGCGTTGAAATCGAGTGATGCGGTCGTCGTCATGGTCAATTTTCCCGGTCAGGCAGTTTCGTGCGGCGCGTCCCGGCAACCCGGCGCGCCGCACGGTAATTCATTCAGGAACAACAGCAGCCCGACTTGCCGGCCGGCTTTTGAACCGCGGCCGTCGGCGAGGCTTCCACCGTTTGCGAAGTTTCGCTGGTTGCCTGATCGCGCTGCGCACCACGGTGCCCGCGCTCGTGGTGTTTCGCTTGCTGCGATCCGCCGCCACAGCAGCCGCCTGCCTCGGTCTCGGCCAGAACGTTGGTTTCACGCGTCTTCATAGTCTTCTCCTGTTGATTTGCTCAAGGTTCCGACAAAGCTGACCTGTAGTCGCCGTTGCCAAGATATGGACGTATCAAGGCTGCAAACATTACACCTTGACGGGAGCCGGCGAAGTTTCGACGGCCCGCTTCCGGGCTCGGGCGCAGCCGCAATCAAGAAACCCGTGATCCGGGCAGGTCAGGCACATCTGCATCAGCAGGTCCCGCAATCTGGTCCGGGCCCGATGCAGCCGCACGGCGAGCGTGCCCAAGGAAATGCCGAGCGAAACGGCAACCGCGGCCCGCCCTTCTTCCTGAAGGTCGATCCGCCTTATCAGGTCGGCCTGTCCCTGCGGCATATGGCGGATCATGTCGGCGATGCATTCGCAGATCGCGGCGTCGATTTCGGCATCGGGTTCAGCCAAGATGTCCAGCGTCTCGGACTCGACTTCGGCGGACATTTCCCGCTGCCGTCGGCGCGAAGATTTTCGCTGGTGATCGGCAAGTGTGCTGGCCAGAAGCCGACTGAGCCAGCCGCGCAGGCTGGCAACGTCACGCAGGTCATCAGCCCGCGTGATCGCCCTGGCGACGAAATCCTGCATCACGTCCATCGCGTCATCGACGTTGCGCAAACGGCTGACCAGGAAGCCCAGAAACCGGCGCTGGTCTTCCAGAAGGGCAGCCTCGACGGCTTTTCGGCTCATCTCACGGTCTCCATTGCGTTTCCTGTGCCGTTCAAGGCGCGATTGTACTCCCCAGACGCTTCCGCCTGATGGTCCAGGCAGGCGCGCAGCGCCCGTCTGGCCCGCAGGGTGCGGACATTCAGTGTGCCAACCTCTACACCAATTTCCAGTGCGAACGCGTCGCGCGGCACGCCGCGAAGATACAGCGCACGGATCAGTTCGGCGTAATCGGGGCGAATGCTCTCTAGTGCTGTCTCCACTGCGGCAAAGTCTTCGCTGGCAGATGGAGCCTCTGCCGCGTCCTCGACCGGGGCCGAGAGAAGTAGGACATGATCGCAATAGGCCCTTTCCGCCCTCCGACGCGCGTCACGGCGACGGTAATGGTCGAACAAGCTGTTGCGCAGGATGCGGGCCAGCCAAGCATCGGTGTTGCGGATGGGTTTCGTCCGGTTCGTGGCGCAGATGACTTTCAGGTTGAAATCCTGCAACACGTCTTCTGCGGCACTCGGGTCAGCGATCCTTCGGCGCAAGTAGCTCAGATAAGCCTTTTGCCCTGTGGCGAGCCTTGTGCGCGGATCAGGTTCGACCGCACTTGAGGGCGGCGGTCCCTTCCGGGAAAGGTCAGTGTGGCGCATTGCGTTTTCCGTTCGCTGTCAATCGGGGGAAGAGAACCCCCGAAAAGACGCGCCGACGGCTGAGGACGGCAATTGCCTACGGAAGTTCTGGTGTCAGGCGAAGTCGGAAACTGCGCTCGGCGGTCGGAGCGGATCGTTCGGTCGGTGCTGCGTGCGGTCCGATTGTCCTTCGAACACCCACTGGATGCTGATGACCCAGATCGGGTGTTTCGCGTCGAATACGTTCTCAGCGACCACCACGGTCGGGAGCTGGCAATGATAGTTTTCAGTCGGCAGACTGCAGTCATCCTGTTGTGTCGCTGCTGAATGAGTGGAGGTGGCAATCGGCGGTTCGGATCGGGGAACGGCATCTGCGGCAAGGGAAGCGGTCAGGAGAGACAGGACAGTTAGCGCCATCACAAAGGCCGTCAGGACTGCGCGGAGCGCGCGCGACCATGAACCCATTTCCGACTGCCAAATTCCATCCATACGGCCAACCTGTAGCAATTGGACGAAACACTCGTTGACTTAGATCAATGGAGACCGGGTCGGCCCTACTGCCGACAGCACCACACTGCGCTCTTCGGCGTTCTGCTGCAATGAGTGCGGTGATTGGGTGTAATGGCTATACCGCTCAAGCGTCTATTTCTCCGTGCGGGGCCGAGGCCAATATCATCGGAGGACGAACCATGAACGAGCACCATCATTCTGTTGGAAGCCAAACCCCTGGCGCCTGGTTCAGGACGCGCTGGGGATTGGCGCTGATCGGGTTTGCCCTCATAAGCGCGCTTCTTCTTGTCTACGAGCACCGGGTTCACATCCCGTTCGGCAGCATTCTTGTGATCTTGCCGCTCTTTGCCTGCCTCGGGCTGCACTCGCTGATGCACGGCGGCCATGGGCATGGTGGAGGACACGGCAACCACGGCAGATCCGACAAGAACGTTGCATCCGGGCCATCTGCGGCGACCAGGGTCGAGGACGAGAGAGGAAAACAGTCATGACACCCGAAACCGCGCCTGCTTATGGTCTCTGGTTGCTCGCTTTCGTCAACGCGGCGGTTTTCATCATCTTCGCCCTAAGCTTTACCAAGCCGCAGACTCCGCGCGACTGGCGCAGTTTCAGTGCCTTCAGCGCCTTCCTGGTGGCGCTGTTCGCTGAGATGTACGGCTTTCCCCTGACCATCTACCTTTTGTCCGGCTGGCTGCAGTCTTCCTTTCCTGGCACCGATTGGTTCTCGCATGATGCCGGGCATCTGCCCGAAATGCTGTTCGGCTGGAAAGCCAATCCGCATTTCGGACCGTTTCACTTGCTCAGTTTCGTGTTGATCGGGGCGGGGTTCTGGCTGCTCTCGGTGGCATGGCCGGTGCTTTACGCGGCGCAGCGCGCCGGGCGGCTGGCGACGACCGGGCCTTACGCGCGGATCCGGCATCCGCAGTATGTGGGCTTTGTGCTAATCCTGACCGGGTTTCTGGTGCAATGGCCTACGATCCTGACGCTGGCGATGTATCCCGTGTTGATCTGGATGTACCTCCGCCTGTCCCGCAGCGAGGAGGCCGAGGCCCGCGCGCGGTTTGGCGCTGAATATGACGCCTGGGCACGTCGGGTGCCCGCCTATCTGCCCATGGGCCGTACCGACGGCGCAACGACCTGATCGGCACCACTTCCCCCATTCGGGTGGTGGTTATCGATCAGCACCCCACCCCGTCAGAAAGGAACACCGCATGAGCGACGTCAACACCGATCCGGGAACAGATCGCTTGGCCGCCCGCTTCCCGACCGCCTACACGATCCTCTTCGCGTTGATTGTGCTGGTTGCGGGCCTGACCTGGATCATACCCGCCGGTCGTTTCGACCGGGTCGAGAACGAGGCGGTCGGCCGCGAGATCGCGGTCGCAGGCACCTACAAGACGATCGAAGCCAACCCGCAGGGCATCCTAGACGTCCTGATGGCGCCGGTCGCGGGGTTTTATGACCCCGACAGCTATGCCGCGAATGCCATCGACGTGGCGCTGTTCGTGATTCTGCTCGGCGGTTTTCTGGGGGTCGTCAACGCCACCGGTGCCATCGATACCGGTATCCGCCGCGCGATGGCCAAGCTGAAGGGCCGCGAGATCTGGATGATCCCGATCCTGATGAGCCTGTTTGCCCTGGGCGGCACGACCTACGGCATGGCCGAGGAAACGCTCGCCTTCTATGGTCTTCTGGTCCCGGTGATGATTGCGGCGGGCTATGATGCGGTGACCGGGGCTGCGATCATTCTCCTGGGAGCAGGTATCGGGACGCTTGGCTCGACAATCAATCCCTTTGCAACGGTGATCGCCTCGAACGCTGCGGGCGTGGCCTTTACAGACGGGTTGGCGCTGCGGCTGGTGATCCTG
>NZ_JAXMMF010000085.1:0-46480 GCF_034366665.1 Tabrizicola sp. | reverse complement strand
CTCCTTAGCGCAACAAAAAGCCCCCGGAAGTTTCCTTCGGGGGCGCATGGGAACCACTATGGTCAACCGTCACCGGCCCATGCGCGTCCTTCCTACGATGACAAGAAGTCTGGCCATTGGCCCATCCCCTTCACGTTCGGTTGGAACTTAGGCGCGGATATGCCGGGCGTCAACGGGATTTGCAATACGAAAATGTCGCAGGGTGCCGGTATTTTTGAACTTTTGTTGCGACTGGATGCCACGCTGCGCAACTTTCACAACAAAGTGCGCTGGGGCACTCTGGCTGTGCCGACATGGGCAAGTGAATCCCCCGGCGGGTCCGGCTATGACGGTCGCCGGAACGGCGGGGCTGGTCCTGCCGCACGGGAGACTGCAATGAAGCTGTATTATTCGCCGGGCGCGTGTTCGCTGGCCTCGCACATCACCCTGCACGAAGCTGGAGTCGACTTCACCGCCGAGAAGGTGGACATCCGCGCCAAGCGCACCGAGACGGGCGCCGACTTCACGGCGATCAACCCGCGGGGGGCGGTCCCGGCGCTGGACCTTGGGAACGGCGATGTGCTGACCGAAGGCGTGGCGATCATGCAGCACGTGATGGACAGCGCTGCCCCCGGCGTGCTTCCTGCCCCCGGCACCGTGGCGCGCGCCCGTCTGGCCGAGGCGCTGAACTACGTCTCGACCGAGGTTCACAAGACCTATTCGCCGTTCTTCTATGGCCTTGAGGGCGAGGCGAAGGCCAAGCAGTTGGCCTTGCTTGACGCCCGGCTGCAAGTGATCGAGGACCGGCTGTCAGGACGCGAGTATCTCGCGGGCGATGCCTACACCCCGGCGGACGCCTATTTCTTCACGGTGACCAACTGGTCGCAGTTTGCGGGCCATGACCTGTCGAAGTTCCCGCGCATCACCGCGCTGCGGGCCAAGGTCGCCGCACGCCCGGCGGTGCAGAAGGCGCTGCAGGCCGAAGGTCTGGCGGCCTGAGCAAAAGCGGGGGGCCATGCAAGGCCCCCCGCCCGACAGTGGTTCAGCCGATGAACCACAGATAGGCACCATAGGCGACCAGCAGCAGAGCCCCGGCGATCCGCGGCAACCCGCCCAGCACGAAAGCCACAACTGCAAGACCCACCGACGAAGCCGCAACCCACCACATGTCGATGGCGGCAAAACGGGCCTCGGCCGGGATCGGCGCGATCAGGGCGGTAACCCCTAGAATACCGAAGATGTTGAAGATGTTCGAGCCGACGATGTTGCCCACCGCGATCTCGGTATGCTTGCGGAAGGCGGCGATCACGCTGGTCGCCAGTTCCGGCAGCGAGGTGCCGATGGCAACGATGGTCAGGCCGATCACCGCCTCGGAAATCCCGAACTCGCGGGCGATGATTGTGGCGCTGTCGACCAGGAACCGCGCGCCGATCACCAGCGCGACAAGGCCCGCTCCGGTCATCACCCAGGGCATCCACTTCGGGCCGGAGGAGGCGTGATCTTCTTCGGGCGGGTGACCCTGACCGGCAACGAAGGCGACGACAAGAAAGGCAATCAGGCCCGCCAGCAGGATCATCCCGTCCACGCGGGTCACCTGTCCGTCCAGCAGCATGACCCAGATCGTCGCCGTGGCAAGCAGCATGAAGCCAAGGTCGCGCCAAAGCTTGCGGCCGGGGATGATCAGCGGTGCGATCATGGCAGAGATGCCGAGGATCAACAGGATGTTGCCGATGTTCGACCCGATGACATTGCCGATGGCGATGCCCGGCTGATCGGCCAGCGCGGCCTGGACCGAAACGATCAGCTCGGGCGCGGAGGTGCCGAAGCCGACGATGGTCAGGCCGATCAGCAGGGGTGACAGATGGAAGGCGCGCGCGATCGATGAAGCGCCGCGGACAAGAAATTCCCCGCCCACCACAAGGATGACAAGGCCGATACAGAACATAAGATAGGTCAAAGGGATCCCCCGGTTTGTTCAGGGGCAAGGTTGGGTGGCCGTAGAGGAATGCAAGGGGTGACCCCGCCGATTTTGTCCGTTTTGCGTTCGATTGCCTAGGGTTGTGCAGGTTCCGTGTCGGCGCGGTAACAGACTGCGTTCAGTTTGTTGCCGTCCGGGTCGCGGACATAGGCGGCGTAGAAATGCGGGCCATAGTGCGCACGAAGGCCCGGAGCGCCCTCATCCGTGCCGCCATGCGCTAGGGCTGCTGCGTGGAAGGCGTCCACCGCCGCGCGGCTTTGGGCCAGGAAGCTGACCATCGTCCCATTCCCGGGGCTTGCGGGTCCGCCGTCGAAGGGCTGCGTCACCCAAAGATGCGGGCCGGGATCGTCCAGCCCCCAGGCGGCCGAGCGGTCCTCGGGGTCGTAATCCTCGATACGGGTGTGGCCAAGCGGGGCAAGCACGGCATCATAGAAGGGCAGGGCGCGCGCAAGGTCGCGGGTGCCAAGCGAGACATAGCTGAACATCCGGTTCCCCCTCTTGCGATACCGACGGGTATTGTGGCGCGGGCGTCCGGATTGCCAAGACCCTTACTCACCTCAGAGGCGCGAGCTGCTGCAGAATTCGCGCATGACGCGAGGTTTGGGGTTCCTATCTTGCATGACGGACAATAGGGTTTATCTCACGACAATCCCGGCCGCCGTCGTGCTGGCGTGAACCGGGCAACCAACAGGAGGAGTACTGCATGGATCGACGTTCCTTTCTGACCAAGGCCTCGGTGGGTGGCATCGCAGCCGCTGGTGCCGCAACGCTGGCCGCGCCCGCGATTGCCCAGGAATCCCCGACTGTGACCTGGCGTATCGCCTCGTCCTTCCCCAAGTCGCTTGACACAATCTATGGCGCTGCCGAGACGATGTCGAAGTACGTCTCGGAGGCGACCGACGGCAAGTTCACGCTGCAGGTCTTCCCGGCGGGCGAACTGGTGCCGGGCCTGGAAACTGCGGATGCCGTTTCGGCCGGGACCGTCGAGATGACCCATACCGTCCCCTATTACTTCTGGGGCAAGGACCCGACCTTCGCCCTGGGCGCGGCGGTGCCCTTCGGTCTGAACGCGCGCATGATGAACGCCTGGTTCTATCATGGCGGCGGCATCGACATGATGAACGAATTCTACGCCACCCAGAACATGATCGCCTTCCCGGCCGGCAACACCGGGGTGCAGATGGCGGGGTGGTACAAGAAAGAGATCAATTCGGTCGCCGATCTTCAGGGTCTGAAGATGCGGATCGGCGGCTTCGCCGGCAAGGTGATCGAGAAGCTGGGCGTCGTGCCGCAGCAGATCGCAGCAGGCGATATCTACCCGTCGCTGGAAAAGGGCACCATCGACGCGACCGAATGGGTCGGGCCGTATGACGACGAAAAGCTCGGCTTCTACAAGGTCGCTCCCTACTACTACTATCCCGGCTGGTGGGAAGGTGGCCCGGCGATCGCCACGATGATCAACCTTGCCAAGTGGAACGAGCTGACGCCGGCCTATCAGGCCATCCTGAAGGCAGGCTGCGTGGTGGCCAACACCGACATGCTGTCGAACTATGACTGGAAAAACCCGACAGCGCTGAAGTCTCTGGTCGCCAACGGTACGCAGCTGCGGCCCTTGCCGCAGGATGTGCTGTTGGCCGCTTTCGACGCGGCCAAGGCAACCTATGACGAGGTCAGCGCCACCAACGCGACCTTCAAGAAGATCAAGGACAGCCAGGATGCGTTCCGTCGGGACGCCTACCTGAATGCCCAGATCGCCGAATACAACTACGACGTCTTCATGATGACGCAACAGCAGGCCGGCAAGCTGTAAGGCTTTCGGAAGACCGAAAATCGGAAGGCCCCGGATCGTCTCCGGGGCCTTTTGCTTTCTGGGGACCGTCAGGGATTGATGACCGGCGCCCCAAGCCTTGGCAACCCGCCTGGAGCGGGAAGGGCGTTCTCGGCCGGAGACGGCCCGCCAAGGTTCGGCGCCCCCAGCTGCGGCGCGCCAGGCAGTCCCGGCAAGCCGCCCGGTGCGGGAGTGGCCCCACCCGTTGTCCCCAGTGGCGTCAGCGTGGGCACCTTGATCTCGATGGTTGCTGCATCGACCACCGGCCCCTTGTAGTGCATCACCATCTGCGGGAAGAAGACCACGGCGAAGATCATCACCACCTGGATCAGGATGAAGGGGATCGCACCCTTGTAGATCTCGCCGGTCTTGATCCCGTCCATCTTCTTGCCCGTGACCTTGTCAAGGTAAGGCACCTTGGCCGCGACCGAGCGCAGGTAAAAGAGTGCAAAGCCGAAGGGCGGGGTCAGGAAGCTGGTCTGCAGGTTCACCCCGATGATCACGCCCAGCCAGATCAGGTCGATGCCAAGCGTTTGCGCCGGGGCGATCAGCAGGGGCACCAGGACGAAGGCGATCTCGAAGAAGTCCAGGAAGAAGCCCAGGACGAAGATGACCAGGTTGACCACCAGAAGGAAGCCATACTGGCCCCCGGGGACAGCGGTCAGCAGCTCTTCAACCCAGACGTGGCCGTTCACACCGTAGAAGGTCAGGCTGAACATCCGCGCGCCGATCAGGACGAACATGACGAAGGCCGACAGCCGCGTGGTGGCGGTCAGGGCCGATTGCAGGACCGGGAACTTGAAGCGCCCCTTGGCCCAGGCCAGGATCATCGCGCCCACGGCCCCCATCGCGCCGCCCTCGGTCGGGGTCGCCAGGCCGATGAAGATCGTGCCCAGCACCAGGAAGATCAGCGCCAGGGGCGGGATCAGCACCATGATGACCTGCTGCGCCAGCCGCGACAGCAGGTTGAAGGCCAGGTAGCGGTCCGCCAGCGCGTAGAAGTAGACGACCAGCGTGGCGACGGTCGCACCCAGCACGTCAGCGTTGGCTCCCCAGGCGTCATACCACAGGTAATGCGCGGCGTAGCCGATGGCGATGCCGCCCGTCAGCGCGACCAGAAGCGAGGTGACACCCCCGCCCAGCGTCCGCGCCTCGGGCGGCAGGGCAGGGACCTTGTGCGGCTGGAAGATCGCGACCATGCAGATGTAACCAAGGTACATGCCGGTCAGGATCATCCCGGGGATCAGCGCGCCCTTGTACATGTCGCCCACCGACCGGCCCAGCTGGTCGGCCAGCACGATCAGGACAAGCGACGGCGGAATGATCTGCGCCAGGGTGCCCGAGGCCGCGATGACCCCCGTCGCCGTGCGCCGGTCGTAGCCATAGCGCAGCATGATCGGCAGCGAGATCAGACCCATCGCGATCACCGATGCCGCAACGACCCCGGTGGTCGCGGCCAGCAGTGCGCCGACCAGGATCACCGCAAAGGCAAGGCCCCCACGGATCGGCCCGAAAAGCTGGCCGATGGTGTCCAGAAGATCCTCGGCCATCCCGCTTCGTTCAAGTATGATCCCCATGAAGGTGAAGAAGGGGATGGCCAGCAACGTCTCGTTCGACAGGACCCCCCACAACCGTTGCGGCATGGTCCCCAGAAGCGGCCAGTCCAGCGTGATCTCGCCATTGGAATAGGGCGCAAGCCAGACGCCGATGACGAAGAAGATCAACCCGTTCGCGGCAAGGGCGAAGCTGACCGGATAGCCGTAAAGCAGAAAGACGACGAGGCTCACGAAGATGATCGGAGCCATGTTGTGCGCGATGATCTCGATCATTTTTTCCCCTCGGCGGCAGCTGTGGCGGCGGCGGCGGCAGTTACCTCGGCGGCTTTGGCTGCGATTTCGGCGGCCAGATCCTCGGCGTCCTTAGCGGCCTGTTCCTTGGGCGAGATGAACGGATGCGGGTCCTCGATCAACCCGCGCATCACGGCGATCTTCTTGATGATCTCGGCCAGGGCCTGAAAGGTCAGCATCAAGAAGCCGGCCAAAAGGATTGCCCGCGCCGGCCAGATCAGCAGCCCGCCCGCGTTGGTCGAGACCTGGCCCGAGTAGATGGCCTGGATGGTGTAGGGCCACAGATACCAGGCCATCAGCGCGACGAAGGGCAAGAGAAAGAAGATGTGGCCCAGCAGGTCGATCCAGTGCTGGGTCCTGCGACTGCGTGAGCCGTAGAAGACGTCGATCCGGATATGTTCGTTCTGCTGCAGCGTGTAGGCGGCCGCACCCATGAATGCCGCGCCGAAGAGATACCACTGCAGCTCAAGCCAGGCGTTGGACGACAGGTTGAACAGCTTGCGGCTTACGGCATTGGCGGCACTGACGAGGACCGCAAACAGGATCATCCAGATCACGGACTTGCCGATGAACGCATTCACGCGGTCAATCCCGCGCGAGATCGCAAGCAAAGCCTGCATCCCTTACCCCTCCCTGTGACGGCCGCCCTTTGTTCGGCGTGCCCATACCCTTCCTAGGCGATCTAGCGGTTTCCGCCAAGAACTCAACCAGCGGGTGGGTCGGAATTGCCGTAGCGTCAGCTTGCTGCCGACGCATCCCGCAGCCGCTGCCCCACGGCGGCGATGGCCTGGATCACCGGCATGAACTCCTGGCCCAGCGGGGTCAGGGCATATTCCGACGGGACCGAGGTGCCGGTGACGGTGCGGGACAGGATTCCGCGATCTTCCAGCTCGCGCAGGCGCTGGGTCAGCACCTTGGCCGAGACCAGCGGAATGTCGGCGCGCAGTTCGGAAAACCGCCGGGAACCAAAGGACAAAGACCAAAGGATGTTCGGCGTCCAGGCCCCGCCGATGAAGGCCATGCAGTCCGACAACGGACAAAGCGGATGTGGAGTGCGGTTCTTGCGGCGGATCGGCTGCATCGCGGGCCTCTGATGCGGTTTCCGACAGATAGGCCCTTGCGGACGTTACCGCAAGTTACCGCGTTACCAATGGTGACCGTCCTTGCGCGCCAGAGGGTCTCGTGTCCCAAGCCGCGGGGACGACGTCAGGTTTTGCCGATGTCCCGATGCCGATCCGGCTGGACGCGCGCGGGCAGGTGATGTCCAAGGGGCTGCACCTTCAGAAGGAAAGCCAATGCCTGACCTCACCATCAACATCACCCGCAAGAGGGCCACTCCCGCACAGAAGTCCGTCGGCGCCACCGACCTGGTGCTGCGGGCCTTGCACAAAGGCTGTCAACGGCCTGTCGACGCATATTGCACAGGGCGCAGGGCGCGGGGTCAGTCGCATGGGTGACGGCATCCGCCATGCGGCGCTGATGTTCGCGGCGGGGATGGGGGTGCCCTTGCTGGCCGCGCTGAATGCGGCGCTGGGGCAACGCATCGGCTCGCCCATTGCCGCCGGGGCGGTGATGTTCGCGGTGGCTTTCGCCACGGCGGTTGTCGTTCTGGTCGTGACGGGGCAGGGGGCGGCACTGGCCAAGGCGCCTGGCCAGCCTCCCGTCCTGTTTCTGGCCGGAGGGCTGATGGTCTTCTATCTTCTGTCCATCACCTTCGTCGCGCCGCGCTTCGGCCTTGGGAACGCGATCCTGTTCGTGCTTCTGGGGCAGATCGTCAGCTCGACCGTGATTGACGCCACCGGGCTGATGGGGCTTGCCGCGCGGCCGGTCAGCGGGACGCGAATGCTTGGACTTGCGGTGATGGCTGCAGGGATTGTCCTAAGCCAACGCGGCTAGCCGATTGCCATGCAGAAATCCGACCTTGGTTTGCGTCGCGTGCCCCGGGTTCAATCCGCGCGCGGTCCGATCAGGTCCCAGCGGTTGCCGAAGGGGTCTCGCCAGACCGCGACGCTGCCATAGGCTTCGTGCCGCGGCGCTTCCTCGAAAGTGACCCCTGCTGCCAGCATCGCAGCATGGTCGCCGGCAAAGTCGTCGGTCTGCAGGAACAGAAAGACCCAGCCCCCGGCCTGATTGCCGATGGCCCGTGCCTGTTCCGGCGTATCGGCCCGCGCCAGCAGCAGCCGCACTCCGCCCCCCGAAGGCTCGACCGTGACCCAGCGCTTGCGGCCCTGGTCGATATCCTCGACCAGCCGGAAGCCCAGCTTGGCGACGTAGAATGCGAGCGCTTCGTCATAATCGGGAACGACCAGCGCCAGGGCCGAGATGCGCGCGGTCACAGCCGGGTGTCGGGCAGGCTGATCCGGGCCACCTGTTCGGCGATGGGGTCAACCGACAGGGGGTGCAGATCGGCGGCATGATCCGAAGGCTGGCCCATCGGCACCCATTCGCCGCCCTTGTAGATCTCCAGCGCCGAGAAGCCGGCCTTGTAGCCCATCTTGCGGCTGCCGGGCACCCAGTAGCCAAGGTAGACGTAGGGCAGCCCCGCCTCGCGCGCGATGGCGATGTGGTCCAGGATGACATAGGTCCCCAGGCTCATGTCGGTCAGGTCGGGGTCGTAGAAACTGTAGACCATCGACAACCCGTCGTCGAAGACATCGGTCAGGCAGACCGCCGACAACGGGCGGCCCCGCTCGCCCTCGGCGGGAGGGCGGGTATATTCGATGACGCGGCTCTTGATCGGGGTCTCTTCGATCATCGCGGCGAATTCGAAGATGTCCATGTCGGCCATGCCCCCATCGGCGTGGCGCTGGTCAAGGTAGCGGCGAAAGAGGGTGAACTGATCTTCGGTCGCCCAGGGAGAGGTCGCATTGCGGCGCAGGCCCGCAGCCCGCTTCATCACCTTCTTCTGCGTCCGCGAGGGTTCGAAATCCGCCACCCGGATGCGGGCCGAAAGGCAGGCCGAACATTCCGCGCAGGAGGGCCGGTACAGCACGTTCTGGCTGCGGCGGAAGCCCTGCTTGGAAAGGGTGTCGTTCAGCTTCTGCGCGTGTTCCCCCTGAAGGGCAGTGAACAGCTTCCGCTCCATCCGCCCGGGCAGGTACGGGCAGGGTTGCGGCGCCGTCACGTAGAACTGGGGCGTCAGGGGAAGAGAATGGCGCATCGGTTTCAGGTCAGGACTGGGTCGGGGCAGAGCCTAGCAAGCGAAACGCCATCCGCCAAGCGTCCCCGTGCGGCAAATGAAGAACCCGCCCGTGCGGGGACACGGGCGGGGCAGGGATCATGGCATCAGGCGATCAGTATTCGCCCGGCCGCGCCCCCGGTTCGGGCTTGGTATCGGGCTTGGCTTCCGCGACAGCCGCATCCTGGGCAGAGGTCGCCCGGGCGCGTTCGTCCATGAAGCTGTCAAACTCGGACTTGTCCTTCGAGGTCCGCAGCCGCTGCAGGAAAGCCTCGAACGCCTCCTGCTCTTCTTCCAGGCGACGCAGCGCCTGAGCCTTGTAGTCGTCGAAGGCGTGGTTGCCGGTGGGCTGGCCCGCGCGCATCGCGTGGCGGCCCCAGGAGTGGTCATGGGTGTTGCGGCGCATGCCGCAGGACCGTGCGAACATCTTTTTTCCCCAGATCATGTAGGCCAGAAGGGCAAGCCCCAAGGGCCAGACGAAGATGAAGCCCAGGACCATCGCGGTGATCCAGGCCCAGGTGCCGCGCTGGTCAAGCCAGGCCTCGGCACGACGAAAGGCGTTGCGGATCCCGCCAGGCCGGGCGGTGTCGGAACTCATGTACATCGGCGGGTCTCCAGTTTATGTGAATGGCTTTCACATGACAGTAGATGGACCCGGTCCGGCGTCCTTGCAAGAGGTTATGTGAAGAAACTTTACATAAGGGTGTGCTCGGCTTCTTTCCGCCTAGCCGGTGAAGTCTGCCACCTGCGCGCCCGTCACCCGCACCAGCGCCCTGGGGTCCACGCGGAACATGTGGCGCGGGGTGCCCGCGGCGGCCCAGACCTCGGCAAAGTCCAGAAGCCGGGGGTCGGCGAAACTGGGCAAGGGGGTCAGGTGTCCAAGCGGGGCCACCCCGCCGATGGCAAAGCCGGTGACGGCGCGCACCACCTCGACCTCGGCGCGCGACAGGGTTTCCCCGGCCAGTGCCGCCGCCTTTGCAAGGTCGATCCGGTTTCCACCGGCGGTAAGGAACAGAACCAGCCCCGTTCTTCCCTGCAGAAGGATCGACTTGACGATCTGGTCCACGGCCACGCCCGCCTCTGCCGCAGCCGCATCGGCGGTCCGAATCTCGGTCCTGGCTTCCACTGGCGTGGAGTGTAGCCCCGCCGCCTTCAAGGCCGCCGCCACCCGGGCCAGCGATTTCGACATGCATCCCTCCCGGCTTTCCGAAAGCTAAGCGTCCCCCTTGCCACCGGTCAACGGTTGACCCTTCCGCCCCACCACAGCAAGGTCGCGCCATGACCCTAGCTGACCGCATCACCCGCCTGCCCATCCCGCTCGACCCCGCCGCCGCCGCCGACCTGCGCGCCAACGTGCCCGGCTTTGCGCCCCCGGTGCTGGACCTGATGTCGGCCACTGCCGCCTGCAGCCCCTACCTGCGCGACCTTATGCTGCGCGAGGCCGACTGGCTGCGCGATGCGGTCGAGGCCCCCGAAGCCGCACTGGACGCCACGCTTTGCGCCGCTGATGGTCTGGCGGCCGACGCGCTGCCGCTGGCACTACGCCAAGCCAAGCGCCGCGTCGCCCTGCTGGCAGCCCTCTGCGACGTCGGTGGTGTCTGGCAGCTGGAGCAGGTAACGGGCGCCCTGACCCGACTGGCCGACCGGGCGGTCCACCTCAGCCTCACCACCCTCGTCGCCGAAGAGATCCGCCGCGGCAAGCTGCCCGGCGCCTGCCCCGACGATGCCGCCACCGCAGGCGGAATGGTCGCCCTTGCCATGGGCAAGATGGGGGCGGGCGAGCTGAACTATTCCTCGGACATCGACCTGATCTGTCTCTTCGACGAAAGCCGCTATCCCGGCGAGGAACACGAGGCCCGCGCCAGCTTCATCAAGGTCACCCGCCGGATGACCGCGATCCTGTCGGACCCCACCGACGGCTATGTCTTCCGCAGCGACCTGCGCCTGCGCCCCGATGCCAGCGTCACCCCGGTCTGCCTGTCGATGGCCGCCGCCGAGGCCTATTACGAGGCCGAGGGCCGCACCTGGGAACGCGCCGCCTATATCAAGGCACGGCCCTGCGGCGGGGACCTGGCCGCCGGGGACCGCTTCCTGAAGACCCTGACCCCCTTCGTCTGGCGCAAGCATCTGGATTTCGTGGCGATCCAGGATGCCCACGACATGCGCCTGCGCATCCGCGACCACCGCGGCCTGCACGGCCCGATCACGGTCGAGGGCCACAACATGAAGCTTGGCGCGGGTGGCATCCGCGAGATCGAATTCTTCACCCAGACCCGCCAGCTGATCGCCGGGGGCCGCGACCCGTCGCTTCGCGACCGCACCACGGTGGGGGGCCTGGCCGCGCTGGCCGCCAAAGGCTGGGTGCCACCCGACGTGGCCGAGGACCTGACCACCCTCTACCGCGCCCACCGCGAGGTGGAACACCGGCTGCAGATGGTCAATGACGCCCAGACCCATTCGATGCCCACAACGTCCGAGGGCGTCGCCCGCATCGCGGCCTTCTGCGGCCAGACCGAGGCGGACTTCCGCCGCGACCTTCTGGACCGCCTGAACCGGACGGACCGGCTGACCGAGGGCTTCTTTTCCCCAAGCCCCGTCGAGGACGGCCCTGAACTTTCCGACACCGCGCGCGAGATTACCCGGGGCTGGGAAAACTATCCCGCCTTCCGGTCGGACCGCGCGCAAGCCATCTTCCGCCGCCTGCGCCCGCGCTTCCTCAAGGGCCTCGCCCGCGCTGCTAACCCGGACGAGGCGCTGTCAGCGCTGGACGCGTTCCTGGCGAAACTTCCCGCCGGGGTGCAGCTTTTCGCGCTCTTCGAGGCGAATCCGACGCTGATCGACCTGATCATCGACATCGCCGGATCGGCGCCTGCGCTGGCGCAATACCTTGCGCGGAACGCAAGCGTGCTGGACGGCGTGATCGGCGGCAGCTTCTGGGGCGACTGGCCCGGGACTGCTGCGCTGCGGGCCGAACTGCAGTCCCGCCTTTCCCCTGCCCCGGACTATGAAGGGCGTCTGGACATGGCGCGGCGCTGGATGAAGGAGTGGCACTTCCGCGTCGGCGTCCACCACCTGCGCGGCTTGATCGACGGGTTCGAGGCGGGCAAGCAATATGCCGACCTGGCCGAGGCCGTGGTCCAGGTGATCTGGGCCGAAGTCAGCGCCGATTTCACCCGCAAGCACGGGTCGATGCCGGGCCGGGGGGCGGTGGTGATCGGGATGGGCTCGATGGGGGCTGCGCGGCTGAACGCGGGCTCGGACCTGGACCTGATCGTGATCTACGATGACCATGGGGTCGAAGGCTCGGACGGGCCGCGCCCCTTGGCGACGCGGCCCTATTACGCCCGCCTGACCCAGGCGCTGGTTACCGCCCTGACCGCCCAGATGCCCGAAGGCCGTCTGTACGAGGTGGACATGCGCCTGCGCCCCTCGGGCCGGGCGGGCCCGGTGGCCACCAGCCTGCACAGCTTCACCACCTATCAGGAGACCGAGGCCTGGACCTGGGAACACCTGGCCCTGACCCGTGCCCGGGTCCTGGCGGGCGAGCCGACGCTGGCGGGCGAAGTCGAGGCATTCCGCCGCGACCTTCTGGTGCGCAAAGGTCAGGGCGCGCGGGTCAGGCCCGACGTCGCCGAAATGCGCGCGCGGTTGGCCGCCGCAAAACCGGCGCAGGGCGGATGGGATGCGAAGAATGGTCCGGGCCGGATCATGGACATCGAGCTTGCGGCGCAGACCCTGGCCCTTCTGTCTGGCAGCCCCGCCCGCAGCGTGGAACGCCAGATCGCGGCGGGGGCGGGCCGCGAACTGCCGCAATCGGACGCGCAGGCGCTGACCTCTGGCTACAGGCTGATGTGGCGGCTGCATTCCGCGGCGCGGCTCCTGAACAACCGCGCGCTGGAGTGGGAGAGCCTGGGCGAGGGCGGTCGCGCCTTCGTCTTGCGCGAAACCGGGGCGGCAGATGCGGACGCGCTGGCGCAGAACCTGGCGCAGGCGGTGGACGAAGCGGAAGCCGCTGTGGCGCGGCTGGTGGGGACGACAGATGGGGAGACGGGCGATGGATCTGGGCGAGGCTGACCCGAAGGGTCTGGTGCGGGAAAGCTACCGGATCGAGGGGATCACGGCGGGCGAGTGCCGGTCGATCTTCATGGACTGGGCGCTGTCGATCCCGGTCGGCGCGCCGGTCACCGATGCGGTGCGCACCTTGATCGCGACCTATGCCCTGGCCGAGCCGGATCATCCGATGTCCGGCGTGCTGAGCCAGGCCCTGACCGCGCCCGAGGCCCCCCGCCGCCGGGGGGGGCGCACCGGGCGGCAGGGCCTGACCCCTTAAGCGCTGCGGGGCAGGGCCGCGGCTTCCCGCGCAAGCGTGGTGATCGCCGCCCAGTCACTCCGGGCCATCGCGTCTTTTGGGGCCACCCAGCTGCCGCCGACGCAAAGGATGTTCTTCAAGGCCAGGTAATCGGGCGCGATCTTCAGGCTGATCCCGCCCGTCGGACAGAACTTCACCTGCGGAAGGGGCGAGCCGATCGATTTCAGGTAAGCCGCCCCGCCAGCCTGTTCGGCCGGGAAGAACTTCTGCACCGTATAGCCCTTCTCCAGCAGGGCCATGATCTCGGAGGCCGTGGCGGCACCGGGCAGAAGGGGCAGCCCCTCGTCCTCGCAGGCGGCGATGATCCGCTCGGTCGCGCCGGGAGACACGCCGAACATCGCCCCCGCCGCCTTTGCAGCCTTCACGTCTGACGGGGACAACAATGTCCCTGCGCCCACCATGCCACCGGGGACCTCGGCCATCGCCCGGATCGCATCCAGCGCCACCGGCGTCCGCAGCGTCACCTCCAGCGCAGGCAAGCCACCCGCCACCAGCGCCTCGGCCAGCGGGCGGGCGTGGGCGAGGTCATCGATCACCAGGACCGGAACCACAGGGGCCAGGCGGCAGATTTCAGCGGCTTTCAGCGATTGCTGGGCGGGTGTCATGGGCAGGCTCCTTCAGGCCCCGGCGTCGGGGAAGTGGATGGTGCGGGAGCCTCCGGCGGGGATATTTGCGCCAGTATGAAAACGCATGGGCAGTGCTGACCCCCCACCTCGGGCCCGATATCGGGGGGAGGCAGGGGGCCTTTCACACTGGACGGTCATCGGCGTCCCCGCCTGTACCGCCCTGTCAGCCTATGCGCCAAATCCTTTCATACTGGTTAAAATATCCCCGCCGGAGGCAGCGACAGTGCGACCGGGCGCGCCGGTCAAAGGACGAGGGCGCCACCGGTATCGGCAGAGCCGGCATGGCGGCGGAAAGCAGCGAAAAGCTCGCGGCCGATGCCGAATTCGTTCGCTGTAAGGTCTGCCGTCACGGCGAGGCGCTGCTCGAAATCCTCGGCCAGCACCGACAGCGTCCCCACAACCGCGTCCAGCCGGAGGATGTCGCCATCCCGCACGCGCGCCAGCGGGCCGCCCGCGGCGGCCTCGGGGGCGACATGGATTGCTGCGGGCACCTTGCCCGATGCCCCCGACATGCGACCATCCGTCACCAGGGCCACGCGCAGCCCGCGGTCTTGCAGGACCGAAAGCGTCGGCGTCAGCGAGTGCAGTTCCGGCATGCCGTTGGCCTGCGGGCCCTGGAACCGGACAACCACAACCGTGTCACCAGTGAATTCGCCCGCCTTGAACGCGGCCTTCACCGCGTCCTGGCTGTGGAACACCCGCGCGGGGGCCTCGATCACCTGCCGATCGGGGGCTACGGCCGAAACCTTGATCACCCCGCGCCCGAGGTTGCCGGTCAGCTGCTTCAATCCACCCTGCGGCGCGAATGGGTCTTGCGCCGGGCGCACCACCTTTTCATTGAGGCTGGTCTTCGGCCCGTCGCGCCAGGCCAGGCGGCCTGCGTCCAGCACCGGCTCTTGCCGGTAGGCTGCCAGGCCGTCGCCCGCGATGGTCTTTGCGTCTGGGTGCAAAAGGCCCGCGTCCAGAAGCTCGCCGATCAGGAACTGCAGGCCGCCCGCCGCGTGGAAATGGTTCACATCCGCCAAGCCGTTCGGATAGACCTTCGCCATCAGCGGCACCGCTTCGGACAGGTCCGCGAAATCCTGCAGGTCCAGGATCACGCCCGAGGCCCGCGCCATTGCCGGCAGATGCAGCACCAGGTTCGTCGATCCCCCCGTTGCCATCAGCCCGACGATGCCGTTGACATAGGCCCGCTCGTCCAGGATCTCGCCCGCCGGGCGGAAATCATTGCCCAAGGCCGTGATCGCCGCCGCGCGCTCGACCGCAGCGGTGGTCAGCGCATCGCGCAATGGGGTGCCCGGATTCACGAAGCTGGCGCCCGGCAGGTGAAGACCCATCACCTCCATCAGCATCTGGTTTGTGTTCGCCGTGCCGTAGAAGGTGCAGGTCCCCGGCCCGTGGTAGCTGGCCATTTCGGCGGCCATCAGCTCTTCGCGGGTTGCCTTGCCCTCGGCATAGGCGTTCCGGACCCGCGACTTTTCGTCATTGGCGATGCCGGATGTCATCGGGCCCGCAGGCACGAAGACCGCAGGGATATGCCCGAAGGTCGCCGCCGCCATGATCAGGCCGGGGACGATCTTGTCGCAGACGCCCAGATACAAGGTCGCGTCAAAGCAGTTGTGGCTGAGCGCCACGCCCGCCGCCAGGGCGATCACGTCGCGGGAAAAAAGCGACAGCTCCATCCCCGGCTGGCCCTGGGTGACCCCGTCGCACATCGCCGGAACCCCGCCCGCGACCTGCACAGTCACCCCTGCCTTCGCCGCCGCTGCCCGGATCAGGTCGGGATAGCGCTCGAACGGCTGGTGCGCCGACAGCATGTCGTTGTAGGCCGTCACGATGCCCAGGTTCGGCACCCGGGCCGCAACCAGGGCGTCCTTGGCCTGACCCATCGCGGCGTAGGCATGGGCCTGGTTGCCACAGCTGAGGTGCGCGCGCACCGGGCCATTCGACACGGCCTTTGCCATCCGCTCCAGATAGAGACCGCGGCTGGCTTCTGATCGGGCGCGGATGCGGTCAGTGACGCGGGCAATCTTGGGATTCAGTGTCATGGTCAGGTCCTGCCGAGGTCAGTCCTGCGGGATATACCATTACCTGTTAGCGCTAACAACCGGCAATCGGGTGTGACCCCTTCACAATCTTGCCAAAGGGCATGGGGGCGGTCCTGCATCCGCAAGACCGGGTGCCGATCGCAGCATGGCTGCTTTCACACAAAAAGCCAGGACAGCGGCATGGGATGCACTTCGGCCAACGATGCCTTCCGGGTGGCCGCAAAAGCGGCTATGCGAGCGCAAAGCAGCGTCCGCGCGAAAGGGAGAGCCATGTCGGAAGATGAAGGTCAGGTCCGGGCTTATCCCGTCGTGCGGCTGAAGCCAAAGGCCGAGGCGCGGGCGATCCGGCACGGGTTTCCCTGGGTCTATGCCGACGAACTGGTGACCGACCGCAGGACGCAAGGGCTGGACCCCGGCGCGCTTGCGGTGCTGGAGGATGGCGAGCGGCGGCCCCTGGGCCTCGTGACCGTCAATGTGAAATCGAAGATCATCGCCCGGATGCTGGACCGCGACCCGGATGCGGTGATCGACCAGGCATGGTTCGAGACCCGGCTTGCTCGCGCGCTGGCCCACCGCTCGCGGCTTTACGCGGACCCGTACTACCGCCTTGTCCATGCCGAATCCGACGGCTTGCCGGGCGTGGTGATCGACCGTTTCGGGGATGTCGCCGTGGTCCAGCCCAACGCCGCCTGGGCCGAGAGCCACCTCTCCGACCTGGTTGCGGGCCTGATTGCGGTGACCGGGGTTGCGACGGTCATCAAGAACGGCTCGGGCCGGTCGCGCGGGCTGGAAGGGCTGGCCGAGGAGATGGCGGTGATCCACGGGCCGGGGCCTGCGGGTCCGATCCCGGTGCCGATGAATGGTGCGACGTACATGGCCGACCTTCTGGGCGGTCAGAAAACCGGCCTTTTCTTCGACCAGCGCGAAAACCATCGCTTTGCGGCCCGGCTTGCCCGTGGGGCGACGGTGCTGGACGTGTTCAGCCATGTCGGCGGCTTTGCTCTTGCCGCTTTGGCCAGTGGGGCGGAAAGCGCGCTGGCGGTTGACGCCTCGGCTGCGGCGCTGGAACTGGCGAAAGCCGGGGCAGGGGCCTCGGGCACGGGCGACCGCTTGACCACCCGCCAGGGCGACGCGTTCGAGGTGCTCGAGGCGCTTGGCACCGAAGGCGCGCGCTTCGATCTGGTGATCTGCGATCCTCCGGCCTTCGCGCCGGCCAAACCCGCGCTGGAAGCGGGTCTGCGCGCCTACGAACGCGTCGCCCGGCTGGCGGCACCGCTGGTGGCGCCGGGGGGGTACCTGGTCCTGTGCTCCTGCAGCCATGCGGCGGACCTGCAGTCGTTCCGCAACGCCTGCGCGCGCGGCATCGGGCGCGGCGGGCGGCGGGGACAGATCATCCACACCGGGTTTGCCGGACCCGACCACCCGGTCCTGCCGCAACTGGCGGAGTCGTCGTACCTCAAGGCGCTGGCCTTCCGGCTGGACGGGTAAGGTGGGCAATACTGCCCACCCTACGCCCGGCCCAGGTGCGCCGAAGGCGGTCCTCGATGCCTGCGTGCTTTACCCAACCATCTTGCGCGAGATCCTGCAAGGTGCTGCCGAGGCCGGGCTTTACCAGCCGGTCTTCTCGGACCGCATCCTGCGGGAATGGGTGCTGGCGACAGCCAAGCTTGGCCCTGCCGCCCCAGTCATCGCGGAAGGTGAGGCGGCACAGCTTCGCGCCAGCTTTCCCCGCGCCCTCGTCCGCGACCATCCCGAGATCGAGGCGCGCCTGATCCTTCCCGACGTCAACGACCGCCACGTCCTGGCCAGCGCCATCGCCAGCGGGGCCGATGCCATCGTCACCTTCAACGCCCAGGATTTCCCTGGCCACGTCCTTGCCGCCGAAAAGATCACCCGCCGCGATCCCGACGGTTTTCTGTGGGAACTGCAGTCGCGTCACCCCGACATCATGGCCCGGATCGTCGAGGCTGTGCGCGCGAAGGCCGAGGCAATCTCGGGACAGCCACAAGCGTTGAAACCGCTGCTGAAACGCGCGCGGCTTTATCGCCTGGGAAAGGCGTTGGGCGTCTAGGACCCAAAATCCTTAAGCAAGGATTTTGTCAAATTTCTTGCTTAAGAAATTTGCCCTCACCCGACCCAGCGCGCCTCATTGGCTTCGATCGCCGCGATCCGCTCTTCGGTCCTGGGGTGGCTCATCAGCCACGCCGGTATTCCCTGACCGGCGTTCCGGGTCAGCGCGCCCAACTTGCGGAACAGCGACTTCTGCGGCCCCGTCCCGATCCCCGCCTTGATCAGAAGCGCAGACGCATAGGCATCCGCCTCGAACTCATCACGCCGCGATAGCCGCGCCATCAGGGCCGTCGAGATCAGATTGGCGATCCAGATCCCGATGATCGGCAGAAAGCGGTTCAAGAGCGCCGACAGCATCACGAAGACCGCGTTCTGCCCGGTAAAGTCGATCATCCGCCGCCGCATGTGCCCCATTGCCACATGGCCCAGCTCGTGCGCGATGACCGAGGCAAGCTCTTCATCCGTGACCTCGCCCTGCGCCCTCCGGTCCAGAAACCCGCGTGTCAGGTAGATCCGGCCGTCGGGCGAGGCGAGGCCGTTCACCGGCTCGACCTCGAAGACCCGCACTTCGATTGTCGGCACCCCCAGCGCCGCGGCCATCCGGTCAGCCAGCCGCGCCAACTGCGGGTCGCGAAGGGGCACCGACTTTTCGTCCAGCATCTTGCGTGTGCGCCAGACCGAGACCTGCATCATCACGATCGCATAGGCGACCGCCACCAGAAGAGAGAGAACAACTGCGCTCATGCTGCGGATATATGGCAGGCGCGGTGCGGTTCAAACCCCATCCCGCGCGCCCCCGAACAGCCAGTATCCCAGCGCGACCACGGCCCCAAGTCCCCCGACCATCCCCAGGACCGAGCCGAGCATGTCGCTTGCCGCCTGGATATTCCCGGCAAAGCCGTACCCCGTGCCGACGTAAAGTCCGGCCCAGACCGCCTCGCCCGCGACGCCCGCTGCGGTGAAACGGACCCAGCCATAGCCCGTGCTGCCCGCCAGCAGGTTCACCCAAGGTCCCAGCGGACTGACCAGCCAGCGCGAAAAGAAGACCGCCAGCACCCCGCGCCGGTCCATCAGCCCATCCGCCCGCGCCAGAAGACGGTCGCGTCCCGGATCACGCCGCAGCCGGGTCAGAAACGACACCCCCAGAACCCGCCCGGCCCAATAGCCCAGCTGATCCCCCGCCACCGCCCCCGTCGCTGCAGCCAGAAAGGCCTGCCACAGCACAATATCTCCCGCGGCCGCAAAGCCCCCCGCCGTCAGCATCAGGATCGAGGCCGGGAACGGCAGGGCCAGGCAGGACAGGAACGTGGTCGCCGCCAGCAGCCAAAGCCCGTATTGCGGCACCAGGGCCAGCAGCCAGTCGGTCATTCCGAGGCCTCAGCGGCCCGCAAGTCCCGCAAGGCCGCTTCGACGTCGGCGATGACCTGTGCCACCGGGACGCCGCGATCCCGGGCGATCTCGGCCAGGGGTTGCGGGCGGCCCTTCACCTCCGGCTCTGGCAGGCCTGCCGCCGCGTCCAGCGCGCGCGGGTCCAGCCCCCAGGACCGCGCGACATAGCCCACCGTCATCCAGGGCTCGACCGGCATTTCGCGGTGGGTGGCCCAGTAGGCAGTGAAGAAGATCAGACGCCCGGCAAAGAACAGCGTGACCGCGCAAGACAGCACGAAGGCCGAGGTCAGCCAGGGCCGCGCCCGCCAGGCCGTGAAAAGTCTTTTCATCTCAGCTCCCGTATGCCGCGCGCCAATCCGTCCAGCGTCATCGGCACCATGCGATCCTCGATGATCTCGCGGATCAGTGCGGTGGATCGCGCATATCCCCAGGCGCGTTCCTCGACCGGGTTGATCCAGACATGATGCGGCCATTGCGCCCTGATCCGACGCAGCCAGACCTCGCCCGCCTCGGGGTTCCAGTGTTCGTTGGCCCCGCCGGGATGGGTCACCTCGTAAGGTGACATCGCCGCGTCGCCGACCACGATCAGCCGCCAGTCGGACCCATAGGTACGGATCACGTCCCAGGTCGGGGTCTGGAGGTCCCAGCGCCGCCGATTGTCGCGCCACAGACCCTCATAAATGCAGTTGTGGAAGTAGAAGACCTCCAGATGGCGGAACTCGGCCTTGGCGGCAGTGAAAAGCTCTTCCATCACCCGGACATGCGGGTCCATCGACCCGCCAATGTCGAGGAAAAGCAGCACCTTCACCGCATTGCGCCGTTCCGGCCGGGTCTGCACGTCCAGCCAGCCCTGCGCCGCCGTCACACGGATCGTGCCATCCAGGTCCAGCTCTTCGGCCGCGCCCTCGCGCGCCCAGCGACGTAGCCGGCGCAGGGCCAGCTTCATCGTCCGGGTGCCGATCTCGGCGTCGCCGTCCAGATTGCGGAACTCGCGCTTGTCCCAGACCTTGACGGCGCGCTGGTGGCGGCTTTGGTCCTGGCCAATCCGCACCCCTTCCGGGTTGTAGCCGTAGGCTCCGAAGGGCGAAGTCCCTGCCGTGCCAATCCATTTCGACCCGCCCTGATGCCGACCCTTCTGTTCCTCCAGCCGCTGCCGCAGCGTCTCCATCAGCTTGTCAAAGCCGCCCATCGCCTGGATCGCCGCCCGCTCCTCGGCTGACAAATGCCGTTCGGCCAGCTTTTCCAGCCAGTCGCGCGGCAGGTCCAGGGCGTCAAGCACCTGGTCCGCCGTCACGCTCTCCAGACCCGAGAAGGCCCGCGCGAAGGCCCGGTCAAAGCGGTCGATATGGCGTTCGTCCTTGACCAAAGTCAGTCGGGCGAGGTGATAGAAACCCTCCGGGTCATAGATCACCAGCCCCGCCGCCATCGCTTCCAGAAAGCTCAGGAACTCCCGCAGGGAGACCGGTACCCCTTCTTCCCGCAGCGTCTGGAAGAATGGCAGGAACATGGTCTAGGCCCCGACTTCTTTGCGACGATCGGCCCGGAGCCTTCGATGGCTCCGAACCGGAAGTCGCAAGACCACTGCGCCCGGCATCAGGCCCGCAGCATCCGGTCAAGGCCGATGGTGACGAAAAGGCCAAGGATGGCGAGGATCAGGCCGTGGACGAAGGCATATTGCAGCATGTCCGCCGTCTTGCCGCCCCGCGCCCGGGCACGGTAGCCCCCGGCAAGCGCCCCCAACAGAAATCCGCCGATCACGAACATGCCGCCCCATTTCCGGGACGCACCTGCGCCCCTCAGCCCTTGTCTGCGCGGTCTGCCACGGCCGCGATATCGCGCATCCGGGCCTGAACCACCTTGTCAGGGCCGAAGCCATAGCGCGCGGGACCTGCGCTGTCCATGCGCAGCGCCGCCGCAGCCTGGGGGTTGCCCAAAGCCTCCAGCGCCTCGGCCTTGATCAGAAGAAGCGTCGCCAGCAGTGCCGCGTTCTGGTGCCGCTCGACCACCGGGATCGCCCGGTCGGTCAGGCGTACGGCCTCTTCGGCAAGCCCGCTGGCCAGGGCCATTGCCGCCATCTGCATGTCGACATGGGCCAGTTGCAGATCGCCACCCGGCAGGCTGGCAAAGACGCCCCTGGCCCGGTCAAAGGCGTCCAGCGCCTGGGCGGGATTGCTGCCAGCCATCAGGCGCCCGACCGCGAAGTAGCTGAAGCCCAACCGGCTGTCGCGCCACCCCGAGGCAAGCGCGATCTCAAGCGCGCGTTCCGCTGCCGCCCGCCGCGCCGTGACCGACCCGGTCCGGCCAAGCGAGGTCTCGATCGCCCGCGTCCAGTCCGCCGGATTGCCCGCCCGAGCCCCCGGTCCGGCCCCCAGACGCGCGGCCACCTCGTCGCGGCTCATCCCGCTGGAGAGGGCGGGGGAATAGGTCAGGCGCAGGATCTGCATGTCGAAGCCGGTCAGCACCGAATGGAAATTGTCGTCGTTGAAGACGCTGTCGGACAGTCGGTAAAGGTCATTCAGCGGTCCCAGCGCCTGGGCCAGTTCCTCATGCAGGCAGTCGCGGATTTCCTGCGGGCTGGTGTCCGATGGGATGAAGATCGCCGCCCGCTCGCGCCGGGTGACCAGCGCCCAGTCCACCGCGTCCTGCCCGCGTTTGCGGCGATACTCGGCCAGCGAACCGACGTTCGGCACCACGAAGCAGGCGGCTGTCGGTGCCAGGCGGCGCAGGTCGGCCCGCGAGGCGAATTCCACCGTGATCGTCGCCGGACCTTGTGCGGGCCGGATGTCGATCCCCGCCTCGGATTGCAGCCGCCCGATCAGCACCCCCAGGTCACGCGGAGCGCTGGCCGGAACATCGCCCGTCATCGCGACAGTCACCGGCCCCTCGAACCGGCTGAAAACCTCAAGCCCGCGCCCGCTTTCCATCGCGAAGGTCAGGTCCATGAAGTCCCGTACGACCGAGCCCCCCGCCACCGGCGCCGCCGCCAGCCGCAGCGCACCGGGTGTGCCGAAGCCCACGCCCACCTCGGCCAGAGGGCGGTTCTTCGACACCTGCGCCGGGGGGGCACAGGCTGAAACCACGCAAAGCGCGGCGATCATCGCGGGCAGGCGCATCAAGGGTACCGTCAGGCAGCAGGCCCCGGGCAGCAGGGACAGCGCCAAGTGTCCGGGTGGTGACCCCATCGAGTCAATTCGGGAAAAGTCACGACTTTACCGGCCACTACCCCTCGCGGTTGAAGTGGGGACGGGCGCAGGATGTGTCCTGCCGCATCACGGAATGTTACAAATGCGACGTGCCGGGAATGGGTCCGGCGGCCCAAACCTGCCAAGAGCCGATTCGCGACGCGCCCTCAGCGCTGCCCGCGCGCCATGAAGGCGAGCCGTTCGAACAGCTGCACATCCTGTTCGTTCTTCAAAAGCGCCCCGTGCAACTTCGGCAGCGCCGACTTCGCGTCCCGGCGCAGATCCTCGGGTGCCAGGTCCTCGGCCAGAAGCAGCCGCAGCCAGTCCAGCACTTCTGATGTCGAAGGTTTCTTCTTCAGCCCCGGCACCTCGCGCAGCTCGTAGAACTGGGTCAGCGCCGCTGTCAGCAGGCGGTCCTTGATGTCGGGAAAATGCACCCGCACGATGGCCGCCAGGGTGTCTGCGTCGGGAAACCGGATGTAGTGGAAAAAGCAGCGCCGCAGGAAGGCATCCGGCAGCTCTTTTTCGTTGTTCGAGGTGATTATCACCACCGGACGGTGCCGCGCCCGGACCATCTCTCCGGTCTCGTAGACGTGGAACTCCATCCGGTCCAGCTCTTGCAGCAGGTCGTTCGGAAATTCGATGTCAGCCTTGTCGATCTCGTCGATCAGAAGGACCACGCGGCCCTCGGCCTCGAAGGCCTGCCAGAGCTTGCCCTTGCGGATATAGTTGCGCACGTCGTGCACACGGGCCTCACCCAGCTGGCTGTCGCGCAACCGGCTGACCGCATCATATTCGTAAAGCCCCTGCTGCGCCTTGGTCGTGGACTTCACATGCCATTCGATCAGTGGCAGCCCAAGCGACGCCGCCACTTGCCGCGCGAGTTCCGTCTTGCCGGTCCCGGGTTCGCCCTTGACCAGCAAGGGGCGCTGCAAGGTGACTGCCGCATTCACGGCCAGCGCCAGATCGTCCGAGGCGACGTAAGTGGGTGTCGTGGCGAATTTCATGGGGATTACAACATCCTGACAGGCGCAGTTTCACAAACCCTACCTGTGGCCAGAAAATGTCGCAACCGCTAGTGACAATCCGGATCGCTTGCGATACATGCCCGCCCAACAGGAGCGCGTCGATGACAGAAGCCCACCTGTCGGAGGCATCCGGCGCGAAGGAGAGTGTTTCGATGAAGGCCGAGGTTTTCCTCCCCGACGACTATCGTCCCGCCGAGGACGAGCCGTTCATGAACGACCGCCAGCTGGAATATTTCCGCCGCAAGCTGTTGGTGTGGAAGCAGGAACTGCTGGACCAGTCCGCAGAAACCATCGACAGCCTGCAGGACAGCGCCCGCAATGTTCCCGACATCGCCGACCGCGCGTCCGAGGAAACCGACCGGGCTCTGGAACTTCGCACCCGCGACCGCCAGCGCAAGCTGGTCGCCAAGATCGACGCGGCCCTGCGCCGGATCGAGAACGGCGAATTCGGCTATTGCGAAGTGACGGGCGAGCCGATCAGCCTCAAGCGGCTTGACGCGCGGCCCATCGCGACGATGACGCTGGAAGCCCAGGAAAAGCACGAACGCCGCGAAAAGGTTCACCGCGACGACTGACGGCGGACGGCGACACTATGCGCACTTGACGCCGGGCCGGTGGTCCGGCGTTGTCATGTCAGGGGTCCTAGGATTCCGGGGGTCCTTACGATGTCATTGATCGGCCAACCCGTCACCATCATCGGGGCAGGCGTCGCGGGCCTCGCCGCCGCCCGCGCCTTGGCGCTGCGCGGTGCGCAAGTCACCGTCCTGGAACAGGCCGATGCGATCCGCGAGGTTGGCGCGGGCCTGCAGATCTCGCCCAACGGGGCCTGTGTGCTGCGCGCGCTTGGTCTGCAGGCGGCTCTGGACGCGGCCTCGATGCGGGCCGAGGCGGTGCAACTGATCGACGGCCCCACCGGCGATCCGGTCACCCGCCTGGACCTTGTCCGTTTGCGTCCCGACCAAGGCTACCACTTCCTGCACCGGGCCGACCTGATCCAGATCCTGTTGCAGGGCGCGACCGAGGCGGGCGTCACCCTTCGCCTGCTGTCGCGTGTGGCGGCGGTCGATCTTTCCGGCCCGCATCCGGCCGTGACCCTGGAGTCAGGCGAGCGGATCGAGACCCCGCTGCTGGTCGGTGCCGATGGCTTGCACTCCAGGACCCGCACGGCGCTGAACGGGGCGGAGCAGCCCTTCTTTACCCACCAGGTCGCCTGGCGCGCGGTGATCCCCTGCGAACCCGGCGCGGCCCCCGTCGCCGAGGTCCACATGGGCCCCGGCCGCCACCTGGTCAGCTATCCCTTGCGCGGCGGCACCCTTCGAAACATCGTCGCCGTCGAAGAGCGCGCGAAATGGGCCGAGGAAAGCTGGACCCTGCGCGACGACAGCATGGACCTGCGGCTGGCGTTCGAAGGCTTTTCCCCCCGCGTCCGCACCTGGCTTGACCGGGTCGAGGACCCCTGGCTTTGGGGTCTGTTCCGCCACACGGTGGCGCAGACCTGGGTAAAACCGATGGGGCAGGGTGGCGTCGCCCTTCTGGGGGATGCCGCCCACCCGACGCTGCCCTTCCTTGCGCAGGGCGCGTCGATGGGACTGGAGGACGCCTGGCTCCTTGCCCAGGCGCTTGCCACCCACGACACCGCCGCCGCTGCATTTGCCGCCTACCAGTCGCTGAGAATACCCCGCACCAGCCGGATCGTCGCCGCGGCTACGGCCAATGCCCGGGCTTATCACCTGTCGGGCCTGCCGCGGATGCTGGGCCATGCCGGACTAAGAGTGCTGGGGCGCGTTTCCCCTGGTAGAATGCTCAGCCGCTTCGAATGGCTTTACGGTCACGATGTCACCCAAGTCTCCTGACGAGGAAATTTGGCGCAATCCTGCCTTGAGGATTTCATTTGCCCTGGGTTGGCGTTGCGCGGGTCAGTCCAGTCCGAAGACCTGATACTCCCGCCCGATCCCGACCGTGACGCTGCCCCATGTCGCGGCGCGCAGCCGATCCTGGTGGTGCCGAAACGCGTCCCGGTCGACATAGCTTTCCTCGACCTGCCAGATCAGCGGGTCTTCGGTCGGCTCAACGCTGAACGACAGGCACCCCGGCTCGGCGCGCGACAGGCGGACATGCTCTGGCAGGTGGCGCCGAACGGTCTCGGCCTCGGTGTCCGAAGCGCAGATCAGCCGACCCGACAGTCGCACTTCACCCGTCTTCAATTCGCTGCTTGTCATCCAGGAAACCTTTCCAGTTCGGGAACACCTGCAGCCCAGCCGATGAAATGTCCCCGACCGGTCCGCACAGGAAGAGACCTCAGGCCGCGATCTTCACCCAGACCGGCACGTGGTCGCTGGGCTTGTCCCCGCCCCTGACCGCCTTGTCGATCCCCACCGCCTCCAGCCGGTCCGCCGCCTGGGGGCTGCACATCACATGGTCGATCCGGATTCCGTTGTTCCGCTCCCACGCCCCGGCCTGATAGTCCCAGAACGTGTAGACCCCGGGTGAGGGGTCACGCACCCGCACCGCATCCGTCAGCCCCAGGTTTGCCAGACGCCGGAACGCGGCCCGGCTTTCCGGCAGGAACAGGGCGTCATTGACCCAGACCTCCGGCCTTGCCGCATCCACCGGCTGCGGGATCACGTTGTAGTCCCCCAGACAGATGAACGGCGCTTCGGACGCCAGCAGCGCGCGAACCCGCGCTTCCATCCGCGCCATCCAGGCCAGCTTGTAGTCGTACTTCGGACCCGGGGCCGGATTGCCGTTCGGCAGGTAAAGCCCGCAGACACGAACCGGCCGCCCCGCATCCACGACCGCCTCGATCCACCGCGCCTGTTCGTCGCTGTCGTCCCCCGGCAACCCCCGGCGGACGTCGGACAGAGGCAGCTTCGACAGGATCGCGACCCCGTTGAACCCCTTCTGCCCGTGCGTTTCGACCCGGTAGCCCATCGCTTCGATCTCGGCGCGGGGAAAGCCTTCGTCCACCGACTTGATCTCTTGCAGGCAGACCACGTCCGGCGCGGACTGTTCAAGCCACGCCTTCAGCGCCTCGATCCGCGCCTTGATCCCGTTGATGTTGAACGTCGCCAGTTTCATGCCCAGGTCCTCCACTCTGGAACCCTAGGCCGACCGACCGCAAGGCTCAAGCTGTCTGGCGCAAGGGCAGCGCCGCGGCCGCAAGCCACATCGCATCCAGCCGGTCCAGCGCGGCCACGTCGAACCGTCCCGGCTCTTCCCAGTAGCGGCCCGAGGGCACGACATAGCCCAGTTCGGCCTCGAACCGCAGTGCCGCCTTTACCGCCGCCCCGTTCCCCGCAAAAGGCACCGCCCCCGCCACATCGCTTTGCCGAGCCCTTGGGAAGACCAGCCGCGACGGGCCACTGGACAGATTCAGCATCGCGCAATCCTGCCGAGCGGCAAGAAGCATCAGCCGGGCCGCCTTTGCCTCAAGACAGCGCAGAGTGACGTCCTGGCGCAGGGGATCGGGAGTCCCGGTCCCGTAGAAATGCGTCGGGCCGGATTTCGGGTAGTGCATGTCACAGCCATAGACCGCGATGACGCTTGGCTTCAACGCATGCAGCGCCCAATAGGCAGCCGTGAAGGCCATTGTTGCGCCAGCGTATACAAACCCACCGTAGTCATTTTGCGCCGGAACAAACTCCTCCTCGGTCACGACGCGCTGGCCAACCCCTGCCACCGCCTGGCGGTCCTGCGGGAAATCATAGGGATGGATCGCCACGTCCCAGTCGGGCCTGATCCGCCAGGCGTTGTTGATCGCCAGCACAAGATCGAATGGTTCTCGCGGCCAAGTCGCCGCCGACGCCGCCATCGGCGCCGAGCCCAGCATCAGGATACGCATGACTGTCCCTCAATCGACCAACGCTGCAAAAGCTAGCCCGCCCTTGCAGCGCGGCGAGGGGTCACAGCGAAAAACTGGTGCCGCAGCCGCAACTGGTCTTGGCGTTCGGGTTTTCCACCACGAAGCGGGCCCCGATCAGCTCGTCGGTGAAGTCGATCACCGCGTTGGACAGGAAAGGCAGGCTGACCTGGTCGACCAGCACACGCTGGCCGTCCTTTTCCAGCACCAGATCATCGGCGGCAGGGGCGTCCAGCGTGATCGAATACTGAAAGCCCGAACAGCCCCCACCATCCACGGCAACGCGCAGCGGCTTCACCTCGCCCGTGGCTTCTGCGATTTCGGCCAGCCGTGCAAAGGCCCGGTCGGTGACTTTCGGCGGCAGCGTCAGTTCCATGACTGTTCCCGTATCCTTCGGCGTGCCTGACAAATATATGGACTCTGACCGCGCCTCACAAGGACAAGCCCCGCATGCTCGCCCCCTTTGCCTGCCAACCCGATGCCAGCCGCGGCAGGCTTTGGCCGGAACGCCTGTCGTCGTTCCGTTCGCCCTTTCAGCGTGACCGAGACCGGATCATTCATTCCAGCGCTTTCCGCAGGCTGAAGCACAAGACGCAAGTCTTCGTGGAACATGAGGGCGACTACTATCGCACCCGCCTGACCCACACGATCGAGGTGGCGCAGGTCGCCCGCACCATCGCCGGGGTGCTTGGCCTGAACACCGACCTTGCCGAGGCCGTGGCCCTGGCCCACGATCTTGGACACACCCCCTTCGGCCACACCGGCGAGGACGCGATGGAGCGGCTGATGGCCCCCTATGGCGGCTTTGACCACAACGCGCAGGCGCTGCGGATCGTGACGCGCCTGGAGCGCCACTACGCCGATTTCGACGGGTTGAACCTTACCTGGGAAACCCTTGAAGGCATTGCGAAACATAACGGGCCGGTCACTGGTCCGAACGCCGATGCCAAACACGACGGACCGCTTCCCTACGCCCTGGCCGAGGTCAACGCCCAGTGGGACCTTGGGCTTGACACTCATGCCAGCGCCGAGGCGCAGGTCGCGGCCATTGCCGACGACGTGGCCTATTCGCACCACGACCTGCACGACGGGCTGCGCTCGGGCCTGTTCAGCGAAGACGACCTGATGGAACTTCCGGTCACCGGCCCGGCTTTCGAAGAGGTGGACCGTACCTATCCCGGTCTGGACAAGATGCGCCGCCGGCACGAGGCCCTGCGCCGCGTCTTTGGCCGCATGGTCGAAGATGTGATCGCCGTCGCCCAGAACCGCCTGACCTCGGCTCAGCCGAAGTCCGTCGACGACATCCGCCAGATGGGCACGACCGTGATCCGCTTCTCGAAGCCGCTTTATCAGGAGCTGAAAGCGGTCCGCAGTTTCCTGTTCCACCGCATGTATCGCGCGCCTTCGGTGATGGCGGTCCGGGCCGAGGTGACGCGGATGGTGGATGACCTTTTCCCGCTGTTTTTGCGACAGCCCGACCTCTTGCCCCCGGAATGGCAGGGCGACGTGCGGTCCGCGACGGACGAGACCCAGCTTGCCCGTGTGGTCGCCGATTACGTGGCGGGGATGACCGATCGCTTCGCCATTCAGGAACACGCCCGGCTTTTCAGCTCGGCCTTACCGAGCAGGACCTGATCCGGGGTGGCGCGCTGTCCGGGGGACGTGTCTCAGACCGTCCGCGCCGCCTTGACCCAGATCCCGGCGAAGATCACCGAGAGGATCGCGTTCCACCCGGCCATCGAGATGCCAAGCAGTTGCCAGGCAATCTCGTCGCAGCGCACGACGGCCGCGACATCCTTTGACGGGTCCAGAAGGTCGGCCGCCGAGATCCCCTCGATCGACCCCGCCGTGCACGAGGCCAGACCTTCCCACCACAGCTGCTCGACACCGACATGGAAGATCCCGATCCCGGCAGTCGCAAGGGCGGCCAGCGCGCCCAGCCAGGCCAGACCGCGCCAGCCCGTCAGCAGCGCCACCAGGCCAATCAGCACTGCCGCGGCATGTGGCCAGCGCTGCCAGAGGCACAGCTGGCAGGGCGCAAGGCCGCCGATGTACTGGAAGGCGAAGGCTCCGGCCAGAAGGCCCGCCGAGCCCAGAGTTGCGGCCAGGATAAGGGTGCGGCTGGACAAGGACATGGCTTCTCTCGGACTAAACTGCGCGGCGCGACCATAGGCCGGGGGACCGGCAAGGGAAAGAGGAACCGAAGTCGCGGGGCAAGGGTTCTCATTCCGGCTTCCGATGTGGCCCCGGGGCGGATAGGATTTCCGGCAACCGGGGTGGCCGCGGGTTCAGGATTCGTGAATGCCCACGGCCAAGGCATTGGATTTGCAGGGGAAGGGCGCAGTGTCCACCGTGGACACCCGCCCACAGGAAAGGGTGACGGCATGCAGTGGCGCGGGCGCAGGGGCAGCAGCAACATCGAAGACCGGCGCCGGACGGGCGGCGGCGGGGCAGCCCGGGTCGGCGGCATCGGCGGGGCTGGGGCCGTCGTCATCTTCCTGATCGCCATGTTCCTTGGGGTGGACCCCAGCCAGCTTCTGGGTCCGGGCGGGACCGGCGGCACCACCTCTTCTACCCCGGTCGAGCTGACCGCCGAGGACCGCGCAGAGGGTGAATTCGTCTCGGTCGTCCTGGCCGACACCGAGGAAATCTGGACCCGCGTCTTCCGCGACCAGCTGGGCGAGACCTACCGCCCCGCGACCCTGGTCCTGTTCAAGGAGGCCACCCGATCCGCCTGCGGCGGCGCGTCCGAGGCGACGGGGCCGTTCTACTGCCCGATGGACCGCAAGGTCTATCTCGACACCGCCTTCTTCACGACGATGCACCAGCGGCTTGGCGCCTCGGGCGACTTTGCCGCCGCCTACGTGGTCGCCCACGAGATCGGCCACCACATCCAGAACGAGCTTGGCATTCTTGAGGAATCGACCCGCATCCGCCAGCAGGTCAGCCAGGAGGAATCGAACGCGATCTCGGTCCGGATCGAGCTGCAGGCCGACTGCCTGTCGGGCATCTGGGCGCGTGAGGCGGCGCAAAACCTGGGCACGGTCGAACGCGGCGACCTGGAAGAGGCAGTGAACGCCGCCCGCCAGATCGGCGACGACACCTTGCAGCGCAACGCCGGGCAGCGCCCGATGCCGCATACGTTCACGCATGGCACCTCGGAACAGCGGTCGCGCTGGTTCATGATCGGCCTGCAGTCCGGTCGCCTGTCCGACTGCGACACCTTCGGCACGGACGATCTGTGACGCGTTGACGGCGCGGTTCCAAGGCAGTAGATCAGCCTTCGGTGGCCCGAGTGGTGGAATGGTAGACGCAGGGGATTCAAAATCCTCCGCCGCAAGGCTTGCGAGTTCGAGTCTCGCCTCGGGCACCACTTTCCTCCTGAAAGCGATTCGGCGGGTGCAGGCGGCGCGACGGGACATCCTTCGCGGTTCAGGGTCAGTCCCTGTTTCCGGCGCCGTTTGCCCGGTCTTGGGAAACACTCTACCCCGCGCTGCGACACCGAACGCGCTGCAAACCTTCGCCTCACCAAGGCGTGACAGTACCCGTTCCGGGTGTCGTTGAAATCGGGTTGAGCGATTGATTAAAATACACGGCAAGATTGAAAGAACTTCTGTCACGACCAGTTAGCCGGACTGTTCGTTCGGGTGGGTTCGTCGTTTCGGCGAGGCGGCGCAAGGCAGGGCGACATCGCTGCCGCGACGGACACACGTCTCGGCTGAATTCAGCCGGTGTTGTCCTTGTTTTGCAAAGAACTTTTCCCTTCCCATGCCCCGGCTGGCAGGACTATCCAGAAGCAGGACCCCGGTTCTTGGCGCGCCGGGCGACAGGTTGAAGCAGCAGGACAATGACGCCTGGACGAGTATGCAGAAATGACATTTGACACCACCCATTCCCCCAAGCCCCAGCGGTGCACGCCCTGTTTCACTCCGGGCACGCTGATCACCACGCAGCGCGGCGAACTGCCGGTCGAATTCCTCTCTGCCGGTGACCGGGTCGTGACCCGGGACAACGGCATCCAGCCGGTGCGTTGGGTGGGAAAGACCCAGATGTTCCTGCATGACTTCCAGGCCGATCCGCATCTTCTGCCGGTGTTCATCCAGCAGGGCTCGCTTGGCAAGGGGCTACCCGAGCGGGACATGATGGTCTCGCCCAACCACCGTATCCTGGTGGCCAACAACCGCACCTCGGTCCGCTTTGCCGAGCGTGAAGTCCTGGTCGCCGCAAAGCACCTGGCCGCGCAAGGTGTGCATACGGTGCAGTCCAGCGGGACGACCTACATCCACTTCATGTGCGACCGGCACGAGGTGGTTCTAAGCAACGGGGTCTGGACCGAAACCTTCCATCCCGAGGACACCTCGCTGAAGGGTATCGGCAACGCGCAGCGGCTGGAGATCTTCGAGATCTTCCCCGAACTGAAAACCGAAGCGGGCCGCGCCGCCTATGGGCAAAGCCGCTTCTTCGCCGACGGCCCGCATCCCGCCGTCGCTGTCGCCTGAGGCATAACGTCGCTAGCCACCTGCGATTGTCCGGGTAACGCCGTTGCAGGCGGCGCGGGATACAGAGTAACTTGGCGCGCAATTGGTAGAGACGTCATCAGAATGGCGCAAAGCTTACCGGGTTCGGTCACGGATCGGACACGAAAGCTGACTACGACTGAACGGCGTACGGGGACAGACAGACATGGCGACGATCGAAGGCTCGGGGTCGGGTGAGACTCTCACCGGCAATGATTCCGAGAACGACTCTCTTTGGGGCATTGGCTCGGGAGATGTCCTGTATGGCGGACCCGGTACCGGTGGCGGCGATGATTTCCTGGATGGCGGCACGGGCAGTGACGTCATCTACGGCGGTACCGGCAACGATACGCTGATCGGCGGATCGGGTGGTGGCAGTGACTTGCTGTACGGCGGTGCGGGGGTCGACACGGCCGACTACAGCCGCAATCTGACCGACCTTTCGCCAATTCCCATCTTCTCGGCCAACATATCGGCGGTGACCGTCAACTTGACAACAGGCCTGGCCACCGGGCTTGGCAATGATACCCTTGTGGGCATCGAGAACGTCCTAACCGGAAGCGGAGCCGACTTTGTAACCGGGAATGCACAGGCGAACCGGATATCGCTGGGTGGCGGTGCCGATACCTCTGATGGCGCGGCTGGCGACGACACGATTTCCGGCGAGGCGGGGGCGGATTCCCTGCTGGGTTCCGCGGGCAACGACCAGCTTTATGGCGGCGCTGATGCGGACCGGCTTTATGGTGGGATCGACAACGATTATCTGGATGGCGGCGCTGGCATTGACTTTCTCTACGGCGGGTCGGGTAGTGACACGCTGGTTGGCAGTGAAGCCGGCGACGAGCTGTTTGGTGGGCAGGGATTCGACTTTGCCGACTACAGCGGATCGAACAACTCGGTTCAGGTCAACCTGAGTGATGGCGCTGCCGAAAGCGGCGCCCATGCGGCAGGCGATATCCTGACCGGGATCGAAGGCCTGATCGGTTCGGCCTTCAACGATTCCCTGGTCGGCACGTCCGATGCAAACGTCATCTTCGGCGGCGACGGCGCGGACACGATTGTCGGCGGCTTCGGCAACGATTCCATCGTCGGCGGTAGTGGAAATGATGTCATCGACGCGGGCCCGGATACTCCGCCCGCCGTGACGCCCGCCCCAGCCGAAAACTTGCGGCTGGATTGGGATGCTCAGCCGGGTGGCACGACAACAAGTTTCGAGGCTGGCTTCAGCCAAACGGTCCCCGGAGCAGGCGGCACGCCCCGGGTAAGCGTTTCGGTGACCTACACCGAAGATGACCCGACTTCCCAGTTCACGGAAGACGACCTTCCGGGTGGCGGGGCAGCCGGTCCGATCTATGCCGGTCCGACGGATTTCCCGGATGGACGCACTTTCGACACCGGCTCGGCGGGTGTGCTTTACCGGGACGGCGGTCCAGGCGTGTCCGAAGTCACCATCGACTTCGCGGCAGCGCCCGGATCCGGAGTGACCGATCAGGTCAGCAACGTCTATTTCCGTATCTCGGACATTGACACCTCGAACGATGCTACCGGTTTCCGCGACACGGTCACGGTCAACGCCTACGACGCTTTCGGTAACCTTTTGCCGGTCACGATCACTGTCGGCTCATCACAGCTGGTTCGGACCGGGAACACCGTCACGGCTGTCCCGCAACCCGGCGATCCGGACGGGTTCAACACCTCGCCAGGTGCGGAAGCCGGCTCGGTCCTCTATTACATTCCGGGACCTGTCGCCTCGATCGTCATCCAGTACGGCGACGCTGGCATAACTGGAACACCCCAGGCCATCAACGTTTCCGATGTCCATTTCACGACGATCCCGGAAAGTGCGGCCACGGCTGACGACGACACGGTCGCTGGCGGCCTTGGCGACGACTTCCTGCAGGCCGGGCTTGGCGAGGATCTTCTCTACGGCGATGAGGGCCGCGACACCCTGTCGGGTGAGGCGGGCAACGACACGCTCTATGGCGGGGTCGAGAACGACCTGATCTATGGAGGCACCGAGGACGATCAGGTCTTCGGCGGGGCCGACCAGGACACGCTTTACGGCGATGTCGGTAACGACACGTTGCTTGGTGGCGACGGCGCGGATCGGGTCTTCGGCGGGCTTGGCAATGACAGCATAGAGGCCGGCGATGGGGCTGACCTTGTCGATGGTGGGGAAGGCAACGACCGGCTGATCTTCGGCTCGGGCAACGATACGGTCTACGGTGGCGCTGGCGACGACACGATCGACGACGTGCCGTTTGCCGCCTTGGCTGGAAGCAACCTGATCTATGGCGGAGATGGAAGCGACACTGTCTGGGCAGGGGATGATGCGGACACGCTTTATGGTGACGCCGGGCCGGATGTCCTTAACGGCGAGGCCGGGAATGACCGGGTTTTCGGCGGCACCGGCAACGATCAGCTTTATGGCGGCGATGGGGTCGACACGCTTTTTGCCGATGACGGCAATGACACGCTGTATGGCGAGGTCGGGAACGACGTCCTCTATGGCGGGCTTGGGTCGGATTCGATCTATGGCGGCGACGACCGCGATCTGATCTCGGCGGGGTTTGTCGATGTCACCGGGCCCGAGAACGTCTTTGGCGGCGGCGGTGGTGACGACAACGACACGCTGCGGGTGGACATCACCGGCTTCGGCTGGGCGCGGATCGATCTGGTCTATGACCCGCTGAACGCCGAGAACGGGACGCTTACCTTCTTTGCGCCGGACGGCATCACCCCGATCGGCACGCTGAACTTCACCGATATCGAAAACCTGGTGATCGTCTGCTTTACCGCCGGCACCTGCATTCTGACAGCCCAAGGACCGGTCCCGGTCGAATCTCTGGCAGCAGGCGACATGGTGGTCACGCGCGACAATGGTCTGCAGCCGCTGCGCTGGGTGGGGCGTCGGATCCTCAGCAAGGTCGACTTGCAGGCCCGCCCCGAATTGCAGCCCGTGCGGATCAGCGCGGGCGCTTTGGGAAGCTCTGGCCCCGACCGCAGCATCATGCTGTCTCCGCAGCACCGTGTGTTGGTCGAAGGCGCGCGGGCCGAGATGTATTTCGGCGAAAGCGAGGTCCTGGTTCCGGCCAAGCACCTGATCGGTCTGTCCGACGTGTCGCGCGCACTGCCGGCCGAGGGGGTGACCTATGTGCATATCCTGTTCGACAAGCATGAGATCGTGCTGTCGGACGGGATCTGGACTGAAAGCTTCCAGCCAGCCGAACGAACGCTGAACGCTCTGGAGGACGCAGCCCGCGCCGAAGTGCTGGCGCTGTTCCCCGAACTGGGTGTGGACGCAACCAGTTTCCCCGCCGCCCGCCTGTCGCTGAAGGCGCACGAGGCGCGGGTGCTAATTCTGGGCTAAGGGGCCGGGCGGCTGCGGAAGGCCGTCCAGTCCTCGGGCGTGTCCAGGTCCAGCGTGGCCATCCGGCCGGGCAGGGGCACCTGACGGACCCGGTCGGCGTGACGTTTCAGAACCGACCGGCCGCCTTCGTCGCCGGTGATCGCAGCAAGCTCGGGCCACAAGTCACGTGGGATGATCGCCGGATGACCGGGAGTGCCATCCGTGGTCCCGCCACGCCAGATCAGCTCGGGTTCGGCCCGAAAGCGTGAGATAAGGTCGGCCAGCGCCTTGGCGGAAAACCCGGGCATGTCAGCGGGCAGGATCATGAGCCCGTCTTCCGGCCCCGGCTCGACCACAGCGGCCAGCCCGCGGATGATGGACCGCGACATGCCCTGCGCTGCATCGGGGATGTCCACCACCCTGACCGCAAGGTCCGCGACCGCCGCACGCCGCGCCTCGGATGTGGGTGGCAGGGTGACAAGGACAGGGGCACCGCTGGCAAGGGCCGTCTCGGCCACCAGCCGCAGGATCGGTCGGCCCTTGACCGCTTGCAAAAGCTTGTCGGCCCCGCGCATCCGAGACGACGCACCGGCAGCAAGCACAAGGATGTGGACGGTGGGTCGCATGGGCAAATGCTCCATCCGACCCGGTCCGGTTGTCAAGCGCGGCGTGACGCTACGTCAGGCGCGCATCCGGCCCCCGTCATCCCACAGGGGCGCAAGGTGGACGCGGGCCTTGCGACGCTCGCCCAGGATTTCGACCTCCAACTCCAGCCCGTCCTGCACCCGGTCGGCGGGGATGAAGCCCTGCGCGACGGACTTGCCGGTCCAGTGGCTGAAGCCTCCGCTCGTGCACCAGCCGACCACGTTGCCGTCCAGCCAGATCGGCTCCCATGCCACGACATCGGCGTCGCTGGCATCGACCACGATCGGCACCAGCTTGCGCTTGGGCCCTTCGGCCTTTTCCTTCATCGCGGCGGCCTTGCCGATCCAGTCGGCGGGCTTGTTCCAGCTGATGAAACGGTCAAGGCCAGTCTCAAGCGGGGTGTAGTCGGGGCTGAACTCGCGGCCCCAGCTGCCGAACCACTTGTCCAGCCGCAGCGACATCATCGCGCGCATGCCGAAGGGACGCAGGCCGAGGTCTTGGCCCGCGGCAGACAGCGTGTCCCACAGCTGGCGGACCGACATGTGGTCGGTGAAGATTTCATACCCCAGGTCGGCGGTGTAGCTGACCCGCTGCACGATGCAGTTGGCCATGCCCACGGTCATGCGGCGCACATCCATGAACTTGAACGCCTCGGCGCTGACATCGGACCGGGTCACGCGGGCCAGAAGCTCACGCGCCTTCGGCCCTGCAATCTGAAAGCCCGAGCGGGAATCCGAGATATTCTGGACGTTTACGCCCGGTTCTTCATGCTGCTCGAACCACCGCTGATGCCAGCCTTGCGCACCATAGCTGGCGGTCAGCTGGAACTCGGTCTCGGACAGGCAGGACACGGTGAAGTCGCCGATGATCTTGCCGGAATGGGCCAACATCGGGGTCAGCGACAACCGGCCCGGCTTCGGGATGCGGCCGGCCATGATCCGGTCCAGCCAGGCCCGGGCATTGGGGCCGGTGACGGAATACTTGCCGAAGTTCTGCAATTCGTTGATGCCGACACCTTCGCGGACCGCCATCACTTCCTGACGCGTCGCCTCCCAGGCGTTGGAGCGTTTGAAGGTCGGCGTTTCATAGCGCGGCTCGCCGGGCAGGGCGTAGTAGTTGGGGACTTCCAGGCCATATTGTTGCCCCCAGACCGCGCCCAGCTTGTCGTTGATGTCGTACATCGGCGTGGTGCGGAAGGGGCGGGCGGCGGGGCGTTCCTCGTTCGGGTAGCCGACCGAAAAGCGCATCTGGTAGTTCTCGATCACCTTCGGGACGGTGTAGCCCGGAGTAGTCCAGGTGCCGAAGCGGCTGACGTCAAAGCCGCGCGGGTCACGCTCGACCTCGCCCTCGATCATCCATTGCGCCAGGGCAAGGCCCATGCCGCCACCCTGGGAGAAGCCCGCCATGACCGCGCAAGCCGACCAGTAGTTACGCAGGCCCTGCACCGGGCCGATCAGCGGGTTGCCGTCGGGGGCGAAGGTGAAGGGCCCGTGGATCACCCGCTTGACGCCGGTGCGCTCCAGCACGGGGAACCGGCGGTAGGCGAAGTTGACGCTGTCCTCGATCTTGTCGAACTGTTCGTTCAGAAGCTCATGCCCGAAGGTCCACGGCGTGCCGTCGACGGCCCAGGGTTCGCAGGGCTTTTCATAAAAGCCGATGCAAAGGCCCCGGCCTTCCTGGCGCAGGTAGGACTCGCCGCCCGGGTCCATGACATGCGGGAATTCGCGGCCGGATTTCAAGATTTCCATGATCTCGGGGATGTCGTCGGTGACCAGGTATTGGTGCGCCATTGGCAACAGTGGCAGGTAAACCCCGGCCATTGCGCCAATCTCCCGCGCCCAAAGGCCGCCTGCGTTCACCAGATGCTCGCAGGTGACGGTGCCCTTTTCGGTGACAACTTCCCAGCCGTCCTTGGTCGGGTTCGTCTCCAGCACACGGTTGTGCAGGACGATTTCCGCCCCGCCCATCCGCGCGGCCTTGGCATAGGCGTGGGTCGTCCCGGAGGGGTCAAGGTGACCGTCCAGCGGGTCATACAGCGCGCCGACGATACCTTCCAGGTTCACCATGCCATCGGTAAACTTGTTGATCTCCTCCGGCCCCAGGATTTCGGTATCCAGGCCCATGTAGCGATGCTTGGCGCGTTCGGCCTTCAGCTGGTCGAACCGTTCCTTGTTGTCGGCAAGGGTGATGCCGCCCACATGGTGCAGCCCGCAGGACATGCCGGTGATCGCCTCAAGCTCTTTGTAAAGCCGGATGGTGTAGCCCTGCAGCGCCGCCATGTTGGTGTCGCCGTTCAGCGTATGGAACCCGCCCGCCGCATGCCAGGTCGAGCCCGAGGTCAACTCGGACCGTTCGATCAGCATCACGTCCGACCAGCCAAGCTTGGTCAGGTGATACAGGACCGAACAGCCGACAACGCCGCCGCCAATCACCACCACGCGCGCATGGGTTTTCATTGCAAGTCTCTCCGCCAAATCCGGTTTTGCCGCACCATGACGGGGCAGAGGGCGGTTGGCATGAGGATTTGCGACAAAGAATGTCGCGGCCAGACACAGTTGCCGGGCCGCGAGGGGCTTACTTCTCGGGGATCAGTCCCTTCGGCGCAAAGCGCATGACGAGAAGGAGGACGACGCCCAGGGTCAGCAGGCGCATATGCGCGGCGGTGTCCTGCAGGTGGTCCTTCAAGTCGCCCGCAGGCAGGCCTGCCGTGATCGCGCCCATGACCTGCGGGCCCAGGAACTCGACCGCGAGGTAAAGCCAGCCGATCAGGAGGCCGCCCAGGATCGAGCCCCAGTTGTTGCCCGATCCGCCCACGATCACCATCACCCAGATCAGGAACGTAAAGCGCAAGGGCAGGTAGGACGGCGGGGTCAGCTGACCTTCCATCGAGGTCAGCATGGCCCCGGCAAGCCCGACGACGGCCGAGCCGATGATGAAGATCTGCAGGTGGCGGAACTTCACGTCCTTGCCCATCGCGGCGGCGGAAATCTCGTTGTCGCGAATGGCGCGGACAGTGCGGCCCCAGGGACTGTTCAGCGCCCGTTCGCAGCCCCAGACCAGCAGGACCAGGACAAGGCCGAACATGAAGGCGTAGAGGAGCTTGACGAATATGGTCGAGGCAGTGACCGGGTCCAGCCCGGCATTCGCCACGGGTTCAAGGAAGGTCGGGTTGACCTGCAGGTCGACCTCGTAAGGCACGGGCCAGGGGCGGGGCAGGTCGATCAGGTTCTTCACGCCACGCGCCAGCCAATCCTCGTTGCGCAGGACAGTGACGATGATCTCGGCGATGCCCAAAGTGGCGATGGCCAGGTAGTCCTCGCGCAGGCCAAGGGCGATCTTGCCGATGACCCAGGCAGCAGCAGCGGCCATCAGCGCCCCCACAGGCCAGGCCACCAGCGAGTTCAGACCCAGCCCGCCAATGTTTCCGTCCTGAGCGGGGTTGTTGGATTCCACGGCGATGACGCCGGGGTCCAGCAGCAGACGGTAGATGAAAAAGGCCACCACCAGATACAGCGCCAACGCCAGCGCTCGGTTGGTCCCTGGCTTCAGGCGGCGGTAAAGCCAGGTTGCGAAGGCGATGGCAAGCGCCGCGAACAGCAGCGCTTCCACGATCTGCAACCCGCCCGCCGCCCAGCCTGCCGGCACCGGCTTGGCCGAGATCAGAACGACCGCCAGCCCTCCAAGCGCCACCGACCCGACGATGCCGGTCGAGAAGAGACCCGCATAGCCCCACTGGATATTCACCCCGATCGCCATGATGCAGGACAGCAGGGCCAGGTTCAGGATGTTCAGTGACAGGTTCCAGCTTTGAAACACGCCCGTCAGGATGAACAGGAGTGCGACACCGGCAAAGAGGAAAAGGTTGCGATATTGGGCCATGTCACTTGCCTCCGAAGATGCCCTGCGGGCGGAACAGCAGGACCAGGATCAGGATCGAGAAACTGACCGCGACCTTGTAGTCGGTGGACAGCGCCTGGTAGAGCCCGTCGCCCAGCCAGTCGGGCGGAACCAGATAGCCCAGGATCTTTCTCCAGGCGCTGGTAACGATCAGCTCTGAGAAGGCGACGATGAAGCTGCCGACCACGGCCCCCACAGGCGAGCCAAGGCCGCCGACGACAGCAGCGGCGAACATCGGCATCAGAAGGCTGAAATAGACGATCCCGCGGTAGGACTTGTCCAACCCGTACAGCGTGCCCGCGATACAGGCCAGCGCGCCCGCGATGATCCAGGTGATCATCACCACGCGTTCGGGGTTGATCCCGGACAGCAGCGCCAGGTCCTCGTTGTCGGAATAGGCGCGCATCGACTTGCCGGTCCGCGTCTTCTGTAGGAACCAGAACAGCGCCGCGCAGCAGATGACCGCCGCGATGACCGAGATCGCCGCTGTCGTCTTGATCGCCAAGGGCTCGGCCAGCCCGGTCCAGGCCTTGAAGTCCTGCGGATTCAGCATCATCCGCTCACCATCGGTGAAGTTCTGCTCGGAAGTGCCGATGATCAGGCGCACCAGACCGTTCATCACGAACATCACCCCAGTCGAGACGATGACCACGATGATCGGCTTGGCGCGCTGCTTGCGGTAGAAGCGGTAGACCACCCGGTCCGTCGCCAGCACCATCGCGATGGTGACGAGGATGCCAAGGGGCAGGGCCAGAAGCGCGGTCGGGAGCGGGCCGGCGGTGATCCCCATCGACTGGAACCACCATGTGAAGAGGATCACGAAGGCCGTGCCGAAGGCCATCGTGTCGCCATGCGCAAAGTTGGAAAAGCGCAGGACGCTGAAGATCAGCGTGATGCCAAGCGCCCCCAGCGCCAGCTGGCTGCCATAGGCAAGGCCAGGCACGACGATGAAGTTCAGAAAGGCGACAAGGGCGTTCAGGAGGTCCATCAGGTCACGCTGGTCAGAGAAAGGGGAAACGGCCTTAGCCGCCGGTGGCGACGCAGGCGCCTTCACCGCTGATGGCCACCGGGCCGGCGGCATGGGCGGTAAAGAGGAACTGGCCCTCGGGGAAGATGCTGATCATGCCCGACATCCCGCCTTGCGGCGGCATGACCAGAACCAGCTCGCCGGTGTCGTCGATAAAGCCGGCCTCGAACGCCTGCCAGGACTGGCCATCGGCGGTGATGGCCCAAGTGTCGCCGGTCTGCTCGATCACGAAGGGGCCGCCGGGATAGGTCTCGCAGGAGCCGCCGCCGCATTGGCGGTCGACCTTGCATTCGAACCCGGCAAAGGCGGGCAGGGGCAGCAAAGCCAGAAGGGCAAGGGCAGCGCGGGTCATCGTCAGCCTCCCAGGAAGGATTTGCGGACATCCGGGTCGGCCAGCAGGGCTTGCCCGGTGTCGGTATAGCGGTTGCGGCCCTGCACAAGGACAAAGCCCTTGTCGGCGATGTCCAGCGCCTGCCGGGCGTTCTGTTCCACCATCAGGATCGAAATCCCGGTGCGGGCAATCTCGATGATGCGGTCGAAAAGCTCGTCCATCACGATCGGGCTGACCCCGGCGGTGGGTTCGTCCAGCATCAGCACCTTGGGCTGGGTCATCAGCGCGCGGCCCACGGCGACCTGCTGGCGCTGGCCGCCCGACAGTTCCCCCGCCTTCTGGTAGCGCTTCTGCTTCAGGATCGGGAACAGGGCGTAGATCTGCTCCATCGTGTCGCGGATCGTGTCGTCCGTCCGGATGAACGCACCCATTTCCAGGTTCTCTTCCACGGTCATGCCGGTGAAGATGTTGTGGGTCTGCGGCACGAAGCCCATCCCCTTGCGGACCCGGGCCTGCGGGCTGAGCGCGGTGATATCCTCGCCCATCAGCTTCACGCTGCCCTGGCGCAGCTTCAGCATCCCGAAGACCGCCTTCATCGCCGTGGACTTGCCCGCGCCGTTCGGACCGACGATGACCGCGATCTCGCCCGGTTCCACGGCCAGCGTGCAGTCATGCAGAATATCGACCGCGCCGTAGCCGCCGGTCATGTTTTCGCCGATCAGAAAAGGTGCGCTCATGCGGAGGGGTCCAGTTGCAGGGCCGGAAGACGAAAGGGCGAACCGGCGCGCATCAGTCGGCCAGCTTGGTGTTCGCCAGGAAATCGGCCTGGTAGCCCGCGTGCTGCGGCGAGAACTCGCTTCCGATGGCATAGGTCATGATCTGCATGACCCGCTTCGGTTCGACGAAGACGGAATTGGCGAAGACCACATCCAGGCCATTGATCTTGGCCTTGTAGACCACGGTGTCCCCGGTCAGCGCGCCCAGGGTCACCGGCTGCACGTCTATGACTTCGGGCGTGTTGCCGGTCGCCATCTGGGCATTGTCCAGCACGACCTGACGCATGAACTCCGGCGTAAGGCCATCATCGCTGCCCAGATCCTCGATCAGATACTGCGCGTAGTGGCGCGCGTCGATCCGGTAAGCGGCGTTGATCTCGGGGCTGGCGGGCGGAGTGGTCGCCCAGCCAAGGGCTGCGGCACAGAACTGCACGGTGGGCGTCACATCCTCGCAGGCGCCCGGCGTCAGGGCGGCCGCCGCATCCGCGTATTTCCAGGTGCCGTCGTCGAACAGCGTCACCGTCTTGCCACCCACGACGGCCTTGCCGACCGAGGATTGCGCCAGCGCCACGCCCGGCAGCGCCAGGCAGGCGACCAGGATCAGGTTTCCAAGCTTCACGCCACACCCTCCTTGAGTTTGTTCTTCAGGCCACGGCCCAGATAGGCCTCGATCACACGTTCGTCGTTCTTGACCTCGTCCACGGTGCCCTCGGCCAGGACCTTGCCCTCGGCCATGCAGATCACCGGATCGCAAAGGCGGCCGATGAAATCCATGTCATGCTCGATCACGCAGAAAGTGTAGCCGCGTTCCTTGTTCAGCCGCACGATGGCATCGCCGATGGTGTTGAGGAGCGTCCGGTTCACGCCCGCGCCCACCTCGTCCAGGAAGACGATCTTGGCGTCGACCATCATCGTGCGGCCCAGTTCCACCAGCTTTTTCTGCCCGCCCGAGATCATCCCGGCCTTCTGGTCGGCAATATGGCTGATCGTCAGGAATTCGAGCACCTCGTCGGCCTTCTGGCGGATGCGCTCTTCTTCCTCGGCCACGGCCCCGCGCGAGAAGAGGGCGTTCCACAGCTTTTCGCCGGTCTGGCGCGGCGGAACCATCATCAGGTTCTCGCGTACAGTCATCGAGCTGAATTCATGAGCAATCTGGAAGGTGCGCAGAAGTCCCTTGGCAAACAGCTGATGCGGCTGCAGCCCGGTGATGTCCTCGCCGTCCATGAAGACCTGGCCGCTGGTCGGCGTGTAGCGGCCGGCGATCACGTTGAACAGCGTGGTCTTGCCTGCGCCGTTCGGACCGATCAGGCCGGTGATCGTGCCGGTCTTGATCTCCAGCGATGCGCCGTCAACGGCATGAAAGCCGCCGAAATGCTTGTGCAGCTTCTCGACCCGGATCATTCGCTTCCCCCGTAGCAGCCCGTTGCGCCTTCTGGCGGGGCTTTCTTTTGGGCAACGGCCCGGGGATGTCCCGGGCCGCGCCGCGCTTCACATCAAGATCAGATCAACGGAACTGGACAGTCTCGTAGACGCCGCCCTTGACCTCGAACTGCTTGTAGCGGCCAGCGGATTCGCCCGGCCCGATCAGCGTCACGCCCGAAGCGCCATCGTAGTCGATGGCGGTGCCGGCAGCGATCAGCTCCAGCGCCTTGCCCAGCTCACCCGGGAGGATCTTGGTGCCCGAACCGTCGGCCGGTCCATTGGCGATCTCCAGGATCTTGTCCTTGTAGACGGCCGGATCGGTCGAGCCCGAGGCTTCCATCGCCAGCATGATCAGCGCAGCGGCGTCATAGCTTTCCGGAGTGTAGGGCGAGGTCGCATCGAAAGCGGGCTCGTTGGTCTTGCCCATTTCCTGCAGCACGGCAGCGCCGGGGCTGTCGGACTGGGCGACCTGGCCGTAGGACCCGTCCAGAGCCGGACCGATGGCTGCGGGCAGGCTGTCGCCCACCATGCCGCCCGGCAGACCGAAGGTCGAGAAGGCGCCGGTATCGAGCGAGGCCTGGATGATGCCCTTGCCGCCCTGGTCCAGATAGCCCGCCACCACCAGAAGGTCGCCGCCCGCCGCAGCAAGTGCCGCGACTTCGGCCGAGTAGTCGGCCTTGCCGTCGTCATGCGCCGCGTTGATCGTCACGGTGCCGCCCTTGGCGGTGAAGGCCGCGGCGATGGCTTCGGCCAGACCCTTGCCGTAGTCCGAGTTGGAATAGGTCAGGGCGATCGACTTGATGCCCTTTTCGGTCAGGATGTCGGCCATGACTTCGCCTTCGCGCGCGTCCGACGGTGCGGTGCGGAAGAAAAGCCCGTTGTCCGGGTCGGCGGTCAGCGCCGGCGAGGTGGCCGAGGGCGAGACCATCACGATGCCGTTTGGCATGGCGACGTTGGTCAGGACAGCGCGGGTGACGCCCGAGCAGTCGCCGCCGATGATGCCCTTGACGCCTTCGGCAGTGATCATGCGTTCGGCCGCGGCGGTGGCAGCGGCGGCGTCGGTGCAGGTCGAGTCACCGCGCACCGAGGTGTAGGTGTTCTTGGCCTTGCCCGAGGCGTTCACTTCGGCCATCGCGGTCTCGGCAGCGTTCGCCATGTGCGAGGTCAGAGATTCGATGGGGCCGGTGAAGCCGATCAGAATGCCGATCTTGACGTCCTCGGCAGCTGCGGCACCAGCCATCAGCGCGCAGGCCGAAGCGGCCAGCAGAAGTTTCTTCATTGATTGTATCTCCCTGATTGGATCGAAATCCTGCGCCGACGGTAGTGCGGGCTGCGTGAAAAGAAAAGGCCCATTTTGTCGACAGGGTGACGACACTGTTACCGCATGTGAGTCGACACAACCTTTGCGCCTTCTATCTTTACAGCGTTCCATCGTGCGTTGCCAATGGCGCGTTTGCGTTCATCAGGAAGGGATCAACAGTTGAAGATTTCGCTCGGAATAGTGCCGCTTTTCGCCCTGCTGCCACTTTCGGTTGCGGCTGATGAAATCCAGACCTCGGCCGGAGTCATGGCGATCACGCCGATGGTGCAAGGTCTTGATGAACCCTGGGGCGTCGACTTCCTGCCCGATGGCGCGTTCGTGGTGACGGAAAGGGGCGGCCGCGTTCTGTTGGTCCGCGACGGTCAGGCTCAGCCTGTGGGCGGGGTTCCCGAAGTTCTGGCCGAAGGGCAGGGCGGGCTGCTTGATGTGATGGTGCCCCGGGATTTCGCCACGAGCCGCGAGGTCTGGATCAGCTTCGCCGCTGCGGTCGAGGGCGGGGGCACCACGGCAGCAGGCGTGGGGCGGCTGTCGGACGATGGCACGCGGCTTGAAGGGTTCCGTATCGTGTTTCAGGGCGAGGGCTATCCCGGCGGCCGCCACTTTGGCGCCCGGCTGGTCGAGATGCCGGACGGGACTGTCGCACTGACAACCGGTGATCGGGGCACCGGTCCGGGCGGGATGCAGGCGCAGGACCCGATGCTGATGACCGGCAAGGTGATCCTTCTGAACCGGGACGGCACTCCGGCAATCACGCAGGACGGCTGGCTGCCGGGCGCCTTTTCGCTGGGACATCGCAACATCCAGGGCGCGGCCCTGGACCTTACCGGGCAGCTTCTGACGGTGGAGCACGGGGCGCAGGGCGGGGACGAGCTGAACGCCCCGGCTCTGGGCCGCAACTACGGTTGGCCCGTCATTTCCTACGGGCGCAACTACAATGACGACCCGATCGGGCGCGGCACGGACCTGCAGGGGATGGAGCAGCCCTTGCACTACTGGGACCCCTCCATCGCGCCGTCGGGGCTGATGGTCTACTCGGGAAAGCTGGTGCCCGAGTGGCAGGGGGACATCTTCTTCGGTTCGCTAAACAGCGACTTCATCGGTCGCCTGGACCCGGACACCCCCGCCCGGACCGGCTTTGCCGAGGAACGGCTAGCTGCTCCGCAAACCGGCCGGGTCCGCGACGTGGTCGAGGCCCCGGACGGGTCGATCTGGTTTCTGTCGGTGTTCGATGGCGCGGTTTATCGGCTGGCGCCAGGCTCGGCCAGCTAGATCGACAGCCGCACCGGGACGACGCCGGGCATGCCTTGCGTCCCACGTTCGCGGTAGGGCGTGGTGCTGTAGTGACTGCGGTAGCACTTGGAGAAGTGCGAGGGCGACGCGAACCCGCAGGCCAGCGCCACGTTGATCACGCTCATGTCGGTCTGCATCAAGAGGTTGCGCGCCTTTTGCAGCCGCAACTCCATGTAATAGCGCTTTGGGCTGCGGTTCAGGTAGCGGCGGAACAGGCGTTCCAGCTGGCGGGTCGACATGCCCACTTCCTCGGCCAGATCGGCCGGGGACATCGGGTCCTCGATGTTGCCCTCCATCATCTGGATGACCTGGGACAGCTTCGGGTGCCGCACGCCGATCCGGGTGGGGATCGACAGGCGCTGAGTGTCCTGGTCGGTGCGGATCGTCGAATAGATCATCTGGTCGGCCACGGTATTGGCCAGATCCTCGCCATGATCTGCGGCGATGATCTTCAGCATCAGGTCGATCGAGGAAATGCCGCCCGCCGTGGTCCAACGGTTGCCGTCCATGACGTAGACCGACTT
>NZ_JAXMMF010000084.1:0-55026 GCF_034366665.1 Tabrizicola sp. | reverse complement strand
GCACGGTCTGGGATGAAAAGACCAAGGCCTGCATCAAGGCCGAGGATCAAAGCCTCAACGACGACCAGCGCTACGACGCGGTGCGCGAACTGGCCTATGCGGGCCGCTATGACGATGCTCTGGCGGTCCTGGCCCTGATGACCGAGGGCGAGACGTCCCGCGTCATGACCTACCAGGGCTTCCTTCTGCGCAAGACCGGCCGGATCGACGCCGGCATCGCCGCCTACCAACGGGCCATAGCGTTGAACCCCGATAATATCCTTGCCCGCAGCTACTACGGCCAGCTTCTTGTCCAGATGGACGACACGGCGCGGGCACAGGTGCAACTTGACGCGATCCGCGCCCGCGGCGGCCAGGGCACCTGGGCCGAAACCGCGCTCGCCACCGCCATTTCCACCGGAGCAACCTACACCTACTGACCAGAAGGAGGACGACCGATGAAGACTGCAACGACCCTCGCCGCCCTGGCGATAGCCCTTCTCCCCGGCTTTGCCTTCGCCCAGTGCGTCGGCCAGCACAGCGAACAGACGGCGGCCAGCTGCATGGCCGGGACGACCTGGGACGCCGTGAAGGGCACCTGCGTCGAAACTCCGTCCAGCTAGGTCGCGGTCAAGCAGCCGTTAACCTGCCGGCGTCTAGGCTGACCTTGTCGAATCGATGAGGACCTGATGCCGCAAGACATGGCGCCCCTGGCCCGGATCACCCCGGATCGCCGGATCACGACGATGCAGACCCTGCCGAGGCGGGCTTTGACCTCACGGCAGAAGGCGGCGGTGATTGTCCGCTACCTTCTGACCGAGGGCAGTTCGCTGCCGTTGTCCTCGCTGCCCGAACACATGCAGTCCGCCCTGGCCGAACAGATGGGGCAGATGCGGCTGGTGGACCGGACCACGCTGGACGAGGTGGTGTCGGAATTCCTGGCCGAACTTGAATCCGTCGGTCTTGCCTTCCCCGGCGGGATCGAAGGGGCGCTGGCCATGATGGACGGCCACATCTCGCAATCCGCGGCCCAGCGGCTGAGGCGGATGTCTTCGGCCTCGTCCAAGGTCGACCCGTGGGAGCGGATCATCCAGCTGCCGATTGACCGTCTGATGCCGATCCTGCTGAACGAGGCGGTCGAGGTTGGCGCCGTGATGCTGTCGAAGCTTCCTGTCGCCAAGGCGGCCGAAATCCTGGGCAAGCTGCCCGGCGAACGCGCGCGCCGGGTGGCCTATGCCGTGTCGATGACCGGCAATGTCGATCCCGAGACCGTCCGCCGCATCGGTGCGGCCCTTTTGGCGGAACTGGACAACCAGCCGCCCAAGGCCTTTGACCAAGGTCCGGTGCAACGGGTGGGCGCGATCCTGAACATCTCGCCTTCGCTGACCCGCGATGACGTCCTGCTGGGTCTGGAAGCCGAGGATGCCGCCTTCGCGGCCGAGGTGCGCAAGGCGATCTTCACCTTCGTCCACATCCCGGCCCGCCTGAACCCGCGCGACGCACCGAAGATCACCCGCCTGGTGGAACAGCCCCAGCTTGTCACCGCACTTGCCGCCGCAGCGGGCAAGCCCGGCCTGGAGGAGGCGGCCGACTTCCTGCTGTCCAACATCTCGCAACGCCTGGCCCAGGGCCTGCGGGAGGAAATGGCCACTCGGGGCCGCGTCAAGGACAAGGACGCAGAAGAGGCGATGAACGCGATCATCGGCGCGATCCGCACGCTGGAAGCCTCGGGCGAGATCACCCTGATCCAGGAGGAGGAGGACTGAGGGCCGCTCGCCGTTCGCCCAAGCCGGGGCCATGCGCGCAGGAAGGTCTGCCGCGCTGGTCTGTGCGCAATACTTCAGATCCCGCGCTGGTCACTGGTTCCAGCCTTGCGCGATACTGGCTGACCCGGCCCGGGCAAACCGGCCCTGCAGCGACCTGCGGCGCGTGGCAGGTCGCCGCGCCGATATGACGGCCTCCGTCGGCCGCAGGACAGCCCACCCTTGCAGCCTCGCGCCCTGCCGCCTAGAACGGACCCATGTCCGCCGTCACCATCCCTTCCGTCACGCGCGGCGTGGCCTTGATGATCCTTGCGATCTTCCTCTTCACCGCGATGGATGCCACGGCCAAGGGCCTGATCGCGCGCTATCCCGCGCCACAGGTGATCTGGGTCCGGTTTGCCGGTCAGCTGGTGCTGGTCCTGCTGATCCTGCGCCACCACCTTGTCCCGGTCCTGCGCACCCGGTTCCCGGTCCTGCATTTCTGGCGTTCGGCCTCGCAGTTCGGGGCGACCACCTTCTTCTTTCTGTCGCTGCCGTTCATCGGTTTGGCCGAGGCCACCGCCATCGCCGACATCAACCCGGTTCTCATCACTCTTGGGGCGGCACTCTTCCTGGGCGAAAAGCTTGGCCCCCGGCGCATTGCGGGCGTCGTTGTCGCCCTGATCGGCGCGCTGATCGTGATCCGGCCGGGCGCGGGCGTCTTCACCTGGTGGGCGATCCTGCCGCTGATGTGCGCGCTGTCCTACACGATCAGCGCGCTGCTGACCCGCAAGATCGGCGCGCAGGAAAGCGTCTGGGCCTCGATGGTCTACGCCGCCCTCTTCGGCACCATCGTGGCCGGGGCCGCCCTGCCCTTCGTCTGGCAACCCATTGCCACGCAGGACCTCTGGCAGTTCGGCCTGATCGCCTGCCTTGGCACCGGGGCGCAGCTGTGCATCATCCGCAGCTTTTCCATCACCGAGGCCGGGATCGTCGCCCCCTTTGCCTATCTGGGGATCGTCTTCGCCACGTTCTGGGGCGCGGTGCTCTATGACCAGTGGCCCGACCGCTGGACGGTGATCGGTGCGCTTGTGATCGTGGGGGCGGGTCTTTATGTCTGGCACCGCGAACACCGGGCGTCGCGCGCGCCTGCAGCCTAGAAGCCGCATGTCACAGGATGCCGATCCCCCTTTCCGCCCCGACCATTTCCTGGTCAACCTCGCGGCGCGCGGGCTGATCGGGCTGGCCCTGGCCCTGCCCTATCCCTGGCGTGTGGGCCTGATGGGCTGGCTGATGCGGCGGGTGATCGGCCCCCTCGCGGGCTACCGTCAGCGCGCGCTGGAAAATCTCGCGCTCGTCTGGCCCGACCTGCCCGCAGCGCAGCGGCAGGCCATCGCGGCGGCCTCGCTGGACAATGCCGGTCGCACCCTGATCGAGAACTACTCGACCCGCGCCTTCACCGCCCGCGCCGCCAGAATAGAACCGCAGGGTCCGGGTTATCCCGCCCTTCTTGCCGCACGTCAGGCGAAGCGACCCGTGATCCTCGTCTCCGGCCATTTCGGAAATTACGAAGCCGCGCGCGCGGCTCTGGTGGCGCAAGGCTTCGACATCGGCGGGCTCTACCGGAACCTCTCGAACCGCTACTTCAACGCGCATTACGTCCGCACGATGGAGGCGTTCGGCGGCCCGGTCTTCCCGCAAGGGCGCGCCGGGACGGCCGGATTCGTGCGGCACCTGAAAGAGGGCGGGCAACTGGTGCTGCTCTTTGATCAGGACGTGGCCACCGGCGTCGCCCTGCCGTTCCTCGGCCACCCGGCCCGCACGGCCCTATCGGCCGCACAGCTGGCCCTCCGGCTGAAGGCCGACCTGATCCCCTTCTTCGCGACCCGCCAGCCGGACGGCCTAAGCTTCCAGGTCGATCTCGACGCTCCCATCCCGCACAGCGACGCCCGGACGATGACCGAGGCGCTGACCCGGGCGCTGGAGGCGCGGGTCAAGGACCATCCCGGCCAATGGTTCTGGATCCACCGGCGCTGGAAGGGCGGCGGCCAGTAGGGTGGGTCGTTCCGCGCCCTGGCGCGGGTTGACCCACCGCCCGCTCGGGATCAGTCGACCCGGGCCGCCGCCAGGATCGCTGCCGGTCCATCGTGCTGCACGATCACCGCGCCCGGCTGGTCCCCCGCGAACGGAGCCGTCAGCTCCAGCGGCTCCTGCCCGGACCAGTCGCCGATCCGCTCCCACGACGTCACGATATTGGTATAGGTCACCGTCTTGCCCGCATTCTCGCCACGCTCGATCAGCACCGTCTCTTCGGGCTTGTAGCGCACCAGCTGCACCCGCACCGGTTCGGTCAGCGGTGGATCGGCCTCGGCCCGGATCACCAGCCGGTCGCCCTCGCGCGTGACCATCAGCCGCACTGTCGTCCCCGCCTCCATATGGGCGCGGAGCCGGTTAGCGGTCTCTTCCGGCGCGAATCCCTCGATCCGGTCCGCCCCGCCGATGATCAGCTGTGGCGTGTAGATCGTCCGCGACCCCACCGCCTTGGCATAGGCGCGCTGGCGGTCGGTGAACTTCGGATTGGCGAACTTGTCCGCCCAGCCGATGTAATCCCAATAGTCGACATGCAGCGCCAGCGGCAGGATCTGCGGGTTCGAGGCCAGCATCGCCACGAAATCATCCGCCGGCGGGCAGGACGAACACCCTTGCGAGGTGTAAAGCTCGACAACCACCACCGGCTCGGCCTGAACCTGCGCTGCGGCCGCAAGCCACAACCCGCATGCCGCGCTGACGAAATGTCGCATGGTGCCTATCCCGATCATTTATCCCCACCTCGTTATAGGAAGCTGTCCCGCCACGAGCCAATCAAGGTTTTGCGAGAGACCTGTCACATGCTGTAGGAATGGCGCACAGCAGGGCTGGATATTCGGCATACAATGGTATACAAGCAGCAAGCCACCGCCTTTCAAGGGAGCAAGAGATGACCGTCACCGTTGGACATGACCTGTCGAAGACCCGCAAGACCCTGACCGCAGGGGGCCAGACGGTCCACTACTATTCCATCCCGGCAGCCGAGGCCGCGGGCCTGGGCGATTTCTCCCGGCTCCCCGCCGCGCTGAAGGTGGTGCTCGAAAACATGCTGCGGTTCGAGGATGCCAAGACCGTCACGGTCGATGACATCAAGGCCTTCTCCACCTGGGGCAAGAACGGCGGCCAGAACCCGATCGAGATCGCCTATCGCCCGGCCCGCGTGCTGATGCAGGACTTCACCGGCGTCCCCGCCGTCGTCGACCTTGCCGCGATGCGCGACGGGATCAAGGGCCTCAAGGGCTCGGCCGCCAAGATCAACCCGCTGGTTCCGGTGGACCTTGTGATCGACCACTCGGTGATGATCGACGAATTCGGCCACCCCCGCGCCTTCCAGATGAACGTGGACCGCGAATATGAGCGGAACATGGAGCGTTACGTCTTCCTGAAATGGGGCCAGAACGCCTTCAACAACTTCCGCGTCGTGCCCCCCGGCACCGGCATCTGCCACCAGGTGAACCTGGAATACCTCGCCCAGACCGTCTGGACCGACACCGACCAGAACGGCAACCTGGTCGCCTATCCCGACACCCTTGTCGGCACCGACAGCCACACCACGATGGTCAACGGCCTTGCCGTCCTTGGCTGGGGCGTCGGCGGGATCGAGGCCGAGGCCGCGATGCTGGGCCAGCCCGTCTCGATGCTGATCCCCGAGGTCGTCGGCTTCAAGCTGACCGGCGCGATGATGGAAGGCACCACGGCGACCGACCTGGTCCTGAAGGTCGTCCAGATGCTGCGGAAACACGGCGTGGTGAACAAGTTCGTCGAATTCTACGGTGAGGGGCTGGACCACCTCCCACTCGCCGACCGCGCGACCATCGCCAACATGGCCCCGGAATACGGCGCCACCTGTGGCTTCTTCCCGATCGACGATGAAACCCTGCGCTACATGCACATGACCGGCCGCGACGAAGGCCGCATCGCCCTCGTCGAAGCCTATGCCAAAGCCAACGGCATGTGGCGCGGCCCAGACTACGACCCGGTCTACACCTCGACCCTGCACCTCGACATGTCCACTATTGTCCCCGCCATTTCCGGCCCGAAGCGCCCGCAGGACTACCTGCCGCTGACCGACGCCAAGGCGTCCTTCGCCAAGGAGATGGAGGCCAGTTTCAAGCGCCCGCAGGGCAAGGAAGTGGCCGTCGAGGGCGAAGGCTACACCCTCTCCTCGGGCAAGGTCGTGATCGCCTCGATCACCTCCTGCACCAACACGTCGAACCCCTATGTGCTGATCGGCGCAGGTCTGGTGGCGCGCAAGGCCCGCGCTTTGGGTCTGAACCGCAAGCCGTGGGTCAAGACCTCGCTCGCCCCCGGAAGCCAAGTCGTGTCGGAATACCTGAACGCCGCGGGCCTGCAGGAAGACCTCGACGCCGTCGGCTTCAACCTTGTCGGCTACGGCTGCACCACCTGCATTGGCAACTCGGGTCCCCTGCAGCCCGAGATTTCCAAGGCGATCAACGAAGGCGACCTCGTGGCCGCCGCCGTCCTGTCGGGCAACCGCAACTTCGAGGGCCGGATTTCCCCCGATGTCCGCGCCAACTACCTCGCCTCGCCGCCGCTGGTCGTCGCCTATGCGCTGGCGGGCGACATGAACATCGACCTCACGACCGAACCGCTCGGCACAGGGTCGAACGGGCAGCCGGTCTATCTGAAAGACATCTGGCCGACGAACAAGGAAATCGCCGACATCGTCCACGCGGTCGTGACGCGCGAAGCCTTCCAGTCGAAATACGCCGATGTCTTCAAGGGCGACGCCAAGTGGCAGGCCGTCGAGATCACCGATAGCGAGGTCTACGACTGGCCGCCGACCTCGACCTACATCCAGAACCCGCCCTATTTCCAGGGCATGTCGGCCACGCCCGGGGTCATCAGGAACATCACCGGCGCGCGGGTGCTGGCGCTTCTGGGCGACATGATCACCACCGACCACATCTCGCCTGCCGGTTCATTCAAAGCCTCAACTCCGGCTGGCAAGTATCTGACGGAACGGCAAGTTCCGGTCAGCGAGTTCAACTCCTACGGGGCCCGGCGCGGCAACCATGAGGTGATGATGCGCGGCACCTTCGCCAACATCCGCATCAAGAACGAGATGCTCGATGGGGTCGAGGGCGGCTACACCAAGGGGCCGGACGGGCAGCAGACCTCGATCTACGACGCCTCGATGGCCTATCAGGCGCAGGGCACACCGCTGGTGATCTTCGGCGGCATCGAATACGGCGCAGGCTCGTCGCGCGACTGGGCCGCCAAGGGCACCGCGCTTCTGGGCGTCAAGGCCGTCATCGCCGAATCGTTCGAGCGTATCCACCGCTCGAACCTTGTCGGCATGGGCGTCATCCCGTTCGAGTTCACCGGCGGCGACACCCGCAAGTCGCTGGGCCTGAAAGGCGACGAGGTGGTCAGCATCGGCGGGCTGGAAGGCGGGCTGAAGCCGCTTTCGACCGTGCCCTGCACCATCCGCTATGCCGACGGCACCGAGAAGGTCATCCAGCTGAAATGCCGGATCGATACCGAGATCGAGGTCGAATACGTCGAGAACGGCGGCGTCCTGCATTACGTCCTGCGGAACCTCGCAGCGTCCTGATTCTGGAAACCGATTGTTTCCCAAGAAAGCCCGGGCAATCCCCGGGCTTTCACTTTTTGTTCTCACTTCGGCGCGCAATCTGGCCCTATCCCCAGCCAGAAGGCTTATGTCATGTCAGACCGTTTCCCGCCGCTCCGTCCGCAGTCCGCGCTGACCCGTTCCGACAGCCGCACCCTGCCCGTCCCGGCCCCCGTCGACCTCACGCTCCTCGCCGCGCTGGCCTTCGTCCTGGCGCTGGCGTTGATCTAAGGCGCAAGGCACGTAGGGTGGGCCGTTCCCGCGCCTTCGCGCGGGGTTGGCCCACCGCCCGATCAGGTTGACCGTTCCTGACCACCGGCGCCCAAGCCCTTGATGTCAGGGACACCTAACCCTGCCCAAGCGCGGTTTCTACGCCCCGCCGGCCAGCGCCTTCTGAAGTTCGGGCAGGAATCGGGTCTCGTAATCCGTCCCGATCAGCGGACCGACAAAGCGGAAAAGGACGGTCCCGTCCCCGCCGACGATGAAGGTCTCCGGCGGGGCGGTCACCCCCCATTCCACCCGGTTGCGTCCGTTCGGGTCGGTCGCGACGCCGATGAAGGGGTTCCCCTCCTCGGCCAGGTAGGCGACCGCCTTTTCGTCGTCGTCCATGATGTTGACGCCCGCCACCCGCACCCCGTCCGCCGCCATTGCCAGAAGCTGAGGATGCTCGGCCCGGCACGGCGGGCACCAGGTCGCCCAGAAGTTGACCACCGTCACCTCTCCGGTCCGCAGGTCGGCATCGGCCACGCCCGGGATGCCCGGCAGCGCCGTCATTGGCAGGACGGGGGCCGGTCGGCCGACGAAGACCGATTGCAGTTCGCCCGGATTGTCGCGGTACATCCCCGCGTAAAACAGCCCCGCCAGCCCCGCGAAGAGGACCGGGGGCAGCACCATCAGCCACCTAGCCATCCGACTTCCCCTGCCGCGCCTCGACCTCGGCCAGCGCACGGCGCGTCCGCGCCGCTTGCCACAGCGTCAGCCCCACCAGGGCTGCGATCAGCACCGCCGTCGCCAGATAGGACCCCAGTACCGCCACGGCGTATTTTCCCAGGTCCGGCATCATGCCACCCTCTCCCGCGCCAAGAGCGCCTTCAGCCGCCGCGCCCGGATTTCCGTCCGGGTCCGCAGCAGGACCATCGTCACGAACAGAAGGACAAACCCCGCGATGCAGACGAGGAGCGGGACCCAGAAGACGTCCGCGACGTTCTCTTCCTTGTCCAGGCTGAGGGATGCCCCCTGGTGCAGCCCCTGGTTCCAGAAGTTCACCGCATAGCGCGACAAAAGCGCGAAGACCGACCCCACCAGGCACAGGATCGAGGTCAGGTCGGCCGCCGTATCCGGGTCCTCGATCGCGGCCCACAGCGCCATGTAGCCAAAGTAGAACAGGGTCAGGATCAGGAACGAGGTCAGCCTTGGGTCCCAGGCCCACCAGGTCCCCCACATCGGCTGGCCCCAAAGCGCCCCGGTGACCAGCGCGATCAACGTGAAGGTCAGGCCCACGGGGGCGGCTGCCTTGGCGGCCAGTGCGCTGACATGGTGGCGGCGGACGATCCAGATCAGCGAGGTGACCAGCATCATCACCCAGGCATTGATCGCCATCATCGCCGAGGGCACATGCAGGTAGATGATCTTGACCGTCGAGCCCTGCTTGTAGTCGTCCGGCGTGAAGAAAAAGCCCCAGACCAGGCCCACCACCAGCAGAATGACCGTCAGCCCCACCGCCCAGGGCAAGGCCCGGGCCGAGAGTGCCATGAACTTCTTCGGGTTCGCATATTCCCAGATCGACATGGGCCGTTGCCTATCCTGTCCTTGGTTCCCGCTCAACACACCATCGCGCGAGAGGTTTAGCGCAAATTGACGCGGATCGCACTTGCGGCCGCAAAGGGCAGCAGGGCCGCCGCACCCAGGCTGATGGCCGCCAAAAGCGCAAGGGGGGTGGTCAGCGCCATTCCCTCGGCCCCGCGGCGCACGACCTCTCCGCCGAAGATCAGCGTCGGCACGTAAAGCGGCAGGACCAGAAGGCTCAGGAGAAGGCCGCCACGCCGCAGACCGACGGTCAGGGCGGCCCCGAAAGCTCCGATCACCGACAGCGCCGGGGTGCCAAGAAGAAGACTTGCCACCAGCCAGCCATAGCCGCCCGCAGGCAGGTTCAGGAACACGGCCAGACCGGGCGCGATCAGGGTCAGCGGCAGGCCGGTGACCAGCCAATGCGCCAGCGCCTTGATGGCAACAACGGCCTCCAGCGGGATCGGCGCGGTGGCCAGAAGGTCAAGCGAGCCGTCCTCGAAGTCCAGCGCAAAGATGCGGTCCAGCGACAGAAGGCAGGCCAGAAGCGCGCCCACCCACAGGATGCCGGGGGCGATGCGGCCCAGCGTCCCACCCTCGGGTCCGACGCCCAGGGGGACCAGGACCGACAGCAGGAAAAAGAATGCCAGCCCCAGCCCGAAGCCGCCACCCGACCGGAACGCCAGTGCCAGATCGCGAAGGAGCAGGGCCTTCATGCGAAAGCCTCGTCAAAGCCGGTGCTCTGGATCACCCGCGCGCGGTAGGGGTCAAGGTCCAGGATCGTCGCCTCGGGCAGGCCCAGGTCGACATGGGTGGCGATCACGGCAAGGCCCCCGTTGCCAAGGTGGCCGCGGACCACATCGGCGAACATCGCGACCGAGGCCACGTCCAGGCTGACGGTCGGCTCGTCCAGAAGCCAGACCGGACGACCCGTCACCAGCAGGCGCGCCAGGCCCAGGCGGCGCTTCTGACCGGCAGAGAGCTCCCCCGCGCGGCGGCGGGTCAGCTGGGTCAGGTTCAGCGCGGTCAGGGCGTGGTCAATCGCCGGGCCGCCATAGATACGCGACCAGAAGCTCAGGTTTTCGGCCACAGTCAGCGTCGATTTCAGCCCGTCGGCATGGGCGGCATAGGCGACGCTGTCAGGGGGCAGAGCGCAAGTCCCCTCCGCAGGCGGTTGCAGGCCAGCGAGCGTCCGCAGCAGCGTCGTCTTGCCCGACCCGTTCGGCCCGCGCAGGATCAGCGCCTGACCGGCCGCGACTGTCAGCGTCACGCCGCGCAGGACCGTGACGCCGCCCCGGGCCACCGCAAGGTTCGTCAGGCTCAACATGGCGCAAGGCCTAGCCTAAGGCCGCGCGCGGGGGAAGGGGGTGCTCAGCCCCAGGTCCCAAGCAGGATGTTCCGCGTCACCGCTTCGACCGGGCCGTCCCGGGCGATCAGCCCCGCGACCCATTCGCAAGAACCCGCATTGAACACCGCCCCCCTGCCCCGACGGTAGTCCGCCATGCAGCCATTGCCGCGGCTGGCAAGGCCCAGGGTCTCGGGCGTGACCGCGCCGTAGACCTTCTGCGCAACCTCCTCGGCGTCCAGCGTGCCGATGAACTGGTCCATGTCCTGCGCGCCGGTGTGGTGGGCCAGCGTCGTGGCGGGCGAAAGGGCGACGATGGTCAGCTCACCTTCCAGCCCGGTGTCCGCCGCAGGGTAAGGCAGACCCTTCCGGATCTCGTAGTCGATCCCGTCGACCTCGTAGCCGAAGATCGTCGATTTCGCGCCAAGGACGTCGCCATAGCCAAGCCCGGTCCCCGCCATCGACCAGTGGTCGGGGCGGTAAAGGGTGAAGCCGCCGGACCCGTGCGCGGCGCAGCGGCTCCATCCAGCATAGACACCCATGCTGCCGGTGAGGCCCATCGTGGCCACGGCAGGGCGGCGGGCCTGGGGGTGGTCCCAGTAGCTGGTGATCCGGTCGGTAGCCGCAAGGGGGTCCTCGGCCTCGGCCCGGGACTTGTAGCAGGTCTGGGTCAGCAGGTCGGACGAAAGCCGCGTCTGCCAGAAGAAGTTCCCGCCAAAGCGCGCCAGCTGGCCGCCCCGGTCTACCCAGGCGTCCAGGTGGTCGCGCATCTCCCAGGTCCAGTATTCGTCATGGCCGACGATGACGGCGCGGCCATATCCGTCCAGAAGCCGGGGATCGGCGTGCAGGTCGTGCTGGGTGACATAGTCCAGCGCGATGCCCTGCGCTTCCGCCCACAAGGCAAAGGGCCGCTCGAAGGCCGCCCAGCCCGACGAGGCGTATTTCTTCGAAATGCCGTTGGCGCGGGCGTAGTCCATATGCGGATAGCGCGGGCGGGTCAGCAGGGGCGAGGCATGGGGAATGCGGGGCGCATCTTCGGGCCAGCGGACAAAGCCCGTGGTCCAGGGGCGCAAGGTGCTGACCTCGGCCGCGAAATCGCCGCCCGTCGGGCCGCAAAGGCCCTGATAATGGTTCGAGCCACCCCAGTCGTTGTAGGCGCACCAGGTCCCGGTCGCCAGGATCAGCGCCAGCTTTGCGGTGGCTTGGGCGGGCTTCAGGACGAACATCGCATGTGAGCGGTGGCCCTCGACCTCCAGCGTTGCGGTGTAGACGCCCGTAGGCCAGTGGTCGGGGATCGCGGTTTCGAAAGCCACCGGCCAGCCGCAGCCCGTGACCGAACAGTCGGCGGGGGTCGTGGCGAAACGGGTGGCAATGGTCGTCTGCACCACACTGAACGGGGTCAGCCCGTCGCGGGCGATGGTCAGCCGGGCCGTTGGGGCGCTGGACATGGCGTGCAGGCGCAGGGTCTCGCCCGGCCGATAAGACAGCGCCGCCGTATAGCCCCAGACCTGCGGGCGCGCGGGGTCGTTCGAGGCGACCTCGTAATAATGCCCGGTGACCGGATCGCCGTCGTCAGCTGGCCCGGCAACGAAGAAGCCCTGCATCTCACTCCCCGTGGTTTTTGCGCAGCATCGGTGGAGGACAGGGCGAAGGCAACCGGCTTTCGGCCTTGAAAAGCGGGCAGGCCTGTGGCCCCTTGGCCGGAAACAAGGGGGAGCCATGCGGATCGGAGACGTCTCGTTCTGGTATGCCGACATCGGGCAGCCCTACCGCCGCGCGCCCCTGGCGGGGGACCGGACGGCGGATGTGGCGATCATCGGGGCGGGCTATACCGGCCTTTGGACCGCCTACTACCTGAAGCAGGCGATGCCCTCGCTGGATGTTCTGGTGATCGAGAAGGACTTCGCAGGCTTTGGCGCCTCGGGGCGGAACGGTGGCTGGCTCACGGGCGGCTTCGCCTGGAACCACGCGCGGTATCTGGAAAGCTCGTCCGAACACGCGGTCCGCAGCATGGTCGAGGCGATGAACGGCACGGTGGACGAGGTGATCCGCGTGGCCGGGGCAGAAGGGATCGACGCCGACATCCAGCGCACGGATGAGCTGATGGTGGCGACGAAACCCGCCCAGGTCGGCCGGATGCAAGCCGAGGTCGCGCATCGCCGCCACTGGGGCGAAGAGGGCCGGGTGTTCGAGATGAACGCCCGCGACCTGTCGGACCGCATCCGCATCCCCGGCGCGCTGGGGGCGATGGTGGTGACGAATGTGGCGCGCATCCAGCCGGCCAAGCTGGTCCGCGGGCTGGCGCGCACGGTCGAACGCCTGGGGGTGCGCATCGTCGAAGGCACCACAGTCACGGGCTACGAGCCGGGCGTCGTGACAACCGACCACGGCACGGTGCAGGCCCCGGTCATCCTGCGCTGCACCGAAGGCTTTACCGCAGGGCTGCCGGGGCGAAAGCGCGAGTGGTTGCCGATGAACTCGGCCCAAATCGCGACCGAACCGCTGCCGCCCGAGGTCTGGGATCAGATCGGCTGGCAGGCCCATGAAATTGTGGGGGATTTCGCCAATGCCTACTGCTACTGCCAGCGCACCCGCGAAGGCCGGATCACCGTCGGCGCGCGGGGGGTGCCGTACCGCTATGGCTCCAGCCTTGACACCAACGGCGCGCCCGACCCCGAGACGATCCGGCGGCTGACGGCGATCCTGCACCGGCATTTCCCGGCGGCTCGCAACGCGCAGATCGACCACGCCTGGTGCGGCGTCCTGGGTGTCCCACGCGACTGGTGCGCGACCGTGGGGCTGGACCCGGTGACGGGGCTTGGCTGGGCCGGGGGCTATGTGGGCGTGGGGGTGTCCACCTCGAACCTTGCCGGCCGGACGCTGGCCGACCTGACGCTGGCCCGCGACACCGACCTTGTGCACCTGCCCTGGGTCAACCGCCGCGTAAAGGACTGGGAGCCAGAGCCCTTCCGCTGGCTGGGCGTCCACGGGATGTATGCGCTTCTGAACGCCGCCGACCGGCGCGAGGACCGGCCCGGCGCGGGGCCGTCAAAGCTGGCGGCGGTGGGAAACTGGCTGACCGGGCGGCACTGACTACGGCCACACGGAAAGGATTTGCCTCACCTCTTGCCGCGTGACAGAAACGCAGCGATTGGGGAGGATACCATGCCATTTCATCGCCGCCAGGTGCTTGGGTTCACCATTTCCGCGCCGTTCGCGTTGTCACTGAAGCCCGCCCATGCTGCCAACCGCGCCGACGTCTCGCGCGAGGTGCTCTTGATGTGGCACAAGCTGATCCTGGAACTGGTGCGCCACACCGCGACCTATGTCCCCCCCGTTGCCGCCCGCGCCTTCGCCTATATCGGCATCACCGCGCATGAGGCGCTGGCGACCGGCAACCCCGCCTTGCGCAGCCTCGCCGGGCAGCTGACCGCCTTGCCCCCCCTTCCCCCGCGCGCCGCGGGTGAGCATGACGAGCCTTGCGTCCTGCACGCCGCCCTGACCGCCGCTGTGACCAACCTTTTCTCGAACACCGGCCCCACCGGCCAGCGCGCGATGGAGGCGATGGCGCGCAAGATGGGCGAGATGGCCAGCGACGGCATCGCCGCCGAGGTGGTGGCGCGCAGCGTGGCCGCCGGTCAGGCCGTGGCGGACCATATCCTGACCTGGGCCGCAACCGACGGCGGCGCGGTGATCGCAAACATGGGCTTCCCGATTGAGTATACCCCCGGGACCCGCCCGCAGGACTGGGTGCCCACGAACCTGATCCGGCTCCAGCAGGCCCCGCTTCTGCCGCAGTGGGCGCAGAACCGCCCCTTCGCCATGCCTGCCGCCGACGCCTGCGACGCCCCCCCGCACCCCGCCTATGACGAGGCGCCGGGCACAGACTTCCATGCCGCCGCGCTGGAGGTCTACGACACGTCCCGCGCCCTGACTGACGAACAACGGCTGATCGCCCGCTTCTGGTCCGACGACCCGATGCTGACCCCGACCCCGGCGGGCCACTGGATCGCCATCGTCCTGCAGATCGCCGACCGCGACGCGCTTCCGGTCGAGGTCATTTCCTCGACACTCGCAAAGCTGGGCGTGGCACAGGCGGATGCCTTCATCTCGTGCTGGTCCACCAAGTTCAAATACAACCTTCTGCGCCCCGTCACCTACATCAAGCGCCACATCGACCCGGCGTGGGAGCCGCTGCTGATCACCCCGCCCTTCCCCGAGTACACCTCGGGCCATTCCACCCAATCCGGCGCGGCCTCGACAGTTCTGACTTCGGTTCTGGGCAAGGATTTCGCCTTCGACGACGCGACGCACGTCGATGAGGGGTTCGAGCCGCGCCGCTTCCCTTCCTTCGCCGCCGCTGCGGAAGAAGCTGCGCTTTCAAGGCTTTACGGCGGCATCCACTTCCGCTTTGGCAATCAGGCCGGTCTGGACCAGGGCCGCGCCGTCGGGGCCTATGCCGCCGCCTTGCGGACGGAAGCCTGATGCGCGCAGCCCTTCTGACACTGGCCCTTGCCGCCCCCGCCCTGGCCGAGCCGGTGGTCCCGACCTTTACCGAGGAAACCGCCAGCGCCGGGATCACCACGGTCTTTGACGGCGACTGGGACTACATGGTCGGCGGCGGGGTTGCGACTTTCGACTGTTCCGGCGACGGTTTCCCCGAGCTCTTCCTGTCGGGGGGCGCGGGCGCCTCGGCGCTTTATCTGAACCGCAGCCCGCAAGGTGGGGCGCTGGCGTTCCAGAAGACCGATGCCGTGACGCTGGATGCCGTTCTGGGGGCCTATCCCCTGGACATCGACAGCGACGGCACGATGGACCTCGTGGTCCTGCGTCTGGGCGAAAACCGCCTGCTCCGCGGCCTTGGCGACTGCAGGTTCGAGGATGCGACCCAGGTTTGGGGCTTTGACGGCGGCGACGCCTGGTCGACCGCCTTTGCCGCGATCTGGGAACGCGGGCAGACCTGGCCCACGCTGGCCGTCGGCAACTATGTCGACCGCACCGAAGAGGCCTTTCCCTGGGGGTCCTGCACCGACAACTGGCTGCATCGGCCAGAGGGTGACCGGTTCGCCTCGCCGTTGCCGCTGACCCCGTCGCATTGCGCCTTGTCGATGCTCTTCACCGACTGGAACCGCTCGGGCCACCCGTCCTTGCGCGTGTCGAACGACCGGGAATACTACAAGGGCGGGCAGGAACAGATGTGGCATCTGGAACCCGGTCAGCCGCCACGCCTGTACACCGAGGCCGAGGATGGTTGGAAGCGTCTGCGCATCTGGGGAATGGGGATCGCCAGCGCCGACGTGAACCTGGACGGCTACCCGGATTATTACCTGACCTCGATGGCCGACAACAAGCTGCAGGTCCTGAAGGACCCTGCCTCGGGCAAGCCCGAATTTGCCGATATCGCCTTCAAGTACGGGATCACGGCGCACCGGCCCTATACCGGGGGCGACCTCAAACCCTCGACCGCCTGGCATCCGCAATTCGCGGACGTGAACAATGACGGGGTTCTGGACCTTTTTGTTGCCAAAGGGAACGTGGCGCAGATGCCCGACTTTGCGGCAAAGGACCCCAACAACCTGCTCCTGGGCCAGCCGGACGGCGTCTTCGTCGAAGCCGGGGACCGCGCCGGCGTCGCAAGCCTTGCGATCAGCCGCGGCGCGCAGCTGGTGGACTTCAACCTGGACGGCCTGCTGGACCTCGCCGTGGTGAACCGGTGGCAGACCGCACAGCTTTGGCGGCAGACCGGGGCGCTGGACGGCGGCTGGGTCCAGGTCCGCCTGCAACAGGACACCCCCAACCGCGATGCCATCGGCGCGGTCATCGAGATCCGGCGCGGCGACAAGGTCGAACGGCACGAGATCACCTCGGGCGGCGGGCATGTCTCGGGCTCGGTCGGCTGGCTGCATTTCGGGCTTGGCAGAGCGCAGACGGTCGAGATGCGGGTCCTTTGGCCGGATGGGACCGCAGGCGACTGGCAGACCCTGCCCGCACGCACATTCCAGATCCTGCGGCCAGGGCGCGCGCCGGAACCCTGGACTGCTGAGTGAACAAATCGAATCGCTTTGGAAGGATTAACCCTCAACGCGATTGCAATCCTGGGTTGTCGAAGGGGCCACTTCTGCGCGCACTGGATGACATTGCGGCGGGATAGCGGCGCATCCCACTGGGATTACTGACGTTTTTGTCACAGTGGATGCAAGCGAAAGTCGCGGCTCACGCGGCCGTCTGTTCCATTTTTACAATCAGGATCAACATGTTGCGCCCATGCCGAAACTGATGCCAAACTGCGCATACTGGAATGTGCGCATTTGCGCAGTCGAACCCATGCGTTGCAGGTTTGCGCGCCAAAGGTCGGATTGCGTAGAATGACCCACGGGCAGATCGCCGAGGGGGCGTAGTCTAAGGCGATTTACCCAGGGGAAAGCTTGTTCTGTGATGCTGGCGCGGCTCCGCTCTGCCGCCAGCGAGTGATGAGTGACCAGCCGTTTGGGAATGACCAGTGACGCAGAGCCCGACACAGATCAGCAATCAGCTCGAGGCCGAGTTGGGCCGCGTCGATCCCGACGCGTTCGCCGATGATCTGAAGCCGGGGACCCAGCTTCTGGGCGGGCACTACACGATCATCGGCTTTCTCAACAGCGGCGGCTTCGGGATCACCTATCTGGCCAAGGACAGCCTGGACCGGACCGTGGTCATCAAAGAGTGTTTTCCGAACACGCTGTGCCGTCGGTCGACCAGCTTTGTCCGCGCCCGGTCGCGCAAGCATCAGGGCGATTTCCGGGGTTTCGTCGACAGTTTCCTCGCGGAAGCGAAAAGCCTGGCCCGCCTGGTGCATCCGAACATCGTCGGCGTCCATCAGGTGTTCGAGGATAACGACACCGCCTACATGGCGATCGACTATATCGACGGGCGCGATCTGCACGACATCCTGGATTCCACCGACCAGGCCTTCACGCCCGACCAGATCGTCGGCCTGCTGAAGAAGATGCTCTCGGCGGTCGAATTCATTCACCAGGTCGGCATCCTGCACCGCGACATCTCGCCCGACAACATCCTGGTCGACAAGTCCGGCAATCCGATCCTGATCGACTTTGGCGCGGCCAGCGAACAGGTCGCCCGCGCGACCCGGGTCCTGACCGGGCGGCGGGTGATCAAGGAAGGCTACTCGCCACAGGAATTCTATCTGACCGGGGCCGAACAAAGCCCCGCCAGCGACCTTTATTCGCTGGGTGCCACCTTCTACCACGTCATCACCGGCCAGGCCCCGCCGGAAAGCCAGCGCCGTCTCGCCCGCGTGGCCGAAGGCGAGGCTGATCCCTACGTGCCGCTGGCCGGCCGGTACGAGGGCTACCCCAAGGGCTTTCTCGAGGCGATCGACAAGTCCGTCCGCGTCATGCCGCGCGACCGCATCCAGTCGGCCGGCGACTGGCTGGACTGGATCCGCATCGCCGAAGAGGGCGGCCCCCTGCCCGCCGCCCTGACCGACGCGCCGCCAAAGTCGCAGACCCCGCCCCTGGCCCATCATGTCCCGGAAGGCCGGTCCAGCCTTTGGCAGGACTACATGGGCTACATGATCGGCGCGGGCGCGGTTTTCGTGGTGGCGGGGCTGGCCGCGCTGTGGTCGATGCTGTGACTACTGTCCCGGCACCGGCGCAACGCTGACCCCGGCCGTCACCTGATCGGACGGGTGCAGGATCACCCGGTCCCCCGCCGCCAGACCATCCAGCACCTGAGCAAAATCCTCGTTCCGCTCGCCCAAAGTGATGCGCTGCACCTCGGCCCGGCCATCGCGGACGGCGTAAGTCGCCCAGTCCGGCCCATCGCGAAAGAGGGCCCCCACCGGAATGGTCAGAACCCCTTCCTCCCGCCAAAGCGCGATCCGCGCGATGACGCGAAAGCCGTGGCCCAGCCCCTGCCAGTCCCCGGCCGCGCCGGTCAGGCGCAGCACCACCGTCACCCGCTGCTCGTCAATCCCCAGGGCCGAGACCCGGGTCACCGCCGAAGGCTCCACCCGCTCCACCACCGCCGCGACCGAGGGACCGCCCCAGCCATAGACCGTGGCCGCTGCACCCTCGGCCACCCGCACCGCGTCGCGCGACAGAAGCTCGACCACAATCTCCAGATTGCCGGGATCACCCAGCTCCAGGATCGGCGTGCCGGGTTGCACCACCTGCTCGCTTTCCGTCAGCACCCGCAGGACCTTGCCCGACACCGGAGCAAGCATGTCGACGCAGCAGAAGGACCCATTGCCCGGACCCTCAGACCGCAGCATGGCAACCGCGCTTTCCAGTTCCTTTTCGCGCACGGCCAGGTTCGCCACCGCGCTTGAGACCGCAGCCTCGGCCGTCTTCTGTTCGCGGATCGCCGTATCATAGGCGCGGGCCGACATCGCCCCCTTCTGGAACAGCGCCACCGCCCGGTTCGCCTCGCCTTGCGCGAAGTCCCGGTTGGCTTCGGCCTGTGCCAGCTGCGCGCGGGCAAGGTCCGTGGCAGCCTGCGCCGCCGCCGCCGCCGCTTCGGCCACCGCGCGTGCGCGGCTGTCCAAGAGGACGGGCGCTGCCGGGCCGATGCTGGCGACGGGTTGGCCTTCGCTTACCTCATCCCCGGCATGAAGCCCGATGCGCTGCAACTTGCCCGCAATGGTGGCCGAGACGGTGAAGACCTCGCGGATGCGCGCCTCGCCCTCTTCCTCGACGGCCACTTCCAGCGGGCGGGCGGCAACCTCGGCCAGTTCCACCTCGACCGCGCGCGGCAGGAAGGCCCAGACCAGGAAGGCCAGCACGGCAAGGGCGGCAGCGATGGGGATCAGGCGGCGCATTGGCTACTCCCGTGTCTTGAGGACTTCGATCATGTCCAGATTGTTGATCCGCCCCCGGATCGCCCAGGCCGAGACCAGGGCCGCGGCGCAGACCACAAGGCTGGCGATGGCATAGACGTCGCGCTGAACGACGAAGGGCACGCGGTAAAGGTCCGACGAGAACGCCGCCGCCATCGCCGAGGCAATGCCGTAGCCGATCAGCCAGCCCAAGGGCTGCGCCAGCAGGACCACTATGCCCAGCTCGCCAAAAAGCACCCCTGAAACCTTACGGTTGGTGAAGCCCAGGACCCGAAGGCTGGCCAGCTCCCGCCCCTGTTCGGACAGCGCAATGCGGGAAAAGTTGTAGACGACGCCCACCGCAATGATCCCGGCCAGGACGACATAGACCGTAACCATCACGGTGATGTTTTCGGCCAGCGTCTCGCGGAAACGGGTCAGCATCAGGCTGGTGACGCTGACCAGCTCGGTCTTTGGCGTGGCCTTGGCGGCGGCATAGAAGGCGGCAGTCTGCAGCGGGTCAAGCTGAAGGCTGACGCCCGAAACGAGCGCCCCCTCGCCCATCAGCCGGTTCAGCGCGCCGATCTCCATCGCGGCACCAAGGCCCACGTAGCCGACCGACAGCCCGCTGACCGGCAAGGTAACGGTCATGCGGCGGCCCTCTTGCACCTTCACCGTCACCCGGTCGCCGGGGCGGACCTGCAGGGCCTCGGCCAAGGCCTCGGACAGGATCAGGCCCGCGTCCGGCATCGGCATCGGCCGCAACTCCGGGTCCAGGACCCGCGACAGGCGCGGATCGGTCGGGCGGCCGATGATGGCCAGCGTCTTCTCGCGCCCCCGGTGACTGATCGTCGCCGCAACCTGGCGGAAGGGTTCGGCTGCCATCACACCGGGCAGGTTGCGCGCGGCAAAGACCGCCGGCATCGGCTCGGGTGTGCCAAAGACGATCTGCGCATCGTGACGTTCGGATCGGAAGAAGGTGATGTCGATCATCCGGTCAATGGACCCGAAGGACCACAGCGAGGCGACCAGGATCGCCACCGCCATCGCCACGCCCAAGGTGGAACTGGCGGTCCGGAACGGCCAGCGCATCAAGTGGCGCGCGACCATCACCCCGGTCTGCCGCAACTGCATAACCCCGCGAAGCCAAGCGCCACGCGCGCGGTAGACCGCAGGCGACGGGGGGGCCATCGCGACGGCGGGCGGCAGTTGCACCACCGACCGCACCGCGTAAAGCGCACCCGCCACCGCGGCAGCCAGAGTGATGACCGCCGCCACCCCGTAAAGCTGCGGATCACGGGTAAAGACCAGGTAGGGAAACGAAAAGAACCGCGCATACATCTGCGCCAGCCCCACCCCCAGCCAGGCCCCTGCGGCAAAGCCGATCCCGATGCCCGCCACCGCGATCAGCACCACGAATTCCACATAATGCTGCGCCACCGCGCGCGAGGTATAGCCGATGGCTTTCAGAAGCCCGATCTGCTCGCGCTCCAGGGCGATCAGGCGGGTCAGCGTCATGTTCACCAGCATCGCGGCAACCAGCAGAAAGATCGGCGGCAGGACGCGGACCATCGCCCGTAGCTGCTTCAACTCGGCATCCAGGAAGGCATGGCTGATCTGGTCCGCGCGGCCCGTGGCCCCCACCCCGCCATAGCGTTCGGTCAGCCGGTCCAGCGCCTCGATCACGCGGTCAGGGTTGGCACCGGGGGCCAGGTTCAGGACCAGGTTCGAGAACGCGCCCTCCAGGTCATAGGCGGCCTCCAGCCCGGCGCGCGGCGCCCAGACCACGCCGAACCGGCGCGGGTCGGGCATCATCTGGCCGGGACCAAGCGCATAGATGAACTCGGGCGAGAGCGCGACGCCCGTGATCCGCAACGCGCGCCGCTGGCCGTTCATCAGCACCGGCAAAAGGTCCCCCGGCCCCAGCCGATGCGCAGCGGCGAACCCCTCGCTGACCACGATCTCGTCCGCCGACAGCGGCTCGGGCAGGCGTCCCCGCCGCAGATAAAGCCGGTTCAGCCCGCCCGGTTCCGGCAGCGAGACGAACAGGACCGACCCCGGCTCGACCATGCCCGGCAGGTCCATCAGCCCCAGCTTGACGATCCGCGCCTCGGCGTCCAGCACACCCTCGAGCGCGGCCACCTCGCCCAGCAGCGCCCTTGGCGCGCGGGTCACGTCCGCGAAGATCTCGGCAAAGCGGTTCTCGTCGTAATAGCGCGCCCGCGTCTCATAAAGCGAACTGTAGGCGCCGTTCCCCAGGATCAGCGTCGCCACCCCCGCCGCCAGCACCAGCGCGATGGCCAGCACCTGCGCCCAAAGCCGGGCGAGGTCGCGCAGAACCTTGCGTCGCAGGGGTGCGATCACCACGCCACCTCTGACGGCTGCTTTTTCACCGCGTTGACCACTTCCTCGACGATCCGCCCGTCGGCAAAGCGGATCACCCGGTCGGCGATATCTCGGATGGCGGCGTTATGGGTGATGACCAGCGTCGTCGCCCCCACGGTCCGGTTCACCTGGGTCAGCGCCTCCAGCACCTTGATGCCCGTGGCACTGTCCAGAGCCCCCGTGGGTTCATCGCACAGCAGCACCTCGGGGTTCTTGGCGATGGCCCGCGCGATGGCGACCCGTTGCTGCTCGCCGCCGGACAGTTGCGCCGGAAAGTGGTTCGCCCGGTCCTGCAGACCGACCAGCGCCAAGGCCTCGTCGGCCCGCATCGGGCGGCGGGCGATCTCGGTCACCAGCTGGACGTTTTCTCGCGCGGTCAGGCTGGGCACCAGATTGTAGAACTGGAAGACAAAGCCGACATGGTCGCGGCGGTATTGCGTCAGCTGGCCTTCGTCCAGGGCGGTCAGCTGATGGTCCTCGAACCAGACCTCACCGCCCGAGGCCCGGTCCAGCCCGCCGACGATGTTCAGGAACGTCGACTTCCCCGACCCCGAGGGCCCCAGGATGACGATGAACTCTCCTTTGCGCGCCTGGAAGTCGATCCCGCGCAAGGCATGCACCTCCAGCGCGCCGTTGCGATAGACCTTGGTCAGGCCGGTCGCGCGGAAAACGATGTCGCTGGCGTCGGGCATGGGGGGTCCTTTCGGGCCACCAGCCTAACCCGCAGGCCAGGTCCGGGCCTTGATCCGCATCAACAGGATCGGAAAGGATCGGGGATGGTGGGCGGTGAGGGACTCGAACCCCCGACATTCTCGGTGTAAACGAGACGCTCTACCAACTGAGCTAACCGCCCCCGAAATTTCCCTACCGCGATGGCCCGGACCTGACAAGCCCCGGAATGCCGAAGGCGCGCCGGTTGGGGCGCGCCTTGGGGAAGCATGGTGGGCGATAACGGATTTGAACCGCTGACATCTTCGATGTGAACGAAGCGCTCTACCGCTGAGCTAATCGCCCGATGGGCAGGCTTTTAGTCGTCCTCTCCATCGTCTGCAAGGGCCAATCCAGCCGCCTTCGCACCATCAGCCAGGCGCAACTTCAAAGTCAGCGCCGGACCCTTGTTCTTGACCCCGCGCAGCTTGCCCAAGGGTGGGATGGCCAGCGACTTGCCGGTGGCCAGCGCCTCGCCCAGGGCGGCCAGCGTCGCCTCGACCGTGGCTTTCACGTCGGCCTTCTTGCCGCCGGTCGTGCTGGCCACGCTGTCGATCAGGTCCTTCAGCTTGACCACCGCGGCCCTGGTTTCCGGCGCAGCCGTCTCGACCACGGTCAGGACGGGCTTGGCTCCGGCTTCGGCCCCGGGCTTTGCCTTGGCCGGCCGCGCGGGCTTGGGGTCCTTCACGGGTTTGGTCTCGGGGTCCTTGGGCGTGCGCGGAGCCATGATGCCTTCTTCCGGTTAGGTGTGCTGCCGCGATAGTACGCAGCGATTGTCGGGGCGACCAGCGATATGTGGTGCAGCCGGTCCCCCGATGCCACCATGCAAAGACGTCGCCCCGCAAAAAGACAACGGGCGCGCCAGTCTGGCGCGCCCGTCTGCATCTGTGGGTCGGACGATCAGTGCGCGGTCTGGACCGGAGGCACCACACCGCCCGCTGCCCGCGCCGCTGCGGCCGCTTCTTCCGCCGCTTCGTCCCATTCCACCGGCTCGGGCTGGCGCACCAGCGCCTGGGCCAGAACCTCACGGACGTGGGTCACGGGGATGATCGTCAGGCCTTCCTTCACATTCGCCGGAATCTCCGCCAGGTCCTTGGCGTTTTCCTCCGGGATGAAGACCGTCTTGATCCCGCCCCGCAGCGCGGCAAGCAGCTTCTCCTTAAGCCCGCCGATCGGCATCGCATTGCCGCGCAAGCTGACCTCGCCGGTCATGGCGATGTCCTTGCGGACCGGAATCCCGGTCAGGACCGACACGATCGACACAACCATCGCCAGACCGGCCGAGGGCCCGTCCTTCGGCGTCGCCCCGTCCGGCACGTGGACGTGGATGTCCATCGTCTCGAACTTCGGCGGTTTCACCCCGATCTTCGGGCTGATCGAGCGGACATAGCTTGCCGCCGCGTCGATCGATTCCTTCATCACGTCGCCCAGTTTCCCGGTCGTCTTCATCCGGCCCTTGCCCGGCAGCTTCAGCGCCTCGATCTGCAGCAGATCGCCGCCGACGCTGGTCCAGGCCAGACCCGTGACCACGCCGACCTGGTCTTCCTTTTCGGCCAGGCCATAGCGGTGACGCTGGACGCCCAGGAATTCCTCGACCTTGGCCGGATCGACGTCCACCCGTCTGGTCTTGCCCTTCAGGATTTCCGTCACGGCTTTCCGGGCCAGCTTGGCGATCTCACGCTCCAGGTTCCGCACGCCCGCCTCGCGGGTGTAGTAGCGGATGACATGGGTCAGCGCCTCATCGCTGACGCTGAATTCGCCCTTCTTCAGGCCGTTCGCGGCGATCTGCTTGGGCAGAAGGTGCCCCCGCGCGATCTCGCGCTTTTCATCCTCGGTGTAGCCGGCCAGAGGGATGATCTCCATCCGGTCAAGCAGGGGACCCGGCATGTTGTAGCTGTTCGACGTGGTGATGAACATCACGTTGGACAGGTCGTACTCCACCTCCAGGTAGTGATCGACGAAGGTGTTGTTCTGTTCGGGGTCCAGGACCTCCAACAGCGCCGACGCCGGGTCGCCCCGGAAGTCCTGGCCCATCTTGTCGATTTCATCCAGAAGGATCAGCGGGTTGGTGGTCTTGGCCTTCTTCAGCGACTGGATGATCTTGCCGGGCATGGACCCGATATAGGTCCGCCGGTGACCGCGGATTTCGGATTCGTCGCGCACGCCGCCAAGGCTGATGCGGATGAACTCGCGCCCCGTGGCCTTCGCCACCGACCGCCCCAGCGAGGTCTTGCCCACACCCGGAGGTCCGACAAGGCACAGGATCGGCCCTTTCAGCTTGGTCGACCGCGCCTGCACCGCCAGATACTCGACGATCCGCTCCTTCACCTTGTCGAGGCCGAAGTGATCGGTATCCAGCACCTTTTGCGCAGCGCCCAGGTCCTTCTTGACGCGGGACTTCACGCCCCACGGCACGCCCAGAAGCCAGTCAAGGTAGTTGCGCACCACAGTCGCTTCCGCCGACATCGGCGACATCGACTTCAACTTCTTCAGCTCGGCATCCGCCTTCTCGCGCGCTTCCTTGGAAAGCTCGGTCTTGGCGATGCGGGCCTCAAGCTCGGCGACCTCGTTCTGGCCGTCCTCGCCGTCACCCAGTTCCTTCTGAATGGCCTTCATCTGCTCGTTCAGATAGTACTCGCGCTGGGTCTTCTCCATCTGCGTCTTCACGCGGGTCTTGATCTTCTTCTCGACCTGCAGGACCGAAAGTTCGCCCTGCATGTGGCCGTAGACCTTCTCAAGCCGCTCGGCGACGTCAAGCGTTTCCAGGATCACCTGCTTTTGCGCCACATCGACGCCCAGATGGCCCGCCACCAGGTCAGCCAGACGCGCAGGCTCACGCGTGTCCGAAACGGCGGCCAGCGCCTCTTCGGGGATGTTCTTCTTCACCTTGGAATAGCGTTCGAATTCCTCGCTGACCGCGCGGACCAGCGCCTCGACCGAGGTGGTGTCGCCTTCCGTTTCCGGCAGGGTCTCGGCCGTCGCCTCGAAGAAGGACGGGTTCTCGACGAAACCGGTGATCTTCACGCGCGACTTGCCCTCGACCAGAACCTTCACGGTGCCGTCGGGCAGCTTCAGCAGCTGCAGCACATTCGCCAGCACGCCCACGCGGAAGATGTCGTCCGACGCCGGATCATCGGCCGTCGGGTCCTTCTGCGAGGACAGAAGGATCTGCTTGTCATCCTGCATCACCTCTTCCAGCGCGCGGACCGATTTCTCGCGGCCGACAAAAAGCGGCACGATCATGTGGGGAAACACCACGATGTCGCGCAGGGGCAGGACCGGATAGCTTTGGGTGCTCATGTGTCTACCTTCGTTCGCGGCAGCGCTGCGGGGTCCCGACCATCGGCAACCCTGCCCGCTCCGCCTTCAGAATTGTTAACTTGTGGTCCCTTTGCGGGGGATTCAAGTTCTGCTTTGGTTCGACAGAATGAACCTCTGCGTGAAGGGGTGCAAGATGGGAAAGCGCCGGACCCGTCACCGGGTCCGGGCATGGATATGGATCACGCGGCGGTTTTGGCCAGAGCCGGATAGTCGGTGTACCCCGCACGCCCGCCGCCATAAAGGCCTTCGGTCGGCAAGGGGTTCAACGGCGCATCCTGGGCCAGACGCTCGGCCAGATCGGGGTTCGAGATGTAAAGCTTGCCGAACGCCACCAGATCGACCTTGCCGGACGCCACGGCCGCCACCGCCGTCTCGCGGGTATAGCCGTTGTTGGCGATATAGGTGCCCTTGAAGCGATCACGCAGCGCTTCCAGCGCGCCCTCGGGCCAGTCGCGCGGGCCGCCGGTCTGCCCCTCGACCATATGCAGGAAGGCCACGCCCGCCGCGTTCAAGACGTCGATCGCCGCGCCAAAGGTGGCCATCGTATCGCTGTCGATGCCGACGTTGTTGGCGTTCGAGAACGGGCTGAGCCGCACCCCGACGCGTCCCGGTCCAAGGATCTCGGTCACAGCCGTCACCACCTCGGCCAGGAAGCGGACGCGGTTGGCGACCGACCCGCCATAGGCATCGGTCCGGGTGTTCGAGGTGTCGCGCAGGAACTGGTCGATCAGATAGCCATTGGCCGCGTGAATCTCGACCCCGTCAAAGCCCGCCGCATCGGCGTTGCGGGCGGCCTGGCGGTAGTCTTCGATCACACGCGGAATCTCGGCCAGGTCCAGCGCGCGCGGGACCGAGGTTTCGACGAACCCCGTGCCGTCAAAGGTCTTCGACGCAGCCCCGATGGCCGACGGCGCAACGGGTGCCGCCCCGCCGGGCTGCAGCGAGGTATGGCTGATCCGGCCGACGTGCCAGATCTGGGCCGCGATCTTGCCGCCCTTGGCATGGACCGCCTCGGTCACGGCCTTCCACCCGGCAACCTGCGCGGCCGAATAGATGCCAGGTGTCCAGGCATATCCCTTGCCCTCGGGCGAGATCTGGGTGCCCTCGGTGATGATCAGACCGGCCCCGGCCCGCTGGGCGTAGTATTCGGCGTGAATGTCATAGGGGGTGTCATCCTCGGCCCGGGCGCGGTTGCGCGTCAGCGGGGCCATGACGATGCGGTTCCTGACGGCGATGTCGCCAACAGTGGTCGCGGTGAAAAGCAGGTCGGTCATCTGGATACTTCCTTGAACGGTAGGTTCGGTATCCTAGGTAAGCCCTGCAAAAATCGTCACAACCCGCGTTTCAGCCCGGACCTTCGTGCAAATTTGCACAGGCCCGGATGCCTCACGCAGCCTCGGGTCAAAGCGGGTCAATATCCCCACCGGCCCGTGTCGCATGGAAACCGGCCACGAAAGCGGCCAGACTGCCCGCTGCAATCGCATCGCGCAGCCCCTGCATCAGCACCTGATAATAATGCAGGTTGTGCCAGGTCAAAAGCATGCTGCCGATGATCTCGTCCGCCTTCACGACATGGTGCAGATAGGCGCGCGAATAGCTTCGGCAGGCCGGGCACTGACAGCCGTCCTCCAAGGGGCGCGGGTCGTCCTTGTGCCGCGCGTTCCGCAAGTTCACCTGCCCCCGCGCCGTCCAGGCCTGTCCCGTCCGCCCGGACCGTGAGGGCAGCACGCAGTCCATCATGTCGATGCCCCGCTCTACCGCGCCCACGATGTCGTCAGGCTTGCCCACCCCCATCAGGTAGCGCGGCTTGTCGGCGGGCAGGAACCCCGGCGCGTAGTCAAGGACGCCAAACATCGCCTCCTGCCCCTCGCCCACGGCCAACCCGCCCACCGCATAGCCGTCGAAGCCGATGGCCTTCAACGCCTCGGCCGATTCCTCGCGCAACGCGCGCGTCACCCCGCCCTGCATGATCCCGAAGAGGGCATGTCCCGGCCGGTCGCCAAAGGCATCGCGAGACCGCTGCGCCCAGCGCATCGACAGGCGCATCGACTTGGCCACCTCATCCTCGGTCGCGGGCAAGGCGGGGCATTCGTCGAAACACATCACGATGTCCGACCCCAGAAGCTTCTGGATCTCCATGCTGCGTTCCGGCGTCAGCATGTGCTTGGACCCGTCGATGTGCGAGGAAAACCGGACGCCCTCCTCGGTCAGCTTGCGCAAGGCCCCCAGGGACATCACCTGAAAACCGCCACTGTCGGTCAGGATCGGCTTTGACCAGTTCATGAAGCGGTGCAACCCGCCCAAGGCCGCCACCCGCTCTGCCGTCGGTCGCAGCATCAGGTGGTAGGTGTTGCCCAGAAGGATGTCTGCCCCCGTCGCCGCCACGCTTTCCGGCAGCATCGCCTTCACGGTCGCAGCCGTCCCCACCGGCATGAAGGCGGGTGTCCGAATCTGCCCCCTCGGGGTCGAGATCACCCCGGTCCGCGCCGCACCATCCGTCGCCGCCACGTTGAAACTGATGCCCGTCGCCATGCCATTCGTCCTTGTGTTGCCGCTCCTTTGGGCCAAATCCGGCGAAAAGTGAAGCACAACACATCCAGTGTGCCCCATCTGCCGTAAAGACACTTGACCTCTGCGGAAGCTTCGCTATTTGCAGTGAATGAACGTTCATTCCCAGGCCCACTGACATGCCCCCGCTGCCACACCCCATCCCCGCGGCCGATATTCGCAGCCATGAGATTCTGGCCTCGATCCGTCAGGCTTTCGCCGAAAAGGGGTTTGACGGTGCCTCGATGCAGGACCTGGCCCGCGCCGCGGGGATGAGCGTCGGCAACTTCTACCGCTACTTTCCGTCCAAGGCCGCCATCGTCCAGGCGATGTGCGGCTATGACCTGGCCGAAATCGAAGGCGAGTTCGCGCAGATCCAGACCTCGGACACCCCGATGATCTGCCTGCGCGACCGCATCCTGAACCACTTCTCGGAAGAGTCGCTGAAGGACGGCCAGCTTTGGGCCGAAATCACCGCCGCCGCGATCCGCAAACCCGAAATCGGCGAGGCCGCGCGCCAGATGGAAGAGACGATCGTCTCCCTTCTGACCGCGATCTTCGCCCACACCACCCGCCGCCCGCTTGAAGACGCCCGCACCCGCTATGAAGGCCAGTGCCAGATGCTGGTCATGCTGGTGAAGGCGATGGCGACCCGCACGGCCCAGTGCGGCCCGGCCAGCCCCGCCCTTGCGGCCCAGGTGGTCGCCGTGATCGACGGCATCCTTGCCCATATCTCCAACGACAAAGCTGAAGGCTAAGCCCATGCGCCCGACCCTGATCCTTGCCGCCCTTATCGCCTTCGCCCCCCTTGTGCCCGTCCAGGCGCAAGAGGCTGTCGCCGCCGAGAACATCCCCGAAACCGCCCCGGTTCTGCCCGCCATCACCGTCAGCACGGTGGGGATGGCGCAGCTTTCCGACCGGATCATCGCCTCGGGCCTGATCGCCGCCGTCGAAGAGGTGCAGGTCGCCCCCCTGGTCGAAGGCCAGCCACTGGATCAGCTGCTCGTCGACGTCGGCGACATGGTGACGGAAGGCCAGGTCCTTGCCGTCCTGTCCAGGACCACGCTGGAGCTGCAGATGACCGAATCCGCCGCCTCGCTCGCCGCCGCGAAATCCGCCATCGCCCAGGCCGAGGCGCAGCTGGTCGAAGCCCAGACCGCCCGGGATGAGGCCCAGCGCGTCGCCGACCGCACGACGAAACTTCGCGAACAGGGCACCGCGCCCCAGGCCCAGGCCGATACGGCGCGCGCCAATGCGCTTTCGGCCAACGCCCGCGTCATGGTCGCCACGCAGGGCCTGGAATCCGCCCGCGCGCAACTCGCCCTGGCCGAAGCGCGGCTGGAGAATGTCAGCCTCATGCTGTCGCGCACCGAGGTGAAAGCCCCCGTCGCCGGCAAGATCGTCGCGCGGAACGCCAGGATCGGGGCCATCGCCACATCCGCCGGTCAGCCGATGTTCGTCATCACCCGTGATGCCGCCCTGGAACTGCGCGCCGATGTGGCCGAAACCGACCTTCTGCGCCTGGCCCCCGGCCAGAAAGCGCATCTGCGCGCCGTCGGCATGGGCGGCGTGCTGGACGGCACCCTCCGCCTTGTGGAACCGTCCATCGACCCGGTGACGCGCCTGGGCCGCGTGCGGATCACGGTCGACAGCTCCAACGCCTCGCTCCGCACTGGCATGTTCGTCGAAGCCGAGATTCTGGCCGCCCAGACCGACGCCCTGGCCGTCCCCGTGACCGCCATCGGCTCCTCGCCCGAGGGGGCCACCGTGATGCGGGTCACGGATGGCGTGGTCGAGCGCGTCGCCGTCAAGACCGGCATCCGCGACGGCGGCCTGGTCGAGATCACCGAGGGGCTGGCTCAGGGCGACCTTGTCGTGACCAAGGCCGGGGCCTTCGTCCGTCCCGGTGACCGGATCAACCCGGTCCCCGCCCCCACCCCCGTGAACTGAGGAGCGCGACCATGAACTTCTCCGCCTGGTCGATCCGAAACCCGGTCGCGCCGCTCCTCGGCTTCTTCCTTCTGCTGGTCCTGGGCTGGCAAAGCTTCAACGCCCTGCCGATCACCCGTTTCCCGAACATCGACGTCCCGCTCGTCGCCGTGTCCGTCGCCCAGTCCGGCGCTGCCCCGGCCGAGATGGAAAGCCAAGTCACCAAGGAAATCGAGGACGCCGTCGCCGGCCTGACCGGCGCCAAACGCGTCACCTCGACCGTCACCGACGGCGTATCGACCACCGTCGTCGAATTCCGCATGGAGGTGCCCACCGACAAGGCCGTCCAGGACGTCAAGGACGCCGTCGACCAGATCCGCGGCGACCTGCCCGGCGGGATCGAGGCCCCGATCGTCACCCGCATCGACGTCGAAGGCCAGGCGATCATGACCTTCTCGGTCACCGCCCCTGACATGACGATGGAGGAAATCTCCTGGTTCGTCGACAACACCGTGACCCGCGCCTTGCAGGGCAAACCCGGCATCGGCCGCGTGACCCGCATCGGCGGGGCCGACCGCGAGATCCGGGTGGAACTCGACCCGGTGCGGCTGGACAGCTACGGCGTCACCGCCCAGGCCATCAGCGCCCAGATCGCCCAGACCAACGCCAACCTTGGCGCGGGCAAGATCAGCCTTGGCACCGGCGAACAGGTGATCCGCACTCTGGGTGACCAGGGCACCGTGGAAAGCCTTGCCAACACCACCATCGCCCTTCCTTCAGGACGCTTCGTCAAGCTTTCAGACCTGGGCCAGGTGATCGACAGCTATGAAGAGCTGAAAAGCTTCTCCCGCATCAACGGCGAGCCGGGCGTCACCTTCCTGGTCTTCCGCGCCAAGGGCGCCTCCGAGGTTTCGGTCGCCGAAATCACCAACGGCGTGGTCGACGACCTGCGCCAGCAATTCCCGAACGTCGGCATCACGATGGTCGACGATTCCGTCTTCTACACCTACGGCAACTACGAAGCGGCCATCCACACCCTCCTGGAAGGCGCGCTGCTGGCGATCCTCGTCGTGCTGGCCTTCCTGCGCAACTGGCGCGCCACGCTGATCTCGGCCATCGCGCTGCCATTGTCCGCGATCCCGACCTTCTGGCTGATGGACATGCTGGGCTTCTCCTTGAACCTGGTCAGCTTCCTTGCGCTCACGCTGGCCACCGGCATCCTGGTCGACGACGCCATCGTCGAAATCGAGAACATCGCCCGCCACATCCGCATGGGCAAAACCCCCTACCGCGCCGCGATCGAGGCCGCGGACGAGATCGGCCTGGCCGTCATCGCCACCACCTTCACCATCGTCGCGGTCTTTGTCCCGGTCAGCTTCATGCCCGGTATTCCCGGCCAGTACTTCCGACAATTCGGCCTGACCGTCGCCATCGCCGTCCTCTTCTCGCTCTTGGTCGCGCGCCTCATCACCCCGATGATGGCCGCCTACCTGATGCGCACCAAGGACGCCCAGGGGCACGAAGACCAGTCCGACGGTTTCATCATGCGCGGCTACATGTGGCTGGTCCACGCGACGACCAAGGTCCGCCGGTCGAAGACCCGCAGCTGGCTGGCCCTGCCGACCTATTACATCACCCTTGTCGTCGCGGTGATCGTGGTGATCTTCTCGGTCATCGCCATGCTGCAGGTCCCCGGCAGCCTGTTCCCGCCCGAGGATGAAAGCCGCATCGTCGTGTCCGTGGAACTTCCCCCCGGCTCAACCCTCGACGACACCTCCGCCACCACCGACGCGATGCGCGAGATCGTCAAGGACATCGACGGGGTGCAATCCGTCCTTGTCATCGGCGGCTCCACCCCGCTGGGCGAACGCGACACCCGCCGCGCGACCTTCACCATCATCCTCGACCGGCTGGACAACGGGTTGCAGCGCAAGCTGATCGAACTGGGCGAGGCCCTGCCCGGCATCAATGCGCTCATCCCCGAAATCCCCTCCGAAGGCCGCATCCGCCCGCAAAGCGCGATCGAGACCGAGGTCTTCGACGCCCTGAAAACCATCCCCGACGTCCGCGCCTTCAAGGCCGCGACGATGGGCGGCGGCGCGCGTCCGTTCTCGTATGACATCCTGTCGGACGACGCCGACGACCTGGACCTCGCGATCCAGAAGATCGAAGAGGCGCTGCGCGAGGAACCGATGTTCCTCAACACCTCGACCGAGGCCGCCCTGCCGCGTCCCGAAATCCAGATCACGCCAAAGGCGGACGAGGCCGCGCGTCTGGGCGTCACTGTCCAGCAGATTGCCTCCGTAGTCCGCGTCGCCACCATCGGCGATGTCTCGGCCGCCCTTGGCAAGCTTTCCATCGACAACCGGCTGATCCCGATCCGGGTGCAGCTGGACGAGGTGTCGCGCGACAACCTCGCCCGCATCTCGGCGCTGAAGGTGATGACCGCAAGCGGCCCGGTGCCGCTGGCAACCGTCGCCACGGTCGAGGTTGCCGAAGGCCCCTCGGTCGTGAAACGCCTGAACCGCCTGCGCGTCGCCACTCTGGGCGCCGACATCGCGCCGGGCTTCGTCCTCGACCAGGCCACCGCGCGCTTCCAGGAACTGCTGCCAAGCCTGGGCCTGCCCGCGTCGGTCCAGGTCACGCCTTCGGGCGACGCCGAGGTTCAGGCCGAACTGCTGGGCAGCTTCCAGAATGCGATGATCCTGGGCGTCCTTCTGATGATGTTCGTGCTGATCCTTCTCTTTCATTCAGTCCTGCAGCCGATCACCATCATCTTCTCGCTGCTGCTGTCGGTGGGCGGCGTGGCGACGGCGCTGATCGTCACGCAGAACCCGCTCTCGATGCCCGTGCTGATCGGCATCCTGATGCTGATGGGGATCGTGGCGAAGAACGCGATCCTGCTCATCGACTTCGCCATCGAGATGCGGGCCCGCGGCATGGACCGCATCGAAGCGGTGATCGAAGCCGGCCACAAGCGCGCCCGCCCCATCGTGATGACCTCCATCGCGATGTCCGCCGGGATGCTGCCCTCGGCCCTAGGGGTTGGTGAAGGCGGTGCCTTCCGCGCCCCGATGGCCATCGCCGTGATGGGCGGGATCATCGTCTCGACGGTGCTCAGCCTGGTCGTGGTGCCGTCGATGTATCTGGTGATGGACGACCTGTCGCGGCTCTTCTCCTGGGTTCTGGGCCGGTTCATCGGCAAGAAGGACATCGAACCCGTCGCGCCGGATGCCCTTGTCCTGGCCGACAACATCGCCCGCAACCAGGTCGACGTGGCACTGCTGCAGGGCCGGATCTCGCTTCTGGAGGACGCCCTCGCCCGTCGCACGCCGAAACCGCACGCGGCCGAATAGGGCGCTGCCTTCGACCCTCGCGTCCCCTCTCCCCTCCGGGGGAGAGGGTCAGGGTGAGGGGGGGCTCCGGGTTCCCCCCGATTCGCCCAGACTGGTTAACGACCTGCTGTCCCGCCGCACGTCCATACGAAAGCCAGACGCTTTCCATACGCGTTCCAGACGTGGAAATTCGGTGGCTTCCCGCAGTTTAACCCAGCGCTCCCAGACACTTGCCAGAAGCCACACGTCCCGTTGCGCAGACCGCTCCACCACCCGCCCGTTATTCCGGCCTCGGCCACATCCGCGCGGCTTCCTCTGCCGAATACCGGCCCAACCGGACATCCTCGGCCACCAGCGCCGGATCGCGCTTTTCCGGCGGCCCATACCCCCCGCCCCCCGGCGTCCGGACCCGCACCCGGTCCCCCGGCTTCAGCGCGATGTCCTGCGCCTTCGACAGATGCTCCGGCACCATGACCACGCCGTCGCGGATCACCTCCACCCGGTTCACCGCGCCATCGCTACCCCCCAACGCCCCCTGCGGCCCGACCCGCCCGTGGTCCATCACGAAGGAGGCCCGCGCTTCACCACGCAACAGCTCGATCTCGTAGTCCAGCCCAAAGCCCCCCCGATGCTGCCCCGCCCCGCCCGAGCCTTCATGCAGCGCGTAGCGGCGGTACAGTACCGGATAGGTCTGCTCCATGATCTCGACGGGGGGAGCCTTGGAGATCCCGATGGTGGAACAGCCATTCGCGATCCCGTCGCCCCCCGCAAAGCCGCCATACCCCCCGCCCGAGATCTGGTACATCACGTAATCCCTGCCCTTCTCCGGGTCATGTCCGCCCAACCCGAAGTTGCCGGAAGTCCCCGCCGGGGCCGCCGTGACATGCTCTGGCACCGCCTGCACCAGAGCGGCAAAGACCGCCTCGGCGATCCGCTGGCTGACCTCGGCCGCGCAGCCCGACACCGGGCGGGGATACTGAGCGTCCAGAAAAGTGCCTTCAATCCCAAAGACTTCCAGCGGCTCGAACGCGCCCGCTGAAATCGGCACGTCCGGGAAGATATGCCGCATCGCCAGATAGACCGCCGACAAGGTCGTCGCCCGGACCGAGTTCATCGGCCCCATGCAAGGCCGCGACGACCCCGCGAAATCGAAGGTCAGACCATCGCCCGCCTTCGTCACCGCCAGCGCAATCGTCAGCGGCTCGTTGACCACCCCGTCACTGTCCACGATGGCCGTCGCCCGATAGACACCCTCCGGGATCAGCCCGATCATCGCCCGCATCTGCCGCGCTGCCAGCCGCCGCATCTCGGCAATCGCCTCGGTCACCGTCGCATCGCCATAGCGATCCAGCAGCGCCGCCAGCCGCTCGGCCCCCACCAGCAGCGCCGAGGCCTGGGCCTTCACGTCCCCGATCCGCTGTTCCGCCACCCGGATGTTCGAACAGATGATCTGATAAATCTCCTGGTCCAGCACGCCCTTCTTGAACAGCTTCACCGGGGGAATCCGCAGCCCTTCCTGCTCGGCGCTGATCGCACTGGCGCTGAACCCGCCCGGCACCGCGCCCCCGGTATCCGGCCAATGCCCGGTATTCGAAAGCCAGCAGAAGATGCGCCCCTCGCGCCAGACCGGCATGGCAAAGCGCACGTCCATCAGATGCGTGCCGCCCAGATACGGATCGTTCACGATGTATATGTCACCCTGATCGGGGGCAGCCGTCACCCCGGCCGCGATCCGCTCCAGAATCGTCCGCGTGGAAAACTGCATGACACCGACAAAGACCGGCAGCCCCTTTGCCCCCTGCGCAATCAAGCTGCCATCCACCGCAGAATAGATGCCGTCCGACCGATCATCCGCCTCGGCGATCACCGGGCTGAACGCCGCGCGCGAGAACGTCAGGTCCATCTCGTCGCAGACCTGCTGCAGGCCCGCCTGAATGACCGCGAGGGTGACGGGATCAATCATTCATTAACCTCGATGATCAGGTTGCCATCGGCGTCTGACGTCACCCTCGCCCCCGGATCTACGACAATCGTTGTATCCATTTGCTCAATGATCGCAGGGCCTTGCAGGTCGATCTTCAGAGGCAGATGATCGCGCCAATAGACCGGAGTATCCTGCCAGCCCCCGAACCAGACCTTGCGCGTCGTGGCGGCCTCGGCAGCCCCGCGCCGCCCTGCCGGATCGATCAACCGCGACAGGTCCAGCGCCGGACGCTCGCCGATGACCGAGACGTTCAGGTTCACCAGGTTCGCCCGGATCGTCGGCAGGTCCACCCGGAAGCGGGCGTGATAGGCCGCCTCGAACAGGTGCTGCAGGTCCTCCCGCGGCGGGGTGGCCGACGGTAGCGGCACCCGCAAGAGATGCGTCTGGCCCACGAACTGCATGTCCGCCGAATACTCCGCCCGAACCGCGGTCAGCGCGATCTTCTCCAACCCGATCAGACGCCTACCCTCGGCCTCCTGTGCGGCCAGAACCCTGTGGACCTCGCCCATCTCCACCCCGTCCAAGGGTCGGTTGAGGGTCCGCACAAAGTCGTGCCGCAGATCGGCCACCACACATCCCAGCGCGTTGGTGATGCCGGGCCGGGCGGGGATCAACACCTTGGGAACGTTCAACTCTTTCGCCAAAGCCACCGCATGCAGCGGCCCCGCCCCGCCGAAGGCGAACAGGGCAAAGTCGCGCGGATCGGCCCCCAGCGAGATCGAAACCATCCGGATCGCCCCCGCCATATGCGTGTTGGCAATGCGGATGACCGCCTCGGCGGCCGCTTCGACCGACAGCCCCAAAGGCACGGCAATCTGCTCTTGCATCGCCGCAAAAGCAGCCTCTGCCGCCTGACCGAACCGGCTGGCAGGCAGCCGCCCAAGGATCAGGTTCGCATCCGAAATCGTGACCTTCGTCCCGCCCCGGCCATAACAGACGGGACCCGGAGTCGACCCGGCACTCTCCGGCCCGACCCGCAGCATGCCGCCCGCGTCGATCCGGGCGATAGAGCCTCCACCGGCGCCGACTGTCCGCACATCGACCATCGGCACATGGATCGGCATGGCATATTCCACCTCGATCTCGTTCGAGACCGGCGCGGTACCATTTCGGATCATCGCCACGTCAGTCGACGTCCCCCCCATGTCATAGGTCAGAAGGTTCGCCATCCCGGCCCGCCGCCCCGTCGCCACCGCCGCCATCACCCCCGAGGCCGGACCCGACATCACGGTCTTCACCGCCTCTTTCGCGACGTCCTTGGCCGCAACCATCCCGCCGTTGCCGTTCATCACCAGAAGGTCGCGGGCATAGCCCTTTGCGGCCAGTTCTGAGGCCAGCCGGGCGATGTAGCGCTCCAGCAGCGGCTGGACCGAGGCGTTCACCGCCGCTGTCACGCCCCGTTCATATTCGCGAGACTCAGATAGAAGAACGTGCGCCAAGGTAATGTAATCATTGGGCCAAATCTCGCGCGCAACCTTGGCTGCCAGCAGTTCGTGGGCGGGGTTGGCATAGGCGTGAAGGAAGTGGATGACCAGCGCCTCGCAGCCGTCATCACGCAGGCGCGTCACCGCCAGACGAAGCGCGGCTTCATCCAGCGGCGTGACCACGCGACCCCGCGCATCCATCCGCTCCGGCACTTCCAGCCGCAGGTCGCGGGGGATGACGGGCACGAAGCGGCCATGCATCCCGTAGGCCTGCGGGCGGGTGCGACGGCCCAGCTCCAGCACGTCGCGGAAGCCCATCGTCGTGATCAGACCGGTCTTCGCCAACTGGCGTTCCAGCACGGCGTTGGTCGTCGTGGTGGTGCCGTGGACGATCAGGTCGATCGCGGACAGATCGGCCCCGGCCTCGGCAAAGGCGTTCAGGACCCCGCCGGCCTGGTTGGGCAGGGTCGTCGGCACCTTGGCCAGCCGGACAGCGCCGCTCGCCGGGTCGAAGATCACCAGATCGGTGAAGGTCCCGCCCACATCGACACCCGCCACAAGCCCGGTCATTCAGACACCCACATAGGTTCGAAACACATCAGCGTCAGGCGACAAGTCCTTGACCGGCATCACTTCCTCGATCCGGCCCGCGACCATGAACGCCACCCGGTCCGCCAGCTTCAGCACCGCATCGACCCGCTGTTCGACCAAGACTACGGCCACGCCCTCGGCCTTCAGGGTCCGGACTGCATCCTGGATCAGGGCGATCATCGACGGCTGCAGCCCCTCGGTCGGTTCATCCAGCAGCAGGACCTTGGGGCGCAGACACAGGGCGCGGGCGATGGCGAGCATCTGCTGCTCTCCGCCCGAAAGGGTTCCCGCGATCTGGGTCAGGCGTTCGCGCAGGCGGGGGAACAGGGTCAGGACATGGTCCAGCGTAGCGCTGTCGTTGCCACGGACAAGCCCCCCGACCGCCAGGTTCTCGGCCACCGTCAGCGGCCCGAACAACCTGCGGCCCTGGGGCACGTAGGCAAGACCACGCTTCGGGATATCGTGGGCGGGAAGACCGTGAAGCGGCATGCCGTCCAGCAATATGGTTCCCGAGGCAACTGGAAGAAATCCCATCAACGCCTTGAGAAAGGTCGATTTTCCCACCCCGTTGCGGCCCATCAGACAAATGATCTGCCCCGGCTCGGCCCGGAAATCGACGCCGCGCAGAACGGTGACGGGACCGTAGCCCGCCGTCAGGCCCTGGACCTCAAGCGCCAAGATAGGCCTCCTGCACGGACGGATTGGCGCGGATCTCGGCGGGTGTGCCGGTCGCAAGCACGCGGCCAAAGGTCAGAACGGTGATCCGGGTGGCAAGGTCCATCACCACCTCCATGTTGTGTTCGATCAAGAGGACCGTCGTGGCGGGGACCAGGCTGCGGACCAGAGCCTTGAAGCCCTCGATCTCGGACGCGGCAAGGCCCTGGGTCGGCTCGTCCAGGATCAGCAGCCGCGGATTCAGCGCCAGGCCCATCGCCAGTTCCAGCAGGCGCTGGTGGCCGTAGGACAGGGTCTGCGCCTCCTGGTCCTCCAGCCCCTGCAGCCCAACCCTTGCGAGGGCTGCGCGGGTTCGCGTGGCGAGGTCTCGGGTCCCGTGCGACTGGACTGCCAAAGCCACGTTGTCAAAGACGGTCAGACGCGGAAAGATCGAGGTGATCTGGAACGTGTAGGCGATGCCCTTGCGCACGCGCTGATGCGCGGGAAGCTGCGTGATGTCTTCCCCGGCCAGAAGGATGGTGCCGGACTGGGCCAGACGGCGGCCGGACAACAGGCTGACGAAAGTGGTCTTGCCCGCACCGTTTGGACCGATCAGGCCGTGGATCTCGCCCTGACGCAGGGTGAAGTCGACCCCGTCGACGGCCTTGAGCCCGCCGAAATGCAGCGTCAACTGCTTGGTCTGGATCAGGAGCTGGTCGATCAGGGCAGCCACCGGACCCACCTTTCCCGGACCGTCCCCAGCAAGCCCTTTGGCGCGAATAGGATCAGCACCACCAGGGCGGCACCGACGATGAACTGGTGCGCCGTGGTGACGCCTGTCGCGGCCTCGATCAGGACGAACATCAACAGCGCGCCAAGGAAGGGGCCCAAGGTCGTTCCAGCCCCGCCCATCAGCACGTAAAGCATGGGGAGGATGGAATACTGGATCGTGGCGAAGCTGGCCCCGACATAGCCGAAAAGTATCGCATAGGCGGCCCCCGCGGCCCCGGCGTAAAGGCCGGAAATCGTCAGGGCCACAAGTTTCACAGTGAAGGGGTTGTAGCCCAGCATCCGGCTGCGTTCCTCGTTTTCCCGCATCGCAACCATCGTCCGGCCGAAGGGAGAGCGGACCAGGGCAAGGCTGGCAAGCAGGCCCACGCCAAAGATCGTCAGCGCGGCGAGAAAGCGGGGGGTGTCGGTCGAAAGGTCAAAGCCGAAAAGCCTCCGGCTGGTGGCGGCCACGGCAAACCCGTCGTCCCCGCCGGTAATCGGGGCGAAGTACAACAGCGTCAGGAACCCGGCTTGCGCGAACATCAGCGTCACGATCATGAAGCTGACGCCCGCCGTGCGCAGGGCCAGAAGGCCCAGGGTCGCGGCCATCAGCCCGCCTCCGGCAATGCCCGCAATGAACGCGGGACCCGCGCTCCAGCCCCAAAGCTGGGCGGGCAGGCCTGCAGCATACATCCCGGCGGCAAGGAGAAGGGCATGACCCAGGCTGAGCAGCCCGGTATAGCCGAAGGCCAGGTTGTAGCCCATCGCGAAGACCGCCAGCACCATGATCCGGGCAAGGTTGGTGGCGTGATACGGCGACAGCCAGAACTGCGCGGTGAAGAGGATCGCCAGAAGCACCAGATGCAGGGTCCAGACCTTCACGCCTTCGCTCCGAACAGGCCCTGCGGGCGGAAGACCAGGACCAAAGCGACCAGAAGCGTGGCCAGGATCTTCGCCAGCGTCGGGGTGAAGAACATCGAGATCACGCCGTCAGAAAGCCCGATGACCAGAGCGGCGATCAGAGTGCCGCGCAGGCTGCCAAGCCCGCCGATAATGACCACGATGAAGGACAGCAGAAGCGGGTCGTGGCCCATCAGGTACTGGGCCTGGCTGATCGGTACGACCAGGACCCCTGCCAGCGCGGCCAGCCCAGCGCCAAGGGCGAAGGTGCCCATGTAGACCCGGTCCACGTTGATCCCGAAGGCCTGGGCGGTCATCCGGTCGACTTGCGTGGCGCGCATGATGAGACCTGCCCGGGTCCGCGTCATGAACAGCCAGAGGGCAAGCAGCACCAGCACGGCGGCTAGGACGACGAACAGCTTGTAGCCGGAATAGCCGAACCACGGAAGCTGGATGCGCCACTCGAAGGGGGCGGTGACGGGGTAGGCGTTCGGGCCATAAAACGACAGCGCGGCCTGCTGCAGGATGTAGAGAAGGCCGATGGTGGCGACGATGGTGGCCTCGGGGTCGTAGTTCAGCCGCTTCAGGATCAGCCCGTCGGCGGCGGCGGCAAGCGCGGCCACCAGAACTGGCGCGATGATGACGGCGGCCAGGAAGGCCAGCGCGGGCGGGCCGGGGATCATCGTGGTGACCGCCCAGGCCAGGACCGCGCCCAGCATGTAGAACTCGCCATGCGCCACGTTGACGACGCGCATGACGCCGAAGACAAGGCTCAGCCCGGCCGCCGCCAGCGCAAGGACGGCGGCGGTCACTAGGCCCTCCATTAGGGCAAGAAGCAGGAAGGGTCCGAAGGCCATGTCTGTCCGTGGGTGGGGAAGGTGGGCGGATCGCCCACCCTACGCGGGGGAGTAGGGTGGGCGATCCGCCCACCTTCCGTTCGTCAGAAGGACATCGTCGTGTAGTCGACCGCGTCCTCGTACAGCCCCTCGTCGATCGTCGTCGTGTGGACCTTCACCAGCTTGCCGCCCTGCACCTGGGCGATGTGCTGCGACCCGAAGACCTGGTGCGTCTTGCCGTTGAAGCGCTTGGCCCCCTGCGGCCGTTCGATCCCGTAAGGCAGATCGGTGATCGCCTCCATCGCCTCGACCAACTTTTGCCGGTCGGCGGGGCCTGCATAGCCCGAGGCCTCCATCGCCTGCTTGACGAAGAACAGGGTCTCCCAGGTCGAGAACATGTGGCTGTAGGTCGACACATCCGCGGCATCACTGACGGATGCGCCGTTGTCATCCACACCGACGGCGGCGCGGTAGGCGGCTTCATGTTCCCCGGCATCGGCGGCCTTCACGCGGGGATGCGCCTCCCAGAAGTGGCTGCCTTCCAGGAACTCCAGGCCCGGCGTCGCGGTGTCCACCGCCTCAAGGCTGTCGATGAACCCGAAAAGCTGCGGCTTTGCACCCGTGCCGTAGAACTCGCCCAGCTCCTTGACGAAGGTCAGGACGGCCGGGCCGACCATGACGTGATAGAGAACCTCGGTCTCGGCGGGGATCTGCGGGAAATAGCGGGTGAAGCTGGTCTCCGTGGGCGGCACGGCGATCTGGGCGATCACCTCGCCGCCCTGAGCCTGAATCGCGGCGGTGAAGAAGTCGCGGTGATCGTGGCCAAAGGCATAATCCGGGAAGACCATCGTGACCTTCTTGCCCAGGTTCGCCGACACCCAGGGCGCCATCGTCGAGATCTGTGCGCGCACGTCGGTGATGCCGGGCTGCAGCGTCCAGCGGTTCAGGGCACCCGATGCGACATGGTAGCCCTCGGAGCAGACGAGGTAGGGCACCTTCAGCTCCCCTGCCCTTGGCGCGGACCCCATGACGACATGAGAGAAAAGCGTTCCCATCACCAGGTCGCAGCCGTCGGACTGGGTCAGCTTGTCGACGACTTCGGACCCGCGCTTGGGGTCGGTCGCGTCGTCCTCGAACAGGATCTCGACCGGCCGCCCCGCGATCCCGCCGCCGTCGTTGATCGCCTTCAGCGCGGCTTGCGCGGTGCGTTCGTACCAGCGCCCGTAGGCCGCGCCGATGCCGGTGCGGTGCAGCTGGAAGCCGATCTTGATCGGAGCCGCCTGCGCGGCCAAATGGCCCGGCAGCGCGGCGGTCAGAAGACCCGCCCCCCCGGCCATCAGAAGCCCGCGGCGGGTGGGGTGAAGCAATCCGTTCGTCATGTCCGTCTCTCCACTGTTGCGGCCTCTCTTCGGGCCTTTGGTTGCATTGGCGGGCCAAGGCCCGGATTTGTCCAGCCTTTTCACCCGGACCTGGCGGTGGACAGAAGCCACAGTCCGAGCACCGTATACCCCACCATCAGCAGCGTCATCGGCAGGTGCGCCAGCGGACGCGCGCCCTGCCCGGCCAGCTTCAGCCCCAGAAGCACCGCCAGAAGATGCGCGCCCAGGATCGCGGCGAACTGCAGGCCGTAGATCACCGGCATGACCCGCGGATCGGTCAGAAAGCCGAACGAGACGAAAAAGGGCGGCAGGCCCAGCCAGTTGTCCCCCGTCATCAGGGGATCGTTCAGCGCGGCCAGAGTGTATTGCCCGGCGGTCAGCAGCATCACCAGGTAATGCGCCGCGTGATAGCCCGCCGCGATGGCCAGAAACGACAGCATCACCGGCCCGGTCGCAAAGCCTCCTCCAATCCGGCGACCAAGGAGGATCGACCCCAGGATCAGGCCCAGCGTCAGCACCCAGATCGCCAGCAGTCCCCCGGTGTTTTCCCACATCACCGCGCTGCGTCCGGTGGGCTCCAGCGGGTTCTCGCCGATCAGCGCCTGCCACCAGAAGGTCTCGGCCAGACCGTCGAAGGTCAGGGCGGCAAGCGCAAGGCTGACGAAGACCACGGCCGAGGGGCTGAGCGGCGGCATCGACAGGACCTGCGTGCCGGGCCACCCCCGAATGAGGCGCGTCCGCTGGACGTCGGATTCGTGCCAAAGCGGGGCAACCTTCGCGATGAAGCCGAAGAGGACGGTCAGGAACTCGCCCTGGGCCAGCCAGTCCTCGCCCTCCAGCACGGCAAGGGCGAAGATCGCCGCCCAATAGGTCAAAGCGACCTGGGCCAGGACGGCGGGGTCGTCGGGGTAAAGCGAGACCATCTGGAACCACACGAAGCCCGCGTAGCCTGCGACGGCCGGCCAATGACCCAGGCGCGCAAGGCCGATACTGCCGGTTCGGCCCAAAAGCGTGCGCGCGATGCGGACGGGACCAGTCCAGGGGTTCAGCGGCCGCCAGAGGTTGCCCAGAAGCATCGAACCCAGCGGGACCGCGATCCAGACCCCGGTCCAGAAGACCAGAGTCATCAGGTTGTGCATCGGGTCGCGCGCACCAAAAAGGCCGACAAGGATCAGGCCAAGAAAGGCAAGGAACGACAGATACGAAGTCAGGCTGGCGGGCAGCAGAACCCGCCGCTCCCACACAAGATGCGGGGCCATGACCGGAAGGCGGTGGGCCGTGACGCCCATGATCGCGGTCAGGGCCACGGTCAGTGCCGCCGCGGTGATGTAGTGGCCGGTGGGCAGCGTCAGGATGACCGAAGGCGGCAGTGCGCAGGCGAAGGCCACGCCGGGCGCCAGAAGAACGGCCAGTCCGCCCGCCCCCAAAGCTTTCGAAAACTTTGGATAAAATCCGTCGAAGGATTTTGGGGTGCGCTTCACCTCAGCCCGTCCTCTCCCTTGACCTGATGGACCTCCAGCCCGCCCATCCGGCTGTGCACTCTGCCCCCGCGCGCCATGCCAAGCGCGAAAAGGACCTCGTTCGCACGGGGTCCGTCAGCGCAAGCCAGCGTGATCGTGTCGAACCGCGAGCGGACATAGGCCGCGTTCAGATGGCCCAAGGGCAGGTCCAGCGTCGCCCCCATGCCGCCGACCTTCATCACCGAGGGCACGATGGCCCGGCATTCGCCCAGCCGCTCGCGCATCCCGTAGCCGCCTGCAACATGCCAGAGCGCACCGTGTTCGCTTTCGCCACCCTCACCCACGATGGCCCCCTTGCCATAGGCGTCGATCCCCTCGCGGCCGCCCAGGACTGCAACCAGACGGTCGGTCAACTCCAGCGCCAGGGGCTTGAGATCCTCCATCGCGGGGTGGAGGTCGGCACTGTAGCGCCCCGCGAAGGGGTTCTGGCAGATTGCATAGATCGCCCCCCGGACCGGCGGAGGCTGCACCAGCGGCCCGCCTTCGTGCCGGATCTCTTCCAGCTGCACAACGATCTTCCGGACTGCGAAATCAGCCACTTGCACCCCCCTGCGCCAGCGCCAGGCCACCCGTCACCTGCATCTCACCCTGCAGGAAAAGTGCAGCATCTTCAATCAATCCCCGCGCGCGGAACGCTTCCGCCGCCCGCAGGCCCGCCGCAAGAGCCTTTGCCCGGTCATCTGGCGCAAGTTGCGGCACCGCGACGGTCACCTGCAGGTCGCCCAGATCGCTGTCGCTCTGCACGTCGCGCGCCGGTCGCCGCCGGACGCCGGGATGATCCAGGTCCACCGCATTGGCCACCATCGTCGCCGCCGCATCAGCCATCGCCGCCGTGCGCGCCACCACGGTGACGGCATCTGCGATCCCCAGCGAGAAGCTGCGCCCCCGCCAGCCCGACGTCGCGATGCCCCGGACCCGGTCGGCGGCGCGCACGGTCACCCGGTCCAGTGGCGAAGCGGCCAGCGCACAGGTCAGGCTTTCCCCCGGCCCCAGCCAAAGCGCGATGTCGCCGCCGTTGTTGGCATAGGCGCGGGAAATGCCGGGCCCGGTCAGCGCGGCCAGCACCTCTTCGGCGACCGATCCAGCAACAGCCGCCATCGGAGTGATGAAGGCCGGGCGGAACGGGGCCACGGCCGCGGCCATCCGTCGGGCGACACTGCCGGTCACGTCCGCGGCAGGCGACCGCAGGGCGGGCAGTTCGGCCACCAGGTCGTCCAGGATGCCGGCAAAGCGGGCCGCAGCGCGGGCATAGGCAGCGCGGATGGCGGGCGCGTCGCCAAAGGCCTCGGCCACGATGTCGATGGGGCCGTGCTGCAGATGCAGCCGCCCGCCCGGCAAGAGGGCGGCGACGGCTTGGTGCGGGAGGGGGGAGGTCAGGGCCACGGCGTGACCCGTGCTGCGGTGGGATACTCGCCCCCCTCGGCCACCGACTGGTCCAGCGTTCGGATGTTCTCTTCGTGGCCGCCCATCGCCAGGTATTCGGCGCGCGGCAGGGTGAATTCCAGGGGCGCGACAAGCGCCGGGGTGGGCACATAGCCGAACGCCCCCTTGGGCAGGCGGGTGACGTCAACCATGAAGGTGATCCCTCCGCCGGGCCAGACATAGGTCTCGGCCCCGCCCGAGGTCAGCCGCGTGGCCCCGCCCTGGACCGAGCGGGTCAGCCGCACCGGGTTCTTCGCCACTCCGGCACGCAGGGACCCGCCAGCCCCGCCCACGAAAAGGACCGTGCACAGAGAGGATTCGCAATTCTCGTCAATGAGTTCGACCGAGGCCTTCAAGTCCTGTGGCAAGTCCTGCCGGACGGGTTGCAGGCTGTCGTCGAGGACGTAGTAAGCATATTGCTCGCCGGTCGTGGAGACCATCAGCAGCCGCAAACCCGGTCGCGCGCCCTTCTTGGGGTTCCATTCGCCCAGAATCTCCAACGGGTCGGACAAGCGGGTGCCGCCCCAGCCCTGGCCCGGCTCGGACACCTTGAAATACCGCCCCGGCGTCGACCGGTGACCCTTGATCCGGATGCCCGACGGCGGCCAGCCGATCACCTTGCCCGCCTGGTGTTCGCTGACGACGCCGGTGATGTGGTCGTCGACCACCACGACCTCGTCCACCAGCCCCTGCCATTGCATCGCGAACATGCCGATGGTGGCCGAGCCGCAGCCGACCCGCATCCGGCGTTCGCGCAGGCCGTCCACGATGGGCGCCTGCCCCGCCTGCACGACCACCGTCGAGCCGCCGTCGATCACCAGTTCCACCGCCTCGCCGTTGCAAAGCGCCAACAGCGCAGCGCAGGTGATCCGTCCTTCGGCCTTGGTGCCGCCGGTCAGGTGGTGGACGCCGCCCAGCGACAGCATCTGCGACCCGTATTCGGCGGTCGTGACCTGGCCGATGGGTTCGCCCTGAACCCACACGACCGCGCCCTCCGGGCCAAGGAAGCGGTCGGTGTCGATCGTCACCGTGACGCCGCAGTACGAGAAGATCGCCTCGGTCACCACGGTGACCATGTCGGCCCCGTCCACCTGGGAGGCGATGATGAAGGGCGCGGGCTTGTAATCCGGGTAGGTCGTGCCCGAACCGATGCCGGTGACGAAGGCGTCGGCCGGGACCGGTGCGCCGTCCCAGTCACGTGCCGCGAAGGGGACGATGCGGCCCCCGGCTTCCACCGTGTGGGACAGCATGACGACGGGGTCGGTCCGCACGATCCGGCCCGCGTCATTCGCGTAGCGGTCGCAGGCCCCGGTCTGGCCCGGGGCGATGTAGCACATCACCGGGCAGGCATCGCAGCGGAGCTTTTCACCGGTATCGGTCATCCGCGCCACCCGCCGGGGGCCAGCCCCCGGACCCCCGGGATATTTTCGCCAGTATGAAAGGCCGGGCCAAGGGCCTCGCGGACCCTGTGCGGCAAGGCGGGAACGCAGGTGATCTCGGCCCCGGTGGCGTGGCGGACCGCGTTCAGGATGGCGGGGGCGGTGGGGATCAGGACGTGTTCGCCAAGGCCTTTGGCACCGAAGGGACCTTCGGGATCGGGGACCTCGATCAGCAGGCTTTCGATCGGGGGGACGTCGCCGAAGGTCGGGATCAGGTAGTCGTGCAGGTTCTCGGTCCGGCCGGGGAGGTATTCCTCCATCAGCGCCATGCCGATTCCCTGGGCGATGCCGCCCTCGATCTGACCCCTGGCGAGCATCGGGTTGATTGCGCGGCCCAGGTCATGCGCGGCGGTGATCTTCAGCAGCCGGACCGTGCCAAGGGCCGCGTCCACCGCCAGTTCCACCATCTGCGCGCCGTAGCCGTAGACGGCATAGGGTGCGCCCTGGCCGTGGGCGTCGAGGGGCGATGTTGGCGGATCATAGGTGGCTTCGGCACTCAGGGCGTGGCCGTTGGCATCCGGGGGCAGGCTGGCAAGGTCGATCTGCGTCGCCGTGCCCCGGTCGCGGACGCAAAGGGTGCTGCCGTCAAGCGACAGGACAGCGCCCTCGCCCGCATTGACGCGGCGCAGGATTTCGGCGCGCAGGCTTTCGCCGGCGGCCTTGGCGGCGCGACCGGTGACATAGGTCTGGCGGCTGGCCGAGGTCTTGCCCGCGTCCGGAGTCAGCGCGGTGTCGGGGCCGATCAGCTGGAAGGCCGTCAGCGGCAAGCCAAGCGCTTCCGCGGCGATCTGGGGGATGACGGTGTTCGAGCCCTGGCCGATGTCGGTCGCGCCCTGGTGCAGGATGACCTGGCCCCCGGGCGACAGGCCGATGCGGATGGTCGACGGGTTCGGCAGCGCCGTGTTGCCGCAGCCATACCAGCACGAGGCGACGCCGACCCCCCGTCCTTTTTGGCCCTTTGCTTCCGCCAAGGCGCGCGTCCAGTGCGGCTTCAGCGCCGACAGGCAGTCGTGGATGCCGACCGCGCGCAGGGCCTGACCCGTTGCGGACGGATCGCCATCGCGCAGGGCGTTGCGCAGACGAAACTCCAGCCGGTCGATCCCGGCCTTGTCGGCAAGGCGGTCATAAAGCGTTTCCTGCCACAGCGCCCCTTGCGGCACGCCAAAGCCCCGGAACGCACCCGAGACCGGCCCGTGGGTGTGGATCGCCTTTGCCTTGGCGGTGATCGCGGGCGTCAGGTAAGGACCCGAGACATGCACCGGCACCCGGTTCGCCACGGTCGGCCCCCAGCTGGAATAGGCCCCGGTGTTGAAGCGGCCCTCGAACTCCAGCCCCGTGATCCGGCCTTGCGCGTCACAGCCGATCCGGCCCCGCATCTCGGCCGGGTGGCGCTTGGTGGTCGAGGCCATGCTTTCGGCCCGCGTGTAGATCATCCGGCAGGGGCGGCCTGTCTTCAGCGTCACGAGCCCAATCAGGGGTTGCAGCGAGATATCAAGCTTGGAGCCGAACCCCCCGCCCGTGGCCGAAGGGATGATGCGGACCCGGTCCAGTGGCAGCCCCAGGATCGCCGCGGTATCCTCGCGGTCCATGCCGGGGGCCTGGGTGCAGGCGCGGATGACCAGCGTGTCGCCCTTCATCCAGGCGGCACCCGCCTCGGGCTCGATATAGGCGTGCTCGACAAAGGCGGTGGTCATCGTCCCTTCGACGACATGCGCGCTGCCGGCAAGGGCGCTGGCCGCATCGCCCTTGGCCACGCGGCCTTCGACGAGAAGATTGCCGGGGCGATTGGGATGAAGCGGCGCGCCTGCCTCGGCTGCCTCGGGCGTGGCAAGGGGGGCAAGCGGGGTCCAGGTGATCGGGAAGCCGGTCAGGTCGGGCTCTGCCCCCGGCTCGAAAGCCACCAGGGCCACACATTCCCCCCGGAACCGGGCGGGAGAGGCGGCGATGGCGGGCTGGTCGGCGAAGGGCGGGATCACCGAAAAGGCGTTGCGTCCGGGGATGTCAGCCGCGGTGAAGATGGCGACGACGCCAGGCCGGGCGCGGAAGCCGGTCAGGTCGCCGATCTGGAACGCCGCATGGGGGTGGGGCGAACGGACCACCTTCACCATCAGAGCGCCTTCGGGCCAGTCGTCAGCCCCGAAACTGTCGCCCGCGACTTTGGCGGCACCGTCGAGGCGACGCACGCTGGCACCGATGCCGCCCGCCGGCTCATCCGGCAGAACGCCCTGCCCCGCCGCGACGACCGCCGCGATGATGCTGCGATAGCCGGTGCACCGGCAAAGGACGCCGCCCAGCGCCTGCTCCACCTCGGGTTCGGACGGGCGGGCAGTGCGCGTCAGCAGGTCGGCCGCCGTCAGCAGCATTCCCGGCGTGCAGATGCCGCATTGGGCCGCGCCGTGGGCATGAAAGCTGGCGCGCAGGCGGGAAAGCTCGGGCGTGTCGCCTTCGATGGTCGTGACGAAGCGCCCCGAGACCCGCGCGGCGGGCGTCAGGCAGGCGCAGACCGCCGCGCCGTCCAGAAGGACTGTACAGGCCCCGCAGTCGCCCGCATCACAGCCAACCTTGGTGCCCGTCTTGCCCAGCCGCTCGCGCAGGGTTTCGGACAGCCGTTCCGTGGGTGGCGCGTCCACTTCGACCAAAGCCCCGTTCAGCGAAAAGCGGATCATGACAGCGCCTCGGCCACGGCCCGGCGGACAAGCTCGACCGCCGCCTCGCGCCGATAGGCCGCTGTCGCGCGCACATCTTCGATGGGGGTCAGGGCTGCGGTCACGTCCGTCGCCTGGATGCGGTCCCCGACTTCGGACACGGGTGAGTCGCGCAAGGCCGCCTCGACCGCCGGAAGCCGGACCGCCACGGGCGAGCAGGACCCAACCGCAACTGCCGCGTCGACCACCCGGCCCGCATCGACGAAAAGCCGCGCTGCCACCATCGCAATCGAGATCACCAGATGCGACCGCGCGCCCAGCTTCACAAAGGCGGACCGGCCCTGCCGCCCGCTGTCCGAAATCAGGATCGCGGTCAAAACCTCACCAGGCCCAAGCGCCGTGCGCCGGGGGCCCAGCAGAAAATCAGACAGCGCCAGACGCCGTGTGCCGGACTGGGAGATCAGTTCGACCTCTGCCCCCACGGCCAGCAAGGGCGGCACGCCATCCGCCGCGGGGGAGGCATTGCACAGGTTGCCACCGATGGTTCCGGCATTCTGGACCTGCCGCCCGCCGACCTGCCTTGCCGCCTGCTGCAAGGCGCGCAAAGCGGGGGGGAGATCGGCCTCGGCCAGCGTGGTCCAGGTTGTCCCGGCACCGATGCGCAGACCTGACTGCAGACCTGACTGCAGACCTGGCCCTGATTGCAGACCGGAAAGCCCGGCCACGGCGCCCAGATCAACCACGGGACCTGCCAGCCGCGCACCCGCGCCCGGGTAAAGATCGGTGCCCCCCGCCAGCACGCGGGACTGGCCCTCCGCCATCAGACGAAGAGCCTCGGTCAGTGTCTGAGGTCGGGCATAATCCGCCACGGCAGCCCCGAAATCATTTGCGTAACAACAGACTGTGACCCCTGCGGGATTCTGTCAACGGTCTTGCGCCGATCAACCGCAAGTCGTATCGCGGACCCATGACCGATGCCAAGTCCTACCGCCTTGACGACCAGATCGGCTATGTCCTGCGCCGGGTGACGCAGCGGCATCTGGCGATCTTTGCCGCCGCGATCCCCGAGGTCACGACAACCCAGTTCGCCGTGCTGGCGCGGCTTGTTGAAATCGGCCCGCAATCGCAGAACCATCTCGGCCGCGAGACGGCGATGGATGCCGCCACCATCAAGGGCGTCGTTGACCGGCTGGCGAAGCTGGGACTGGTTGCGACGAACTCGGACCCTGCCGACCGCCGCCGCCTGACGGTCAGCCTGACCGAGGCCGGTGAACGGCTTTTCGCCGACCGCAGGCCCACGGCCTTGTCCGTGTCGGCCGAGACGGTCGCGCCTCTGACGCCGGACGAGGCGCGGCTTCTCAAAGAGTTGCTGCTTCGTCTGACGTGACCGGGTGGCGCGCCCGGAAGGCCGCGACTTCGGCCTTGGTCGGTGCGACACCTGAAAAAGTCAGCACATAGGCCGGAATCCGCCCCATTCGGACCTGAAAACTCTCCTGCGACCGCAGTGCTATGTAGCCCACCTGGGTCAGATACAATGTCCGCGCCCGGGTGTCGGCTTCCGTCTCGTCATAGCCAAAGCGGCGGAACAGCGCCGTGATCGCCGCAATCCGCGTTGCGTCGGCCTCGGCCATCGCCCGGTCCACCGCCGGGTCGGTCAACCCCCAGGTCCGCATCGCGAATTCCAGCCTGCTGTCAAAAAGCTGCGGGTCCACCCAGCAATCGACCAGGTTCAGCATCGCCTCGGCGATCGTCGCGGCGGGCGCTTCGCAGCGCGCGACCAGATTGCCGGTGTTCCTGGCCCTCCAGCGGTCGACAAGCGCCGCCAGCAGCGCCTCGCGGTCGGGGAAATGCCAGTAGAAGCTGGTGCGCGACAGCCCCAACCGCTGCGCAAGCGGCATGACCTTTACCGCCTCGACGCCACCTTCGACCAGAAGTGCGTAAGCCGCGTCCAGCCAGAGATCCGGCGTCCCCCGCCAGCCGCGCTCGGTCTTCTGTGTGTTCATGCCCCCGACCTAACCATCCCCGATCCCGCCACACAAGGCGGATCAGAACAAACTCGACACATATGTCAAGTTTTGCGATAGTCGCTGCAGACGCCGATTCCCACCCCCAAGCCAGGCCGGTCCCATGTCGAACGATCCGCTTTTGCAGCCCTTCCACCTGAAACACCTGACCCTTCGCAACCGGATCATGACCACCAGTCACGAACCCGCCTATGGCGACGACGGGATGCCGAAGGACCGCTACCGGCTGTACCACCTGGAACGCGCCAGGGCCGGGGTGGCGATGGTGATGACGGCGGGTTCCGCCAGCACCAGCCGCGACAGCCCGCCGGTGTTTTCCAACCTTCTGGTCTGGAAGGACGAGATCGTGCCGTGGATGAAGCGGCTGGCCGACGACTGCCACGAGGCAGGCGCGGCGGTAATGATCCAGCTGAGCCACCTGGGCCGCCGGACCCGTTGGGACAAGGGCGACTGGCTGCCCGTCGTCTCGTCCACCACCGACCGCGAGCCGGCGCACCGGGCCTTCCCGAAACCGGCCGAAGACTGGGACATTGCCCGCATCATCCGCGACTATGTGGACGCGGCGGAGCGGATGGCCGAGGCCGGTCTCGACGGGATCGAGATCATGTGCCACGGCCACCTGCTGGACCAGTTCATGTCGCCGCTGACCAATTCGATGGAGGCCCCCTACGGTGGCAGCCTGGAAAACCGCGCGCGCCTGACGATGGAGATTCTGGCCGCGATCCGCAAGCGGATCGGCAACCACATCATCATCGGCATGCGCTACGGCGTCGACGAGATGCAGCCGGGCGGGATCGACATCGAGGAAGGCGTGGCTCTGGGAAAGCTGTTCCGCGACAGTGGCTTGGTCGACTATCTTAACATCAACCGCAGCCGCATCCACACCGATCCGGCGATGACCGACCTGATCCCAGTGCAGGGGATGCGCTCCGCCCCGCACCTCGACTTCGCGGGCCGCATCAAGGCCGAGGTCGGGATGCCGACGCTGCACGCCGCGCGCATCCCGGACGTGGCGACGGCCCGGCACGCGGTGGCGACGGGCCAGGTCGACATGGTGGGGATGACCCGCGCCCACATCGCCGACCCGCATATCGTGCGGAAGATCGTCGAGGGGCGCGAACATGACATCCGGCCTTGCGTGGGTGCCACCTATTGCCTGGACCGGATCTACCAGGGCGGCATGGCGCTGTGCATCCACAACCCCTCGACCGGGCGCGAAGAGACCCAGCCGCATGACATCGAACCGGCTTTGGTGAAGAAGAAGGTCGTCGTCGTCGGCGCGGGCCCGGCCGGGCTGGAGGCCGCGCGGGTGGCCGCGGAGCGTGGGCATTCCGTGGTGGTCTTCGAGGTGGCCGATCAACCCGGCGGCCAGATCCGGCTGACGGCGCAGACCAAGCGGCGGGCCGAGATGATCGGGATCATCGACTGGCGGCTGGCGCAGTGCACGGCAAAGGGGGTGGAGTTCCGCTTCAACACCTGGGCCGAGGCTGGGGACGTGCTGGCCGAAAAGCCCGACGTCGTTGTGATTGCGACGGGGGGGCTGCCGAAGACGGATATCCTGGCCGCGGGGAACGATCTGGTGGTGTCCGCCTGGGACATCCTGTCAGGCGACGTCAAGCCGGGGTCGAACGTCCTGCTCTACGACGATGCGGGCGACCATGCGGCGCTGCAGGCGGCACAATTGATTGCGGAATCCGGCGCAAAGGTCGAGGTGATGACCCGCGACCGCAGCTTTGCGCCCGAGGTGATGGGGATGAACCTGGTCCCCTACATGCGCGCCCTGCAGGACAAGGCGGTGACCTTCACGGTGACCTACAAGCTGGACGCCGTGCGCCGCGCGGGCAACCAGCTGGAGGCGGTGATCGGATCGGATTACATGAAGCTGAACAAGACCGCGCTTTACGATCAGGTGGTGGTGAACCACGGGACGCAGCCCCTCGCCGACATCTACTTCGCGTTGAAGCCCGCTTCGGGGAACAAGGGGGCCGTGGACTATGACGCCCTGATCGACGGAAAGCCGCAACCGGTGGTCGAAGGGTTCCAGCTGTTCCGGATCGGCGACGCGGTCGAGGCCCGGAACACCCACGCGGCGATCTATGATGCGCTGCGGCTGGTGAGGACGGTTTAGGTCTTCTTCCGGCAGTACAGCTCCATCCGGTGGTGGATAATGTCGTAGCCAAGCTCGGCTGCGATTTCGCGTTGCAGCTGCTCGATCTTTTCCGACCGGAATTCGGTGATCTGGCCGGTGTCGAGGTCGACGATGTGGTCGTGGTGCGGGGCGTCGGCGACCTCGTACCTTGCCCCGCCGTTTTCGAGGGCGAGCCGCAGGACCACGCCTTCGCGTTCCAGGACCGAGAGGGTCCGGTAGACGGTGGCGAGCGACAGGCTGTCGTCAAGGGTGCGGGCACGGCGGTGAAGCTCGGCGGCGTCGGGGTGGTCTTCGGATTCGGTCAGGACCTTGAGGAGCGCCTCGCGCTGGCGGGTCACGCGAACTCCGGTCTCGCGGAGGGCCTGTTTGGGGGTCGGTTTCATGGAGCGAGATGCTAGCGGGACCGGGGGGCGGGGTCAAATATCTCGGATGTGTCCACGGTGGACAAACTTTGGAAGTCTATTGAGTCCAAGGGGTTGGGATTTTCTGTTAGGGTGGTGTTAACACTTTCCCCGGGCCGGTTTCGCGGCGTTTCAGGCGGCTGCGGCGGGCTGGATCAGGTCTGCAAGGACGCTGGCCGCGATCTCCAGCGAGCGGACCCGGGCGGCGGGATCGTGCATCATTCCGGTGATCATCACCTCGTTCGGCTCGTAACGGGCGATGAGCGCGGTGAGTTCGCGGCGCACTGTCGCGGGGGAACCGACGGCGGAGCAGGAGAGGGCGTAGCGCGCCTGAGCCAGGATGGCCTCGGGGATGTCGCTGAGGTCCTTCGTCGGGCGCGGAAGTTGGCCGGGGCGTCCGGTGCGCAGGCGGGCGAAGGCGAGGAGTTGGGAGGAGCGGAGGTAGGTGGCTTCTTCGTCGGTGGCGGCGGCAGAGACGCCGATGGCAATCATGACGTAGGGTTTGGTGAGGCGGTCGGAGGGGCGGAAGGTGCGGCGGTAGATGTCCAGCGCCTCGTCGAGGTGGGTGGGGGCGAAGTGCGAGGCGAAGGCGTAGGGGAGGCCGAGGTAAGCGGCCAGTTGCGCGCCGAAGGTGCTGGAGCCGAGGATCCAGACGGGGACATTGGTGCCGGTGCCGGGGATGGCCTGCACTTGGCCGGGAGTGTCGCCTAGGTAATAGATGAGTTCCTGCACGTCCTGCGGGAAGGTGTCTTCCTGCGCCATGTTGCGGCGAAGGGCGCGGGCGGTGCCCATGTCGGTGCCGGGGGCGCGTCCTAGGCCGAGGTCGATGCGGCCGGGGTAGAGGGTGGCGAGGGTGCCGAACTGCTCGGCCACCACGAGGGGGGAGTGGTTCGGCAGCATGATGCCACCCGCGCCGATGCGCAGGGTCTTGGTCTGGCCCGCGACGTGGCCGATCACGACGGGGGTCGCGGCGGAGGCAATGCCGGGCATGTTGTGATGCTCGGCCAGCCAGTAGCGGTGGAAGCCTGCTTTTTCCGCCGCTTGCGCGAGGTCCACGGTGGCTTTGAGCGCCTGGGCGGCGGTCTGGCCTTCGGGGATCGGGGCCAGGTCGAGGTAGGAATAGTGCTGCATGTGCGGCCTCCGGTTGGGACAGAGGTAAGCATTGGAGGCGTTGGGGGAAAGGGGGATGTGCGTAGGGTGCCCTACAGCGCACCGTCGGATGGTGCGCTGTAGCGCACCCTACGATGGGGACGGGTCCGGTGCGGTTGATTGAGGCGGTGTGCCTGGTGGGACGGGCGGACCGGGGGTTTCAC
>NZ_JAXMMF010000083.1:0-46097 GCF_034366665.1 Tabrizicola sp. | reverse complement strand
ATCCGGAAGATGCCCGGATCGACAGAATCGTTGAACGCTTCGATCAGCTCGCAAAGAAATGGGCGCCGCGGACCGGCAAGCCCAAAGCCCCCAAGGGAACGCGCTGAGCACCGTCCGCGGCGGCCTACGCCGGATGGTTACCACAAATTGACCGTCCTCGAAGGTTATCTGCGCAAGCGACCACGGCTTCATGGCATCTTCGCCATGTTCGCCGAGCAAGTAGACCGCGTTGCCGCCATCGGTCATGGCAACCTTTCCGACCTTCGTTTCACCCCAGGGGGAAACGACTGCAACGGCCCCTTTCTGTAGCCGCGCAAAGTATGTCGCGAGCGGTGCGGTATCCTTCGTATCTGGGCATAGTGGAAACGCTGCTGGTATCTGCCAGTTGCGTTGTACTGCGCCCAGGGTTTTCGAGGCGACCAACTGTGGCCTTGGCTCTTCGACTGGTGTTGTGGCCCGTCCAAAGATCCAGTCGCCGAGCCCGCCGCCATATGACGGTTTGCCGGCAGCCGCCCAGGCCAACATGCGCTCGCGGCTATACTCAGCCTCGGCGGGTGTGACAGTGCGCATCCACTCGAAGTCTGCCGTTAGGGAGCCGTTTTTCGGATTTCGCGGATCGGCAAGGAACTACTCTATGCTGCCGTACAGGAATTCGACCCTCTTCGCCGTGATGGGGTTAAGAAGGATGTTCTCTAGGCGCGTGACCCACCTGAGGTTGTCAGGCCGGTTGTTGCGGCGATTGGTGTCGATATGGTCGACGACATGGTTCTTGCTTGGCTGTTCGCCGTGGAAAGCTGTCGCGACGATGCGGTGCAGCTTGTGGCCAGAAATCGCCATGTACCCATCACTGGCGCTCGGAGTGCCAAAGGTCCAAGTATCGTCGAGTGGTCGCTTTCGTTGCCCAAGGCGGGTGCAGCGCAGGATCGCGCCATTGTCTCGAACACGATAGCTTTCGCCACGATAGCTGCATGCCACCTCCGCATTGAAGCTTTCCACTTCGCCGCCACTGACCACCAATTCGTCTTTCCTTTTGCCTGACGTGCGCTGCGAGGCCGCACCATCTGCCGCATCTCCAAGAATGGCCTGCAACTTTCGTCGCGGCAAGCACTTGTTCCTACAGCATTTGCTGGCTCAGTCGCAATCCTGATAGTCCGAGCTTAGGCAAATGCGGGCCCGTCGCTGCGCCTCAATCACGTCGGCAGGGCGCATCTTCTCAGCGACATTGTCCCTGGCGTTGGAAGCCTCTTCCATGTCGTTCGCTGCGCTTAAGTTGAACCACATGTATGCAGCCATGAAGTCCTGCGGCATGCCTTTGCCGTCGAAATAGATATTTCCCAAGTTGAACTGCGCGGACGCATCACCCTGTAAAGCGGCCAGCCGGTACCATTTCACAGCCTCGGCATAGTCCTGCGGCACGCCTTGGCCGTCGAAGTACATATCGCCTAGTTTAAACTGCGCGTACGCAAAACCCTGTTCAGCGGCAAGCTGGTACCATTTCACAGCCTCGGCATAGTCCTGCGGCACGCCGTCGCCATATTCGTAAAGCCCACCTAGGCTGAACTGCGTTACCGCATCACCCTGTTCTGCGCCCAGCCGGTACCATTTCGCAGCCTCGGCATAGTCCTGCGGCACGTCCAAGCCGACATAGTAAATGAAGCCTATGTAGAACTGGGCGTCTGCATTGCCCTGTTCAGCGAGAGGTGTCCATTCACGTAACGCCGTGGCTGTATCTCCGGCCTCGTAGGCCGCCAGCCCTGCTTCAAAATTCTGTGTTGTTCCAGCTGACGGGACAAGCATCAGCGAAAAGACCGCACCACGAAATAGCCTGCTCATAAGGCGCCTCCAAACCCACTCACAGGTATTCTACCACATCAGGATCAAGCATCATTAGGTCAAGAAAGTCGATAGTGCGAAGTGGCAACGGGTTCGCTCCGTCCGCACGTCCAACGCACGCAACTTCGCCGACACCGCTCAGGTGCCAGTCGGGAAGCGGGCATCGTGCGTCGTGCTGCGAGCACTGGGCAAAGAGATTAGGGCAAGCAACGTAAACCACCTCGATTGCGCGTCCTACTGCCATTCGCGGCGGCCCGGCCGGTTCCCGCTGTCAGGTTCTCCGGTGAGGTCAGCCGTCGCCCGTCTTTGCGTTTTGTGCCAGCACCTCAGTTCGAGTAGTATTCAGGCATTCTGGGCGCTAGCTGAGAAAGAGAACTGCCTTGGAAATACTCTTCTTTTTGTTCGCAGCTGGTGTCGTATTTCTGTATTTCTATCTCAGATCCCCCGGGGTCATCGGTGCGGCGGGTGAACGAAGTGTCAATTCCATTCTCAAGGGAAAGCTCGATGAAGAGGAGTACACCCTACTAGCAGACCTAACCCTTCCAACCGCCCAAGGTACGACCCAGATCGACCACGTCATTTTGTCCCGTTATGGAGTTTTCGTGATCGAGACCAAGAATATGTCCGGCTGGATTTTTGGTGGTGAAAGCCAGGCACGTTGGACACAGGTCATGCGGCGACACAAATCGCAGTTTCAAAATCCGTTGCGCCAGAACTACCACCACTTAAAGGTCGTTCAAGACCTGCTTGGCATCAGGCTTGATCAAATGGAGAACCTTGTCGCTTTTGTAGGCTCTGCGCAGCCGAAAACCGAAATGCCCCAAAACGTCTTTTGGAGCAGGCGAGGTCTTCTGGAGTACATTGCTTCACGCAGGGTCGTACGGTTCACGGACTATGAGGTGCGCACCTTTGCTGACAAACTGCGCGGCAGTGCCCTAGAAGCAAACAACGAGACAAGGCGCGCGCATATCGACCATGTTCGCGAAAAAGCCACCCGAAAGGAAAACGATACTCGGACATGTCCACGCTGCGGGTCAAAGATGATCGAGCGTTCCAATCGCAGCACTGGGCAAACATTCCTCGGCTGTTCTCGCTACCCTAAATGTCGGGGCGTGCTTCAAGCCAAATGACTTGTCGCGTGTATGCGCTGCCCGGATCAAAGATGTCCAGCGCGGGCCAGTTTGGTGGAATAGAGAGGATCTATGGGTAGCAATTACGGATCAAAACTAGCGGCAAGTCTGGTCTTCTTGTGTTCTCTGGAGGCAAATTAAGTTATTGTTTTTAAGGTGAAATATGGAGTTTCGCCTTGAAAAACACAATCCTCTCGGTTGGTTCATCCAACTTGACTTGGAACCAGTTCGCCGACCGCTTAGAGACCTTCGATATCGGGTGCGTCGTCGATGTCCGTTCGTTCCCACGCTCTCGGCTCATCCACTTCAACCAACCACAGCTGAGAACATGCCTGAACGGTAGAGGCGTAGCCTATGTACACCTCGGGGATCAGCTCGGTGGGCATGTTACAGACCAGGAAGCGTCCTATACGAGGCGTACGACGATGCCGGGCTTTCTCGCGGGGATCGACCGTATCCTAGAAATTGCAGCTCGGTGCCGACCCGCTCTACTCTGCTCTGAGGGGGACGTGCTGGACTGCCACCGGTTCTTCGTCCTGTCCCGGTTTCTTGCCCAGCGCAGCGACGTCGAGATCCTTCACATCCTGAAAGATGGTCGTGCCGAAACACATGAGCAAACTGAAGACCGGCTCATTCAGCATACGAACCGGTTCGGTGACCTGTTCTTTGAAAGAGAGGAAAACCTGGAGATAGCCTACATGTCCAAGCTTCTGAAGATGGGGCTGAAGCCATGAACCAGGGTATGTGGGAAGGCCCAAAATTTGAGACAGCTCATCTCGCTGAGCCAGCAATGGAAATTGACGAAATGGTCGGCCCTGGCTGCAGTCATTGTAGGAGTGAACATCTTCAGTCGCCAAATGAGAGTGCATGCGCCGGCACCGCGTCCCACAGTGCCATCCAGCCCTTCGGGCAACCCGAACACTCTGGGCAGGCCAATGCCACTCATGGCTCGGATAAGACGGCCTACGCTGTCCAAAAGGCCTCTATCGCCCACGATGTACCAACTTCCTACCCGACGCAGTGGCCGAACCAAGGTCTGCTGGCGCACCTGCGGGACGCTGGCCTAACTCGTGACTTGTCTGGAGCAGACCGAGAGGGATCGTTCCTAACCTCGGATAATCCCTTCTTATCCCGTCCCAAAAAGGCCCAGATTGCTCCCGCCGAGGCCGATGCTGCGGTCGAGCATTTCATTCGCGAAAGCCTGTCCGAAAACACGCGGGCGGCCTATCGCGCCGATCTGGCCCACTTTACCGGTTGGGGCGGGGTAGTCCCCGCTACGGCCGATCTGGTCGCCCGCTATCTGGCCTATCATGCCGACAAGTTGGCCCCCGCCAGCCTTGCGCGGCGGGTTGCAACACTGAGCAAGGTCCACGCGGCGAATGAATGGCCGAACCCTTGCCAAAGCGAGGTGGTCCGCGCCACGCTGCGCGGGATCAAGCGGGTGAGGGGCACGGCCCAAGACCAAGCCCGCCCTCTGCTGCGCGAAGACCTCTTCCTTATCCTCGACGCCTTGAGCGACGACGCACGTGCCCAGCGTGACCGGGCGCTGCTGCTGATTGGCTGGGCTGGGGGCTTTCGGTCGTCGGAACTGGTGGGGCTACACTGGTCCGATGTGGACGAGGTCCGCGAGGGATTGGTCCTTCACCTGGTGCGTTCCAAGACCGACCAGACAGGCCAAGGCCGCAAGATCGGCATCCCCCTTGGCCGCACCCGCCACTGCCCGGTTGTCGCGCTCGCCGCATGGCGCAAGGCCAGTGGTGGCGATGGCGGACCGATATTCCGCCCTGTGGATCGGCACGGCAACATGCAGCCCGACAGTCTGCGCAGCGATGCCGTCTCCACCATCCTGCGCGACCGCCTCACCGGGGCTAACATCGACGCCAAAGGCTACTCGGGCCATAGTCTGCGCGCAGGCCTCGTCACCAGCGCAATCAAGGCCGGGGTGCCGACCTACAAGGTCCGGGCACAGACCGGCCACGCCTCGGACCTGATGCTCTCGCGCTATGTGCGCGATGCGGGGATGTTCGACGGCAACGCAGCCGCTGCGTTGTTGTGACAGCAGTCTTCGGGGTTAGGGAAAAAGGGCCTACGTTGATTTCTTTTCGTCTGGAAGTTGTATGAGCTGCTGATAGACTAGACATACTGAGGCGCCCAAGAGCAGTGACGCTTCTGATGCTTAACCCTCGCACTCCCAAGATCGCGTCTCAAACCGAGCCCCTGTTTTGACCAACATCCTTGATTGGAGATCATTGAATGAAGTTTTTTGAGCTATCAGTTTCCGACATATCTGATCTTGGTGACGATGATCTGCGCGAACTAGTTGGTCGCCTGTGCGAGGCCGAACTCTTGCAACAAGGGCTTTCGACATCTGGTGTCCTGTGGGGAGGAGCACAGGAAGCCGCCGATGGTGGACTGGATGTCAGCGTAACGGCCGATAGCGGGCTGAAAAAACCGGAATATGTCCCAAGGGCCAACACAGGATTTCAGGTGAAGAAGCATTCGATGGGCAAGGCTGCATGCACCGACGAAATGCTCGATAAGGGTTCAATCAAACCGATCATCTCGGAGTTAGCGAGTAAGAAGGGCGCGTACATCATTGTCAGCGGAAGAGATGACTGCTCGGACAAGATGCTTCAGAACCGTATCGACGGGATGAAATCCGCCATTGCCACACTTAGCGACAAGGACGACTTGAAGCTTGACTTCTATGGGCGAGATCGCGTCGCAGCGTGGCTGCGCAAGCATCCTGGCGTATCGCTTTGGGCGCGACACAAGCTAGGCAAGCCTCTGTCCGGTTGGCAGCCATTCGGTCGCTGGGCAGCTACACCGAAAGCCATAGACGACGAACTCCTCACAGACGATCATCCCTGCGTCTTCGACGCAAATTCGAACAACAAAGACCCAGTCACCTTGCTCGACGGTATTAAGCTGGTCAGGCAGAAGCTTGCCTCTGGTGGTAACGTGGTTCGGATTACCGGGCTTTCTGGCGTGGGGAAGTCCCGATTTGCTCAAGCCCTTTTCGAAGAGAAGGTTGGCGAAAACCCGTTACCAAAGGCAAGCGCAATCTATGCAGATCTTGGTGATGATCTCACGCCCACAGCCACCGAGCTCGTGACATTCCTCATAGCGAATGACGTTGCAGCCTATCTCGTGCTCGACAACTGTCCGCCAGATGTTCACCGCACTTTGCAGCAAAAAGTTACTTCAAGCGGTACCCAGCTGAGATTGTTGACGATCGAATATGACATTTCCGATGACAAGCCAGAGGAAACCGATGTCATCCATCTCGAACCCGCAAGTGAAGAGACGGTTTCCAAGCTGGTGCAACGACGTTTTCCTCAGCTGGGCCAGGTTAATTCTAACAAGATCGCGGAGTTTTCGGGGGGCAACGCCCGAGTGGCTTTGGCGCTTGCCAGTCGGGTTGATATAGATGAGACCCTGACCAACTTCTCAGACACGCAGCTTTTTCAGAGACTGTTTAGTCAGCGGAAAGGGGAAGATGGTGGATTACTCAGAAGCGCAGAGGCACTTTCCATCGTTTATTCCTTCAATGCTTCCGCTGATGAGTTTGGTGATGAACTCACAGCGCTGGGAAGCATTGCCGGAATTGATCGAAGGGAGTTACACCGACATCAGGCTGAACTGCTTCGACGGCAGATCGCACAGAAACGTGGGAATTGGCGGGCAGTCCTACCGCACGCATTAGCAAACAGACTTGCACGGCGAGCGCTCGAAAACCTGACTATTGAGCAAGTAAATGCAGAATTGTTCAAGCCTGAGAATGAGCGTCTGTTCAAGTCATGTGCTCACCGACTTGGCTACTTGCACGATTGTGACGAAGCTAGAGATCTGGCGAACAGCTGGATCGGCGCAGGTGCGCCTTTAGAAGATGTATCCTCTTGCTCGGAAGAGCAGCTTGCGTGCCTGAGTTATATCGCGCCCGTCTTTCCTGAAACCGTACTTGCCTCATTGGAGCTTGCCGCGGAAAAACCGGGTTTTGCGTCTCGTGCTAATCCCAGTTTTGTGAAGGTGGTGCGTTTGCTCTGCCAGCTTGCGTACGAGGATAACTCATTTGAAAGAGCTGCTGACTTGATCCTCATGTTTGCCGAAACAGAGGAGGCTGGTGAACGCAACAACAGTATTGTTGGGAGCATGAAGCACCTGTTCTCGCTCTACCTTTCAGGAACGCAGGCGACGCCTATTCGGCGGCAAACTTACTTGGCAAAGTTGTTTCGCTCGTCCAACGCTAGGCATAACGAGATTGCTGCTGAACTGTTTCACTCGGCGTTTGAGGCATCGCACTGGACCTCTTTCTCCACCTTCGACTTTGGGGCCAGAAGACGCAGCTCTGGGTGGCGTCCGTCAACTAACGGGGAGAAACTTGACTGGTATAATGGGTTCATTGACATAGTTGCTCAAGCACTAAGTGGAAACGACCAACAGAAGATCGCGCTAGCCAAAAAGATAATGTCCAGCCACTTTAGGGGGCTCTGGACATTTGCTGGGTGTTTTGATGCCCTCGAAGCCATTGTGAAAAAGCACGCACAGTCAGGCGCATGGCCGGACTTGTGGATTTCGATCAAGAATGTGATTTTCTTCGACGGAAAGGACCACGATCCGGAGCTTCTTGATCGTCTCTTAGCTCTGGAAAAACAGGCAGCACCAAACGATCCTTATTCAGAGATGGAAGCCTATGCGCTTTCTAGCACGTGGGAACATGCTGAGGTTAAGGGAGGAAAATACTCCGACGCTGTTCAATCCGTTAATGAGAAGATCATTAAGCTTGGAGAGCTGGCATGCACTGATCCAGCGTACATGGAGAAGCTAGGCGAGCGACTTTGGGAGAAACACATTGATGCGCTCTGGGTTTTCGGGCGGGGCCTTGCACGTGGAAGCCAAGATCGAGAGAGCACATTCGAGTTCCTCGTCAATAGTGCAGAGCGGGCATCGTTCGCTCGCATAAATCCCGTTTTGCTGGCAGGCTTTATCCAAGAAGTGCAAACGCATGATCCGCTTCTGGCAAGAAAGCTGCAGGAGGCTTCGCTTGATCACCCGAAGTTGAGGGAGCACTTTGTCTACCTTTTGTGCGCAGCTCCACTTGAGCCCTGGGGGGTGAAAAAGCTCATTGAGCTGGCTCGGGACGGGGAACTTGAGGCATGGACGTTCGCTCGCATAAGCTTGGGGCGCATCCATGAGGTCGTAGGTGATGACGATCTCGCGGAATTGCTCGACGCGCTCTTAATGCGTCCAGACGGCATGTCCGCTGTCTTGCAGATACTAGAAATGCGCTTCTTCATCGAAAAGGATAGCAGTTACCGTCCGAACGATCAAATACTGTCGGCAGGTAGACGAGCGGTCAAGAAACTCATGGCAATGCACAGAGATGAGGTCCGGCCACTGCTATCCCACAGCTTTGACCGTGTTTGTGAATACTGCCTCGGAGTTGATGCCCCAAGGGAAGATATCGCTGAAATTGCTAAACTAGTCTTTGACGGAATAGAGAGTTATCGCTTGTACAGCTTTGATCTCGGTGATGTCCTTCGACCACTTGTGCGGAATTTCCCTGAGCTTGTGCTTGACAAAATTTTCGTGGGCGAGCCGAGTGAGGAGTTGCGAGGTTATTTGGTTTTTCGTGATCGCTCCTACAATTTCAAAGAAGCATCTCTTAACGAAGCTTCAATTGATCGCCTGCTGGATTGGTGTGCGGGAGATCAGGACAGGCTTACTAAGCTTGCAGGTTTGGTTTGCCCCTTTACGTCTGTTGAAGGTGGTGGGGCGCCCTTGGAAAATCCAAAGAAAGTTGAGCTTAGTGACCACATGATTTCGCTTCTTGATGCTGTTGACGATAAGGCAAGCGTTGTCGAGTTGATTTTTGCGCGCAGCTGGCCATCTGGTTGGTCTGGATCACTTGCAGATATCCTTGAAGTCAGAGGCCGTGCGCTTGAGAGATTGTCGGAGTACCCGTCCACCATAGTTCAAGAAATGGTACGTGAGAAGTTGAAGGAGATTGGACGCGCCGTTTTGAGAAATCGCGCAAGTGAGGCGCAAGAGAACAATCGACAAGAGCAGCGCTTCGAATAACAGTGATGAAAGTATCTTGAGGTAAATGTCTCGATGCGTAAGTTCATGAATTCCGGAGTGATTAGATTGCCGCAAGTGAACGGTCTCGCAACACGCCCGGAATTGGTTGGATATTTGGCGGAATTTTCCCGCGATTATGCGCACAAGGGGCAGTCAGCCGCGGGTGCAGGCTTCCCGACACAATCCTTCAAGAGCTGGCCAAGGGCACTGTAAGGGCGTCTATGACGTCTCCGGCTTATCGGATGGCCTGCGGCGAGTAGGAAGGGTCAGCACATCCGAGCGGGATCGCGCATTGGCCGCCTGACTTCGGCCCGATCTGGCGCGCACTCGCTCTGTAAGCCTTTCGGCAAATCGGGGCGGGTCGCCTACTATATGCCTACTCGCGCCAAACACCCCAAGTCCAACCTTGCAGAATGGCTGGCAACTTCTTGCTTTTCTTGGGGATTTTGGCTCCGGCGGTAGGGATCGAACCTACGACCAATTGATTAACAGTCAACTGCTCTACCGCTGAGCTACGCCGGAACACGGGCGGGTCTATAGCAAGGCCGTCAGGGGGCGGCAAGGGGCAAAAGGCGGGAAACTGGTGCTGGTGTCATCGGCGGGCAAAGACAGCTTCAGGCCGCAGCTCCGGCACCGCCGCAACCAGGTTTCGCGCTTCCAGATCAATGAGATGCGCGAGCACATTGCGTTCGGCGGCGGGCAGCAGGTTCGCGGGCGTGTCGCGATAGACGCGGCGGGTCAGTTCGGAGATCTGCGCTGCGCCTTCCTCCAGCGCCAGCAGGATCTGGGCTTCGCGCTGGCGACGGTGGGCGGCAAGCGCGGCCAGGCGCGCGGCGGGATCGGTCACGGGATCGCCGTGACCCGGCAGAAAGCGGCGCCAGCGTCGCGCGGCCAGCCGGTCGAGCGAGGTCATGTAATCCGCCATGTCGCCATCCGGCGGCGAGACGATGGTCGTCGACCAGCCCATGACGTGATCGCCCGAGAAGAGGACATCCCCAAGGGCCAGGCAAAGATGGCCGCCCAGATGACCTGGCGTGTGCAGGGCAGTCAGGCTCCAGTCCGGGCCGTCCAGCCGCTGGCCATCGGCAAGCCGGTGGTCGGGCTGGAAGTCCCGGTCCAGCCCCTCACCCTGGGCCGAGAGGCTGGGGGCCAGCCGGGTCATCCGTGGACTGCGACCGTCCGTTGCGGTGCCGAATGCGTGGATTGCCGCACCTGTCGCGGCTGACAGGCTTTGGGCCAGCGCGGAATGGTCAAGATGCGCATGCGTGACCACCACATGGCTGATGCGCTGGCCCGGTCCGACCGCCCGGAGAATCGCGTCAAGATGGTTTTGGTCCCTTGGGCCGGGGTCGATCACTGCAAGGTCTGAGGCTCCCACCAGCCAGGTATTCGTCCCCTTGCCGGTCAGGGGCGAGGGGTTCGGGGCCAGAAGCTGTCGGATCGGTGGGTCGCTGGTCATGGGCCTTTTGCTTTCCAAGCGGGGGCAGGGCGGATAGGCTGGCGGCGATGTCGGTCTTTCAACGTATCCTTCCCCGGGGTCTTTACGGTCGCGCGGCGCTGATCCTGATCGTGCCGATCGTGGCGCTTCAGCTGGTCTTCTCGACCGAGTTCATCCAGCGCTTCTATGAAGACGTGACCAGCCAGATGACGCAAGGTGTCGCGATCGACCTTGGCTTCCTTCTGGACCGGATCGACGGCAGTGCCGACCTGGCCGAAGTCCAGTCGCAGGTCGTGCCGCTGGCCCAGGCGCTGGACATCGCGCTGGTGGTCCCGGCAGGCCCGACGGCGCCGGTCGCAGACAAGGTTCCGCTGATCGACCTGTCCGGCGGCACGATCATCTCGACCCTGCGCGAGAGGCTGCCCAGCCTGGTGGCCGTCGATCTGACCGGCGAGAATCGGATCGTCGTGCTGCGCTTTGACAGCAAGCTCGGTCCCGTGCAGGCCGAAGTCAGCCGGCGCCGGATGTCTGCCGCCAATCCGCATCAGCTGATCGTCCTGATGATCTTCGCCTCGATCCTGCTGACGATCATCGCCTACGTTTTCCTGCGCCGCCAGCTGCGCCCCATCACCAAGCTGGCCGAGGCGGCTGCCGAGTTCGGCAAGGGCCGCATGGTCGACTATCGCCCGCGCGGGGCGCAAGAGGTGCGCGCGGCGGGGCGCGCCTTTCTGGACATGCGCGGCCGGATCGAACGACAGATCGAGCAGCGCACCCTGATGCTGTCGGGCGTCAGCCACGACCTGCGCACTCCCCTGACGCGGATGCGCCTGGCGCTGTCGCTGATGCCCGAGGACGCGGAAGTCGCGGCGCTGCAGGCTGATGTCGTCCAGATGGAGCGGATGGTGGACGAGTTCCTGGCCTTTGTCCGCGGCGACGCGATGGAGGGGTCCGAGGTCACCGATCCCGTCGCGCTGATCCGTGGCCTGGTCGAACAGACGGGGCAGGGCGTCACCTTCGCCGGGGTCGACGGCGTGCCAGAGCCGGTCACGATGCGGCCGCAAGCGGTCGTCCGGGCGGTGGAGAACCTGGTCTCGAACGCTCAGCGCTACGGCAAGCGGGTCGAGGTGCGGCTGCTGTTTCTGGAACGCAATCTGCGGATCGTGGTCGAGGATGACGGCCCCGGCATTCCGGCCGATCGGCGCGACGAGGCCTTGCGGCCCTTCACGCGGCTTGACGCGTCACGCGATCCCAACAAGGGGGCGGGTGTGGGGCTTGGGCTGTCCATCGCCTCGGACATCGCGCTTAGTCATGGTGGCGCCTTGCGGCTGTCGCAAAGCGCCACGCTGGGCGGCTTGAAGGCCGAGCTTGTGATCGCGCGGTAGTCTACTTCGACGCGCCGACCACGATGATCCAGTGCAGCTTGTTGTCCGGCGCCGGGCTGACCGCGATGCCGACGCCGACTTCGCGCGCCTTGCGCAAAAGGATGTTGTCCTTGTGCTTGGGCGAATTCATCCACCATTGGACCGCGCGGGCCCCGGAGGCGAAGCCGCGTCCGGTATTCTCGGCGGCGGTGCGGAAGGCGTATCCGGCCTTGCGCAGCCGGGTTTTCAGCGTGCCGCCATCCGACGAGGTATGGCTGATCGACTTGCGTTTGGCATTGTCGCAGGCATGGCCCTGTGCGGCCTTGTCCAGCTTGGCCGAAAGCACCAGTGCAGGCAGCCCGCGGGCCTTGCGTTCGGCGTTCAGATTGCTCAGCAATTCCTGCTGCATCGCGCTGGCATTGCTTGGAACCGTGCAGCCAGCCTGGGCAGCGGCGGCGAAGCACAGGAAGGCAGAGGCGGCCGCGGCCGCAACGGTCAAGAATTTTGGCATGTCTGGTCCCCGGTCAGTGGCACCTTTGCAGTTTCAGGATCAGTTGGGCCAGAATCGGGCAGAATGTGGCGCAAACCATGAAATACGCGAGAATGTGGGTCGCGCCCACTCAACCCTGGGTACATAGGCGGAGTGTTGCTTTGCACCGGCGCAAACGTGAGAACTGTTGCAGCCGGTTCGTGTCATGGTGCGCACTGACTGGGGGACGGCATGCTTGATGGAATGATCCGCGATGTGATCGACGCGCCGCTTGACCGGGGCGGGCGCTGGCTTGCGGCGCGCGGAGCGTCGGCGGATGCGGTGACCCTGGTCGGTCTGGGGCTGGGTCTGGCCGGGGCGGCGCTGCTTGCGGTCGGCGTCAGCGGTCTGATCGTGGCGCTTCTGGTGCTGGCCAGCCGTCTGGCCGATGGGCTTGACGGGGCGGTGGCTCGGGCGCGGGGCAAGTCGGATTTCGGCGGTTATCTCGACATCGTCTGTGATTTTGCCTTTTACGGGGCCATCCCGCTTGGGTTTGTCCTGTTCGATCCGGCGTTGAACGGGGCTGCAGGGGCGTTTCTGCTGGCCGCCTTCTACGTCAACGGCGCGACGTTCCTGGGCTATGCGATCCTGGCGGCCAAGCGCGGGATGGAGACCCGGTCGCGCGGCGAGAAGTCGCTATATTTCACTGCGGGTCTGCTGGAAGGGACCGAGACCATCCTGTTCTTCCTGCTGATCGTGCTGATTCCCGGACTGTTTGTGCCCGCGGCCTGGGTCTTTGGCGCGCTTTGCCTTGTCACCGCCGCGGCGCGTGTCGCGCTGGCAGTGCGGACCTTCCGTTAGCCCATCACCGCCTCGCGAAAGCGGAAGAAACCGTGCGTCGCATAGGGCCAGGCCATCCTGTCGTGGTCGCGCAGGATGCGGGTCACGGTGATGCCGCGTGGGGTGGCGTGGCGCGAAAGCTCGGTCAGGGTCGAGGCGACAGGGCCGGTCGGGGCGTAAGGCGTGACGATCCGGGTTGCGCCTTCGCGGTCGGCGAGGTCAAGGAGCGCTGCCAGATCTCCGCGTCCGAACCGGGGGGCGTCGGGGGCGCCGATCCGGCCAAGGGCATCCGTGACGGCAGCGTTGGTGAAGCGATGGACGTGGTCGGCCACGGCCAGCGGCGAGCGTCCGGCGACATCGGTCAGGACCGCCACGGCGCGCGACCGCAGGCCCTGGTCCAAGAGATACTCCGGGCTCAGGTCGTCTTCGGTCACCAGAAGAAGGCTGGGCGCGGTCAGGTCCAGCGCATCACCCAAGGGCGCGGGGCGGGGGTCCGGGACTGGCTGCATCGGCAGGGGCGGGGCCTCGGCCGCCAGCCCCTCGGGCCGGAAGCGGCCCCTGGTGTTCAGGGCGATGTTCTCGGCCGTGGCAAGGTAGGTCTTCCCCGGCGTGTGCAGGCCGCCCACCCAGCGCCAGCTTAAGGTATTCGAGGCCGGATCGCCGTCGATCAGGTGGCGCAGGAAGAAGTCCGCCCCCAGCTCCCACGGCAGGCGCAGGGTGAAGATCCAGATCGAGGCGAACCACATCCGGGCGTGGTTGTGCAGGTAGCCCGTGGCGACCAATTCCCGCGCCCAGGTGTCAAAACCGTCGATCCCGGTCTCGCCCAGCATGGCCGCCTCGGCGCGGGCGGCAAGTCCCGGCTCGACCGCCAGCCGGTTCAGCGCCGCCTGAACGCCCCGCCGATCTTGTCCAGATGCCGGGCCGCAGCTCCGGCCAGCCCTTCCAGTAGGTGCGCCACCAGACCTCGGCCAGGAACTTTTCCGCCCCCTGCGGATGGGCGCGCAAGGTGGCGTCGATCACCTCGGCCTCGGTCACAAGGCGATGCCGCAGCCAGGGCGACAGCGTCGAGACATGCGGGTGGCCGGCCAGGTCCAGGTTGCGCAAGGCCGCATAGTCGCGGCCCGCGCGGGGCAGGAAGGCGGTCAGGCGGTCAAGACCGGCCATGCGGGACGCTTTGAACATGCTGCGGGGTCTAGCCCGGCCCGCAAGCGTTTCAAGCCTGCATCACCGCATTGGCAAATCGCTTTGACCCGCCCTTGCAGCCCCCGTGTCACCCCACTAAGACTCTGGCAATACATTCGACGATATTCCTCGGAAAAGACAGAAGAGGCAGGCACCGATGCGCGATCCCGTTGATCACTACATGAACACGCTCGTCCCCATGGTCGTCGAACAGACGAGCCGCGGGGAACGCGCCTACGACATCTTCAGCCGGTTGCTGAAAGAACGGATCATCTTCCTGGGCGGTCCGGTCCATGATGGCATGTCCAGCCTGATCTGCGCCCAGCTTCTGTTCCTTGAATCGGAAAATCCGTCCAAGGAAATCAGCATGTACATCAACAGCCCCGGCGGCGTCGTGACCGCGGGCCTGTCGATCTATGACACGATGCAGTACATCCGGCCGAAGATTTCGACGCTGGTGATCGGGCAGGCGGCCTCGATGGGCTCGCTGTTGCTGACCGCGGGCGAAAAGGGCATGCGCTTCAGCCTGCCGAACAGCCGCGTCATGGTGCACCAGCCCTCGGGCGGGTATCAGGGCCAGGCGACGGACATCATGATCCACGCGCGGGAAACCGAAAAGCTGAAGCGCCGGTTGAACGAGATTTACGTGAAGCACACCGGCAACGACTACGACACCGTGGAAGCCGCGCTGGAGCGCGACAACTTCATGTCGGCCGAAGATGCCAAGGCCTGGGGTCTGATCGACCAGATCCTGGAAAGCCGCGGAAAGGCCGACGATACGTCGAAGTGACGCCCCATTCCCGCCGGATGGTCCGGCGGGTTTTTCGGATTGTGGTGCCTTGGGGGTTGGCCTAAACTTCCACCACGGCACCGACCCCGCGAACCGGGGACAAGCTTAGAGGACTGCGGATGGCGAACAACACCGGCGGCGACAGCAAGAACACTCTCTATTGCTCGTTCTGCGGCAAAAGCCAGCATGAGGTGCGCAAGCTGATCGCGGGGCCCACGGTCTTCATCTGCGACGAATGCGTCGAATTGTGCATGGACATCATCCGTGAAGAGACGAAGACCACCGGTCTGAAATCTTCCGACGGCGTGCCGACCCCGCGCGAAATCTGCAAGGTGCTGGACGACTACGTGATCGGCCAGATCCACGCCAAGCGCGTGCTGTCTGTGGCGGTGCACAACCACTACAAGCGGCTGAACCATTCCTCGAAGAACGACATCGAGCTGTCGAAATCCAACATCCTGCTGATCGGCCCGACGGGCTGCGGCAAGACGCTTCTGGCGCAAACCTTGGCGCGCATCCTGGACGTGCCCTTCACGATGGCGGATGCGACCACGCTGACCGAAGCCGGATACGTGGGCGAGGATGTGGAAAACATCATCCTCAAGCTGCTGCAGGCGTCGGAATACAACGTCGAACGGGCGCAGCGCGGTATCGTCTACATCGACGAAGTGGATAAAATAACGCGCAAGTCGGACAACCCCTCGATCACCCGCGACGTGTCCGGTGAGGGTGTGCAACAGGCGCTTCTGAAGATCATGGAAGGCACTGTCGCAAGCGTGCCCCCGCAGGGTGGCCGCAAGCATCCGCAGCAGGAATTCCTGCAGGTCGACACGACGAACATCCTTTTCATCTGTGGCGGTGCTTTCGCGGGGCTGGAAAAGATCATCGCGCAGCGCAACAAGGGCAGCGGCATCGGCTTCGGGGCCGAGGTGAAGGGCCCGGAAGAACGCGGCGTGGGCGAGCTTTTCAAGGAACTGGAACCTGAAGATCTGCTCAAGTTCGGCCTGATCCCTGAATTTGTCGGCCGCCTTCCGGTCATCGCCACTCTGACCGACCTGGACGAAGCCGCCTTGGTCACGATCCTCACCGAGCCGAAGAACGCTCTGGTCAAGCAATACCAGCGCCTGTTCGAGATCGAGGGCGTGAAGCTGACCTTCACCCCTGACGCGCTTATTGCCATCGCAAAGCGCGCGATCAAGCGCAAGACCGGCGCGCGCGGGCTGCGGTCGATCATGGAGGATATCCTTCTGGACACCATGTTCGAACTGCCCGGCATGGATTCGGTCGAAGAAGTCGTCGTCAAGGACGAGGCCGTGAACAACGGCGCCAAGCCGATGCTGGTCTATACCGAGACCAAGAAGAAAGAGCCGGTCAAGGCCTGAGCTTTCAGGATGATGGATCGAAGGCGGGCCCTGTGCCCGCCTTTTCCATTTGAGCGGGTTTTGCCGTGACGCCGCTTCGGCTTGGCGCTTGACCCTAGACCTTGGCCGGGCTTTCCGCCATATGGGGGGAAACGAACCTGGAGGCTCCGATGTACTTCCTCAAACGCCTGCTGACCTGGTGGAACAGCCAGACTATCGGCACCCAGCTGTTCACTGCCCGCAAGGGCGTGCGCGTGGGCGAGGATGACGCGGGCAACATCTTCTACCAGACCGCCGACGCCAAGCGGCGCTGGGTCATCTACAACGGCGACATGGAAGCCTCGCGCGTGTCGCCCGACTGGCACGGCTGGCTGCATTACACCTGGGACGAGCCGCCGACCAAGCAGCCCCTGAAACACAAGGCCTGGGAAAAGCCGCATCAGGAGAACCTGACCGGCACCGAGGCAGCCTATGCCCCGCCCGGCTCGATCCGCCGTGTGGAACCCGTCGCGCGCCGCGACTACGAGGCCTGGCAGCCCGAGTGATGGCTTATGAACGCGCAGAAATCGTGGCCGGGGCGGCAGTTCTGGCCGTCGCAGTCGGCTTTGCGCTTTACGCGGTGCAGGGCTCTGGCGTGGTCAGCCAGCCGTCCAGCTATCCGCTGACCGCCAGCTTCCGTTCGGTCGAAGGGGTCAGCGTCGGCACCGATGTGCGCCTGGCCGGGGTCAAGGTCGGCACGGTGACGGCCCTGTCGCTGAACCCCGAAACCTATTTCGCCGACGCCACCATCTCGATGCGCAACGACGTGGCGGTCCCGGTCGATTCCACGCTTCTCGTCTCGTCCGAGGGGCTGCTGGGTGGCACCTTCGTCGAGGTCCAACCCGGCGGCGCGCTTGATGTGCTGGAGCCGGGTGGCGAGATCGAGGACACCCAGGGCGCGGTCAGCCTGATCACCCTCTTGATGAAGTTCGCCGGTGGCGGCAGCGAAGGCGACGCCGCCCCGGACGCGACGGCCACGCCATGAGAGCGCTGGCTTTGATCCTGGCGCTGGCGCTTCCGGCGTCCGCGCAGGACGACCCCGGGCAACAGGCCGGGCCCGAGTTCACTGACTCGCAAGGGGCCAAGCTGCGCTTCCTTGACAAGCTGACCAGCGAGACGGGCGATGTCGAACTGGGCGTCGGGCAGGGCGCAAAGTTCGGCCGTCTGGTTGTCCAGCTGGACAGCTGCCGCTATCCGACCGGCAACCCCGCCTCGGACGCCGAGGCGCATCTGACGATCCTGGAAGAGACGACGGACACCCAGCTGTTCGCGGGCTGGATGCTGGCCTCGTCCCCCGCGTTGTCCGCGCTGGATCACCCCCGCTATGACGTCTGGGTGCTGAACTGCGTCCTGCCGGAAGCGTCCGCCGAAGCCGCAACCGACCCTGCGACCGACACCGGCGAAGGCGAGTAACCCTCCGGCTCGAAAGTTGCGGGCTGGGCCAGCGCCTCGGCAAGCTGCCGGTGGTACTCTGCCCGCGGGATTTCGGTCCCGCCAAGACTTGCCAGATGCGGCGTCAGAAACTGCGTGTCAAAAAGCCGGAACCCCCCGGCGCGCAGGCGGTGGACGGCGAAGGCCAGCGCGACCTTCGAGGCATCCGTGGCACGGCTGAACATGCTTTCCCCGAAGAAGGCGCTGCCCAGCGTGACGCCGTACACCCCGCCGACCAGGTCCTGACCCGCCCAGACCTCGATGCTGTGGGCAAAGCCAAGCCGGTGCAGCTGTGCGTAAAGCCCCTGGATCCGGTGACTGATCCAGGTTTCGTCCCGCGCCGCACAGGCCTCGACCACCGCGTCGAACGCCGTGTCATGGGTGACGCGGTAGCACCCTGACCGGATCCGCTTGGCCAGGGATCGTGAAAGGTGAAACCCGTCCAGCGGCAACACGCCGCGGCGGCGCGGGTCAATCCAGTGGATCTGCGGGTCGTCGCGTCCATCCGACATCGGAAAGATACCCATCGCATAGGCGCGAAGCAGGATATCGGGCGTTAGCTCCTCGAAGGAAGACGTCTCGGTCACGTACCAAATCCTTCGACGGCGGGGCGACCCTGTCGGAGCGCCCCGTCAATTCAGGCGAACTTCTCGGCCAGCCACTTTTCCAGCCAGTGGATGTTGTACTCGCCGTTCTGGATGTCAGGTTCCGCCAGCAGAAGGTGGAACAGCGGGATCGAGGTGTCGATGCCGTCGATGATCAACTCGGACAAGGCCCGCTTCAGCCGCGCCAAAGCCTCGGGCCGGTCGCGGCCGTGGACGATCAGCTTGCCGATCAGACTGTCGTAATAGGGCGGGATGCGGTAGCCGTCATAGATCGCGCTGTCCATCCGCACCCCAAGCCCGCCGGGAGCGTGGAACTGCGTGATCCGGCCGGGGCAGGGCGAGAAGTTCGGGATCTTCTCGGCGTTGATCCGTACTTCGATGCAGTGACCGTTGATCTCCAGCTCGTCCTGGCGGAACGACAGGCCCATGCCGGAAGCGACACGGATCTGTTCGCGCACGAGGTCCACGCCGAAGATGCCCTCGGTCACGGGATGTTCGACCTGCAGCCGGGTGTTCATCTCGATGAAGTAGAAGTTGCCGTCTTCGTACAGGAACTCGATCGTACCCGCGCCGATGTACTTCAGCTTCTTCATCGCGTTGGCGCAGATCATGCCGATCTCGGACCGCAACTTCGGCGTGATCGCCGGGCCGGGGGCTTCCTCGAACACCTTCTGGTGGCGGCGCTGCAAGGAACAATCACGCTCGCCCAAATGCACCGCGTCGCCCTTGCCGTCACCGAAGACCTGGATCTCGATATGGCGCGGACGCTGGAGGTATTTCTCCATATAGACTTCGTCGTTGCCAAAGGCGTTCTTCGCTTCGGACCGCGCGGTGCGGAAGGCGATTTCCAGCTCGGTCGCATTGGTGGCAACCTTCATCCCGCGCCCGCCGCCGCCGGCGGTGGCTTTGATGATGACCGGATAGCCGATCTCTTCGGCGACGGTCTTGGCCGTCTCGAAGTCGGGAACCCCGCCGTCTGAACCGGGAACGACCGGGATGCCAAGCTCTTTGGCGGTCACTTTGGCGGTGATCTTGTCGCCCATGATGCGGATATGTTCCGCCGAAGGGCCGATGAAGGTCAGGCCGTGGTCTTCCAGTGCCTGCGCAAAGGCGGCGTTTTCGGACAGGAAGCCATCGCCGGGATGCACCGCCTGTGCGCCCGTGATCTCGCAGGCCGAGATGATTGCGGCTTTGGACAGGTAGCTTTCCGAGGACGGGGCCGGGCCGATGCAGACGCTCTCATCGGCCATGCGCACATGCATCGCGTCGGCGTCGGCGGTGGAGTGCACGGCGACCGACTTGATCCCCATTTCCTGGCAGGCGCGGATCACGCGCAGCGCAATCTCACCCCGGTTGGCGATCAGGATCTTATCGAACATGGGTGTGTTCCCTTATTCGATGATCATCAGGGGGGCGCCGTATTCGACCGGGTGGCCATCCTCGACCAGGATGCGCTTCACCGTGCCTGCACGCGGGGCGGGGATGTGGTTCATCGTCTTCATCGCCTCGATGATCAGGACGGTCTGACCCTCGGCCACCTGGGCACCGATCACTGCGAAGGGCGCGGCTCCGGGTTCGGCGGCAAGGTAGACCGTGCCGACCATCGGCGAGGTCACGGCACCGGGGTGCTGGGCCGGGTCTTCGTTGACCACGGCGGCGGCCGGGGCAGCCGCAGCCGCAACGGGGGTATGCTGCATCACGGGGGCCGGGGCAGCGGCGGCGACCGTCACCACGTTCGACTGCTTGACGACCCGAACCTCCAGGCTGTCATCTTCGCCATATTCCCGCTTCACCGACAGTTCGGTCAGATCGTTCTTGTTCAGAAGCTCGGCAAGCGCCGAGATGAAGGCAACGTCGGTGTCGGTGTTCTGCTTGCTCATCGGGTCCTCTGTTCTTCTCTGCCCTGGGCGCGCGCGGGTTGGCCGTGGCCCCCCGCAGTCTGGTATCCGGCGCTTATACGCGACCGGGCCGGGGCTGAAAAGCCGCGAAAGCGTTGGCGCTACCAACCGGGACTGCCTGAAAATCAGGCAAAGGTCGGGAAAACTGCGATCCTGGAAAATTTACCGTTTGATAAAAAATATGACCTGTGCCAGCCTTTCCCGAAACAAGCACAAGGGAGGACCAGACGTCCCATGACGAACAGCCCGCTGACGCCCGGCATTGTTCCGGGTCGCCTGCCAGCCGCAGCCTATTGCCAGAACTTCGCCGACCACGAGCCGCCGCTTGATGCGCACGAGGCCAGGGTCGCTGCCGACCGCTGCTACTTCTGCCACGATGCGCCCTGCATCACGGCCTGCCCGACCTCGATCGACATCCCGCTTTTCATCCGCCAGATCGGAACCGGCACGCCCGAGGCCGCCGCGAAGACGATCTGGAGCCAGAACATCCTGGGCGGCATCTGCGCCCGGGTCTGCCCTACGGAAACCCTGTGCGAGGAAGCCTGCGTCCGCGAGGCCGCCGAGGGCAAGCCGGTCGAGATCGGCCGCCTTCAGCGCTTTGCCACCGACGTTGCGATGGCCAAGGGCCTGCACCCTTTCACCCGCGCAGCCGCCACGGGCAAGCGCATTGCAGTCGTCGGGGCGGGCCCAGCGGGCCTTGCCTGCGCGCACCGGCTGGCCATGCACGGCCACGACGTCGTGGTCTTCGAACGTCGCCCCAAGGCGGGGGGCCTCAATGAATACGGCATCGCCAGCTACAAGGCGACCGGCGGCTTTGCGCAGCGTGAGGTCGACTGGCTTCTCCAGATTGGCGGGATCGAAATCCGCACGGGTGTCGAGCTTGGCCGCGACCTGACGCTGGACCAGCTGGCCTCCGACTTCGATGCGGTCTTCCTTGGCATCGGCCTTGCAGGCGTCAACGCCCTGCGGGCCACGGGTGAGGATCTCTCGGGCGTCCGCAACGCCGTCGACTTCATTGCCGAGCTGCGCCAGGCCGCCGATGTCGCGACGCTGCCCATCGGTCGCGACGTCGTGGTGATCGGTGGTGGCATGACTGCCGTGGACGCTGCCGTCCAGTCCAAACTCCTGGGCGCCGAGAACGTCACCATCGTCTACCGCCGCGGCCAGGAAAAGATGTCAGCCTCGGGCTACGAGCAGGACCACGCCGCCCAGGCCGGGGTGCGGATCATCCACAACGCCGCCCCGGTGCGCGTCCTTGGCAATGGCAGTGCCGAAGCGGTGGAGTTCGCCTATACCTCCGACGGCCCAACCGGCCTGACCCTGTCATCCGAGACCTTCATCCTGAAGGCCGACCAGGTCTTCAAGGCCATCGGTCAGACCCTGACCGGCGCGCCCGAGACGCTGCCCGTCGCGGGTGGCAAGCTGGCAGGAGCGTCGGGCAAGGTCTGGGTCGGCGGCGATTGCGCGGCGGGGGGCGAGGATCTGACCGTCACTGCCGTCGCCGAGGGCCGCGATGCCGCCGAGGCGATGCACATCCAGCTTATGGCGTTGTAATGGCGGCGCTCCTCTCTTGCTTTATTGCGGGGGCCGGGCCAGAAGGGGCCGCGAAAGAGGTGTGCCCTGGAAGAGTTCGCGCAAAGTATCATCGTCTTCATCGAACAGAACCAGACCTGGTTTCCGTTCATCATGGTGGCTTTCGCGGCAGCCGAGACAACGGCCTTTCTGTCTTTGCTCATCCCTTCGACGCCGGTTCTGGCAGCGGTCGGCGCGCTGGCTGCGACCGGGGCGCTGTCCTTTACCGCGCTCTGGATCGGCGCCACCATCGGGGCACTGATCGGCTCGACCTTCAGCTACTGGCTGGGGCGGCGCTACGGCACGCATATCCTGACGATGCGGCCCTTGCGCGATCATCCGGACTGGGTGGCAAAGGCGCAGGCCACCTTCGACAAATACGGCCCGGTGACGATCTTCATCGGCCACTTCACCACGATCTTCCGGCCAGTGGTCTTTCTGATGGCCGGGATAAGCGGCATGTCCCTGCCGCGCTTCATGTTCTGGAACACGCTTGGTTGCGTGGCCTGGGCCTTCATCGTGCCGAAACTCGGCCAGGTCGGCGGCGATCTCATCGGCTGGATCTGGTCGCTGTTCTGACGGCGCGCCCGCCTTTCCGGCATGGTGGGCGGATCGCCCACCCTACATCCCCCGCATCCCTCTCCGCCCGTCGCAAGGAGGCTTCTCATGGCTGACCTCAGCTCGAATTTCATTGGCATCAAGTCGCCGAACCCGTTCTGGCTGGCCTCGGCCCCGCCGACGGACAAGAAATACAACGTCGAACGCGCGTTTGAAGCGGGATGGGGCGGGGTGGTCTGGAAGACCCTGGGCGCGGAAGGCCCGCCCATCGTCAACGTGAACGGCCCGCGCTATGGCGCGATCTGGGGGGCGGACCGCCGTCTTCTGGGGCTGAACAACATCGAACTGATCACCGACCGTCCGCTGGAAGTGAACCTGCAAGAGATCAAGGAGGTCAAGCGCAAGTGGCGCGACCGCGCGCTGGTCATCTCCTTGATGGTGCCCTGCGACGAGGAAAGCTGGAAAGCGATCCTGAAACAGATCGAGGATACCGAGGCCGACGGGGTCGAACTGAACTTCGGCTGCCCGCATGGCATGGCCGAACGCGGCATGGGCTCGGCCGTGGGTCAGGTGCCGGAATACATCGAGATGGTGACGCGCTGGGTCAAGCAATACAGCCGCATGCCCTGCATCGTGAAACTGACGCCAAACGTCACCTCGATCCTGCCGCCCGCGCTGGCGGCGAACCGGGGCGGGGCGGATGCGGTCAGCCTGATCAACACGGTGAAGTCGATCACCAACGTCGATCTTGACCACTTCTCGCCCTTCCCGATGATCGACGGCAAGGGCAGCCACGGCGGCTATTGCGGCCCGGCGGTGAAACCCATCGCCTTGAACATGGTGGCCGAGATCGCCCGGCATCAGGAAACCCGCGGTCTGCCGATCAGCGGCATCGGCGGTGTCACCACCTGGCGCGACGCGGCAGAGTTCATGGCGCTTGGCGCGGGCAACGTGCAGGTCTGCACCGCCGCGATGACCTATGGCTTCAAGATCGTGCAAGAGATGATCTCGGGCCTGTCGCAGTACCTGGACGAAAAAGAGATGGCGATGTCCGACCTGGTGGGCCGCGCCGTGCCGAACTTCGTCGAATGGCAGCACCTGAACCTGAACTACGTCACCAAGGCCCAGATTGACCAGGATCTGTGTATCTCGTGCGGGCGCTGCTATGCGGCCTGCGAGGACACCAGCCACCAGGCCATCGCCATGTCGCCGGACCGCGTCTTCACGGTGAAGGACGACGAATGTGTGGCCTGCAATCTGTGCGTCGATGTCTGCCCGGTGGACAACTGCATCACCATGCGCGAACTGCCGAAGGGCGCCGTTGACCCGCGCACCGGCAAGGTGGTCGGCGATTTTGCCGACTGGACGACGCACCCAAACAACCCGATGGCCCAGGCGGCTGAATGAACTCCGCTGCGGTCGATCAGGCCGCAGCCCGGATCGAAGAGGCAGCCCGGCTTCAGGCCGGGCCGCTGATCGTTGCCATCGACGGCCGCAGTGGCACGGGGAAGTCGACGCTGGCCGAAGCCCTGGCCAAGCGGCTGCCTGCAGCGGTGATCGAGGGGGACGACTTCTATGCCGGGGGCACCGGGATCAAGGGTGACCCGCCCCAGGCACGCGCTGCCCGCTGCATCGACTGGCAGGCGCAGCGCCGGGTGTTGTCCGTTTTGCGGCAGCGTCATCCAGCGCGCTATCATGCCTTCGACTGGGAGGCCTTCGACGGATCAACCTGCCCGGACGCGACCACCATCGCACCCGCGCCGATCATCATTTTGGAAGGCGTCTACACCGCCCGACCCGAGCTGCGCGACTTGATCGACTTGAGCATCCTGGTCCGGGTCCCCGTTGCCCTGCGCCTGGCGCGTCTGACCGCACGAGAGGGCGCGCCGGGACCGTGGGACGTGCAATGGCACGAGGCCGAAGACTGGTACTTTGCCCACGCCGCCCCCCTGTCGGCATTTGACCTCGTGCTGGACCTGGACCAGCCTTGACCGAGACTTATGGGAGGGGCAGGGGGCTGAGACCCGCCGCAATGCTGGCCTTGATATAGGCGTCGCGGGCGGCCTGGGCGGCGACGGCCCGGGCCTCGGCGGCGGGATGGTAATCCTCATCCCGCTCGGCCAGGTCGACCGCGATCTGCGCGGCCAGGCCCGACGGCTGATGCACCGCCCCACGCTGCAAGGTATCGGTGACCGGGCGCACACTTTGCGCAGCCGCCGCGCTGATCGCCCGGTCCGGGACCTGCTGCGAGGTGGCTGGCAGAACCGGCGTCAGCGACCGGATGGATGAAACCAGGTCCATGATCGACCCCCATGTTGACCCCCTGCAAGCACAATACCTCAGACTTTGCTAACGGGCATCCGCGAAGTGCCTAAAATGCCGGGGATCAGCCGCGCAGGCCTTTTCCGAAAGTGAGAGAGATCACGTAAAGCGTTGAAAAAAGCCACTAATGAGGCTGTCCACCCGGGACATCACGGGGTCAGAAGCCGGGTGAAAAGGGTCTCGAGAAACCCGCCGGCTTCGGAAAACGGGTCGTGCTCGGACCCAAGGACGGCCCGGACCTGCACCTCGAAGTCGGCGTAATGCTGGGTCAGGGCCCAGATCGAGAACACCAGATGCACCGGATCGACCCGGGCAATGCGCCCCTCGTCCATCCAGCGGGTCAGGACCGCTGCCTTCTCTTCGACCAGCCGCCGCAGGTCACCCTCGATCGCGGCGCGCATCCGGGGCGCGCCCTGCAGGATCTCGCCGGCAAAGAGCCGACTTTCCCGCGGGAAGTCCCGCGCGAGATCCAGCTTGCGGCGGACATAGGCCAGGATTTCCTGAAGCGGTTGCCCTGCCGGGTTCATCGCGCGCAAGGGGTCCAGCCAGGTGTCCAGCAGGCCGGTCAGAAGCGCTGTGTGCACCTCTTCCTTCGAGGGGAAGTAATACAGCAGATTGGGCTTCGACAGCCCCGCAACCTCGGCAATCTGATCCAGCGTCGCGCCGCGGAACCCGTGCAGCGAAAACACCTCCAGCGCCGCGTCCAGGATCACCTCGCGATTGCGTTGCTGGATACGGGATCGGGGTCGAGCGGTGGGTGACATGGGTCCATGAACGCCGTTGCGGACCCCTTGGATAGCGCGACGGCGCGCGCAACGTCAAATGGTTCGCCGGTGCGGCGGTCACGTGGCGATTGGGATGTCAGGCTGCAGGAGGCGACCGCACCACGGGTGCGACGCCACCCCGCGCCGCAAGGACCTCAGGTCACTGCACGGCCTGCATGATGCCCCACGGCAGCACCGTGAACATCGCGGTTATGATAAGAAGTGCGCGCTTGAGGCCTGAAAACATGGAACTTCTCCCTGGGTCATGTCCCAAAGACCTGGGGAAAACCACGGGCGCTGCAACACCCTGCGGTAAAGGGACGCAGGTCGATCAGCCCGCTGCCAAAGCCCTTAGCCCCCGCACGACCAGCCTGTGATCCTCGACCTGCGGCAGGCCCGAGACGGTCGCCACCGCCACCACACCCACGCCCGTGACCCGGACGGGCACCGCACCGCCACTCTCGGCATAGTCCGCCCCGGGCAGCCCGTGCTTGTCCAGAGCCTCATTCTTCGCCCGATTCCGCGCTGCAACCAGCAGCGACGGCAGCTGGAACATCAGCGCCGTGTTCGACTTTCGCCGCGCCCAGAGGTCGTTCAGCGGCGCCGACCCCGGCAGGCCCGCGTGAAACAGCACCCGGTCCGCCGTGCGGATGTCAATCACCACCGGCAAGTGATCGGCCAGTGCAAGATCAACCAGGATTTGCCCCAGGCGCAGGGCCGTCGCCTCATCGAAACGCGGCAGGTCCAGAGTGGCAAACTCGGCTTCCAGCTCGGCTACATCCATCTTCATCCCCTAGATCGCCCCGATCCCGCGCAGGACCATGTCGCGCACGCTGGCCTTTGCCTCGCGCCACTGCGTGTCGTTCAGGGGCTTGCCCTCGTTCAGCGTCTGAATCTGGTGGCCGAAATCCGCATAATGCTGCGTCGTGGCCCAAAGCATGTACAACAGATGCCGCGGGTTCACCGGCTTCATCTTGCCCTCGTCGATCCATCGCTGGATCACCGCGATCCGACCATTGGTCCAGTCGCGCAGCGTCGTCTCCAGATAGTCCTGGATCACCGGCGCGCCGTGCATCACCTCGCTGGCCCAGACCTTGGAGCCATGCGGATGCGTCCGGCTGATGTCCATCTTGGCGTCGATATAGGCGCCGATCCCTTCCACGGGGCCGGGCGCATCGTCGAAACTTGACGCCGCATCCAGCCAGATTTCGAAGATCTGCTGCACCACGCGGCGGTAGAGGTCCTCCTTGGTGGCGAAGTAGTAATGCAGGTTTGCCTTCGGCAGCCCCGCCATATCGGCGATCAGTTGCATCGTGGCCCCCCCGAACCCGGCCTCGGCAAAGACCTTCTCGGCGGCCTCCAGAATGGCCCGTTCATTCTCGCGCCGGATATCTGTGCGACGGCCCGGTTTCAGGCGCGAAATCTGGGCATCACCGCTCATCCTGTTCCCACATTCTTGTTGACCGGTTGGTCAGGTTGTGCTGCGCTTCACCTTGACCATACGGTCAGGAAACGAGTCGCGGCAAGGGGCAGCATGGCCCCGCCGTTTCGGGGAGCTACGCCGATGCCGAAAACCGGGGACAACCTGCGGATCGATCCTGCGCGCCTGTGGGACTCGCTTGAGGAAATGGCGAAGATCGGCCCCGGCGTCGCGGGCGGCTGCAACCGGCAGACCCTGACCGATGCCGACAGCGAGGGGCGGCATCTCTTTGCGTCCTGGTGCAAGGCGGCGGGGATGTCGATGGGCGTCGACACGATGGGCAACATGTTCGCGACGCGGGCCGGGACGGACCCTGCGGCGCTGCCGGTCTACATGGGCTCGCATCTCGATACCCAGCCGACGGGGGGGAAGTATGACGGGGTGCTTGGGGTTCTGGGTGCCTTGGAGGTCGTGCGGACGCTGAACGACATGGGCGTGAAGACCAGGCACCCGATCGTGGTGACGAACTGGACCAACGAGGAAGGCGCGCGGTTTGCGCCCGCCATGCTCGCCTCGGGCGTCTTCGCGGGCATCCATACCGAGGACTATGCGAAGTCGCGCAAGGACCCCGACGGCAAGCTTTTCGGCGATGAGCTTCAGCGCATCGGCTGGGTTGGCGACGAAAAGGTCGGCGCGCGGAAAATGCACGCGATGCTGGAACTCCACATCGAACAGGGCCCGATCCTGGAGGCTGAGGCGAAGTCGATTGGCGTCGTGACCCACGGCCAGGGCCTCTGGTGGCTGGAAATCACGCTGACGGGCAAGGACGCCCATACCGGCAGCACCCCCATGAACATGCGGGTCAATGCGGGCCTTGGCATGGCGCGGATCACCGAACGCGTCCACCAGATCGCGATGTGCCACCAGCCGAACGCCGTGGGCGCGGTGGGGCAGGTGAAGGTCTTCCCGAACTCGCGCAACGTGATCCCGGGGCGGGTGGTGTTCACGGTGGATATCCGGTCGCCCGAACAGGCGAAGCTTGACGCGATGAAGGGAGAGGTCATCCGTGCCGCCCATGCGGTGTCGAAAGAGCTGGGCTTAGGCTGCGAGATCGAGGATGTGGGCCACTTCGACCCCGTCACCTTCGACCCCGGCCTTGTGACGATCGTCCGCCAGTCCGCTGAAAAGCTGGGCTATTCCCACATGGACATCGTCAGCGGCGCGGGCCACGACGCCTGCTGGATCAACCGCGTCGCCCCCACGGTGATGGTGATGTGCCCTTGTGTGGGGGGGCTGAGCCACAACGAGGCGGAGGAGATTTCGCCGGAATGGGCGGCTGCAGGGACGGATGTGCTGCTGCACGCGGTTTTGGAAGTGGCGGAGGTGGTGGGGTGATTAGCAAGGCTCACGCAAGGTGATGATCTCGGCGCTAAAGACTTCGGGGGTCTTCCTCGCCATTCCGGCCTTGCTGGCGCTGGTCGGTTGGCCGGACTTGGCTTTTGGCTGGGTCGTTGCGTTGCAGTTTCCGCCGTTCTTCCTCTTGATTGTCGTTTCGTTAGTTTTCCTTCTGGCTGTTGGACTTAGGCGCCTTAAGCCATTCAGCTTCGTCTCATTCGGGCTTTTGTCGGCTTGCACCATTTTGGTCTTAGCGTTGTCGTCAATACCCTCGACCTGGGCCGCCGTGCCACTTCACGCAGGGCAGGCGGTATTGTTTGCGACAAGCGCGCTTGTTCCCTTCGCCGTCATTCAGTTCGTCCTCGCTCTCTTCGTTTCCCCAAGACCGCCATCTTCTGAGGAACCAACATGACCACCATCATCAAGAACGGCACCGTCGTCACCGCCGACCTGACCTACAAGGCCGATGTGCGGGTTGAGAACGGGGTGATCACCGAGATCGGGCAGGGCCTCAAGGGCGGCACCGAACTCGACGCGACGGGCTGCTATGTGATGCCCGGCGGGATTGATCCGCATACGCATCTGGAGATGCCCTTCATGGGCACCTACTCGGCGGATGATTTCGAGAGCGGCACGCGAGCGGCGCTGAGTGGCGGGACGACGATGGTCGTCGACTTCATCCTGCCCGGCCAGGGCCAGGACCTGATGGATGCGGCCAAGGTCTGGTCGAACAAGTCCACCCGCGCGACGTGTGATTACTCCTACCACATGGCCGTCACCTGGTGGGGCGAGAAGGTCTGGACCGGGATCGAGGAGTCCGCCAAAGCCGGGATCACCAGCTTCAAGCACTTCATGGCCTACAAGGGCGCGCTGATGGTGAACGACGACGAGTTGTTCAACAGCTTCCGCCGGGTGGGGGACGTCGGCGGCCTTGCGATGGTCCATGCCGAGAACGGCGATGTGGTGGCGGAACTGACGGCGAAGCTCTTGGCCGAGGGGAATACCGGCCCCGAAGGCCACGCCTATTCCCGCCCGCCGCAGGTGGAGGGTGAGGCCACCAACCGTGCGATCATGATTGCCGACATGGCGGGGGTGCCGCTTTACGTGGTCCACGTAAGCTGCGAGGACGCGCATGAGGCGATCCGCCGGGCGCGGAGCCAAGGCAAGCGGGTCTGGGGTGAACCCTTGATCCAGCACCTGACGCTTGATGAGTCCGAATACTTCCACCCCGACTGGGACCACGCCGCCCGTCGCGTCATGTCGCCGCCCTTCCGCAACAAGCAGCATCAGGACAGCCTTTGGGCGGGGCTGATGAGCGGGAGCCTTTCGGTGGTCGCCACCGACCACTGCGCCTTCACCACGGAGCAAAAGCGCTTCGGCCTGGGCAACTTCGCCAAGATCCCGAACGGGACGGGGGGCTTGGAGGACCGGATGCCGATGCTCTGGACCCACGGGGTTGCGACCGGCCGTCTGACGCCGAATGAATTTGTCGCCGTAACCTCAACCAATATCGCGAAAATCCTGAACTGCTACCCGAAGAAGGGCGCGGTTCTGGTGGGGGCGGATGCGGACCTGGTGGTCTGGGACCCCGAGAAGACGAAGACCATCACGGCGGGCAAGCAGCAGTCGGCGATCGACTACAACGTCTTCGAGGGCCATACGGTCAAGGGCCTGCCGCGCTTTACCCTGACCCGCGGCCATGTCGCGATCCACGATGGCGAGGTGCGCACCCAAGAGGGCCACGGCAAGTTCGTCGCCCGCGAGGCCCGCCCCGCCGTCAACCGCGCGTTGACCCAGTGGAAGGACCTGACCGCGCCCCGCCCGGTGGAGCGGACAGGTATCCCGGCGACGGGGGTGTAAAGGTGTCAGGGCTCGCCTTGTTCGCTTTCCTCGTCGTCCCGCTGGGTGGGGGCGAAAGCGATGACAGGGGCGTCGAAAAACACTTCGTCCAGGTCCTCGGGCGCGGGGGAGAAGGCGAGGGTCGTCTGCAAGGCGTTGATAAGCATGGCGGTCCTCCGTATCGGGACGAGGTGGGGACGCGCCCCGCCCGGCACAAGTATCGCAGGGCCAGGCAACGGGAATGTGAAGGGAAGGCGGCGTGAGGGACGGAATGAGCCAGCCGGTGATCGAGGCGAAGGGGCTGAACCTGGTGTTCCAGACCGCCGACGGGCCGGTGCAGGCGTTGAAGGATGTGAACCTGGTGATCAACCAGGGCGATTTTGTCAGTTTCATCGGGCCGTCGGGCTGCGGGAAGACGACGTTCCTGCGCGCCATTGCAGCGTTGGAGCATCCGACCTCTGGCTCGCTGACTGTCAACGGCATGACCCCGGACGAGGCGCGGAGGCGTCGGGCCTATGGCTATGTTTTCCAGGCGGCGGGGCTGTATCCGTGGCGGACGATCTCGGGCAATATCAGATTGCCATTGGAAATCATGGGCTTTGACCGCAAAGCTCAGGAAGAGCGTGTTGATCGGGTGCTAGAGCTGGTAGAGCTGAAGGGCTTCGGCAAGAAGTTTCCCTGGCAGCTGTCGGGGGGCATGCAGCAGCGGGCCAGCATCGCGCGAGCCTTGGCCTTCGATGCGGATATCCTGCTGATGGACGAACCCTTTGGCGCGCTGGATGAAATCGTGCGCGACCGGTTGAACGAAGAGGTGCTGAAGCTTTGGGCGCGCACCGGCAAGACCATCGGTTTCGTGACCCATTCCATCCCTGAGGCGGTGTATCTTTCCACCAAGATCGTCGTGATGTCCCCGCGTCCGGGGCGGATCACCGATGTGATCGACTCGCCTTTGCCGAAGGAGCGTCCCCTGGATATCCGCGACAGCCGCGCGTTCATCGAAATCGCCCACCGGGTGCGGGAGGGGCTGCGCGCCGGGCATCATGAGGACTAGGCTGGACACCGCGATCGTCGTGCCAGCGCCTATCCGTTCGGCCTCTGTCCGCCGGACTGGAGGGGTGCGATGAACGCGATGTCCTTCGTCTGGCTTTCTGCGGCCACGGCGGTCTTTGTCGCCGCCAACGCCGTCCTGAAAATCTATGCGACCAAGGGGCAGCTGCCGATCCTGTTCGGGGCGCTGGCCATGTTCTGCGTCGGCAACTGGCTGATGGTGCAGGTCATGAAGGCCAACGGCCTGGGCCTTGCCATCGCGCTGTCCGCGATTTTCCAGCTGGTCGCGATCTCGGTCATGGCGATCTTCGTTTTCGGTGAGCGGCCCACAGGTCTGCAGATGGCCGGCATGGCGCTTGGGATCGTCGCTGTCGCGATGATTGCCTGGCCGACGGGGGGAAAGGCATGAGCCGCGCGCTTCCCGTCCTGACTGTCCTCGCCGGGATCGTCGTCCTTTGGTACGTCGCCGCGGTCTGGATGAACGCCACCTGGGTCTTTGACCAGGCCGAGCGGGCAGGGACAACCGTGACCTGGGCCGAGGTGATCCCGCAGACGATGAGCCAGGACCGCCCGCTGCTGCCTCCCCCACATCAGGTGGGGGCGGAGCTGTGGCAGGGGTTGTTCGGGCAGGCCATCACCTCGAAACGCAGCCTTGTCTACCACGCCTATGTGACCTTCAAGGGCACGATGATGGGCTTCGGTCTGGGGATCATCAGTGGGGTCCTTCTGGCGATGGCCATCGTCCGGTTCCGGGTGATGGACATGTCGGTGATGCCCTGGGCGATCATCAGCCAGACCATCCCCATCGTGGCGCTGGCCCCGATGATCATCACCGTCTCCAGCCAGCTGGGGCTGGAGGGGCGCGATCTGCCGAAGGCGATCATCGCGGCATATCTGTCGTTCTTCCCGGTCCTGGTCAGCATGGTGAAGGGCTTGCGCAGCCCCGATCAGATGCAGCTTGACCTCCTTCGCACCTACGGCGCCAGCGAAACGGCGACGTTCCTGAAACTGCGCCTGCCAGCCTCGATGCCCTATTTCTTCGCCTCGCTGAAGGTGGCGGTGGCGGCAAGCCTGGTGGGGACCATCGTGGGCGAGCTGCCGACCGGGGCGATCGAGGGCCTCGGCGCGCGGATGCTGATCGGGTCGCAGTTCGGCGAGCCTCTGATCATGTGGTCGGCGCTGTTCGCGGCGGCGATCCTGGCGGGGCTTCTGATCCTTGTCGTGGGTTTCGTCGAACGCGCTGCCCGCAAGCGGATGGGGGTGCCGCTGTGACCGCGCTCTGGCTTGCAGTGGGGTTCTGGCTGGCGGCCTGGGCGCTGAACGTCTGGCTGGCGGGAAGCCGTCTATCCAAGACCGGACCGGGCCGAGCACTGGTGCCGCTGATCTTCGGAGCAACCGTGCTGGTCCTGTGGGAGGGTCTGGTGCGCGGCCTTGGCGTCGCTCCGGTGATCCTGCCAGCCCCCAGCGTCATCGCGGCCAAGATCGCGGTGGAACTGCCGACACTCTGGCAGGACTTCGCCCAGACGATCCTGAAGGGGGCCATCCCCGGCTTCCTGATCGGGGCTGGGGCGGCCTTCCTGACCGCCATCGCCATTGACCGATCGCCCTTTCTGCAGCGCGGGCTACTGCCGGTCGGCAACTTCGTCGCGGCCCTGCCCATCGTCGGCCTGGCGCCCATTCTGGTCATGTGGTTCGGCTTCGACTGGCAGTCCAAGGCCGCCGTTGTCGTCGTCATGGTCTTCTTCCCGATCCTTGTGAACATGGTCGCGGGCTTGCAGGCCAGCGAAAGGATGCAGCGCGATCTGATGGCGACCTGGGGGGCCTCGTACTGGCAATCTCTGTGGAAGTTGCGGCTGCCCTCGGCGATGCCCTTCATCTTCAACGGGCTTAAAATTGCATCGACACTGGCCCTGATCGGGGCGATTGTTGCCGAGTTTTTCGGCAGTCCGATCTATGGCATGGGCTTCCGCATCTCGACCGAGGTGGGGCGGCTTGGCCTTGACATGGTTTGGGCCACGATTGCGGTCGCGGCTCTGGCGGGGTCGGTCTTCTACGGGCTGATCACGCTGATCGAACGGGGGGTGACCTTCTGGCACCCGTCGCAACGGCATTAACAAAGGCTCCGTGAAAGGGGCCCAACACGGGAGAAACGAAGATGAAGAAACTTATGACGGCGGCCTTCGTGGCGGCACTGGCCACCAGCGCCAGCGCCGAGGATGTGAAGCTGCAGCTGAAATGGGTCACCCAGGCGCAGTTCGCAGGCTATTATGTCGCCCAGGCCAAGGGCTTCTATGAAGAAGAGGGCCTGAACGTCACCATCCTGCCGGGCGGCCCGGACATCGCGCCGACCCAGGTCATCGCGGGCGGCGGGGCCGATGTGATCGTGGAATGGATGCCGGCCGCACTGGCTGCGCGCGAAAAGGGCCTGCCGCTGGTGAACATCGCCCAGCCGTTCGCAAGCTCGGGCATGATGCTGACCTGCCTGAAGGAAACCGGGATCACCTCGCCGGCCGACTTCGCCGACAAGACCCTGGGCGTCTGGTTCTTCGGCAACGAATATCCGTTCCTGTCCTGGATGTCGCAGCTTGGCCTGAAAACCGACGGCTCGGCCGGGGGTGTCACGGTCCTGAAGCAGGGCTTCAACGTCGATCCGCTGCTGCAAAAGCAGGCCGCCTGCATCTCGACCATGACCTACAACGAATACTGGCAGGTTATCGACTCCGGGATCACCGAGGATCAGCTGGTGACCTTCAAGTACGAAGAGCAGGGCGTCGCCACGCTGGAAGACGGGCTTTATGTGCTGGAGGACAAGCTTGCCGACCCGGCCTTCCAGGAGACGATGGTCAAGTTCGTCCGCGCCTCGATGAAGGGGTGGAAGTACGCCGAGGCGAACTCGGACGAAGCGGCGATGATCGTGCTGGAGAACGACCAGACCGGCGCGCAGACCGAAGCGCACCAGAAGCGGATGATGAGCGAGGTTGCCAAGCTGACCGCGGGCTCGAACGGCGCGCTGGACGTGGCGGCGGCGGAACGCACTGTGGCGTCGCTTCTGTCGGGCGGGTCGGACCCGGTGATCACCAAGGCGCCGGAAGGGGCCTGGACCAGTGCCATCACCGACAAGGCGCTGGCGCAGTAATACCCAGTTTGGTCTTTGGAAATTGGGGTGTCGCCGGAAAGGCGGCACCCTTTTTGCATTTTGCAACGTCCGCATTTGGCGTTTGCCCCGGCCTGCTGCCAGCTTTCGCAAGCGGATTCAGATTATTTTACAGGGTGTGGGAGGCAGTTTTTATCATGGAGTGAAAAATGAAAAAGACTCTGGTTACCATTGCGATGCTGCTCTGCGGTTCGGTGGCCTCTGCACAGGACTGGTCGGGTGCCTAGCTTGGCACAAGCGCTGCATCGGGCTCGGGTGAAGTCGGGGTGCCAGCAATATCCGCGACGGATACCTTGGACAGCGGCACGCTTTACGGTCTCTTCGCGGGGTATAACCTGCAGCGGAACAGCCAGGTTTACGGTGCGGAACTTGCCTTCCATTCCGGCGAAATCAACAGCGCCGCATTCCCCTCGCAAGGGGTTGATCGTCTTATGGATCTGAAGGGTCGCCTGGGCTATGCGGCAGGCCCTGGGATGGTCTACGGCGTGTTGGGATACAGCACCAACCGGGCCTTCGTGACGTCCGGCACGTCCGATGGAAGCGGCGTCTCGTTCGGCGTCGGCTACGATTACCAGATGAATGACGCTTTCACGATCGGCGGCGAGTACCTGAGCCGCAAGATGCAGAACGACGAAACCGTCGCCATCCGTGAACTTGAGCCGGACATTTCCACCTTCACGCTGCGCGCCGCGATGAAGTTCTGATCGCTGCAGGACGCGGCCGCGCCGGCAGGGGCGGCCCATCCTGTCCGTAAATCCTTGGACTGCGCCTGGATCAGCGCAATCACCGACAAGGCCACCGGCGCAGTATTCCTTCGATTTGTCCGGATTTGGCGGGCGCAGCCACGGGGGCGCGTCCGCCTTTTCTTTACTGTTGCGGGGCATCCTGTCGGCCGAAAGGGGACAGGTATGCGTTGGATCGTGGCGGGCCTTGTGACCTTGGCCCTTGGGCTCTTCGCGATTGTCTGGTGGCAGGGCCGGGCCGGGCCGACCGGGTACCTTTACGCCGCCACGTCGGCCGAGGGCGAGGCGGGCTATTGCCTGGCCGTGGCCGAACGGATTTCCGAAATCACCTGGGGGCAGGGCGATCCGCGTCTGGAAGCCCATCTGGATGAACAGGTTGCCTTCTGGCGTCCCCGCGTGGGACAAAGCGGCGGCGCCGGGCGGGTGGCGCTGGCACGCGACAGCTCGGCCCCCGGGGTGAACGAAGGCGCGCATCTGCATCTTGCCGTCCAGGACTGCGCGCTGCGGGCGGTCAGCTTCTACGGACACCGCTTCCCCAGTTTCGAGTAGAGCATCGGCCGCCTTGCCGATTGACAAGGTTCTGTAAATCCGACCTCCTGCGGTAAAGCAATTTTCCCGGATGCGCCGCCATGCCGCTTGCAGCCCTTTCCGGCACCAAACTGCGCGAACGCCGTCTGGCAGCCGGGCTGCGACAATCGGAGGTGGCGGCCTCGGCCGGGATTTCCGCCAGCTACCTCAACCTCATCGAACACAATCGCCGCAAGGTTACCCCCGAAGTGATGGAGCGGCTGGCCGACGCCTTGCAGATCGACCGCGCAGCACTGACCGAGGGGCGCGAGGCCGTTCTGGTCGAGGATCTGCGCGCCGCGGCCGCCCGGGGCGACACCGACGCCGAAGTCGAACGGGTCGAGGATTTCGTCGACCGCTTTCCGGGATGGGCAGCGTTGATCGCGGCGCTGGATGCGCGGGGTCGGGCGCTGGAACGTGCGGTCGAGGCGCTGAACGACCGGATGACCCACGACCCCCACCTGTCCCAGTCGCTGCATGAGCTGTTGTCCTCGCTGTCGGCGGTGCGGGCGACGGCGGCGATCCTGGCCGAGACGCCGGATCTGGAACCGGAATGGGCGCGGCGCTTTCACCACAACCTGCACCAGGACAGCGAACGCTTGGCCGCGGGGGCCGAGGCGCTGGTGGGTTTCCTCGACGCGGGGCAGGCCATCGAGGAACAGGGCATCGCCGCCCCGCAGGAAGAGGTCGAAGACTGGTTGCGCAACAGGTCCTGGGTCCTGACCGACGCCGAGTTGGCGGGGGGGCTCGAGGATGAGATCGGTCGCCTCGCCTCGACCGCCGCCCGCAGCCTGACACGGGCGCATGTGGCGCGGGCCCGCAGTGATGCGGCACTTTTGCCAGAGACCGCCTTCGCCGAGGCCCTGTCCAGCATCGGCCCGGACCCCATCGCCCTGGCCGACCGCTTTGGCACCTCGCCACTGGTGGTGATGCGGCGGCTGGCCGGGGTGGCTGGCCTGCAGACCGGGCTGGTCAGCTGCGACGGCTCGGGCACCTTGACCTTTCGCAAGCCCGCCACCGGCTTTCCGCTGCCACGCTTTGGGTCTGCCTGTCCGCTTTGGCCGCTTTATGCAGCCCTTGGCCGACCGATGCAGCCTTTCGAGGCGCGGGTGCAGATGGCCGGGCAGAACGACCGTCGCCACCGGGTCATCGCCTGGGCCGAGACCCGGCACCCGCAGGGGCTGCGCGGGCCCGAACTGCGCGAGGCGGCGATGCTGATCCTGCCGGACGACGGGGCAGGGCCGGTCCTGCCCGTGGGGTCAAGCTGCCGGGTCTGTGCCCGGGGCGACTGTCCGGCCCGGCGCGAACCCTCGATCCTTGCGGCCGAGGTCGTCGCCTAGCCGCATCCGCTGCACCCAAGCCCTCCCTAGGCTTTGACAGGCGACCGCCTTTGCGCCGATACTAACCCCAAGGGGCGCGAGACCCCCGGGGAAACCATTGACACAGCATGTGCTCCTCATCGAGGACGAACCCAACATCGCCGAGGCGATCCGCTTCCTGCTGACCCGTGACGGGTTGCGGGTCAGCCATGCCGCCGAGGGGGCCTCGGCCCTAAGGATGGTCCGGCAGGACCCACCGGACCTGATGATCCTTGACCACATGCTGCCCGGGATGTCGGGACTGGAGATCCTGACGGCGGTCCGGGCCGACCCCAAAAGCCGCGACGTGCCGGTGATGATGCTGACCGCGCGCGGCCGCGACCGCGAGATGGCTGAAAAGGCCGGGGCGGACTGCTTCATGACCAAGCCCTTTTCCAACGCCGAGATCCTGGCCGAGGTCCGGGCCATGCTGAGCCAGCCGCGACGGGCCGGCTGATGCGCCGCCCGAAGCAGCCGCTGTTCCTGGCCCGCGCGCCCTATCGCCGCCGCAGGCTGCGTGACGCGGCACGGCTTTTGCCGGTGGTCGGCATCTTCCTTCTTCTCTTGCCGCTCCTGTGGACGGCCGATACGCGCGTGGCGCTGCGGTCGGGCGACGTGATCTACTTCTTCCTGGTCTGGCTGGGGCTGATCGGCGTCGCCGCTGCCTTCGCCCCCGGTCTGCGGGGCGGGGACGGCACGGACGACGAGGAGGACTAAGGTGCCCTTCAACCTTCTGGTCCTGTCCTGCCTGCTTTACGTGGCCTTCCTTTTCGCCGTGGCCTTTGTGGTCGAACGGCGGGCCGCGCGGGGGCGCCTGGGCTGGCTGCGCTCGCCCCTGGTCTATACCTTGTCGCTGTCGATCTACTGCACCGCCTGGACCTTCTACGGAGCCGTCGGCTATGCCGCGCGCTCGGGGCTGGAGTTTCTGACGATCTACTTCGGCCCGACGCTGGTCTTCATCGGCTGGTGGTGGCTGCTGCGCAAGCTGGTGCGGATCGGTCGGCAGTATCATGTCACCTCGATCGCGGATCTGATCTCGTCGCGCTATGGCAAGTCCAACCTCCTTGGCGTGATCGTGACCCTGATCGCGGTGATCGCCGCGACGCCCTACATCGCCTTGCAGCTGCAATCGGTGGTCCTGTCCTTTGGCGTCTTCGCCAGCGCTGCCCCCGACGGATCGCGCCCGCTGGACCCCGGGCAGACGGCGGTCTGGGTGGCGGTTGGGCTGGCGTTCTTCACCATCCTTTTTGGCACGCGCAACCTGGATGCGCGCGAGCAGCACCACGGCATCGTCACGGCGATTGCAGTCGAGGCGGTGGTCAAGCTGGTGGCCCTTCTCGCCGTCGGCAGCTTCGTCGTCTGGGGCATCGCGGGGGGCGTCGCCGACGTGATCGCCAAGATAGATGCGGCCGACCTTTCAGCCTGGCAGGTCGAGCCGGGGCGCTGGACCGGCCTGATCTTCCTGTCCGCCGCCGCCGTCATCACGCTGCCGCGCATGTTCCAGGTCATGGTCGTCGAGAACGAGGACGAGGGCCACCTGGCCCGCGCAAGCTGGGCGTTCCCGCTGTACCTTCTGGCGATGAGCCTCTTCATAGTGCCCATCGCCGTCGTCGGGCTGGAGCGGATGCCCGCAGGATCGAACCCTGACATGTTCGTCCTGACCCTGCCTTTGGCCGAGGGGCAGGGGGCGCTTGCGATGCTGGTGTTTCTGGGCGGGTTCTCGTCGGCGACCTCGATGGTGATCGTCGAATCCATCGCGCTGGCGACGATGATCTCGAACCATGTGATGATCCCGCTTTGGCTGCGGCTGCGGCCGGGGGCGGCGGCGGCGGATGACCTGCGGTCGGTCGTCCTGATGGCGCGCCGGCTGGCCATCGCGGTCGTCCTGGCCCTGGGCTATGGCTATTACCATGTCTCGGGCGGATCGGCGGCGCTGGCGGCCATCGGGCTTATCGCCTTTCTCGGCGTGGCGCAGGTGCTGCCGGCTATGCTGGGTGGCATCTTCTGGCGCGGTGCCACGCGGACCGGCGCGCTGCTTGGTCTGGTCACCGGGCTGGTGGTCTGGGCCTACACCTCGTTCCTGCCGTCCTTCGGACCCGGAGCGGCCCTTTCCGAGGCGGTCTTTGCCAACGGGCTGTTCGGCCTTAGCTGGCTGCGACCCCAGGCGCTGTTCGGCACGGCGATGGACCCGATCACCCATGCGCTTTTCTGGTCGCTGGCGCTGAACGTGCTGGCCTTCTGCCTGGGCTCGCTCTTCACCTTTCCCGGCCCGGTGGAACGGCTGCAGGGCGCGGCCTTCGTCAACGTCTTCGAAGGGGCCGTCGGGCCGCAACGCTGGGCGCGGGGGCAGGTGGACCCCGAAGACCTTCTCGGCATGGCGCAGCGCATCCTGGGCGAAGAGCCAGCGCTCAGCCTCTTTCAGAGTGCCGCCCGGGCCCAGGGCAAGGAAGGCTTCCTGCCCGATCCGACCCCGACGTTCCTTGACCAGCTTGAGACGCGCCTTTCGGGGTCCGTCGGGGCGGCAACGGCCCATGCGATGATCAGCCAGCTGGTCGGGCGCGCGACGGTGACGGTCGAGGATCTGATGGCGGTCGCCTCGGAATCCGCGCAGCTTCTGGAGTATTCCACCCAGCTGGAAGCGCGCGAGGCGGAACTGACCCGCACTGCCGGGGCGCTGCGCGAGGCCAATGAAAAGCTGACCCAGCTGTCGCTGCAAAAGGATGCCTTCCTGTCCCAGATCAGCCACGAGTTGCGCACGCCGATGACCTCGATCCGCGCCTTCTCCGAGATCCTGACCGAGGGCGACCTGCCGCCTGACCAGGTGATGCGCTATGGCAAGATCATCCATGACGAGGCCAAGCGGCTGACGCGGCTTCTGGATGATCTTCTGGACCTGTCGGTGCTGGAAAACGGCTCGGTGCAGCTGAACCTGGGGCTGGCCAGCCTGCAGGGGATGATCGACACGGCGCTGACGGCCGCGCGCCAGACAAGGCCGGACCGCGAGTTCCTGGTGATCCGCGACCTGCCGTCCGAGGCGATCTATCTGAAGACCGATGCCGACCGGCTGACCCAGGTCTTCATCAACCTGATCTCGAACGCCCGGAAATATTGCGACGCCGCCCGGCCCGAATTGCGGATCGTGGTCCGCCAGCGGGCGGGGCGGGTGACGGTGGACTTCATCGACAATGGCAAGGGCATCCCGAAGGACAGCCAGACCCTGATCTTCGAGAAGTTCGCCCGTCTGACGGACGCCAACCGGGCAGGCGGGGCGGGTCTGGGCCTGGCGATCTGCCGCGAGATCATGACCAACCTCGGGGGGGCGGTGGCCTACCTTCCCGGCCAGAAAGGGGCCGCATTCCGCGTGTCGGTCCCCTTGCGGCTGGAGCGTCAGGCAGCATAAGCCCGGCAGGCGTTAATCCTTTGTAAGGGAAGCCTGCGCTAGGGTTGCGGGCGAGGGACAGGGCCGCCATGACCGACGTGATCCGCCGCAAGATCGACCGCGCCCGCCCGACCCAGGCGGAAGGGGCCCCGGGTGCCGACCGGGGCTGGCGGCTGGCGCTTGCCCGTGCGGCGCGCGATGCGATGGGGCTGGACCTTGAATTCCGCAGTCTGACCATTTCCCGGCAAAGCCTGGCCGAAATCCTGGAACAGGCCCCAGACCTGGCGCTGATCGCGCTTCTGGATGGGCCCCGCGGCGGGCTGGGTGTCATCATGCTGGCCCCGACCGTGACCGCCTCGTTCATCGAAAAGCAGACGCTGGGTCGGCTTGGGTCCCAGACGCCCCCGCCGCGCCGCGCCAGCCGGATTGATGCCGCCATGGTGGCCGGCGTGATCGACCGCGCTCTGGTCGGTCTGGACGAAACCCTGGCCGAGGAGGCTGATTTCAGCTGGGCCGGCGGTTTTCGCTATGCCAGCTATCTTGAAGATGTGCGCCCGCTTGGCCTTCTGCTGGAGGAGGACGCCTACCGCGTCCTGTCTGCCGAGGTGGCGCTGGGGGTCGATGGCAGGACAGGGCAGGTGCTTCTGGTGCTGCCTGCCATCGGCAGGGGCGAAGCGCCAGCTGTCCCCCAAAACCCCGTCGAAGCCGAGGCGCCGCATTTCACGGCGGCGCTTTCGGCCCAGGTGATGCAGGCCGATTGCCGGTTGGACGCGGTGATCGGGCGGCTGACCCTGTCATTGAAGCAGGTCATGACGCTGCAGGTGGGCGAGACGCTGGCCCTGCCCAGGGCCGCCCTTGATGCCGTCTCGCTGGAAACGATCGAGGGGCAGCGCGTCGCCAGGGCGCGGCTTGGCCAGCACCGCGGCATGCGGGCCCTGAAACTGAACGAGGCAATGACGACGCGGGACGAGGCATCCTTTTCCCCAAGGCCCGCCCCGACGGGCGACGCGCAACCGACCGAACTGCGCGCCGCCGGATAGGCCCTAGCCGCGGGCCAGGGCTTCGATCTGTGGCCGCAAATGCTCCAGCTGGTAGCCAAAGCGGGCGGGCAGGCCGATCAACTCATCCGCCGGACGCTTGCCCGCATGCGCCAGCGCCCAGACCACCGAGGACCGGTTGCCACTGGCGCAATAGGCGAAGACCGGCCCGGACGAGGCCGCGATGGCCGCACCCTGCGCCGTCACGTTGTCCATCGTCATCGCCCCGCCGATCACGGGGTTGGCGACGAAAGTCAGCCCCAAGGCCTCGGCTGCTGCGCGCATCTGGGCGGTGTGCAGATGCGGCGGGATCTCGCCGTCGGGGCGGTTGTCGATCACCGTCACATAGCCTGCCGCCTTGATCGCGGGCAGATCGCCCGGCTCGATCTGTGGCGAGACGGCGTAGTCGGGGGTGATCGCGCGGATATCCATCTGTCTCTCCAGTTCAGCGCCTGCAGGAAATCCGCCCGACCATAGCCAGCTTGCACGAAAAGCGCAAAGCCGTTGACTTGGGTCAAGGTGGCCCCCACCGCGACTGCCTAGACTTGGGCTGAACAAGGAGGGACCTGATGCAGGCCAATCTGACCACACCGCACGCCACCCGCAAGGCCACACTGGAAAAGCGGCTGATCGAACTTGGCGCCAGGCTGGAAGCCATCGAGGAAGAGCTTGATTCGCACCAGAACCGCGACTGGGAGGAGCTTGCGACCGAGCGGGAGGGCGACGAAGTGCTGGAAGCCACCGGCAACGCGGGCAAGGCCGAGATCACCCAGATCCGCATTGCCTTGGCCCGGATTGCCGACGGCAGCTACGGCACCTGCGCCCGCTGTGGCGAGCCCATCGCCGAAGCCCGGCTTGATCTTCTTCCCTGGACCCCCCTTTGCAGGAGCTGCGCCCAATGACCGCCCGGACACCCGCCGCACCCATCCTCCCCGCTGACCTGATCCAGGAAGAGGCCAGGCTTCTGGCCGCCGGCATGGACCTGCAGCAGCAGGGTATCGCGCTTTTGCTGGCAGAAATGCAGGCTCTGGCCGCGCTGTTGCCGGGCGAGGACCCGCACACGCCGACCGACGCCGAGGTGGAAGCCGGCTTCGACAACATGCCGGTCTAGATCGGCCCGCGGTCAGCCCAGCACGATACCCGTCACCACGACCCCAAGGCCCAGGGCGGACACGCCGACCGCCGCAAGGTTGATCATGACCACGCGCTGCAATTCTGCCCGCATCGCGGCGTCGTCCAGCCCCAAGCGCTTGGCCTTGGTGGCGCGCAGGATGCAATAGATCAGGCCCGCCAGTCCCGCGACGGTCAGCGCCGCCCCTGCCCAGATCACTGGCTGCATCACTGCCTCTCCCTATGGTTGGCGTTCTGCTAGCCCGTCTTGTGCCTCCGCGCAAGCAAACGCCACCACCCCGCCGATCCTGCCTTGAACCCGACGGCCCCGGCGGGGTAGGAACCCGGATCACCCGCCAGCCCGGAGGACCGCCATGCCCGATGCGAACGATCCCTATGCCGTCACTGCCGACGAGCTTCGCCAGTTCATCGAACGCTACGAGCAGCTGGAGTCCGAAAAGAAGGACGTGACCGAACAGCAGAAAGAGCTGATGGCCGAGGCGAAGGGCCGGGGTTACGACACCAAGGTCATGCGCAAGGTGATCGCGCTGCGCAAGCGCAAGCCCGACGAGATCGCCGAAGAAGAAGCCGTGCTGGAGCTGTACAAGGCCGCGCTGGGGATGAGCTGATCAGGGCTCGATGATCCGCACGCCAGGGGTTCTGGCGATGCGGTCAAGATCGCGCAGGTAGGACCGGGTCAGATCTTCGACCAGATCCTCGGACCAGCCCGGTACACCGGCGTCGGCCACCAGCTTTTCGGGGCGGCCGAACTTTTCCAGGAAGGCCGTGACGATACGCCGCCGCTGCGAGACGCTTTGCGGCGGATGCTCGCGGCAGTAGGTCTGATACCGGACGAACCCGGCTTCGGTGATCAGATCGGACAGCAGTTCCTCGTCATCCTCAAGCACCGTCTCGACTGCATGGCCCGAAATGGCCTGCAGCACCTCGGGCCATATCAGGGGCGTGTCTTCGTCGCACCAGACGGTCAGCGGCACCCCTGGGACGGCCGCCTTGATGGCGCGGATCGTGTCGGACCAGCGCAAACCCGTGGGATTGACGCCGCGCAGGATATCCTCGTGCCCCTTGCCTTGCGCCCGCAGCCGCAGGTCCGGCAGGAAGGACGCGGGGTTGCGGATCGCCATGTGGAACTCGGCCTCATGGTCGGGAAAGATCTGGGTGAAGCCCTGCATCCGCTCGCCGCCCTGGCCATACAGCATGTCGCTGACCGCATAGGCGGGAAAGCTCATGAAACTGTTCCAGGACAGGATCATCCGCTCGGCCTGCGGATCGTCGGTGATCTGGTCCAGGATCATCGTCGCCGTATCATCCGAGGCGCGACGACCCCGCAACTGCGTCGCAGTGGCGCGCAGCAGATTGCGGTAGCGGGTGGGCGAGGGGACGGAAATGCCCTGGTCGGCAAGGATCGCGCGGTTCTTCAGCAAGCAGCGGACCAGCCGGTCCTCGTCGGTGCAATGAACACCCAGGTGGTAGACGATGCGCATCGGGCCTGACTTTTCGGCGCGGGCATCCCCTGGCCCGGCGGCGCGACTATACGGGCTTTTCTGGACAGTTAAACCGGTTTCCTGTAACCGGGGCGCAGGATGTCCGACCGTTTCACTCAACTTGCCCGCCGCCCCCAGTTCCGGCCCGATCTCTGGACGATCGGTGCTGTGCTGATCGCGGTTGTGGTGCTTGCGCCGATCGTGTCGATCGCCTGGATCGCGTTCAATCCGACCGAGAATATCTGGCCGCACCTGATGGCGACCGTCCTGCCGCGCTATCTGGTGACGACGCTGCTGCTGATGGGCGGAGTCGCTGTTCTGACCGCCGCGATGGGCACCGGGGCGGCCTGGCTGGTCAGCCAGTACCGCTTTCCCGGCCGCGACTGGCTGGCCCACGCGCTGCTCTTTCCGCTGGCGATCCCGGCCTATGTCGGGGCCTATGCGCTGGTTGACCTCCTGGACTATGCCGGTCCGCTGCAATCGGCCCTGCGCGCAACCTTCGGCTGGACCACGGCCCGCGACTACTGGTTCCCCGAGACGCGGTCGCTGCCGATGGCGATTCTGGTCCTGTCCTTTGCGCTTTATCCTTACGTCTACCTCCTCGCACGGTCGGCCTATCGCGAGCAATCGGGCCGCGCCTATGAGGTCGCCCGCGCGCTTGGCTGCGGGCCCTGGAGCATGTTCCAGCGGATCGGCTGGCCGCTGGCCCGTCCGGCCATCGCCGCGGGCGTGGCGCTGGCGCTGATGGAGACGGTGGCCGATTATGGCACGGTCCTGCATTTCGGGGTGCAGACGCTGACCACGGGGGTCTTTTCCACCTGGCTGAACGGCGGCAATGCCGGGGGGGCGGCGCAGATCGCCGGAGTGATCCTGCTGCTGATCCTGCTGCTGGTCGGTTTCGAGAGGGCAGGGCGCGGCGGCGCGCGCTTCCACCGCCTGGGCCGGAGCGCGCAGCCGCATGAGCCGACCCAGATTGTCGGGGCCAAACGCTGGTATGCCACGGTTCTGTGCCTGATCCCCTTTGCCGGAGGCTTCCTTTTGCCCGTCGGCGTGATGCTGGTCCATTCCGCCGCGGCACCCCAGGGCTGGCTGGCGCCCGGACTTCTGCAGGCGCTGGTGAACACGCTGGTCGTCGGAGGGCTGGCGGCGCTGGCCACGGTCGGGGCCGCCATCTTCCTGGTCTATGCGCTGCGGATGAAAGGCTCACGCGCGGCGCAGTGGCTGCTGCCCATGACGCTGATCGGCTACGCGGCACCCGGGGCCGTGCTGGCGCTGGGGCTTCTGTTGCCGCTGGCCGCGCTGGATCACCGGCTGGCGGACGGCGTGCTGGCGCTGACCGGCTGGGACCCCGGCCTGATGATCACTGGAACGGCCTTTGCGCTGGGTCTGGCCTATGTGGTGCGTTTTTTCGGCATCGCGCAGGGCGCGGTCGATGCGGCCTTCGGGCGGGTCTCGCCCTCGCTGTCGATGGCGGCGCGGTCGCTTGGCCGCTCGGCTTCGGGGACGCTGGGTTCGGTCTATCTGCCCCTGATGCGCGGGTCGATCCTGACCGCACTTCTGGTGGTCTTCGTCGATTGCGTCAAGGAGCTGCCCGCGACGCTGCTCTTGCGCCCGTTCAACTACAACACGCTGTCCACCCGCGTCTTCGAGCTTGCCAGCCTTGAACGTCTGTCCGAAGCCGCCCCGGCAGCCCTGCTGGTGATGGCCGTGGGGCTTCTGGCCGTGGTCGTCGTCGCCCGCCGCCAGGACTGAACCCTTGCGCGGGGCGGACGGCAAGGGTATCTGAAGGGCGTGGCCCCTATAGCTCAGCTGGTAGAGCATCTGATTTGTAATCAGAGGGTCGGGAGTTCGAGTCTCTCTGGGGGCACCACA
>NZ_JAXMMF010000082.1:0-26756 GCF_034366665.1 Tabrizicola sp. | reverse complement strand
CCGAACAGAAGATAGCGCGCGTTGATCACCAGGATCGCCGCGAACAGCGCCCAAAGCGTCGCCTCGCCGGTCTGCAGCAGGTTCACCGCCGCCAGCTGGGCCGACCCGGAATAGATCGCCGCACTGGTCGCCACCGCGCGGCCCACACCAAACCCGGCCTGCGCCGCCACCAGCCCGAACCCGACGCCATAGGCAAAGATCGACACCGCCAGCGGCACCCCATCCCGCGCCCCGCGCCGGAAGCCATCGACGGAAAACAGCGCCCGGCTCATACGGGGTTCACCCCGACTCCCCAGCCTGCCATCCGCGCACCCGCTTGCCTCCGAAACGCCACCGCTTCTCCATCGTAGGCTGCGCTACAGCGCACCATCGGCCGTCCGCCACACCGCAGCTCTTTCAGTCGTGCAGACCCCCGCGTCACCTGCAGCTTCAGCTCCCGGTGTCGCAGTTCTGCATCCCGATCAACCGGGCCGAATAGCCCTCCCCCTTGTTCTTCGTCATCAGCCCGAAACTCCCCCGCTCGAAATACTCGTCCGGGTAAGGCTGCCCCCCCACCGGCCCGGCTTCGACCCGGAACCCCTTGCCCTTGGCGACAGTCTTGCTTGCCACCTTGACGTCCGCCCCGTCCGCGTTGCGGTAACGGTAGGTGCATTTCCCCGCCTCGGCAAAGCAGCTGTACGGGCTGAAGCTCTCCCATGTGCCGTTCGCCCAGTCCTTGCGTACCATCCGCCCCTCGGCGTCGTAGGACATCTTCCGAACCAGATCCTTGCCCGCCCGGACCTCGGTCCTGTGGGTGCCGCCCTTCCGGCCCAGGTAGGTTTCGGTCAGGACCTGCCCGTCGAAATACCGCGTCGTCCAGCTGCAGCCCTTTGGCATCGTGTCGAAATCGATCCCAGCCTCCGCCGGTCCCGCAATCGCCAGCCCCAGCGCGAGCACCTTCCACGAAAACCGCATGTCCAGACCTCTAACCCTGACATTTCACCGCAAGACTGCCCTCGGGCCGAAGCCGATGCAACCGCCCGACGCATCCCCGCCTGGCTCTTGCTCTTTTCGGAAATACTTCACCGGGGTTCGGGGGTGTGAAACCCCCGACGGCCGAGCGGTTTTGCGTGCGGCACGCAAAAACGCGAGACAAAAGGCCTTCGCGCGGAACGCGCTCCATTTGGTAAACTGCCGACCAGGTGGGTCTAGCGGCCAGCCGCCCGCACCACCCGGTCCAGCACATCCAGGAACCGGCTCCGGTCCGCCTTGGAAAACATCCTGCCGCCCCCCTGCCGGAACGGATCAGCGGACCGCAAGTCCTGCATCAGGTCCCGCGTCGCCAAGGCCATCCCGACATTGGCTGTCGTCAGTTCCTCGCCGTTGTGCTTGACCACCCGCGCCCCCGCCGCCACGCATTTCGCAGCCAGGGGGATGTCTCCGGTCACAACCACATCCCCCGGCCCGCAAGCCTCGGCGATGTATTTGTCCGCCTCATCCGGCCCGCTGGAGACGAAGACGCTTTCCACCAGAGGGTTCTGCGAGGGCCGGATGCCCCCGTTCGACACCACCACCATCCGCACCTTGTGCCGGGTGGCGACGGTCTCGGCCTCGGCCTTCACCGGGCAGGCATCGGCGTCGATACAGATCGTCATGCGGCCCCCAAGGGCGCCTGGACAGATGTTAAGAAACCCCTGACGGAAACTGGCAAGTCCTTGATCCCAAAGGAAACGCCGCGTTTGTCCACCGTGGACACTTTCAGATCGCCGCCTTCCGCATCTCGTCCAGATAGATCTCGCGCAGCCGGGTCGCCACCGGCCCCGGCTTGCCCGAGCCCACCGGCTTGCCATCCACCTCGACGACCGGCATCACGAAGATCGAAGCGGCGGTACTGAAAGCCTCATCCGCCCCCTGAGCCTCCGCCGCCGTGAACGCCCGCTCCTCGATTTCAAACTGAGCCTCCGCCGCGAACCGCAGGACAGCCGCCCGGGTAATCCCATGCAGGATATCGTTGCCCAGCGCCCGCGTGATGATCCGGTTCCCCTTCACGATGTAGGCATTGTTCGAGGTCCCTTCGGTCACCGCCCCATCCTCGTCGGTGAACCAGCTGTCATCCACCCCCGCCTTCTTCGCCGCCATCTTGCCCATCGAGGGGTACAGAAGCTGCACCGTCTTGATATCGACCCGGCTCCACCGCAGGTCGGGGATCGTGATGACCTTGAACCCGGTCTTCGCGGCGGGGGCGTTGGCGAGGTTCGGGATATCTTGCGTGAAAGCCACCACCGTCCCCGGCAGGTCTGCCGGCGGGAACAGGAACGACCGATCCCCCGGATTGCCCCGCGTGACCTGCAGGTAGATCATCCCCTGGTCGATCCCGTTCAGTCGGACCAGCTCGCGGTGCATCGCCAACAGCTCCTCCGAGCTGATAGGGCAGCTCATCTCCAGCTCCTTCAGCGACCGCTCCAGCCGCCGGATGTGGCCATCGAAGTCGATCAGCTTGCCATCCAGCACCGAGGTCACCTCATAGACCCCGTCGGCCATCAGGAACCCCCGGTCGAAGATCGACACCTTCGCCTCGCCCTCGGGCAGGTAGTCGCCATTCACAAAGACGGTGCGGGTCATGCTGTTATCCCCAGAGTAGCGGCGAAGCCGGGTGGATGTGGCGGTCGTCGTAGACAACCGGATTGTCGCGGTCCTGCGCCATGTCGGAGGGGCCGTCAAGGTCGGACCAGTCAGCGCCTTGGGCCAAGAGGATCGCCGGGGCCATCGACAGCGAGGTCGCGATCATGCACCCGACCTGCACCCGCAGGCCCAACCGCCGCGCCTCGTCCCGCGCCCGCAGGGCCTCGGTCAGACCGCCGGTCTTGTCGAGCTTCAGGTTCACGACATCATACTTGCCCACCAGCCCCGCAAGCGAAGCGGCATCATGCGCGCTTTCATCGGCGCAGACCGGCAGGGGCCGCGCGATCTCGGCCAGCATGTCGTCGGCCCCCTGCGGCAGGGGCTGCTCCACCATCTCGACCCCCAGCCGGATCAGGTGCGGCGCAAGGTCAGTGTAGACCTCGGGCGTCCAGCCTTCGTTTGCGTCGACGATCAGTCGGACCTTCGGCGCACCGGCGCGAACCGCTTCGATCCGGGGCATGTCCGCGGGGGTCCCCAGCTTGACCTTCAGCACCGCCCGGTGGGCGTTCCGGGCGGCGGCGTCCCGCATCTTCTCGGGAGTATCCAGCGATAGGGTGAAGGCGATTTCCACCGGCTTCGGCTGCGCCAGGCCCGCCAACTGCCAAACGGGCTGCCCCGAGGTCTTTGCTTCCAGATCCCACAGCGCGCAATCGACTGCGTTCCGCGCGGCACCAGGCTTCACCGCTTCTTGCAGCGCGGCCCGGGTGATCCCCTCAGGCAGGGCCAGGATCGCCGCGACCGCATCCTCCACAGTCTCGCCATAGCGCGGATAGGGCACCCCCTCGCCCCGGCCAAGATGGCCGACCCGGGTCACGGTGCAGGTCACCACCCGCGCCTCGGTCTTTGTCCCGCGCGAGATGGTGAAGGGATTGCGGAGGGGGAAGGTCTCGGCCTGAGCAGTAATCATGAGCGGGACTTTAGGAGGCCTCTCTCGGATTGGAAAGGCACGAGTCTTGCTGCAGCCGCAAAAGGAATGTTGCACCGCGGCGCGCAACAATATAACCCTGACGATAATATTCGCGTAATATCCTTGCCCACAGGAACCCCCGATGAGCTTCCGCCTGCAACCCCCCGCCCCCGCCCGCCCAAACCGCTGCCAGCTTTTCGCCCCCGGCTCGCGCCCCGAACTGTTCGCCAAGATGGCGGCGAGTGCGGCGGATGTCATCAACCTGGATCTGGAGGATTCGGTCGCCCCTGCCGACAAGCCGCAGGCGCGGGCGAACATCATCAAGGCAATCTCCGAAGTCGACTGGGGCAAGAAGACGCTGAGCGTGCGGATCAACGGGCTGGATACTCCGTTCTGGTACCGGGACGTGGTGGACCTGCTGGAACAGGCAGGCGAACGACTGGACCAGATCATGATCCCCAAGGTCGGTTGTGCGGCGGATGTCTATGCGGTCGACGCGCTGGTGACGGCCTGCGAGGCGGCCGCGCGGCGGCAAAAGCGGATCAGCCTGGAAGTGATCATCGAGACGGCGGCAGGCATCGCCCATGTCGAAGAGATCGCGGCCTCCTCCCCCCGCTTGCAGGCGATGAGCCTTGGGGCGGCGGACTTTGCGGCCAGCATGGGGATGCAGACGACGGGGATCGGCGGCACGCAAGAAAACTACTACATGCACCGCGAGGGGACGAAATACTGGTCGGACCCGTGGCACTGGGCGCAAGCGGCGATCGTCGCGGCCTGCCGGACGCATGGGGTCTTGCCAGTGGACGGGCCGTTCGGGGATTTCTCGGACGAAGAGGGCTTCAAGGCCCAGGCCCGACGGTCGGCGACGCTGGGGATGGTCGGGAAATGGGCGATCCATCCAAAGCAGGTGGCGCTGGCGAACGAGGTGTTCACTCCATCCGAGCAGGCGGTGACCGAGGCGCGCGAGATCCTTGCAGCGATGGAGGCTGCAAAGGCGGCGGGCCAGGGCGCGGCAGTCTACAAGGGGCGACTGGTGGACATCGCGTCCATGCGGCAGGCCGAGGTGATCGTGCGGCAGGCGGAACTGATCGGGGTCTGAAGCGCAAGCGTAGGGTGGGCGATATCGCCCACCCTACCTGCGGGTCAGCGCATAGATGCCAGAGCCGACGACCAGTGCCGCGCCAAGCCAGGTCGCAAGGTCCGGGCGTTCCTGAAAGAGGACCATCGCCAGCACCATCGCGAAGATCAGCCGGGTGTAGCGGAAGGGCGTGACAGCCGAGACATCGCCCGTCCGCATCGCGTAGGTGAGGGCGTGATAGCCCAGCATCCCGAAGACCGTTCCCCCGGCAAGATGCACCAGCGCCAGCCCCGAGGGCACATGCGCCCCGCCGTTGACGACCAAGAGGATCGCCCCCGCCGTTGCCAGCATGGCAAACCCAAGCGCCCCAAGCTGGCGGTTCGACAACCCCTTCGGCGCGGCGCGGGTGGCAAGGTCCCGGCCCGCGAATCCCAGGAGGCCCACCACAGCCAGCAGCGACAAGGCCGAAAAGTCCGATCCGGGCCGCAGAATCACCAGCACGCCCGCGAACCCCAGCAGCACCGCCAGCCAGCGTTGCGGGCTGACCTTCTCACCAAAGACGAGGGCCGCTCCAGCCACGACGACCAGGGGGGTAGCCTGCAGGATCGCCGAGGTGGTGGACAGCGCCGTCAGGGTGATCGCAAGGCCGTAGAAGAGCCTCCCGGTGATCTCGAACCCGCAGCGGATCAGCATGGCGCGCGACAGGAAGGCGGGGGGCAGAAGCGCTTCGCCAGCCCGTGCGGCCATGCCGGCGAAGATCAGCATTCCGGTCAGGCCGATGGTCAAAAGGACCTGGCCCAGCGGCAGGCTTTGGGCGGCGGCCTTCACGAAGACATCCTCGACCGCGAAGCCCGCCATCGAGGCGGTCATGAAGGCAGCGCCGCGCTGGTTGTCAGTCAGGGTCACGCCGGGCCTCCGACAGGGTGAGATTGGCTAAGCTCAGGCTGCCCCAGGGCGACTTTGGCTGGCGCGGCCTTGCGCCCCGCCCGACGGACAGGGCGCAAATCTTTTCGAAAAGATCTGCAAATTCCTTCGAAGGAATCTGGCTTCAGATCAGACCTGCGTGCTTCATTGCGGCCTTGATCCTGGTCTTGGTCCCGTCGGTCAGGCCAACCAGCGGCAAGCGGACTTCCTCGGAACACAGGCCCAGAAGCGACAATCCGTATTTCGCGCCGACGAGACCCGGCTCGATGAAGATCGCCTCGTGCAGGGGCATCAGCTTGTCCTGGTATTCCAGCGCCTTGGCATAATCGCCGCGCAGAGTGGCCTCCTGGAACTCGGCACACAGACGCGGGGCGACGTTGGCGGTGACGCTGATGCACCCCACCCCGCCATGCGCATTGAAGCCAAGCGCCGTCGCATCCTCGCCCGAAAGCTGGATGAAGTCCGCCCCGCAAGAGGCGCGCTGCTGGCTGACACGCTCGATCTTGCCGGTGGCGTCCTTGACGCCGATGATCCGGGGCAGCTTGGCAAGCGTCCCCATCGTCTCGGGCGTCATGTCCACCACGGACCGGCCGGGGATGTTGTAGATCACGATCGGCAGCTGGCAGCAGTCGTGCAGCGCGGTGTAATGCGCGACAAGACCCGCCTGCGTCGGCTTGTTGTAATAGGGCGTCACGACCAGGGCAGCATTGGCCCCGACCTTCTCGGCATGGCGCATCAGGCTGATGCCTTCGACGGTGTTGTTCGACCCCGCACCCGCGATCACCGGGATGCGGCCCGCCACGGCGGCCACGACCTCCTCGATCACCTTCTGATGTTCCGCGTGCGAAAGCGTCGGGCTTTCCCCCGTCGTCCCCACCGGAACGATCCCGTGCGACCCTTCGGCGATGTGCCAGTCCACGAGTTTCTTCAGCGTCACCAGATCCAGCTCGCCGTTCTTGAACGGCGTCACCAGGGCAGGAAGGGACCCTCTGATCATGACGCTTCTCCTTTGATGGGCGATATTGCCCGTAAGCGCGCTTCTCATAGCGGCTGGCAGGGCTGATGCCAAGTCTTGCGCACTAACGCAGTCGTGGGTTGTCCACCGGCGGGCAGTCAGGCAGATTCGGGTGCATGAGCAGCAAGAACATGATCCGGGCGCTGGTCCTGGCCCTTGGCCTCCAGACGCTACCGGCACAGGCAGATACAACACAGGCGATGCGGACAGCGCTAGAGCTGGCCGCGGGCAAGGATTGGAACGGCGCGCTGGCCGTGGCGCCATCGGGCGTGGGGCGCGACGTCATCGAATGGCAGCGCCTGCGGGCGGGTGAAGGGCGGCTGGGCGAGTACGAAGAGTTCCTTCAACGTCGCCCGGACTGGCCCGGCCTGCCGCTGATGCGGGAAAAGGGCGAAGAGGCGGTGGCGCGGTCCACCGACCCCGCCCGCGTGATCGCCTGGTTCCAGGGCGCACCGCCGGAAACCGGGACTGGCGCCATCGCCTATGTCCGCGCGCTGCAGGCCGCAGGCCGCGCCGCCGATGCCGAGACCGAGGCGATGCGGGCCTGGTCCACCCTGGCCTTCTCGCCCGACCAGGAGAAAGAGCTGATCGGCCTGGTTCCCGAAGGCGTGGGCTTCGTCCACGAGTTGCGGCTGGATACGCTTTTGTGGGAAGGGCGCATCCGCGAGGCCGAGCGGATGCTGCCCCGCGTGTCCGATGAGCTGCAGGCGCTGGCCCGTGCCCGGATTGCGCTGCAGGGTGAGGGCAAGGGCGTCACCGGGCTGATCGAGGCCGTGCCGAAGCCGCGCGCCGCAGATCCCGGCCTGGCTTACGACCGCTTCATCTGGCGGATGAAGAAGGACCTCTATGACGAGGCGGCCGAGCTGATCCTGGAGCGATCGACCTCGGCTGACGCGCTTGGCCGCCCCGAAGCCTGGGCAGAGCGCCGCGCCATCCTGGCTCGCTACCTGATGCGGAACGGCCGGGCGAAAGAAGCCTACCGGATCGCCGCCAACCACCACATCCCGGCGGGCGGCGGGGCCTCGGCCTATGCCGACCTTGAGTTCCTGGCGGGCTTCATCGCGCTGCGCAAGCTGGGCGACGCGGCGACAGCCGAGACGCATTTCAGGCACCTTCTCGCCGGTGTCTCGACCCCGATCAGCCTGGCGCGGGCGCAGTACTGGATCGGCCGGTCGGAAGAGGCGGCGGGCAAGGATGGCACTGGCAGCTACAGGGCCGCAGCCGCGCACCAGACCGCATTCTACGGGCTTCTGGCTGCGGAACGGCTGGGCCTGTCGCTGGATACGGGCCTTCTTGCCCGGCCCCCGACCCCGGACTGGCAAAGCGCGGGCTTCACCCAATCGTCGGTGCTGGCGGCGGCACAGCTTCTCATGAAGGCGGGCGACCGGACACTGGCCAAACGGTTCCTGCTGCATCTGGGCGAGGGTCTGGACGACACCGGCCTTGCCCAACTGGCCGACATGACCCTGGCCTGGAACGAGCCGCACCTGGCCGTGCTGGTCGCCAAACAGGCCGCCGAGCGCGGGCTGATCCTGCCGCATGCCTATTACCCGGTCCCCGAGTTCATTCCCGACGGCCTGAAAGTCAGCCGGGCACTGGCCCTGTCCATCGCGCGGCGCGAAAGCGAGTTCGATCCGACGGCCCGGTCCAGTGCCGATGCGCGAGGCCTGATGCAGGTCCTGCCGGGGACGGCGAAGCTGATGGCGGGCAAGCTGGGCAAGCCCTTTGATGCGGGCAAGCTGACCTCGGACCCGGCCTACAACGTGACGATGGGCGCGGCCTATCTGGCCGAGATGGCCGAGGAGTTCGGGCCTTCCATCGCGCTGATCGCCTCGGGTTACAACGCAGGTCCGGGCCGCCCGCGTCGCTGGATCGGCGAGTTCGGCGACCCGCGTCGGTCGGATGTCGATGTGGTCGACTGGGTCGAGACGATCCCCTTTGCCGAAACGCGCACCTATGTGATGCGGGTGGCCGAGGGCGTTGTGATCTACCGGGCCAAGCTGAAAGGCGCGGTGGGGCCGGTCAGGATCACGGACGAATTGAAAGGGTAGGTGGGCAGATTGCCCACCCTACACCTGCGCCACTATCCTTTTTGCCGCGTTTCCAACTGGGCCAACCGGACCTGGCGCAACGCCTCGACCAGAAGTGCGGTCAGCAGGCCGAAGCTGAGGAGGCCATTCACGGCAGCCATCGCCGCGAAGATGCGCCATTCCTGCTTGGGCACGACGTCGCCCAGGCCCAAGGTCGAGAAGGCCTCGATCGCGTAGTAAAGCGATTCCTCCATCGACTTGAAGACGCCGGTCTCGAACAGGACAAAGGCCCAGATCCAGATGTTCACGGTCAGCACCAGCAGCACCCAGACCCCCACGGCCACCAGCAACAGAACCAGCTTCAACCGCTGCGGCGGACGGACCAGCCAGGGATGCGTCACCCTGAACGCGCCTTCCAGGAGAAGGGCCGCCACCGCCATGACCAGAACGTTCAGGACCAGAAGCCCTGACCCCAGCGCGATTTGCAGTATCATGGTGTGCCTTCTGGACTAAGCCTGTTCCAGACCTTATCTGACGATCATCATGGTGGCCAAGTCCGATCCCAACTCAAAGTTGATCGCCGAGAACCGGCGGGCGCGTTTCGATTACTCGATCGAAAGCGATCTTGAGGCTGGCATCATGCTGTTCGGGTCCGAGGTGAAAAGCCTGCGCCAGGGTGGGTCGAACATCGCGGAAAGCTATGCCTCGGTCGAAGGGGGCGAGCTGTGGCTGATCAACGGCTATATCGCGCCCTACCTGCAGGCCAAGACCTTCGGGCATGACGAACGGCGGCGGCGCAAGCTTCTGGTGTCGAAGAAGGAACTCAGCCGGTTGTGGAGCGCGGTGGGCCGCGAAGGCATGACCATCGTGCCGATGAAGATGTACTTCAACGACCGCGGCATCGTGAAACTGAAGCTGGGGATCGCCAAGGGCAAGAAGCTGTCCGACAAGCGCGAGACCAGCGCCAAGCGCGACTGGGACCGCGACAAGGCCCGGCTTCTGAAGCAGAACAGCCGCGGCTGAACCTGCACTTATCGCACATTTCTTGCCTGACCTGCGACAATCTGGCAGATTTTCCCATACCGGACAGCACGTCCGGGGCATAAGCCGGGCAAACCCGGTACGGAAGCCGGCGAAGTGTGGGAGTGACGGGTAATGGAACTTATCATCCAGATCATTGCAGGCCTTGTGGGCGGCAACGCGGCAGGGGCGGGGCTGAAGAACCTTAGCCTGGGAACGGCGGGAAACTCGGTTGTGGGCGGCGTCGGGGGCCTGCTTGGCGGGCTTCTGACCAGCTTCCTGGGCGGTGATGCGGCGGGCGCGGCAGAGGCCGCGGCCAGTCTGGACATCGGCGCCATCATCCAGTCGGTGGCGGGCGGCGGCATCGGTGGCGCGATCCTGACGGCCATTGCCGGGATGCTGAAGAAGGCTTTGGCCAAGTAATACCCCAGGCGCGGGGCCTCTGCGTCCCCGCGCCGCTTGCGCCGCCCCGGTCCGCGTGGATATATCCCGAAGGACTTCCGGGAGGCTGCCAATGACCCCTTCACCGCAGGATGACCCCAGGACGCTGGTCTCGACCGACTGGCTGGCGAAACACCTGCGCGATCCCGACCTGCGGGTGCTGGATGCCAGCTGGTATCTGCCGGCGCAGAACCGTGACGCGAAGGCGGAATACGCCGCCGGCCACATCCCCGGCGCGCGGTTCTTCGACATTGACGAGATTTCCGACCAGCGGTCGTCGCTGCCCCACATGGCCCCCCCGCCCGAGAAGTTCATCTCGCGGATGCGGGCGATGGGGGTGGGCGACGGGCATCAGGTCGTGATCTACGACGGATCGGGGATCTTCAGCGCCGCCCGGGTCTGGTGGACCTTCCGGCTGATGGGCAAGACCGACGTGGCCGTGCTGGACGGCGGCTTTCCCAAATGGCAGGCCGAGGGGCGCGAGATCGAAGACATGCCCCCCGTGGTCCGCGACCGGCACATGACCGTCAGCCGCCAGAACCAGCTGGTAAAGGACGTCACACAGGTCGCCCATTCCGCCAAGCTGGGCGAGGCCGAGATCCTTGACGCCCGTTCGGTGGCGCGCTTCCGGGGCGAGGCTCCTGAACCCCGCGCAGGGCTTCGATCGGGCCATATCCCGGGGTCGAAGAACCTGCCCTATTCAGAGGTGCTGAACCCCGATGGCACGATGAAATCCCCATCCGCGCTGCTACAGGTGTTTCAGGCGGCAGGCATCGACCTGAAGAAGCCCGCGATCACCACCTGCGGCTCGGGCGTGACAGCGGCGGTCCTGTCGCTCGCGCTCGAGCGGATGGGGCACCGGAACCATGCGCTTTACGATGGGTCCTGGGCCGAATGGGGGATGTATGACGACCTGCGGGTGGCGACGGGGGCCTGACAGTCCTTGCCGAGGCAATCGGCTTGTGGCACTGGGCTGGCGTCCAGAACCCCGGGAAATCCCATGCTTGAAACCCTGAATCCCCAGCCGCAGGACAAGATCCTGCAACTTATCGCTATGTACCGGGACGACCCCCGGACCACCAAGATCGACCTTGGCGTCGGCGTCTACAAGGACGCGACCGGCCTGACCCCGGTCATGCGCGCGGTGAAGGCGGCGGAAAAGCAGCTGTGGGAGGTGGAGAAGACCAAGACCTATACCGGTCTTGCCGGGGAACCCGCCTACAACGCCGCGCTGGTGTCGATGATCCTGGGCGAGGGCTTTGCCGACCGCGCGGCCTCTGTGGCCACCCCCGGCGGGACCGGTGCGATCCGGCAGGCGCTGGAACTGATCCGGATGGCCAACCCCAAGGCCCGGGTCTGGATGAGCGCGCCGACCTGGCCGAACCATCCGTCCATCGTCAAATACCTGGGGATGACGGGGGTGGAGTATAGCTACTTCGACGTGGCCACCTCGGGCATCGACTTTGCGGGCCTGATGGCCGACCTTGAGGGCGTCGCGGCGGGCGATGCGGTCCTGCTGCACGGCTGCTGCCACAACCCGACCGGTGCGAACCTCGATGGCGCGCAGTGGGATCAGGTGATTGCCCTCCTCCAGCGCAAGGGCGGCGTCCCCTTCGTCGATCTCGCCTACCAGGGCTTTGGCGACGGGCTGGAGGAAGACGCCGTCGCGACCCGCAAGGTCGCAGCGGCTTTCCCGGAGGTGCTGATCGCCGCCTCATGTTCAAAGAACTTCGGCATCTACCGCGAGCGGACCGGAATTCTGGTCGCGCTGACGTCCCCCGACCGCAAGGCCGTGGTGCAGGGCAACCTGAACTTCCTGAACCGGCAGAACTACAGCTTCCCGCCCGACCACGGCGCGAGGCTGGTGACGATGATCCTTGAGGATGCAGCCCTGACCGCCGAGTGGAAGCAGGAGCTGGAAGAGGTCCGCCAGAACATGCTGGGACTGCGCAAGACCTTGGCTGATGAACTTCGTCGTGCGACGAACTCTGACCGCTTCGATTTCGTCGCCCACCACCGCGGCATGTTCAGCCGTCTGGGACTGACCGAGGCGCAGGTGAACCGGCTGCGGGAAGAGCACGGCATCTACATGGTCGGTGACAGCCGGATCAACATCGCGGGGCTGAACGCCAAGACAGTGCCAGTGCTGGCCGCCGCCATCGCGGCCGTCATCGGGTAGGTGGGCAGATTGCCCACCCTACGGGGGCAGCGCCTGTGCTTGCCGTAATCCTGTCGCTGGCAGCGGCGGCGGCCTTTGCGGCGTCGGCCATGTTCATCGACTCTGTCTCGGGCCGGGTCGGGCCGCTGCAACTGTCGCGTTGGCAGATGAGCCTGGCGTTCCTGATGACCGCCTTGATCGTCGCGGTCACGGGGGGATGGCAGACGCTGGACCTGACGATGGCCCTGTGGCTGACCGCATCGTCGGCGTCGGGGATCATGGTCGGCTCGCTGACCTATATCGCGACGATTCAGTACACCGGTCCGCGCATCTCGGCGCTTCTGTTCACCACCGCCTCGCCTTTCGCGCTGGCCCTGGGCTTTGGGTTCCGGGGTGAGACGGTGAGCCTTGTGCAGGCCGCAGGTGTCGGGCTGATCGTCGCCGGGATCGCACTTGCCGTGATGGGGCCCAGCCAAGACGAGGGCGCGCGGACCCCGAAACCCCTGTGGATCGGGATCGGGCTTGGACTCGTGACCTCTTTCGCGCAGGCCCTGGGAAGCCTTCTCGCCCGCCCCGCGATGCTGGCGGGCGCTGACCCCGTGGCCGCGATGGCGGTGCGGTCTGGGACCGGCGCGCTGTTCTTCATCGCGCTTCTGGCGCTGCCCGCCTTTCGGCCCGCGGCCCTGCCCTCTCGCACCGAGGTCCGGCAGATCGGCTTTTCGGCGCTGGCCGGGATGGTGGTCGGCATGTCCTTCCTGATGGCCGCCCTGGCGCGGGGTGATGTGGGGATCGTGACCACGCTGTCCTCGACCACGCCGATCCTAATCCTGCCGATGGTCTGGGCCATCTACCGCCGCATCCCCGGCCCGCTGGCCTGGGTCGGCGCGGCGATGGCGGTCGTTGGCACGGCGCTGATCTCGGGGGCCAGCTGAGGCTTGGCAGGCCCCCTGCCCCCGTGCTTGACTGCGCGCAAGTTCCGGGGGGATGAGGATGGCCAAGGCAGCACAGCGGATCACGGCCGAGGAGGCAGCAGGACTGGTCCGGTCGGGCATGTGGCTTGACTACGGGGCCGTGCTGGGCCAGCCCGACGCTTTCGACGAAGCTCTGGCGCGGCGGCTGGGCGAGGTCACCAACTTGCGGTTCCGGTCCGTCCTGACCGCCCGCCCCCGCGCGGTGCTGGAGGCGGACCCGGAGGCGCGGCATGTCCACTGGTTCTCGACCCATTTCTCCGGTTACGACCGTCGGAAGCACGACGCCGGCATGGCGCATTACCTGCCGGTGAACCTGGGCGAGGTGCCGGACTACTACCGCCGCTTCATCGACCCGCCGGACATCGTGGTCTTCAAGACGGCGCCGACGGACGCGCAGGGCTACTTCAACTTCGGGCCGAACACCCTGTGGATGCGGGCGCTGGTGGAGCGGGGGAAGGTGGTGATCGTCGAGGAGACGCCGACGCTGCCCTATGTGATGGGCGAGGGGACCGGGGTGCATCTGTCCGAGGTGGACTACATCATCGCAGGCTTCGACCGTCCGATGGCGGAGCTTCCAAAGCCCCCCGCGACCGAGGTCGACAAGGCCGTCGCCCGGCTGATCGCGGCGGAGGTGGAGGATGGGTCCTGCCTGCAGATCGGGATCGGGGGGATGCCGAATGCGGTCTGTTCGCTGCTGGCGGAGAGCCCGGTTTCGGATCTGGGCATCCATACCGAGATGATGACGGACGGGATCGTCGACCTGTATAGGGCGGGGCGGATCACGGGGGCACGGAAGCAGCTGAACCCGGGGAAGATGGTCTGCACCTTCGCGCTCGGGGCGCAGTATCTGTACGACTTCATCGACCGGAACCCGGAGGTGGAGTTCCATCCGGTCGACTACACCAACCTGCCGCACAACATCATGCGGAACGACCGGGTGGTGTCGATCAACAACACCACCCAGATCGACCTGCAGGGGCAGGCGGCGTCGGAGACGGACGGGTTCCGGCATATCTCGGGGACCGGGGGGCAGCTGCAGTTCGTTCGGGGGGCTTACGGGTCGAAGGGGGGGAAAAGCTTCATGTGCCTGGCATCCACCTACGACAAGAAGGGCGAGAGGAAGAGCCGGATCGTGACGGCTTTGACCCGGGGGAACGTGGTGACGACGCCACGGACGGACATGATGTATGTGGTGACCGAGTACGGGATGGTGAACCTGAAGGGCCGCTCGATTGCCGAGCGGGCGCGGGCGTTGATCTCGATCGCCCACCCGGATTTCCGGGAGGAGCTGGAGCGGGACGCCTGGGAGCATCGGCTGATCCCAAGGGGGTTCTTCTGAGACGTGTCCACGGCGGACAAACTCCGGGATGCGTTTTGAATCAATGTGTTACGATTTTCTATTAGGGATTTCTTAAGACTTTCGGGTGCGGGACGCCTGCCAAGTTGAGCGCGTTCCGCGCAAGTCTTTTGTCTCGCCCTTTCGTGTGAAGGACACGAAAGGGCTCGGCGGCCTCCGGCGGGGATATTTGGGCAAATGTGAAAGGGCTGCGTCAGGGTCCGCGCGGCTGCAGACCCTGACGGTGGTGCGTGGCTAGACCTTGACGAAGTTGGTCATCGCCAGCGCGCCGAAGGGCAGCTGTGCCAATGACCCGCCGACAGATTGTGAGCCAACATCGACGGCAAAGAACCCCATCTTTTCAAGGATCGCACCCACCTCGGCTTTTGCCGATGCGTCATCGCCGGAATAGAACAGGACGCGTTGCCCGCCGTTCACGACCGGCTCCTTCAGCACGTTCACATCCAGATGGTTGAAGGCCTTGACCACGCGCGCGCCCGGGACGAAGCCTGCGAAGATATCGGTCGACGGCACGCCGCCCAGATCGATTGGCGCAATGCCATAGGCCGCGAAGGGGTTGGTCGGGTCATCCCGCTTAGGGCTGCCTTCTTCCAGGAAGGCGACGGGGTTGGTGCCGTCGATCACGATGCGGCCGTTCCATGCCGGGAGACCCTTCAGGACCCGTTCAGCATCCACCCACCGCAGCGCCACGAGCACGATGTCGGCGGCGGCGGCCTCGGCCACAGTGCCGGCTTTCAGTGTCGGGCCGATCTCCTTGACCAGGTCGGCCAGGGTTTCGGGGCCACGGCTGTTGGCAATGGTGGCCTCGAGTCCGACCTTGGCCAAGGCCCGTGCCACGTTGCTGCCAAGTGCGCCTGCGCCGATGATTCCGATTGTCATGTTCTTCTCCAGTTTCATTTGAGGGCGGTGAGGGGAAAGACCGTCAGCGCCCTTGGACTGCGCGGTCAATTTTATGTATGTGTGTCATAGTTACACAGACATTTTTGGATATGCGTTTACCTTGCCCTGCACCGCGTCACACCTGCGCCGCCGCTTTCACACGGGCGGCAACTTCGGCGATGGTGGTGCGGGCAAGTTCCGCCTCCATCGCCGCCTGCGCCCGGGTCAGGGCAGGGTTGATGGCTGCAAGGATGTTCCCGCCCACCAGACACTCAGCGCACGGCGGCTGGCGGTGGACGGCGAAAAGTTCGGTATCTTCGACCGCGCGGTAGACATCGAGGAGCCGGATCTCTTCCGGGGCCTTGGCCAGAAGCGCCCCGCCCCCGCTGCCCAGTTGCGACCGGGTCAGCCCCGCCTCGGCCAGGCGGGACAGAAGCCCGCGGATCACCACGGCCCCGGTGTTGACCGAGTTGGCGATATCCTCGGACCGGGCCGGTTTGCCATCGGTGACGGCAAGGGCGGTCAGGATGTGGGTGGCGACTGCGAAGCGGGTGCTGGTTGGCATGATCTATTCCGTCTATGTGTTGGCATCACTATTACACACATTGCCGCCCGTCAAGCGCGAATTTCGCGCCTGCCCGGATCAGAGGGACGGCTGGCTGCTGGCCCGCCAGGCCGCCAGGAGGCCAGCGATGGCGATCAGCGCCATGCCGGTGAAGCCCAGCGCGTCGGGGAGCTGCTGGAACACCAGCCAGCCAAGGAGCGTGGCGAAGGCGATGTGGGTGTAGTTGATGGGCGCGAGGGTGGAGGCCGGGGCCTCGCGGTAGGCCGTCGTCAGGAGGAGGTGGCCCACCGTCGCGCAGGTGCCGTAGATCAGGATCAGGCCGATGTCGGGGAGGGTGGGCATCACCTCACCCCCGACGATCAGGGTCGCGGTGACGGAGAGGACGGAGCCGACCAGCGCGGTGTGGAAGAGGAGCGACATCGTCGTCTCGGTCCGGGTCAGGATGCGGGTCAGGAGGTGGTAGCCGGTGCCGAGGACGGCGTTGATCAGGCAGAGGATCACGCCCCAGGTATCCAGCCCGCTTCCGGGGCGGGCGATAAGGAGGACTCCCATAAAGCCCAAGGCGGCGCAGAGCCAGCCGAGGGGGCTGACCTTCTCGCCCAGAATGGGACCAGAGGCGAGCATCAGAAGGACGGGGGTGATGTAGATGATCGCCACCGTCTCGGCCACGGGCATCACCCGCAGCGCAAGGAGCATGGTGATCGTGGCAACCGACAGCAGAAGCCCGCGCAGAAGGACGAGGCCGGTGCGCTGGGTCCGCCAGACCTCGCTGCGGTGGCGGGGCCACATGGTGACGAGGACGAGGACAAGGTTGATCAGGTAGCGGGCCGAGAGGACCAGGGTCGCGGCGTACAGCATGGAGAGGTGCTTGCCGAGCGTGTCGCCGCCCGCGAAGAGGAGTGTCGCGGCCAGAACCATGACCACGCCTTTCAGGGGTTTGCCTTCGGGATGCATGCGGGAGTCCTTCTGGCGGGACCCTAGACGGGGGCGTGGAGAAGGGAAAGGGGGGGGCCTGGCCCCTGTCCACGCAGGACGGGTTGGGGGATATCAGCCTTCGCAGGGGGGTAGGCGTGGACGGTCACCATTGCGCAACCGTCTGCAGAGGGTCGGCCTGCCCAATCCTATGCTGGTGCGGACGGGCGTCTGCGACAGAGCCGATCACGTCGAAAGGAGCCGGGGACCGCAGGGGCGGATGGAGTGGATAGGTCTCTTGCAGGGGCGCAAGGGGGGGTCCTGGCGCGTTGCCCGGGCCGACCGACAAGGAGACGCCAGTCGCATGAGGAGGCTTAGGCCAAAAGGAAACGGCCCGCGGGGGGAGGACCCACGGGCCGTCAGGTTGCGGCGGCAGACCGGGAGGAGGTGGCCTGCCGCCGGTCGTTCGATCACATGTTGTAGGCGCGCTCGCCGTGTTCGGCGACGTCGAGGCCTTCACGTTCGATCTCTTCCTTCACACGCAGGCCCATCGTCAGGTCGACCAGCTTGAAGAGGATGAAGGAGCCGATGCCCGAGAAGGCCACGGTGAAGAGGACCGCCTTGATCTGCGCCGTGAGCATGAAGCCCATGTCATAGGCGCCGACCTGCAGCGTGCCGGGGACCGAGGTGTAGTCAGGGATGCCTGCCCCACCCAGCGCCGGGTTCACCAGGATGCCGGTGGCGATGGCGCCGATGATGCCGCCCAGACCGTGGATGCCGAACACGTCAAGGCTGTCGTCCAGCTGGAACATGTTCTTCACGTAGGCCACGAAGAAGAAGCAGGCCGCTCCGGCGAAGATCCCAAGGCACAGCGCCCCCATCGGACCGGCAAAGCCCGCGGCCGGGGTCACGGCGACCAGGCCGGTCACCACGCCGGAGACAAGGCCCAGAAGCGACGGGCGGCCCTTCAGCAGCCATTCGGCGAACATCCACGACACGCCGGCGCCAGCGGTGGCGACGAAGGTGTTGACGATGGCCAGCGAGGTGATCGAGTTGGCTTCCAGGTTGGACCCGGCGTTGAAGCCGAACCAGCCCACCCACAGCAGCGCGCCACCGATCATCGTCATGGTCAGCGAGTGCGGGGCCATCGATTCCTTGCCGTAGCCGATGCGCTTGCCCAGCATGATGCAGCCGACCAGGCCCGCGATCCCGGCGTTGATGTGGACCACGGTGCCACCGGCGAAGTCCAGCGCACCCCAGTTCCAGATCAGACCGTTGGCAGCCAGATTGGCAGCCGCGGCTTCGGCAGCGGCGGTGTCACCGGCGGCTTCGGCGATCAGCTTCAGCGTCTGCTGTTCGGCCAGGAAGTCCGGGCCGCCCCACCACCAGACCATGTGGGCCATCGGGAAGTAGATGAACGTGACCCACAGGACCGAGAAGACCAGCAGGGACGAAAACTTGAACCGTTCCGCGAAGGCGCCGACGATCAGCGCGGGCGTGATCATCGCAAAGGTCATCTGGAAGGCGATGAAGGTGTATTCCGGCAGCCAGACCCCGTTGGTGAAGGTCGGGACCAGCGTGGTCGCATCGACGCCCGCCAGGAACATCTTGGAGAAGCCGCCGACATAGGTGTCCATCGACCCGCCGTACGAGAAGGCCAGCGAATAGCCGTAGACCACCCAGATGATGCAGACGACTGCCGAGATCGCGAAGACCTGGGTCAGCATCGACAGCATGTTCTTGGTGCGCACGAGGCCGCCGTAGAACAGCGCAAGGCCCGGAACGGTCATGAGAAGCACGAGGACGGTCGAGATGCTCATCCAGGCGATGTCGCCGCCGTGCACGGTCTTTTCGTAGACGTAAGGCACAAGCTCGGCCGCCGCGGTCGCGGTTTCGGTCGCAGCCTCGGCGGTTTCGGTCGTGGCCTCCTGCGCCCAGGCTGGCAGGCTGGCGAACAAGGACGCGCCCAGCGCGCCAAGGCCAGCAAGTTTCATGTGGTTGCTCATGTCAGTGGTTACCCCTTCCCCACGCGTTCACAGCGCATCGTCATCGGTTTCGCCGGTGCGGACCCGCACGGCGTGTTCTACGTCCAGGACGAAAATCTTTCCGTCGCCGATCTTGTCGGTCTTGGCCGTCTTCTGGATCGTCGCGACAACCTGATCGGACAGGGCATCGGAGACGACGATTTCAAGCCGGACCTTCGGCACGAAGTTCACGGCATATTCGGCACCGCGGTAGATTTCGGTGTGGCCCGACTGGCTGCCGAACCCCTTGATCTCGGTCACCATCATCCCGCGCACGCCGATGGCGGTCAGCGCCTCGCGGACCTCCTCCAGCTTGAACGGCTTGATTGCTGCAATGATGAGCTTCACGTGCTTCCCCTCTCTTGTGCGGCATCCCTGGGCGTGGACCCCTTCGTTGGGCATGAGGGCGGGGAATGCTGCGGTGGCACAAGGAATGGAGGGGGGTTGCGCGGGGTGTCCGGGGGTTAAGTGCACATTTTTTGCACTTATTCCTGCGGCTGCCTAATTCTTGTGCGGCAGAGCGACGCGAATCGTCGCCTACCTGACTTCGCTTTCCGACGAATCCGGGATAATGTCGCCGTAAAGGGGCCAGAACGGTCCGGGTTGCGAGTGGCAGAGCAGGCATGGCAGCGAAAGACCGGGGGCGCGGCCCCCTTGTTGCAGACAAGCGGTATTCGTCCTCGCGCGCGGCCCCTTCGGGCGGCGGGCCGCGGAAGCCTGCGCCACCGAAGGACCCTCGCGCGCCGCGCAAGCGGGTGAGGGCAGCGCGGCCACGGCGGCAGCACGGGCTGATCGTGGGGCTGATCCTGGCGGTCTGGCGCGTGATCTGGGGCATCGCCTGGCGCGGCTCGGCGATGGGCGCGCTGATCCTGGGCGGGTTCGTCTGGTACTACCACGCGCAACTGCCCGAACTGGAGGCCGTGGTGGACGGTCGCGCGCGCGGATCGGTCACGATGTTGGACCGCGAGGGCGAGGTCTTCGCCTGGCGGGGCGAGACCTTCGGCGGCATGGTGACGGCGGAAAGCGTGTCTCCCTACCTGCACGACGCAGTGGTGGCGACCGAGGACCGGCGGTTCTACTGGCACTTCGGGATCAGCCCGCGCGGCATCGCCAGCGCGATCCGGATCAACCTGTCCGAGGGCCGGGGTCCGTTCGAGGGGAACGGCGGCTCGACCATCACGCAGCAGACGGCCAAGCTGCTGTGCCTGGGCGTGCAGTGGGACCCGACGCAGTGGAAGTCCGAAGCCGATTACGAGAAGGACTGCCGCACGGGGGGCATCTGGCGCAAGCTGAAGGAAGTCCCCTTCGCGATGGCGATGGAGGTCAAGTATTCCAAGGAAGAGATCCTGACGATCTACTTCAACCGGGCCTATCTGGGGGCGGGCGCGCGCGGCTTCGAGGCGGCGGCGCAGCGCTACTTCGGCAAGTCCGCGAAGGACGTCAGCGCAGCAGAGGCGGCGATGCTGGCGGGGCTTCTGAAGGCTCCGTCCACCTTTGCGCCCACGGCCAGCCTGGACCGCGCGCAGAACCGGGCGGCGGTGGTCGTCGGGCTGATGGAAGAGCAGGGGTATCTCACCAAGGCCGAGGCGGATGAGGCGCGGGCCAATCCCGCCGTGCTGTCGAAGGCGGCGAAGCAAAAGGCAGGGGGCTATTTCGCCGACTGGGTGATGGAGACGACGCCCGACTATCTGGCGCGGGACACGACGGAAGACGTGGTGATCGAGACGACGCTGGACCAGGACATCCAGAAGAAGGCCGAAGAGGCGCTGACCTGGATCTTCGAGAACAAGGTCAAGGCCGGGTCCGAGGCGCAAGCCGCCATCGTGGTGATGAGCGCGGATGGCGCGGTCAGGGCGATGGTGGGGGGACGCAACACCCCCAACGCGGGCGACTTCAACCGCGCGACGCAGGCGTTGCGTCAGACCGGGTCGACGTTCAAGCCCTTCATCTATGCGGTGGCGATGGACCTGGGCTACAGCCCGCTGGACTTTGTCGAGGACACGCCGATGTGCATCTACACGGCCGGGTCGGGCGACTGGTGTCCGCAGAATTATGACAAGGAATTCAAGGGTCAGATCACGCTGACCCAGGCCTTGGCGGAAAGCCGGAACATCCCGGCGGTCCGTGTCTCTGAAGCGGTGGGACGCGATCTGGTCAAGCAGGTGGCGACGGATTTCGGCCTAGCGCAGAACTTTGCCGACGGCCCCGCGCTGGCCTTGGGTGTATCGGAATCGACGCTGATCGACATGACCGGGGCTTTCGCGGGCATCCTGAACGGCGGGTCCTCGGTCGCGCCGTATGGCTTTGACTCGCTGAAGCTGAAGGGGATGGACGAGCCCCTGTTCGGCGCGGGCGGCGGCATCGGCGAGCGGGTGATCAGCGAGAAGGCGGCGCATGCGCTGACCTACATGATGACCGAGGTGCTGAATTCCGGCACCGGGGGTCGGGCGCGACTGGACGACCGTGAGGCCGCGGGCAAGACCGGCACCACGCAAAGCGCGCGGGATGCGTGGTTCGTGGGCTTTACGGCCGATTACGTCGTCGGCGTCTGGATGGGTTACGACGACAACCGTCCCCTGACGGGGGTTACCGGCGGTGGCCTGCCAGCCGAGATCTGGCACGAGGTCATGGTGCGGATCAACGAAGGCGTCGAGGCGAAGCCACTGATCAAGGACATCCCCGATTCGACCTACGCTCCGGTCGGCGGCAGTGACGGAGCCATCGCCGCCGAGGACGTGCCCTATTTCGAGGACCCGAACGCGCCGGTCTTCGATGGCGAGCAGTACCAGGACCTGCCGCCCGACGCCTATTCAGCCCCCCTCCCCGAGGACGTGCCGGTCATCGACGGCCCGCCCCCCGAGGGCGCGGTGATGGAAGGCCCGGTCGAGGGCGCGCGCAACGACCTTGTGGACCAGCTTCTGGACGACGTGCTGGGCAACTGAGGCTTGAACGGCGGGCAGACCGCTGGCAAGCTTCGCGCCTCAGGCTTGATTGGACGCTGCGGCACGCCACCCACGCCAACCGTCCATCTGTTGGCAGCGATGGTTCATGATTGATACGAGGACGGTCGATGCAGCCTGGCTTTGCTTTTGATCTGACCGCGCTTCGCGACATGCCTGCCTCGCTGATGGTGCTGGACCGCGACCTGCGCTACGTGATGGCCAGCGACATGTACCTTCAGACGGTTGGCCGTTCGTTGCCCGAACTGCTTGGGCGTCCGCTCTTCGACGTGTTCCCCGAAGTGGAGGAACGGCGCAGGCCGCTGGAACAGTCCATGCGGCGCGCTTTGGCAGGCGAAGCCAACTCGATCGAGCGGCTGGCCTACAGCATCCCTGACCCGAACGACCGGACCCGGACCACCGAAGCCTGGTGGCGTTGCCGCCACAATCCGCTGATCGGCCCCGACGGAAGCATCGATCATGTGGTGCAGATCACCGAGAACGTCACCGAACTGGTCCGGGCGGAAGAGCAGAAGAACGCGATTGCGCATGAGCTGCAGCACCGCGTTGCCAATCTGCTAAGCCTGGTTCAGGTCATCGCCCGGCGGACGGCCGGCAGTGCCGACACGCTTCCCGCCTTTCTGGAGCGCTTCGACGCCCGCATGCAGTCGATGGCACGGACACATTCCTATCTGATCGGCACCAACTGGGATCGCATGTCCCTGGGTGAAGTGATCGCCCGCCAGCTGCAGCACGGCCACGACGATCTGGCGGCCCAGATGACCATCGGCGGACCCGAGGTGCTGCTGGGGGCCAGCGAAGCGCAGATGATGTCGATGGCGATCCATGAGCTGACCACAAACTCGTTGAAATACGGGGCGCTGAAGGATGTGACCGGACGCCTGGATGTGTCCTGGTCCAGCGACGCCGGGCGCGGGTTTACCTTCCGCTGGACCGAATCGGGAAGCAAAGTCGCCGCGCCGACGCAGCGCAGCGGCTTTGGCTCGATGATCCTGGACATGATCGTGCCGTCACAACTGGGTGGGACCTCCAGCCGTACCTTCGGGCCGGACGGCCTGCGCTATGCGCTCACCGTGGAAAAGCGGTCCCCGCCGGTGTGGCGGGCTGACGCCTAGAGCGACTTCAAATCCGCGATCAGCCGGTCAAGGTCGCCGCCGCGCTGGTCCAGAAGCGCGCCCATTTCGGTGCGTTCCGAGGCCAGCATGTTCACGCCCTCGATGATGATGTTGAAGAACAGACTTTTCCCGGACTTGTCGGACACATGCCAGCGCACCTCGAACGGGGACTCGCCCTGCAGGCGGGCGGTCGAGATCACCTCGTAATAGCTTTTCACCGCGCGGGCCTCGGCCACGTCGATCTTGCCGCCCTGAAATTCGCGGAAGCGGCGGCCATACTTGCGGCTGATGTAGCCCTGGAAGGCCTTGGTATAGGCGGAAAGCTGACCGTTGGAGGCCGAGCGGGCCGCCGTCCCAAGGACCGAGCGCGCGATGGTCGGCACGTCGGCATAGCGGGTGAAGAGCTTCTCGAAGTCGCGCAGCATCGCGCCCTCGGACTTGCCCGAGTTGATGATCGAGTTGATGTCGGCCACGGTCTTGTCGACCAGCGACTTCGCAGCCTCGGCTGTCAGCGCCAGAGCGGGCCGGGGCAATGCGGCCACGACGGCGGCGGCGGCAAGACCTGCCGCGAAGCCGCGGCGCGAAAGGGTCAGGTCACTGGGCATAGGGGTCCTCGTAGGGGTCGATGAAGTCGTCGTCGGCCGAAGCATTAGTGGTCGCAGAAGCGGCACCGGGCGCAGAAGCATCACTGGGCGCATCGGCATAGGGGTCGATGAACCCGTCGTCGTTTGCTGCGGTACCGCTGCCAGCCTTCCCAAGCTCGAACCGGCGGTTCTGCAGGTAAAGAAGCCGCGCCTGAGCATAGCTGTCTGCACTGTCATATAGGAGCGAATCGACCGTATCCGAGAAGCGGTCGCGATCACCAAGGCGTGAGAAAAGCTTGAGCACCGTGGCTGCAGTGGCCTCTTTCTTCGGCAGCGCCAGCCGGACCGGGTTCAGCGCGACGTCGACCACGCTGCCCACGGTGTCGCGCACGGTCGAGGGGCCGGCAAGCGGCAGCTCGACATAAGGCCCCTCGCCCACGCCCCAGACATGCAGTGTCTCGCCGAAATCGGTGGGATTTTCCGGCAGGCCAAGCTCGGAGGCGATGTCGATGGTGCCGCCCAGCCCGAAGGTCAGGTTCGCCGCAAAGCGCAGCGTGTTCTCGGCCGCAGCGACAAGGCGCAGTTGCAGCAGGTTGTTTGCGATGTCGCCGGGCAGATCCAGCGTGTCGGCGACATTGCCGACGGCGCGCTTCACCGGCTCGGGGACGCCGCCAAAGCCTTTCGAGGCCGGGCCGACCAATGCGCGGTCGACGCCCTTGTTGAAGGCGTGAATCTTGCGGTTCGTCGGCTCGAACGGGTCGTTGAAGCCGTCGCCCGAGGGCGCGGCACCACAGGCGGCAAGACCCGCGACGGCGAGGAGGGCAAGCGTTCTGCGCAGCTGCTGCCCGGAAATAAAGGAAATGTTCAGACCCATGATCCTACTGTGCGGCCAATACGCCGCTAAGCATAGCCCCGCGTCGGCGTTGGCAAGGCATAAGTCCGTGACTTGTCCAACACAACGGCGAAGCGTGGCACAGAGGTCGCGGCTGGCAGGAACACGCCAAGGACACATGGATGGCAAGCCCGTGACCACAGCGCCCGACCTGACGCCCAGCCTGTCGTCCGGGCTGGCCGAGCTTGCGGCCGCCCATGCCGCCTCGCGCCGGGCTGTCGTGATCGCCTTTGTCTTCTCGGCGCTGGTCAACCTCTTGATGCTGACCGCGCCGCTGTACATGCTGCAGGTCTATGACCGGGTTCTGGTCTCGCGGTCGGAAGAGACCTTGCTGGCGCTGTCGCTGCTGATGGCCTTCCTGTTCCTGCTGATGGGGGTCCTGGACCATGCCCGCAGCCGGATCATGGCGCGGGTGGGGGCCCGGCTGCAGGCCCGACTTGACCCCCGCGTCCTGTCTGCCGCGTTCCGAAGGCTGACCGTCGCGCCGCAGGACCCGGCGGCACAGGCCGCACAGCGCGACCTGGATGCCATCGCGCGGTTCTGGGCCTCTCCCGTCCTTCTGGCACTGTTCGATGCCCCCTGGGCACCGGTCTTTGCGGCAGCAATCTTCGTCTTCCATCCCTGGCTCGGCTGTCTGGCCCTGGGGGGCGGCCTGATGATCATGGCCTTCAGCTGGCTGAACCAGCGCAGCACGGAACGGCCCTTGCAGGCCGCAGCCCAGGCCAACCTTGCCGCCGACCGGCAGGCCGAGAACCTGAAGGCCGAGTCCGAGGTCATCCAGGCGCTGGGGATGACACGGGCGGCCTTCGCAAGGTTGCATCGGTGGCGGGATCAGGCCCTGACGGCGGGGCTGACCGCCTCGGACGCGTCGGGGCGGTATACCGTGCTGATCCGCACCTTCCGGCTCTTCCTGCAATCGGCAATGCTGGGGCTGGCCGCCTGGCTTGTCCTGCGGCAAGAGCTGTCGGCGGGCGCGATGATTGCCGCCTCGATCCTGATGGGACGCGCGTTGCAGCCGGTCGAGCAGGCCGTGGCGCAGTGGCCGGTGCTGACCCGGGCGCGGCAGGCGCGGGTACGGCTTGCCGGTCTGCTGTCGGCGTCGCCGGTGGAACCTCCCCACACCCCGCTGCCACGACCGCAGGCGCTGCTTGATGTCCAGGGGCTGACCCTTGTCCCACCGGGCGGCGCGGCCCCCGTGCTGCGGGACCTGTCGTTCCGGCTGGGACCGGGGCAGGCGCTGGGGGTGATCGGGCCGTCCGCCTCGGGCAAGTCGTCGCTGGCGCGCGCGCTGATCGGCGTGTGGCGGCCCGGCGCGGGGCGCATCCGGCTGGCGGGTGCCACGCTGGACCAGTACGACCCCGACGTGCTGGGCGGCCTGATCGGCTATCTACCGCAGCGGGTGGCGCTGTTCGACGGCACCATCGCCGAGAATATTGCCCGGTTGCAGGCCGATGCCGATCCGGGCCGGATCATCGCGGCGGCGCAGGCGGCAGCGGCGCATGAGATGATCCTTGAGCTGCCGGAGGGCTACGACACCCAGGTGGCCAGCGTGGGCAGTCGGCTGTCCGGTGGCCAGATCCAGCGCATCGGTCTGGCGCGGGCGCTGTACGGCGACCCGGTGCTTCTGATCCTGGACGAGCCGAATTCCAGTCTTGATAACGAGGGGGCACAGGCCCTGAACCAGGCGATCCGCGCCGCCAAAGGGAACGGGGCCGCCGTTCTGATCATGGCACACCGGCCCGCGGCGCTGCAGGACTGTGAGCTGCTTCTGGTGCTGCACCAGGGCGCGTCGGCCGCCTTCGGTCCGCGCGATGTCGTGCTGCGCCAGATGGTCCGGAACGCGGGCGACATCGCGCGCGCCGCAGCCCCCGCCGGTGTCGCATGAGCGGGGCGCTCTCGATCCGTGGGCCGGTGATCCTGGGGCTTGCAGCCTGCCTGGCGCTGGTCATGGGGTTCGGCCTCTGGGCCGTGACCGCGCGGATCGCGGGGGCAATCATCGCCTCGGGCCAGATCGAGGTGGAGCGGGACCGCCAGATCGTCCAGCACCCCGAGGGCGGCGTGGTCGAGGCAATTCTGGTGGCCGAAGGGACCCAGGTCGCCGCCGGGGACCTGCTGCTGCGCCTGGACGGGTCGGCGCTGCGTTCGGAACTGGCGATCGTCGACGGGCGGCTCAGCGCGCTGGCAAGTCAATCCGCCCGCCTGACGGCCGAGCGGGACGGCGCGGTGGCGCTGGTCTTCCCGTCCGAGCTTCTGGCCCTGGCTG
>NZ_JAXMMF010000081.1:0-14166 GCF_034366665.1 Tabrizicola sp. | reverse complement strand
ACTGACAGACCGGTGTTCACCGCAGGACGGACGCCCTGGTAGAACAGTTCCGTTTCCAGGAAGATCTGCCCGTCGGTGATCGAGATCACGTTCGTCGGGATATAGGCCGACACGTCACCCGCCTGGGTCTCGATGATCGGCAGCGCGGTCAGCGAACCCGAGCCGAAGTCGCCGTTCAGCTTGGCCGAACGCTCCAAGAGGCGCGAGTGCAGGTAGAACACGTCGCCCGGATAGGCTTCACGCCCCGGCGGACGGCGCAGCAGCAGCGACATCTGGCGGTAGGCGACGGCCTGCTTCGACAGGTCATCATAGATGATCAGCGCATGGCGGCCGTTGTCGCGGAAGAACTCCGCCATCGCGGTCGCCGAGTAGGGCGCCAGGAACTGCATCGGCGCCGGGTCCGAAGCGGTGGCCGCGACGACGATGGTATAGGCGTCCGCACCGGTTTCCTGCAGCTTCTTCACCAGCTGGGCAACGGTCGACCGCTTCTGCCCGATGGCGACGTAGATGCAGTACAGCTTCTTGCCTTCGTCCGAACCGGCGGCGTCGTTGTAGGCCTTCTGGTTCAGGATCGTGTCCAGCGCCACGGCGGTCTTGCCGGTCTGACGGTCGCCGATGATCAGTTCGCGCTGGCCACGGCCAACGGGGATCATCGCGTCGATGGCCTTGAGGCCGGTCGCCATCGGCTCGTGCACCGATTTGCGGGGGATGATGCCCGGGGCCTTCACGTCGGCGATCCGACGCTCGGTCGCGGCGATGGCGCCCTTGCCGTCGATCGGGTTGCCCAGCGCGTCCACGACACGACCCAGCAGGGCGTTGCCGGCGGGCACGTCCACGATGGACTTGGTGCGCTTGACGATATCGCCTTCCTTGATGTCCTGGTCGGACCCGAAGATCACGATACCGACGTTGTCGACTTCAAGGTTCAGTGCCATCCCGCGGATACCGCCGGGGAACTCCACCATCTCACCGGCCTGGACGTTGTCCAGCCCGTGGACGCGGGCAATCCCGTCGCCGACCGACAGCACGCGGCCAACTTCGGCCACTTCCGCATCCTTGCCGAAGTTCTTGATCTGCTCCTTGAGGATCGCAGAGATTTCAGCAGCCTGGATTCCCATCACCCAACCTCTTTCATTGCATTTTGCAGGGCCGCGAGCTTTGCCTTGACCGAGGTGTCGATCATGGTCGAGCCCAGCTTGACGACCAGACCGCCGATAAGGGATTCATCGACGGTCGTTTTCAGTTTCACGGTCTTGCCGACGCGAACCTTCAGCGTCTCGGCAAGCTTTTTCGATTGTGCAGCGGTCAGCGCGCGGGCGGCGGTGACCTCGGCGGTCACTTCGCCCTTTTCCTCGGCGATCAGGTCGGCAAGGCGGGTCACAAGCTGCGGCAGCACGAAAAGGCGACGCTTTTCGGACATCAGAGCCAGTGTGTTGGTCATCAGCGTGCTCAGGCCAAGCTTCGCCGCGATGGCGGCAATGACCCGGCCCTGATCGTCACGGCTGATCACCGGAGAGGCGATCACGCCCCGCAGCTCCTCGCTTGCGGCCAGCGTCTCGGCCAGCGCCGTCGCGTCCGATTCCAAAGCTTTCAGCGCGCCGCCTTCCTTGGCCAGATCGAACAAGGCCGACGCGTAGCGCGCGGCGATGCCCAGAGAGATCGAAGCTGGTTCTGACACGTCAACCCTTCCGCTGTCCTGTGCCCTGGGCTCTTGCGAACCGGGCGTCCCTTCGGCGCATACCTCGACTATCGTATGGGCGGCACCATCCGTCGCGGGGTCCTTAGCAGAGGCTTTCCGACCCCGCAACCGGGTTGCTCGCCGTTTCGTGAGGGATTTGGGGCCAAGGTGGTCGGTCACTTTGTCGCTCTTGACAGGCCGGGTCCGGATCACGGCCACAAGCGCCCGTCGCGGGGGGCGCTGGCGGCGCCCCGCACGCGATGTGCGGCAGGGAGTTTTCCCTGTCTTCGGGGCGCCGTGTCACGGGCTGCAGAAGCGCCGCGCTTGCCCGGTCGCCGCCTGTCCTGTGCGTCACCTCACGCTTGCTCACATGCCCGTCAGACCGGCCTGCCGCAGGTTGACCCCGGGGCCGCAACGCGAAACCCTTCGCCTGAAACGCAAGATAGACTGAAGGCCTGACATGAACCTGACCCGCCGCTCTGCCCTTGGCCTTGCCCTGGGTGCAACCCTGGCCCCCGCCCTGGCGCGTGCATCCGACCCGGCTGCCCAGTCCGTGCGCAACAACGTCTCCAGCTTCAAGATGCAGGACTGGCGCGACCATTTCGACACTCTGGATCGCGCGACCATCGTCGCCGACACGACCTCGCGCGCGCTGCATTTCTGGAGCGCGAGTGGCGCCGACTACCGCATCTTCCCGACTTCGGTCCCGATCTCGGACGAACTGACCAAGCGCGGCTACACCGAAATCGTCCGCAAGAAGGTCGGCCCCAGCTGGACACCCACTGCGTCGCAGATGGAACGCTACCCGGACTGGAAACCGATTCCCCCGGGCCCCGAGAACCCACTGGGCACCCATGCGATGTATCTGTCCTGGCCCGCCTACATCATCCACGGGACCCACGACACCCGGAAGATCGGCCGCAGGTCGTCGGACGGCTGCATCGGCCTTTTCAACGAGAACATCGCCCAGCTGTTCGAGCTTTGCCCCGTCGGCACCCAGGTCCGCGTGATCTGAGGGTGGGCGGATCGCCCACCCTACCCCTGCGCCCCAGCTGCAGCCGCCGATTCCTGCTGTCTGACGTCGCGGCCGCAACGGCCCACCGCGTTCCATCCCACCCTGCGGCCAGTCGTTCAGAACAGGCGTAGGGTGGGCGATCCGCCCACCGCCCCTACTCCCGGTTCAAGGCAGGCTTCGCGCTGCCAACTCCCTCCAGCACCCGCAGCGGCTTTTTCACCGCCGCCCGGAGCCCGCCTTGCGTCGGCGCATAGACCTGCTTCGACGCCTCGACCATCAGGACGCCGCCTGCCAGCCAAGGCATCCGCCGCCCGAACCCTTCCCAGAAATCCGCCGACCGCAGCCAGAACCGCGTGCTCGAAGGCGGCGCGAAGAGGACCGAGCAGCTTCGCTCGGGCGTGAAGCCGTGCCGCTTCAGCTGCGCCTCAAGCTGCGCCACCGAATAGGGACGCCCGAAGCCGAAAGGGGTCGCGTCGCGCCGGGACCACAGGCCCGACCGGTTCGGCACGATGAAGAGCGCCCGCCCCCCCGGCCCCAGCACCCGGGCGGCTTCGTCCAGCACCGCCGAGGGGTTTTCAGAGGTCTCCAGCCCATGCATCAGCGCCAGCCGGTCCACAAGGCCGGTGGGCAAGGGCCAGGCCGTGTCCTCGCACAGGACGCTGACATTCTCCATGCCCGCGGGCCAGGGCATCACCCCCTGTGGCCCCGGCATCAGCCCCACCACCCGCCGCGCTTCGGCCAGATAGGGGCGCAACAGCGGCACCGCAAAGCCGAAGCCCGCCACCGTCTCGCCCGCCTTGGGCGGCCAAAGCCGGACGACCTGGTCCCGGATCGCCCGCTGCGCCACGCGGCCCAGTTGCGTCCGGTAATAGAAGTTCCTCAGGTCCAGCACATCAAGATGCATTGCAGAGCGGCTCCGCGGGGGTCAGATTGGCCGGATCATACCCGCATTGCCGTTTCAGACCATGCCCGAAACCACGCAGCCCCCGGACCGACTGGCTTCCTGCGAATGTGGGGCCTTGTGTCTGCATGTCACCGCAGCGCCCGTCCACGGCTGCACCTGCGCGCCGTGCCAGCGCGGCAATGGCAGCGTGATGAAACTCTCGGCCTGGTTCCCCGAAGACGCCGTCCGCGTCGACGGCGCCCTCACGACCTTGTTCTGCGCCGGGACGGACGACGCCGCGGTGACGACCTGCTTCTGCCCCACCTGTGGCGGCGGTCGCTTCTTCCGCACCGAATACGACCTGCGCGGCACGATCGGCATCGTCTTGGGGGCCTTCGCTGATCCCGCCTTCCCCGCCCCCGACCACATCCACTGGTGGCCCGACCGCCCGCACTGGTCGGGAATGCCGCTTGGTCCCACGCTTCTGGAGGGCAACTGAATGCTCGACCTCGTCACCGTCCCCTGCCTGACGGACAACTACGCCTATCTGATCCACGACCGCGAGACCGGCCAGACCGCCGTCATCGACGTGCCCGAGCCGGGCCCCATCCTCGCCGCGCTTGACGCCCACCAGTGGCGGCTGACCGACATCCTGATCACCCACCACCACGACGACCACATTCAGGGCGTCGACTCCTTGCGCGCCCAGACCGGAGCGATGGTCCTTGGGGCCGCCGCCGACGCGCACCGTCTGCCGCGCCTTGACCTTCCGCTTGACGAACACGCGTCCTTCTCCATCGGCAACGAGTTCGCCCGCGTGATCGAGGTGCCCGGCCATACCCTTGGCCACATCGCGTTCCACTTTCCTGAAAGCCGCCTTGTCTTCACCGCCGACAGCCTGATGGCCGGCGGCTGCGGCCGCCTGTTCGAAGGCACCCCGCGCCAGATGCATGCGTCGCTGCAGAAGCTGGCGACCCTTCCCCCAGATACGCTGGTCTGCTCGGGCCACGAATACACCGCCTCGAACCTGCGCTTCGCGATGACCCTTGAACCCGGCAATCCGCAGCTTATCTCTCGGGTTGCCGAAGTCGCGGACCAGCGCGCCAAGGGCATCGCGACCGTCCCGGTTCGGCTTGCAGAAGAACTGGCGACGAACCCCTACCTGCGGGTCCACCTGCCCGCGCTGAAGACAGCCGTCGGCCTGCCAGATGCCGACGATGTCACCGTGTTCGCCGAAATTCGGGCCAGAAAAGACAAGTTCTGACCCACTCTTATCACAAATGTCGTGATGTTCTTGGGGAAACCCCAAAATCTGGAAAATTGCGCTTGAAGTGCGGGAAATAAAACCGAACTTTAAGCTTATGAGGCCACGGTCGGTATCGGGCCCCGGCGCCCGGCTGACCTGCAGGACAGGAGCACTGAAGTGCCATCGTTTTCGACCACGCTTGAACAGGCAATCCACAGCGCCCTGGCCTTGGCCAATTCGCGCCGACACGAACTCGCAACGCTGGAGCATCTGCTTCTGGCGCTGATCGACGAACCCGACGCAGCCCGCGTGATGAAGGCCTGCGCGGTCAATCTGGACGATCTTCGCAAGACCCTGTCCGACTTCATCGACGATGACCTGTCGACCCTGGTCACCGATGTCGAAGGCAGCGAGGCGGTCCCGACCGCCGCCTTCCAGCGCGTCATCCAGCGCGCTGCGATCCACGTCCAGTCCTCGGGCCGCACCGAAGTCACCGGCGCGAACGTCCTCGTTGCAATCTTCGCCGAACGGGAATCGAACGCCGCCTACTTCCTGCAGGAACAGGACATGACCCGCTACGACGCGGTCAACTTCATCGCGCATGGCGTGGCGAAGGACCCGTCCTACGGTGAGGCGCGGCCCGTCCAGGGCACCGAGGAACAGCACGAAACCCCGAAGGCCGAGGCTGGCGAAGCCAAGGAATCGGCGCTGTCCAAGTATTGCGTCGACCTGAACGTGAAAGCCCGCAAGGGCGACGTCGACCCCCTCATCGGTCGCGAGCCCGAGGTGGAGCGTGCGATTCAGGTCCTCTGCCGCCGCCGCAAGAACAACCCGCTTCTTGTGGGCGACCCCGGCGTGGGCAAGACCGCGATTGCCGAAGGCCTCGCCCGCAAGATCGTCAATGGCGAGACGCCCGAAGTTCTGGCCAAGGCCACGATCTTCAGCCTCGACATGGGCGCTTTGCTCGCAGGCACCCGCTACCGCGGTGACTTCGAGGAACGCCTGAAGCAGGTCGTGAAAGAGCTTGAGGATCACCCCGACGCGATCCTCTTCATCGACGAGATTCACACCGTCATCGGCGCTGGGGCGACCAGCGGCGGCGCTATGGATGCGTCGAACCTGCTGAAACCCGCGCTGCAGGGCGGCAAGCTGCGCTGCATGGGGTCCACCACCTACAAGGAATTCCGTCAGCACTTCGAAAAGGACCGCGCGCTCAGCCGCCGCTTCCAGAAGATCGACGTGAATGAGCCTTCCGTGCCGGATGCGATCAAGATCCTGATGGGTCTCAAGCCCAGCTTCGAGGAACATCACGACCTGAAATACACCAACGACGCGATCAAGTCGGCGGTGGAACTGGCCGCGCGCTATATCCACGACCGCAAACTGCCGGACAGCGCCATCGACGTCATTGATGAGGCCGGGGCCGCGCAGCACCTGCTGTCGGATTCGAAGCGCCGGAAATCGCTTGGCGTGAAAGAGATCGAGGCGGTCGTCGCCAAGATCGCCCGTATTCCGCCGAAGACCGTGTCGAAAGACGACGCCGAAACCCTGCGCGACCTGGAAAAGACCCTCAAGCGCGTGGTCTTCGGTCAGGACAAGGCGGTGGAAGCGCTCTGCTCGGCCATCAAGCTGGCCCGTGCCGGCCTCCGCGAACCGGAGAAACCCATCGGCAACTATCTCTTCGCCGGTCCGACCGGGGTGGGTAAAACCGAGGTGGCCAAGCAGCTTGCGTCCTCCCTGGGCGTCGAACTGATCCGCTTCGACATGTCGGAATACATGGAGAAGCACGCTGTCTCGCGTCTGATCGGCGCGCCTCCGGGATATGTCGGGTTCGACCAGGGCGGGATGCTGACTGACGGTGTCGACCAGCACCCGCATTGCGTCCTTCTGCTGGACGAAATGGAAAAGGCGCACCCGGATGTCTACAACATCCTCTTGCAGGTGATGGACCACGGCAAGCTGACCGACCACAACGGCCGGACGGTGGACTTCCGCAACGTGATCCTGATCATGACCTCGAACGCGGGTGCGCGCGAACAGTCCCAGGCCGCCATCGGCTTTGGCCGCGAACGCCGCACGGGCGAGGATACTGCCGCCATCGAGCGGACCTTCACGCCCGAATTCCGCAACCGTCTGGACGCCGTGATCAACTTTGCCCCTCTGGGCAAGGAGATCATCATGCAGGTGGTCGAAAAGTTCGTGCTGCAACTGGAAGCCCAGCTGATGGACCGCAACGTCCATATCGAGCTTTCGCCGGAAGCCGCCGCCTGGTTGGGCGAAAAGGGTTACGACGACAAGATGGGTGCCCGCCCGCTGGGCCGCGTGATCCAGGAATACATCAAGAAGCCTCTGGCCGAGGAACTTCTGTTCGGCAAGCTGGTCAAGGGCGGCGTGGTGAAGGTCAAGGTCAAGGACGACGCCATCGTGCTGGACATCGAGGAACCCGCGAAACCGCGGCTCACCGGACAGAAGCCCCCGCTGCTGACGGCCGAATAAGCCAGCGCCAAGACAACAAAGCCCCCGCCCTGACCGGCGGGGGCTTTCATGTGCGCCACCCGTCACGCCCGGCCCTTCATCTTGCCCGGGAAGCCCCGGTCCCACCTTCGCGCGACGAGAAGACGAAGTCGCACGAGGAGCCGTTCATCGCCGCGGGACCGCCTAGCGTTCTGTCAACTTCAGCTCGATCCGCCGGTTCAGCGCGCGCGAGGTTTCATCCGCGCCCTCGGCCACAGGCCGGTATTCACCGAACCCCGTCGCGGCCATCCGGTCCGGCGGGAAACCCAACTCGTCCTGCATGAAGCGGACCACGGACAACGCCCGCGCCTGGCTCAGTTCCCAGTTGTCGCGGAACGCTCCCCCACCGGACAGCGGCACGTTATCGGTGTGCCCGTCGACCCGGATGATCCAGTCGATCTCGGGCGGGATCTCGGCGCGGACCTCGTCCAGGATGCGCACCACCCCGGCAATCTGCAGCCGCCCTTCCAGCGCCAGATCCGCCGAGCCGGGGTTGAACAGCACTTCCGAGGAAAAGACGAAACGGTCGCCCACCACCCGGACGCCTTCGCGGCCGTCAAGCAGGTTCGACAACTGCCCGAAGAACTCGGACCGGAAGCGGGCGAGGTCGCGGTTTTCTTCTGCCAGCCGCGCCGCCTCGGCGGCCTCCAGTTCGGCGCGCTGTCGTTGCTCGGCCGCGACCTGGGCCAGCGCCGCATTCAGATCCTTGCCCAAGGATTCCAGCTGCACTTTCGCCGCCTCGTCCCGCGCCTGCGAATCGTCCAGCAGCGCCTGCAGGCTTCCCAGCTGACTGCGCAACGCGGCGACCTGCTGGTTCAAAAGCTCGACCTCGCGTGCGGCGGCCAGCACCTTTTCCTGTTCCGCCAGCAAAGCCGTCTCGGCCGCCGAAAGCGCCGCGTCCTTCGCGGTCGCGCCCTGCGCCGCCTCGGTCCGGGCGGCGGCAAGCAGCGTCAGCGTCTCTTCCGCCCGCTTCCGCTCTGCCTCCAGGGCCAGCGTCATCGCGGTCAGCTCGGTGTCGGCATTGGCCAGCCGGTCCCGCAAGGCCTGCAGCGCCGCCGCGTCCGCCAGCCGAGCGGTTTCGGCCTCGGTCACTTCGGCCTGCGCGGCAGCAAGTGCCGCCGCATCCGTCGCGCCCTTCGCCTTCTCCTCGGCCAGAAGGGCCTCCAGCGCATCGCGGCGGGCGGCGGCAAGGCGCGCGGCCTCGGCCGTCGCGTCGACCTCGTCCCGCGCCTTGGCCAGTGCCAGCGCCATCGCCTCCCCCTCGGAGACCAGCCTGGCCTGCGCCGCCTCCAGGTCCGCGACCGAGGCGGTCAGCCGTTCGGCATCCCCGCGCGCGCGGTCGCGTTCGACCAAGAGGGCGGCGACCTGCGCTTCGAAGTCGGTGATCCGCGACTGTGCCGCTGCCAGCTCCCCCTCGCGGGCCGTCAGGTCTGCCGTCAGCGCGGCGATGACCCCGGCCTGCCGGTCGCCTTCCGCCAAGGCCGACGACAGGCCCGCCTGCAACTCGGCCACGCGCGTTTCAAGGTCCAAGGCCTTGGCCTGCTCCAGCCCCAGCGCGTCGGCCAGTTGCGCGACCTGCGCGGTCAGCGCGTCCAGCTCGGTATCCTGCGTGGTGATCGTGTCGCGCAAGACCGACTGCATCACGGTGAAGATGGTCAGCACGAACATCAGCACCATCAGAAGCGTCGTCACCGCATCGACAAACCCCGGCCAGATGATCGAGCTGTCGCGATGGCGGCTGCGCGTGGCCATCTTATGCCCGCCCGGCGCTGCGGCCCAGTTGCCGGATCGCGGCGGTCAGCTGGGCGATGTCGGACTTGAGGTCGGTCAACGTCTCTTGCCGCCCCGCCGACATTTCCTCCAGGATGCGCAGCAGCTGCACGTCGATCGACCGCAACCGCATCCGGCTTTCCGGGTCCGAGCCTGACCCGCCCTCACCGGCTTGCAGGGCCTCCAGCAGCTTTTCCTGCCCCTCGGCGATCCGCCGCAACAGCGCGGCCTGCCCGCGTTCGGCATCCATCCGGTCGGTCAGCGCCGTCATCGCCGCGACCAGTTCGTTGATCTTCATCTCGGAGTGAAACCGGTTCGTCTCGGTCTGGGTCTGCAGCGCCTGCAGTTCTTCCATCTGCTGCGCCATGTGGTCGACCAGCAGGCCCAGCGCGTTCTGGTCCGCCCCTTCGCCATCACCAGCGTAGCCAAGCCGGGTGATCGACGACAGCCACTCCTCCAGCTCACGGATGAAGCGGTTCTGCCCGTGGCCGGCGAACAGTTCCAGCAAGCCCAGGACCAGCGACCCTGCCAGACCCAGAAGCGAGGAGGAAAACGCCGTCCCCATTCCACCCAGCTGGCTTTCCAGGCCCCCCATCAGCTTGCCGAAGACGTCCAGCCCGCTTTCACCTTCCTGCGGGGCGAGGGAACGGATCGTTTCGACCACGGCCGGAACAGTGGTCGCAAGGCCCCAGAAGGTGCCCAGAAGCCCCAGGAAAACCAGCAGGTTGATCAGATAGCGCGTGATGTCGCGCGCTTCGTCGATGCGCTGGACGACCGATTCCTGGATCGACCGCGACGACGAGGCCGAGATTGACATCCGGGCCGAGCGCGACCGCAAAAGCGACGCCAGCGGGGCCAGCAGCCGCGGCGGGGCCATGTCCTCGGTCCCCGGCGTGCCTCGGACGAAGTTCTCGATCCAGTAGACCGACTGCGCCAGAATCCACAGCTGCCAGAAGCAGGACAACACGCCGACCAGGAAGACAAAGCCGATCACCCCGTTCAGCACCGGGTTGGTGCGGACGATGTCGATGACCGTGCCGTGAATCAGCCATGCGCCCGAGCCGACCAGCAGGCAGACCAGCAGCATCGTCGTGATCGCGCGGATCGGTTGGCTGAAGGTCGTCGCGACCTCGGCCCGCCTGGTCTCTGTCTGGGACATATTGCGCTCTGCTTCCCCTGCCCTGAACCCGAGTCTAGCAGGCTGGCTGCAACAGCCAAGCAAAAGGTCAGGTCAGGGCGCGAACACGTTCGGCCAGCCAGTCGAGGTCGGGGTCGCGGATGCCAAGCTCTGCCAGATGCGCCGCGGTGGACCACAGGTAGTCGCAGTTCCGGCCCCGCCCACCACAGGCCTGCGCGATGATCTGCGCCTGGTCTTCGGGGTCAAGACGGCAGTACTGCACATGGTCGGGGTCGATGACATAGGCCAGCGCGTCCAGCAGGCCCGCCTCGGTCGTGACGGGCAGGGTCATCTCCAGATAGGCCGAGGAGACCAGTTCCCGTTCCCGCAGGGCGAACAGCGTGGCAGCCTCGTGCCCAGGTTCGACGCGGAAGGCGACGCCGGTGCAGCTTGCGCCCTTTGCCCGGTCCAGGGCCAGGACAAGGCCAGGGTTCTGGACGGTGCCGCGATGGTGGATCGACCGCATGCAGAAGCTGCGGTGCCATCCGTCCAGCCGCGCGATACGGCGTTCGGCCACCGGAAAGCCGGGGTCCCAGATCAGCGATCCGTAGCCGAAGACCCAAAGCGGTTCCTGCATGACTGGTCCTGTTGCCTTTGGCCCTGTAAACACCGGAGAAAGGGCAATGGAAAGGGCCGCCGGATGCGCAAGCTTCTCTTCCTGATGATCGCGGCCACAGCGCTGTGGTCGGGCTACTGGTTCGTCGGCTCGAACGCGGTGCGCGACGGTGTCACGAGCTTCTTCGCCGATGCCTCCCGGCAGGGGATCGTGGCCGAGAATGCCGGAGTGACGGTGGCGGGCTTTCCCAACCGCTTCGACCTGACCATTGACGAGCTGAAGCTGGCCGACCCGGTCTCTGGCGCGGGCTGGCAGGCGCCCTTCGTCCAGGTCTTCGCGATGACCTGGAAGCCGTGGCACATCATTGCAGCGCTGCCGCCCGAGCAGGTGGTCACTCTGCCGGATCAGGTGGTGACAGTGGGGTCCGAGGGGCTGATGGCCAGCGTCCGGGCCAAGCCTTCGACCGAGCTGCCCCTGGCCGAGGTCCGGCTGGCGGGGACCACCCTGAACCTTGCCTCCGACCAGGGCTGGACCCTGGGACTTGGGGAATTCACCCTGGGTCTTCGCGCGGACGAGGCGCTGGGTCCGACCGGTTACGAGCTTGGCTTCGACCTTGCGCCGCTGACCCCCGATCCCGACTTCCTGACCGCCGTGAAGGCCGTGACGATCCCGGACCTGCCACCCTCGGATTTGCCCGAGGTGGTCGAGGCGCTGTGGGGCAGCATCTTTCTGACCTTCTCGGCGCCCCTGGACCGCCACGCAGGCGAGGCGCGGCCCCATTTGCGGCGGGTGGAGATCAACCAGTTCAACCTGACCTGGGGTGCCTTGGCCGCCAGCGCCTCGGGCGTGGTCGAGGCTGACGGCAATGGCTACGCTGCAGGCCGCATCACCGTCGACGTCACCAACTGGGACCGCCTGCCCGCCCTTCTGGTGGCTGCGGGCGTGGTCGAACCCCAGGTCGCTCCGACCATCGTGCGCGGGATGCAGGCGCTGGCCTCGCAATCCCCGGACCTCAAGATCCTGTCGCTGTCCCTGGTCATGGAGGATGGCCGGATGAGCTTTGGCCCCTTCCCGCTTGGCCCCGCCCCGCTGATGGTGCCGCCTTCGGGCTAACGGCAGTAGCGCCCACCGCTTCGGGCCGAGGTGTCGAAGTGGAAGTGGTCCTCGTGGTATCCGTCCGACCCAGGGCCAAGCGTGGTCATGAAGTAGTTGCACCCGGCCTTGTAGATCCGGCGCAGCAGGCGGTTGTAGTCCCGCGAGACGGTCAGCACCTTCCCGTTCGAAAGGATGAAGGCCGAGATGTCCACCGCCCGGCCCTTGCCATGTTCGCTGATCTTCGCGCCCTTCACGTTGTTGCGGCTGCGGCAGATGTAATGCGCTGCAATCTGCAACTCGACCAGCCTGCCGTCGAAAGCCGGCTGCGCCACCTCGTCCACCCAGGAATTCAGCGCCTTGGCGATGGAACAATCCACCGTCGCCGGCTGGCTGAGCCTGACCCCCGAGACCGAGGTGACCAGCACCGGGTCCTCGACCCCGCACCCCTTTACCTTCGAGGAAATCCGCGCGATCTCTTCGCCCTTGATCGCAGGCACCCCGCAGACAGCGCCCTTCATCGAGGCCCTCTCGCGCTTCTTGCGCCGTTCCTCTTTCTTCGACGGCGGCGGGATCGCGGCAAGATCGACCTCGTCCTGCGGCTCTTGCCCGGACAAATCCAGCCCAGGCGCGTTGGAGGTGGCCTTCAGGGCCGCGATCCGCTCGGCCAGCGCCGACGGCCGGGGGACCGGGCGCAAGGACCGGGCCAGCGCGTCGTCGGGCACGGCCTCGGGCAATGCGGCTGTTGCGGTGGGGAGGTCAACCTCAGGCGCAGGCACAACACTCGGCTCCACGACGGCAACCGGCAGCCTGGGATTGACCGGCGGGCGGGGCGAGCGGTCCATCTCCTGCGCCCAGGCGCCTTGCGCCAGGAGGAAGGACAACGCCAGAAGCAGGCCGCGCATCCGGCCTAGCCCTCTTTCGCGGGCGGCGCGGCGCGGCCAAAGTCCGGCGCGGCAGTGTCCTGCCCGGCCTCGATGATCCCGCGCCGGATCGCCCGGGTCCGGGTGAAATAGGCATGCAGATGCTCGCCATCGCCCATCCGGATCGCGCGCTGCAGGACGAACAGCTCTTCGGCAAAGCGCCCCAGGATATCCAGCACCGCGTCCTTGTTGGTCAGAAACACGTCGCGCCACATCGTCGGGTCGCTGGCCGCGATCCGGGTAAAGTCGCGGAACCCGGCGGCGGAATACTTGATGACCTCGGACTGCGACACCCGCCGCATGTGGTCGGCCACGCCCACCATCGTATAGGCGATGGCATGCGGCACATGGCTGACCACGGCCACAACAAGGTCATGATGCGCCACATCCATCGTGTCGACCTTGGCGCCCATGCCTTCGATCAACTGGCGCAACCGGGCCAAAGCCTCGGCGTCGCAATCCTCGGGCGGCGTCAACAGCCACCAGCGGTTCTGATACAGCGTCGCAAAGCCTGAGCGGGGGCCGGAATACTCTGTCCCCGCCATCGGGTGGCCGGGAATGAAATGCACGCCCGCAGGCAAGTGCGGGGCCACGGCATCGACCACCGCCTGCTTGACCGACCCCACGTCCGTGACCGTCGCCCCGGGCTTGAGATGCGGCCCGATTTCGGCGGCAATCGCCTCCATCGCGCCGATGGGGACCGCGAGCACCACCAGGTCGGCCCCCTGAACCGCTTCCGCCGCCGTGTCGCAGACCCGGTCGCAGAAGAGGTCCTTCGCCACCGCCCGCGTCTCGGGCGACTTCGCGTAACCCACGATTTCCCCAGCCAGCCCGCCCGCCCGCATCGCATGCGCCATCGAGGACGCGATCAGCCCCAGGCCGATCAGGGCGACGCGGCCATAGATCATTTCACACCCTTGAACTGCGCAACAGCATGGGCGACCTGACGGCACGAGGATTCATCACCGATGGTGATCCGCAGGCAATGCGGCAGCTTGTAGCCCGCCACACGACGCACGATCAGGCCCTGTTTCTGCAGGAAGGCATCGCAGGCCTCGGCCTCGTCCTGGCTGGCAAAACGCGCCAGGATGAAGTTCGCCATCGAGGTGTCCGAAGGCACCCCGATCTCGGCCAGGGCATTGGCAAGCCACGACCGCATCCGCGTGTTCTCGCTGCGGCACTTGGCAACGAAGTCCTGGTCGCGCACGGCGGCCTCGGCGGCCTCTTGTTGCGTGGTCGACAGGTTGAACGGCCCCCGGATGCGGTTCAGGACGTCGATGACATGACGAGGGCCATAGCCCCAGCCGATCCG
>NZ_JAXMMF010000080.1:0-43114 GCF_034366665.1 Tabrizicola sp. | reverse complement strand
TCTCGCCCACCACGTTCGACACGATGTGCATGACGTGGCTGTAGCGTTCGATGATGAAGGTTTCCGTGGGGCGCACCGTCCCCACCTTCGTCACCCGACCGACGTCGTTGCGGCCCAGGTCCAGCAGCATCAGATGCTCGGCCCGTTCCTTCGGGTCGGCAAGAAGGTCCAGCTCCAGCGCCTTGTCTTCCTCGGGCGTGGCCCCGCGTTTGCGCGTCCCAGCGATGGGGCGGACGGTGACCTCGCCGTCGCGAAGGCGCACCAGAATTTCAGGGCTGGCACCGACGACCTGAAAGCCGCCGAAGTTGAAGAAGAACATGAAGGGCGAGGGGTTGGTCCGCCGCAAGCTGCGATAAAGGGCAAAGGGCGGCAGTTCGAACCGCTGCGACCAGCGCTGCGAGGGCACCACCTGGAAGATGTCACCCGCGCGGATATAGTCCTTGGCCTTCTCGACCGCGGTCTTGTAGCCGTCGTGCGTAAAGTTCGACGTGGCCTCGCCGACCGGCGCCGTCTCACCCAGGTCACGCGCGGCAGAGGGCGCGCGGTCCAGATCCCTCAGCGCGTCCATCACCCGTTCTGCGGCCTGCGCATAGGCCGCCCGTGCCGACAAGCCGCCCGCAACCCAGGCCGGGGCCACCACTGTCACCTCGCCCTTGACCCCGTCCAGCACCGCGATGACCGAAGGGCGGATCAGTTCGGCATCGGGCAGGCCCAGGGGGTCGGGGTTCACGTCCGGCAAGTGTTCCACAAGACGGATCATGTCATAGCCGAGATAGCCGAACAGCCCCGCCGACACGGCAGGCAGCCCTTCGGGCATCTCGATCCGGCATTCGGCCAGCAGGTCGCGCAGGGTCTGCAAGGGGTGGCCGGGAAGGTCGGTGAACGACTGCCGGTCAAAGCGCGCTTCGCGGTTGATCCGGCTTTTGTCGCCGTGGCACTGCCAGACAAGGTCGGGCTTCATGCCGACGATGGAATAGCGGCCCCGGATCTCGCCCCCGGTGACCGATTCCAGCATGAAGGTATCGGCGCGGGCGTCGCCCAGCTTCAGCATCAGGCTGACCGGAGTATCCAGGTCCGCCGCCAGCCGCGCCCAGACGATCTGGTTCTTCCCAGCAGTCCAACCTGCCTCGAACTCGGCAAAACCGGGGGAAAGCTGCATCAGGGCAGGCTCGCGTGGACGGCGTTGATCGCGGCCTGGTCCAGCGAGATGCCGGCCTCGGCGGTCAGCGCGTTGGTGAAGGCGGCAAAGGCGTCCTGGGCGATGGCCTGGCGGGCCTGGGCGGCAAGGGCGGCGCGCATCCCTTCGGCATCTTCACCCTCGGTGGCGGCGGGCAGGATGCGGTCAAGCTTGACCACGGCGATGAAGCCGTCCGCCTCGATCACCCGGGCTTCGCCCTCGGTCATCTTGAAGACGTCCTCAAGCAGCGTCTCGGGCGTGTCGGCGACAAAGCCCGAGCGGTCCGTCTCGGGCGTCACGTCGACGATCCCGAAGCTGCCGATGGCAGCCCCGCCGTCCAGCGCGGCCTTGATCTCGGCCCCGCGGGCGGTCAGCGCCTTGGCAACGGCGTCGCGGCGCCAATCCTCGGTCACCTGGTCTTTCGCTTCGTCGAAGGGGATCGGAGCGGCGGCGACGATCTCGTCCAGCCGCAGGGCGACGACCCCGCCGTCCTCCAGCACGATGGCTTCGGGGAAATCCCCCTCTTGCACCGCATCGGCAGCGGCGCGGAAAGCCGGATAACCTTCGATGCTGTCCTGCCCCTGCTGGCCCGGCACATGGTCCAGCGTGGCCAAGGCAAGTCCCATCTCCTTGGCAAGGTCCTCCAGCGTCGCTCCCCCGGCAAGAAGGTCGTCGATCGCCTCGACCTGATCGGCGATCAGGCGACGGGCCGCGTCGGTCTGGATCTCGATCGCCAGCGTTTCGCGTGCTTCGTCAAAGGTGGTCTCTTCGGCCGCCAGGACCGAGACGACGCGGTAAAGCGCAGGTCCAAGGTCGCTGTCCAGCGGCCCGGCCACCTGACCCTCGGCCGTGGCGAAGATCGGCTCGCCCGCGGCCCCGAGTTCGTCCAGCGAGACATCGCCCATGTCGATGGCGTCCAGCGTCAGCCCGCGCTCGGCCACCAGGTCCTCGAACGTGGTTCCGGCGTCGAACTTGGCCTTCGCGGCCTCGGCTGCGGCCTGGTCGGGATAGACCAGCCGTTCCAGGATGCGGCGTTCGGGGATGACGAATTCGGCGATCCGGTCCTGGTACATCTTCTGCAGCATGGCATCGTCAACCGGCTGGTCCTTGGCGATGGCCTCGGGCAGGAGGGCAGCATAGGTGACGCGCTTGGCCTCGGGCCGGGTGAAGCGGTCAAGGTTGGCGTCGTAATGCGCCTGCAGCTCGGCCTCTGTCGGTTCGGCCGGCGGAGCGGTCAGGTCCCCTTCGGTCAGACGCAGCATGGAAAAGCCCCGCCGTTCCCCCACCCAGGCATAAAGCGTATCGGTCAGCGCAGCCGGGGCCGCAAAGCCACCCGCCACCGCGCCCTGCAACAGCTCGCGGCTGATGTCGCGGCGCAGGTTCGTCTCGAACTCGGTTTCCGACAGGTTGTTGCGCTCCAGCGCGAAGCGGTAGGTCTCGCGCTCGAAGCTGCCCGAGACGCCCTTGAAGGCGTCCATCCCCATGATTTCGGTCGCGACCACATCGTCTCCGACCGAGACCCCGACGCGCTGCGCCTCGTTGTCCAGCGCCGCGCGCGTCAGCACGTCCTGCAGCACCTGCTTGTCGATCCCGAAGGCCAGCGCCTCCTGCATCGACAGCTGCTGGCCGAACTGCTGGCCGAAAGCCGCGACCTGGGTCTGCAGCGCGCGGGCATAATCGTCGGTGGTGATGTCGATGTCGCCGACGCTGCCGACCTTGGTCACCCCGCCCGAGAAGCTGGTGACGCCGAAGCCGCCAAGGCCCAGGATCAGCATCCCCAGCATTGTCCAGACGGCCACCTCTTTCACCGTGCTGCGCGGGCGCTTGCCGTCTTCGGTCGGGGTCTTCGCCATGAGTTCGGGCCCTCTGATTGGTTATGGATCAGGTGCATAGTGGGAAGCCCGCAGGGGGGCAAGATCAAGATCGCCCGCCCCTCCTACCGGTCACGCGCCTGTCAGGGCCGAAAGGCCTGCAAGCGGCGGATCACTTCGGCGATGCCGGCGCTGTCCACGTTGGCAAAGGCGATGCGGATCTGGCGCTTGCCGGCTTCGGACCCGTCGGGCTGGAACATCGTCCCCGGCAGCATCAGGAGAGAGGCTTCCGTCACCAGCCGCTTGCACAGGGCGTCGCTGGCCATGTCGAACGGGTGCTCGACATAGGCGAAATAGGCGCCGCAGCCCAGCAGCTTCCACCCCGGCAGGGTCTTGAACCCTTCGGCCATCGCGCGGCGGCGGGCGAGGATCTCGTCGCGTTCCCCCGCAAGCCATTGGCCCAGGTTCCGCATCCCCCACAAGGCGCCGATCTGGCCCAGCTGGCTGGGGCAGATCGCGACGGTATCCAGGAACTTCTCCACCTCGGCCAGCCGCGCGGCCCCGGCGACCACAGCACCCACCCGGTGCCCGGTCAGCCGGTAAGCCTTGGAGAAGCTGTAAAGCTGGATCAGCGTGTCGGCCCAGTCGGGGTCCTGGAACAGGTCATGCGGAGCCCCCGTGCGGCTGTCGAAATCGCGGTAGGTCTCGTCCACGATCAGCGCCAACCCCTTCTCGCGGCACAGGTCGCGGAAGGCCGCCAGCGTTTCCGCCGGATACTCCACGCCACCGGGGTTGTTCGGACTGACAAGGACGATGGCGCGGGTCCGGTCGGTGACAAGCTTCGCCGCCGCCTCGGCCGAGGGGACAAGCGTCGGGCCAGCATCCAGCGGCACGGTCTTCACCGACGACATGTCCAGCCACATCTTGTGATTGAAGTACCAGGGTGTCGGCAGGATCACCTCGTCCCCCGGTCCCGCCAGCGTTGCCATCACCGTGCAGAAGGCCTGGTTGCAGCCTTGGGTGATCGCGACCTGTGCGGGGGCAATTCTGCCCCCGTAGATCGCCGACCATTGCGTCGCGATCTCTTCGCGCAAGGCCGGAAGGCCCAGCACCGGGCCGTACAGATGCGCATTCGGGTCGTTCAGCGCCGCCTCGGCCAGCGCCTGCCGCAAGCCCAGGGGCGGGCTTTCCACCGGGGCGGCCTGGCTGATGTTGATCAGCGGGCGGTCGGCCGGAAAGGTCACCCCCTCGATCCAGCGCCGCGCCTCCATCACCGGGGGCGGCTCAGTGGCGGCAAAAGCGGGGTTCAGGGGCAAGGTCATCGCAAGGCTCCTTCCGGACATCTCAGGCGGCGGGGGCGACCCGCCCGCATAGCGCTTTCCATTCCTGCCAGACGAGGCCGATCATCACCAGATCGAATACTGCCAGCAACAGCAGGATCGGCGTTCCGGCATGGACGAACTCGTAAAGTTGGTAGGCCACGAACCCCGCCAGCACGACCATCGCGGCCGGATAGGCCCAAACCACCTTGCGCCACAGCAACAGCACCAGCGTCAGCTTCAGCCCACCATGCGCCAGCAGGTAAAGCGCATAAAAGTGCTGCGTTGGGACCGGGAACTGCTGGACGGCGCGCAGGGTCCAGCTTGCAAGCGTGTCGTCGGGATGTTCGGCAATCTGGAAATGCGTGACCCAGAAGACAAACCGCGCAACAAGCGGGTTCGGGGTCACGATCAGGCCCAGCCCCGCAAGCGCTTCAAGCGAGGTCAGAAGACCCTTGATCGCCAGACTTGCCTCGAACAGCCAGTGCAGCAGCCGGTCGCGGCTGTGGCGGAGCATTTCAGGGCTCAGTCCGCCCCCCGCATGGGCTGGACGTATTGCAGCGCCATGTCCCAGGGGAAGAAGATCCAGGTGTCCTGGCTGACGGATGTGATGTAGGTGTCGGCCTGCTTTTCGCCCTCGGGCTTGGCATAGACGCAGGCGAAATGCGCCTTCGGATAAAGGCCACGGATCAGTTCCAGCGTCTTGCCGCTGTCCACCAGGTCATCGACGATCAGGACACCGGTCCCGTCGCCCATGATGTCGGCCTGCGGGGCCTTGATCACCATCGCCTCGCGCCGCTGGTCGGCCTTGCCGCCGCCCGAGTGGTAGGACTTCACGGAAATGCTGTCGACCACCCGTATGTCCAGCTCGCGGCTGACGATCATCGCCGGGACCAGGCCGCCGCGGGTGATGCCGACGACGGCCTTCCAGGTCCCGCCCTCGCCCGGCCCCTTGCCGTCCAGCCGCCAGGCCAGCGCGCGCGCGTCGCGGTGGATCTGGTCCCAGCTGACGTGAAACCCCTTTTCATGCGGCAGGCGGTCGGCGGACATGGCAAGCCCCTCCTTCAGGTGGCGACGATCTTGATGCCCAAAAGGGCCAGTGCGGCCCCGAAGCAGCGGTCGATCACGGTTTTCAGGCTGATATAGGTCGCCCGCGTCCGCTCCATCGAGAAGATGCGGGCGACAAGACTGTTCCAGGCGGTCTCCATCACCAGGATCATGAGGATCAGGCTGGCAAGCACCCAGGTCGGCGTGCCGGGGGTTATGGTGCCAAGGAAGATCGAGGAATACATGACCACGGCCTTCGGGTTCGACAGGTTGGTCCACAGACCCAGCCGATAGGCCGCAAAGGGCGAGCGCGGCACGGGGCGCGCGTCATCGGCGATGAAAGGCGTTTTCGCATCCCGCCACAGGTGCCAGGCCAGCCACATCAGATACCCGGCCCCGCCGATCTTCAGCGCCCACAGGAGCGAGGGCGCGGCATCAAAGATCAGGTGCAGCCCGAACATCGCCGCCAAGGCCCAGAAGACCGCGCCAGATGCGATGCCCAGCGCCAGCATGACACCAGTGCGGAAGCCTTCGCTCAGCCCGGTGCGGGCCGACATCAGGACCGCCGGGCCGGGCGAGACCACGGCAAACAGCACCAGACCCGCGAAGGCCAGGAAGGCCGCAACGCTCATGCCCCAACTCTCATTCCACGCCGCGGCTCATTGGCCGCTCTCTTTCTTGCCGGTGACGATGTCGATGTCGGGCGCGTCGATCGCCTTCATGCCCACGACATGGTAGCCCGCGTCGACATGCAGGTTCTCGCCCGTCGTTCCGGACCCAAGGTCTGACAGCAGGTACAGTGCGGCCTTGCCGACCTCTTCCTGCGTCACGTTGCGACGAAGCGGAGAGTTCAGTTCATTCCAGCGCATGATGTAGCGGAAATCGCCGATACCGCTGGCGGCCAGCGTCTTGATCGGCCCTGCGCTGATCGCGTTGACGCGGATGCCGTCCTTGCCCAGATCCTCGGCCAGATACTTGACCGACGCCTCAAGCCCCGCTTTCGCCACGCCCATCACGTTGTAATGCGGCATGACCTTCTCGGCCCCGAAATAGGTCAGGGTCAGCAGGCTGCCCCCCGGCCCCATCATCGCCGCCGCCCGCTGGCAGACCGCGGTAAAGCTGTAGACAGAGATATCCATCGCCAGCGCAAACCCCGCGCGCGAGGTGTCGACGTAGCGGCCGCGCAGCTCGTTCTTGTCGGCAAACCCGATGGCATGGACCAGAAAGTCGATCTGCCCCCATTCGGCCTTCAGCCCGGTGAAGAGCGCATCAATGCTGTCGTCACTGGCAACGTCGCATTCAAAGAGCATCGGCTTGCCCAGGGATTCCGCCAAAGGCTCGACCCGCTTCTTCAGCGCCTCGCCCTGATAGCTGAACGCAAGTTCTGCCCCTTGGGCCGCCAAAGCCTGGGCGATCCCCCAGGCGATGGACTTGTCGTTCGCAAGCCCCATGATCAGGCCGCGCTTGCCCTGCATCAGTCCGGTTGACATTCCTGACCCCTAGCCCATTTTTCGTTGGATATGACGTGTAGGCGAAGCGGGGCCGCCCTTCAAGGCAGGTCCTTACCGCCAGGGAAGGAGTTCTCTCATGGATCGATCAGGCATTTTCGCGGGCAGCGACCCCTTCGTGCTGGCCCAGTCCTGGCTGACCGAGGCCGAAGGGACCGAGCCGAACGACCCCAACGCAATCGCCTTGGCCACCGTGGACGACCAGGGCCTGCCCAATGTCCGCATGGTCCTGCTCAAGGAGATCGAGACCGAAGGCGAAGGCGGCGGGGCCTTCGTCTTCTACACCAACTACACCTCGAAGAAGGGCCAGGAGATCGAGGCCGCCGGCAAGGCCGCCTTCGTGCTGCACTGGAAATCCCTGCGCCGCCAGATCCGCGTCCGCGGGACCGTCACGCGTGAGGATGGCCCCAAGGCCGACGAATACTACACAAGCCGCAGCCTGAAGTCCCGCATCGGCGCCTGGGCCAGCCAGCAGTCGCAACCCCTGTCGTCGCGTGAGGCGCTGATGGCCGAGGCGGCTAAGCAGGCGCTTACAAAGGGCCCGAATCCGCCCCGCCCGCCGTTCTGGGGCGGTTTCCGGATTCGCCCGGTCGAGATCGAATTCTGGGCCGACGGCGCGTTCCGGTTGCATGACCGCTTTCGCTGGTATCGTGCGGGGGTTTCCGACGACTGGATTGTTACAAGATTGAATCCCTGAGGTTTCCGGCACTTGTCGGATTTTATGCAACGAACCGGCACATTTGCCCTTGATCCCCGGTTAACTTTCGCCCCATCTGTGCCCCTTAGGGCTCATTCTGGGGAGAAGGCTCTGTAAATGTCGGAAGAAGATGAGGTCATGCAGATCGTGCATGGTCGCGTTAAGTGGTTTGATCCTTCCAAGGGTTTCGGTTTCATCGTTTCAGACCAGACGGATGCAGATATACTCCTGCACGCCAACGTTCTTCGGAACTTCGGGCAGGGGTCAGTGGCAGATGGTGCGGGTATAGAGGTCCGTGTTCAAAGGACACAGCGCGGCGTGCAAGCCGTTGAAGTGGTTCGCATCGATCCGCCGGAAGGCGTCGTTGTGCCCTTCGGCGAGGATGCGGCCCAGATGGTCAGCGAGGATATCCTTGCTCTGGCCCTGGAACCTGCACGCGTGAAGTGGTTCGACAAGGGCAAGGGCTTCGGCTTTGCCAATGTCTTCGGCAAGCCCGAGGACGTGTTCATCCATGCCGAGGTGCTGCGCGTCTCGGGCTTTGCCGACCTTGCGGCTGGCGAGGCCGTGGCGTTGCGCATCATCGAAGGCAAGCGCGGCCGGATGGCCATCCAGGTCGTGTCCTGGGAAGCCGCCGCGCGTGAGCATACATGACGGTGCTCCGCGCGCTTGCCCTTGCCGCACTTCTGCCGGGCGCTGCCTGGGCTGAAGCCGCCTGTTCCTTGGACCGGCTGGATCTGCGCTGGGAGGGCGGCCGCGAAAGCTTTGCAGTCGAGGTGGCCGATGATGGCGAGGAGCGGGCGCAAGGCCTGATGTTCCGGACCGAGCTGCCCCCCGCGTCGGGCATGCTTTTCGTCTATGCGGCCCCGCGACGGGTCAGTTTCTGGATGAAGAACACACTGATTCCGCTGGACATGGTCTTTGCCGACCCGACCGGAACCGTCACCCGCGTCCATGCGGGTGCGGTCCCCGGCGATCTGACGCCCATCGACGGCGGCGAGGGCGTGCAGTTCGTGCTGGAAATCAATGCGGGCCTTGCCGCCAAGCTGGGAATAGTGCCTGGCACCGTCATGCGCCACCCCGCGATCCCGGCTGAAACCGCCGCCTGGGCCTGCGGCGGATAACCGGCGTCCGCATCGCGCAAGACGTGCGCGCCACTCTCACCTCCTGCCTGACATGTCGCCCAAGCCCACCCGTGACATCTGCCGGCGCGTCGTGGATGTATGACCGCTGCTTTGGCCAAACTCCCTGAAGCCCGACCGCACGCGAAGGCTTTTCAATCCCCGCGTTCCCCTGTAAGTGACCCGCGTCGGGGCGTAGCGCAGCCTGGTAGCGCGACGGTTTTGGGTACCGTAGGTCGAGAGTTCGAATCCCTCCGCCCCGACCACTTTTCACCCCGCCAGCCAACCAAATTTCTTAAGCAAGAAATTTGTCAAAATCCTTTCGTAAGGATTTTGGTCAGGCTCCCGTGCCTTGCCCTTCGCCAGCCCGGACGCCATATCCAAAGGTGAAAGGGGCCCCTTCATGACCATCGCCTTCGACCACAGCTATGCCCGTGATCTGCCCGGCACCTACCTGCGCGCCACCCCCGACGTGGCCCCTGCCCCCAGGCTTCTGGCATTGAACCGGCCCCTGACCGATGCGCTTGGCCTGACCCTGACCGATGCCGAGGCGGCCGACTGGTTCTCGGGCGCCCGGCTGCCACCGGGGGCGGACCCCATCGCCCAGGCCTATGCCGGCCACCAGTTCGGCGGCTTCTCGCCGCAACTTGGCGACGGGCGCGCGCATCTGCTGGGCGAGATCTTGACCCCGTCCGGGCGGTTCGATCTGCAACTCAAGGGCTCGGGCCGCACGCCCTTTTCGCGTGGAGGCGACGGCAAGGCCGCCATCGGCCCGATGCTGCGCGAATACCTGATCTCCGAGGCGATGCACGCCCTTGGCATCCCCACCACCCGCGCCCTTGCCGTCGTCGCGACCGGCGAGGAGATCTGGCGCGAGACGAAGTTGCCCGGCGCGGTCCTGGCCCGCGTCGCCGCAAGCCACCTGCGCGTGGGCACGTTCCAGTTCTTTGCCGCCCGGGGCGATCAGGCCAACGTCAAGGCCGTGGCCGATTATGCCATCGCCCGGCACTACCCCGACCTTGCGCAGGCCGATGCGCCCTACCTGGACTTCCTTGACGCCGTCATCGCCGCCCAAGTCCGGCTGGTGGCGCAGTGGATGGGCGTGGGCTTCATCCACGGCGTCATGAATACCGACAACATGGCGATCAGCGGCGAGACCATCGACTACGGCCCCTGCGCCTTCATGGAAGGCTACGCCCCCGGCACGGTCTTCTCCTCGATCGACCACCAGGGCCGCTATGCCTATGCCAACCAGCCGCTGATCCTGGGCTGGAACCTGGCCCGCCTGGCCGAGACGCTGGTCCCGCTGCTGGATGCCAACCCGGAAAAAGCCGTCGAGATCGCCAATGACCGCCTGTCCGGGATCGCGGGACGCTACCGCGCCGAATGGCTGGCCGTGATGCGACGCAAGCTTGGCCTTGTGGGCGACGACAAGGACGACGCGCCCCTCGCCGACGATCTGATGACCGCGATGGAGGGGGCCGACTGGACGCTCACCTTCCGCCGCCTCACCGACGAAGCAGCGCTGCGCCCGCTTTTCAGCGACTTTTCGAAGATGGAAGCCTGGCTTCCCCGCTGGCGCGCCCGCGCCGGCGAGGGCGCGGCCCAGCGCGTCTCGCAAGCCAACCCCGCCGTGATCCCGCGCAACCACCAGGTCGAGGCCGCCCTGACCGCCGCCACCAACGGCGACATGGCCCCTTTCCATGCCCTTCTGTCCGCGATCCAAAAGCCCTTCACCGAGGCCGAGCCCTACATGCTCCCCGCCCCCACCGGCTTTGGCCAATACGTCACCTTCTGCGGCACCTGACCGGACTGCTCTTCGTTCGACTTCGTCTCCTCATCGCCAAAGCCAGCGAGGAGTGACGAAGTCATCGACGAGCGTCCCCCGAAGATTGACGCCCCCCCTGTTCCCCGCCACCATGCCCACATGGCCGACCGCTCCGACATCCACGACCGCCTCGCCGCCTCCCTCCGCGCCGCCCGCAAGGCGCGCGGCCTTTCCCTCGACGCCGCCGCCAAGCTCTCCGGCGTCTCCCGCTCGATGGTCAGCCAGATCGAACGCGGGGAATCCTCGCCCACCGTCGCCACCCTGTGGGCGTTGACCCAGGCGCTGCAGCTGGACTTCGCCGGTCTGCTGGAAGGCCGCCCCCTCCCCGGCATCGAGGTCACCCGCGCTGCCGCCGCCCCGGTGATCCAGCGCGGCGGCGTCAGGATTCGCATCCTGTCCGCCCCCGAAAGCGTCGGTCGGCACGAGGTCTACGAACTGGCCTTCGCCCAAGGTGCCAGACTGACCTCCGAACCCCATTCCCCCGGCTGCCGCGAGCACCTCACTGTCCTTGAAGGCCACCTCACCGTCACCTCCGGCGACGCCACCGACCACCTCGCCCAAGGCGATGTCGCCCGCTACCCCGCGGACCGCAGCCACGAAATCTCGGCCCAGGACACCGCCCGCGCCATCCTGATCGTCCAGGACAGCTGACTTCCACTTTAACGGAGCCACCTCCGCCAAGTTGACACTGCGCCAACCGTCTGCCACCATCCGCCAAAACGGAAAGGACTCTGCCATGACGGAAATGACTGCTTTCCTGGACCACATCGCCGCTACTCTTCGGGACATCGAGGCGGACGGCCTGATGAAGCGCGAACGCCTGATCACCGGCGCTCAGGGAGCCCACGTCCAGATGGCCGGGCGGCAGATGCTGAACCTTTGCGCCAACAATTACCTTGGCCTCGCAGACGACCCCCGCCTGATTGCCGCCGCCAAGCAGGCGATGGACGACCACGGCTTCGGCATGGCCTCGGTCCGCTTCATCTGCGGCACGCAGGACCTGCACCGTCGCCTGGAAACCCGCCTCGCCCGCTACCTTGGCCACGACGACACGATCCTCTTCGCCGCCTGCTTCGACGCCAATGGCGGCCTGTTCGAACCCCTCCTCGGCCCCGAAGACGCTGTCATCTCGGACGCCCTGAACCACGCCTCCATCATCGACGGCATCCGCCTGTGCAAAGCGAAACGCTACCGCTACGCCAATTCGGACATGACCGACCTTGAAGCCCAACTGCAGGCCGCAAAGGCCGACGGAGCCCGCTTCATCCTGATCGCAACCGACGGCGTCTTCTCGATGGACGGCTACTACGCCAACCTCCCCGCAATCCGCGCCCTTGCCGACACCTACGACGCAATGATCATGGTCGACGACTGCCACGCCACCGGCTTCACCGGCCCCAAAGGCGCAGGCACCCCCGCCCGCGCGGGCGTCACCGTCGACATCCTCACCGGCACCCTTGGCAAGGCCCTGGGTGGCGCGCTGGGAGGCTACATCGCCGGCCCGCAACCGGTCATCGACCTCCTGCGTCAACGCGCCCGGCCCTACCTCTTTTCCAACGCCCTCCCCCCCGCCGTCGTCGGGGCAGCCCTCGCCGCCCTCGACATCGTCGAGACCGCCGACGACCTCCGCCACAAGCTTACCGACAACGCGCAATACTGGCGCGCGGGCCTCACCCGGGCAGGCTTCACCCTCCTTGCCGGAGACCACCCGATCATCCCCGTCATGCTCGGCGACGCCAAACTCGCCCAAGCCATGGCCGCCAACCTCAACCAGCGCGGAGTCCATGTCGCCCCCTTCTTCTTCCCCGTCGTCCCCAAAGGCCAGGCCCGCATCCGCACCCAGATGAACGCGGCCCTCACCCGCACGGACCTCGACTTCGCGCTCGACGCCTTCACCCAGGCCGGCAAAGCCACCGGAGTCCTTGCGTGACCAATGACCCCGCCCTTGCGATCTACGCCGCGAATGCCGGGGCGATGGCCCGACGCTATGACAGCGTGACGACCGACAGCCTTCTGTCCGGGCTGGCCGACCTTATCCCGGCCCCCCCGGCAGCGGTGCTGGACATCGGCGCGGGCAGCGGACGCGACACCGCCTGGTTCCAGTCTCGCGGTCACCGCGTCACCGCCGCCGAACCAGTCGCCGCCTTCCGCCAGATGATTGCCCTTCGCGTCCCCGCCGCCACAGTGATGGCCAGCGCCCTGCCCGACCTTGTGGGGCTTTCCGGCCACCATGACCTGATCCTGGTCAACGCCGTCTGGCATCACCTTGCCCCCAGGGCCCGCGACCAGGCGCTGGCCCGGCTGACCAACCTCCTCGCGCCCGGGGGCCGGGTCTTCCTGGCCCTGCGTCGCGGCCCGGTGCCGCCCGGCGCGCCCCTGCACGACCTTGACCCGCAAACCGAGATCGCCCGCGTCGCCACCGCAGGGCTGACGCTTCTCCGCCGCCACGACGCCCCCGCCCACGACGCAGACACCGCCGCTGCCGGGATCAGCTGGACCTGGCTTGCCCTTACGATGGACCGCGACAATGACCAATGAAATGAAGACCCTGGTCAAATCTAGACCCGAACCCGGCCTCTGGATGGAGACCCGCCCGGTCCCCGAAATCGGCCCCGACGATGTCCTGATCAAGATCCACAAGACCGGCATCTGCGGCACCGACATCCACATCTGGAACTGGGACGACTGGGCACAGCGCACCGTCCCCGTCCCCCTCGTCACCGGCCACGAATTCGCAGGGATCATCGTCGACATGGGCCGCAATGTGGAGGGGCTCCAGATCGGCCAGCGCTGCTCGGGCGAAGGCCACCTGATCGGCAAGACCTCGCGGCAAAGCCGCTCCGGCCGCTTCCACCTTGACCCCGAAACGCGGGGCATCGGCGTCAATGAACCCGGCGCCTTTGCGCAATACCTGCGCCTGCCTGCCTTCAACGTCGTCCCCCTGCCCGACGCCATCGACGACGAGATTGGCGCCATCCTCGACCCCCTCGGCAACGCCGTCCACACTGCCCTTTCCTTCGACCTCATTGGCGAGGATGTCCTGATCACCGGCGCAGGCCCCATCGGCATCATGGCCGCCGCCGTCGCCCGCCACGTCGGCGCGCGGCATGTGGTGATCACCGACATCAATCAGGCCCGTCTCGACCTTGCAGCGCAAGTCGCCGACGTGGTCCCGGTCAACGTCGCCACCACCGACCTGCGCTCCGTCTACCCCAGCCTCAAGATGTCTCAGGGCTTCGACGTCGGGATGGAGATGTCCGGCTCCCAAGCAGCCCTCGACCAGATGGTCGAACACATGGTCATGGGCGGTCGCATCGCCATGCTCGGCATCCCGCCGGGAAAATCCCCGGTCGACTGGAGCCGCATCGTCTTCAAGGCCATCACCATCAAGGGCGTCTCCGGCCGCGAGATCTTCGAGACCTGGTACAAGATGATCGCCATGCTGGAAAACGGCCTCGACATCCGTCGCGTCATCACCCACCGCTTCAAGGTCGACGACTTCCAGCAGGGCTTCGCCGCCATGCGCTCCGGCCTCTCCGGCAAAGTGGTGCTCGACTGGACGTAACGTCCGCCCCCCCTTTCACCTGGCTCCAAATATCCCCGCCGGAGGCCCTTTGCCCGAGCCTTTCGCGCGTCCTTCACGCGCGAAAGGCGAGACAAGGGGTCTTCGCGCCTGCCAAGGCGCTCAATCTGAAAACCGCCCCCATCCGCAAACACCCCGGCCTGCAACCGCCCCGGAAATGCCTCGAAATGGCCCGACGGCGTTAACCCCCTGCTAACCATTTCCCGATGACTCTCACAGCATGACAGAAGAGGACGGGATCATGGACGGATCGCACCACGCAGGCTTTGCCGAAGCACCGATGATGTTCGTATCGGCCAGGCCCGTCTCGGCCCCTGCGCCGCTTCTGGCCGAAGGCAGCCGGTTCCGCGTCCGCTCACTGCGTCTTTCGCCGGGCGAGGCGACATCACTGCAATCCCACCTCCACCGTTCCGAACACTGGGTCGTCGTCGAGGGCACCGCCGAAGTCACCCTGGGGACCCGCGCGCGTCTGGTCGGCGAAGGCGAAGCCATCCACATCCCCCTTGGCCAGCCACACCGGCTGGAAAACCCCGGCCGCCTGCCCGTCACCCTGATCGCGGTGGAAACCGGCTGCTATCTCGGCGCAGACGACGTGGTCCACCACGACTGACGCCTCCTCGTGTCCCTTCGGGCGCTCGTCGGTCCCACGCGAGGAGCGACCGAAGGAAGCGAGGAGCCGCCGCAAGGTAAAGCTCGGGTCAATGCTCGCGCCCAACCCCTTGATTTCCCAAGACCCGAAACCCTGCTCATGCGCGGGCAGCCCCAGCCCAACCCCGGTTTACACCGCCCGCCGCATCGGCGATAACCAGCCGGAACCACTTCGGGGTCCGCCATGCTCCTCCTGATCGACAACTACGACAGCTTCACCTACAACCTCGTCCACTACCTGGGCGAGCTTGGCGCGGATGTCGTCGTCAAGCGGAACGACGCCCTGCAGGTCCAGGACGTCATCGCGATGGCGCCGGAGGTGATCGTCCTCTCCCCCGGCCCCTGTGACCCCGCCGCCGCCGGGATCTGCCTGCCCCTGACCAAAGCCGCCGCGACCGCCGGCATCCCCCTCCTTGGAGTCTGCCTCGGCCACCAGACCATCGGTGAGGCCTTCGGCGGCAAGGTCGTGCGCTGCCACGAGATCGTCCACGGCAAGATGGGCACCATGCACCACGCCGGAAAAGGCGTCTTCCGCGGCCTGCCCTCGCCCTTCCAGGCGACGCGCTACCACTCCCTCGTCGTCGACCGCGCGACCCTTCCCGCCGACCTTGAAATCACCGCCTGGCTGGAAGACGGCACGATCATGGGCCTTCGCCACAAGCACCACCTGATCGAAGGCGTACAGTTCCACCCGGAATCCATCGCCTCCGAACACGGCCACCAGCTCCTGCGGAACTTCCTTGACGAAGCCCGCGCCAAGGTCCCGGCATGAGCGAGGTCCTCAAGCCGCTGATCGGCATCGCCGCCAACCGCCCCCTCACGCGCGCCGAGGCCGAAGCCGCCTTCAACGCGCTCTTCGAAGGCGACGGCACACCGGCCCAGATGGGCGGCTTCCTGATGGCGCTCCGCACGCGCGGCGAGACGGTCGACGAATACGCCGCCGCCGCCAGCGTGATGCGGTCCAAATGCAACCCCGTCAAAGCCCCGCCGGGCGCGATGGACATCGTCGGCACCGGGGGTGACGGCAAGGGCACGCTCAACATCTCCACCGCCACCGCCTTCGTCGTGGCGGGCGCGGGCGTCACGGTCGCGAAACACGGCAACCGGAACCTGTCGTCCAAATCCGGCGCCGCCGACGCGCTGACCGAGATGGGCCTGAACGTGATGATCGGCCCCGAGATCGTGGAACGCTGCCTGACCGAGGCCGGGATCGGCTTCATGATGGCCCCGATGCACCACCCCGCGATCCGCCACGTCATGCCGGTCCGTGCCGAACTCGGCACGCGCACGATCTTCAACATCCTCGGCCCCCTGACCAACCCCGCCGGGGTGAAACGCCAGCTGACCGGAGCTTTCTCCGACGCCCTGATCCGACCGATGGCAGAAACGCTCCTCACCCTCGGCTCCGAAAAAGCCTGGCTCGTCCACGGCTCGGACGGCACGGATGAGATCACCATCTGCGGCCCCACCTCGGTTTCGGCCGTGGAAAACGGCGGGGTGCGTGACTTCACCGTCCACCCCGAAGACGCAGGCCTTTCCCCCCACCCGTTCGAGGCGATCCTGGGCGGCACACCGGCCGAAAATGCCCAGGCGTTCCGCGCCCTCCTGGACGGCGCACCGGGGGCCTACCGCGACGCGGTCCTTCTGAACGCCGCTGCCGCCCTTGTGGTGGCCGACAAGGCGGGAACCCTGCGCGACGGCGTGGCGTTGGCCCGGGAGTCGATCGATTCCGGTGCGGCCAGGTCAAAGGTCGACGCGCTCCGCCGCCTGACGAACGCCTGAAGGACCCCCATGAGCACCATCCTCGACCGCATCAAGGCCTACAAGCTGGAAGAAGTGGCCAAGGCCAAGGCCGCCACGTCGCTGGCCGATCTGGAAGCCGCTGCCAAAGCCGCCAGCCCGCCCCGCGGGTTTGCCCGCGCCCTGCGCGAGGCGACGCTGACCGGATACGGCCTGATTGCCGAAATCAAGAAGGCCAGCCCCTCCAAGGGCCTGATCCGCCCGGATTTCGACCCGCCCGCGCTGGCAAAGGCCTACGAGGCCGGGGGCGCCACCTGCCTGTCGGTCCTGACGGACGGTCCCAGCTTCCAGGGGGCCGACGAGTACCTTGTGGCCGCCCACAACGCGGTCGCCTTGCCCTGCCTGCGCAAGGATTTCCTCTATGACCCCTGGCAGGTCACCCAGTCCCGCGCGCTGAATGCCGACTGCATCCTGATCATCATGGCCTCGCTGGACGACAGCCAGGCCGCCGAACTGGAAGACGCGGCGACCGACCTTGGCATGGACGTCCTGATCGAGGTCCATGACGAGGCCGAACTTGACCGCGCCGCGCTGCTGAAATCCCCGCTGATCGGGATCAACAACCGCAACCTTCACACCTTCGAGGTCACACTGGAGACCACGCGCAGGCTGGCCCGCCGGGTGCCCGCCGACCGGACCATCGTCGCCGAAAGCGGGCTTTACACCGCCGATGATCTGGCCGACCTGGCGCAATACGGGGCGCGCTGCTTCCTGATCGGCGAAAGCCTGATGCGGCAGGACGACGTCACCGCCGCGACCCGGGCGATCCTGTCCAAGCCCTTGACTGCGCAGGGTGGGCTGTGACCTCGGGGCTTTCGCACTTCGACGACCAGGGCCAGGCTCATATGGTCGATGTCTCGGGCAAGCCGGTGACCGACCGGGTCGCAGTTGCCGTGGGTGCCGTGCGGATGAGTGCCGAGACGCTGGCCCTGATCACCGAAGGTCGGGCGAAGAAGGGCGATGTCCTGTCCGTCGCGCGGCTGGCGGGGATCATGGCGGCCAAGAAGACCTCGGACCTGATCCCTCTCTGCCACCCGCTGCCGATCACCAAGGTCGCTTTGGAACTGACTGCCGATCCCGCTTTGCCCGGCGTGCGGATCGAGGCCACCGTCAAGACCTCGGGCCAGACCGGGGTCGAGATGGAGGCGCTGACTGCCGTCTCGGTCGCGGCGCTGACGGTCTATGACATGGTCAAGGCGGTCGAAAAGGCGATGGTGATCGACGACATCCGCCTGATCCTGAAAGACGGTGGAAAATCGGGACGTTACGAGGCTGAGTGAAGGCGGGCGGAATGAAGGTTGGCGCGATGATCTCGGTGGATGAGGCGCTGAACCGCTGCCTGGCGCAGGTGACCCCGGTGCCAGCCGAAACCGTGCCTCTGCACGAGGCCTCGGGCCGCTGGATGTCCGCACCCGCCGTCGCCCAGCGCGACCAGCCGCCCTTTCCGGCCTCGGCCATGGACGGCTATGCGCTGCAGGGCGATCCCGTGGCGGGTGACAGCTTCACCGTGATCGGCGAGGCGGGCGCGGGCCATGCCTTTTCCGGCCCCGTTGCCCCAGGCCAGGCTGTCCGCATCTTCACCGGCGCCCCGGTGCCCGAAGGGGCGACCCGCGTCGTGATCCAGGAGGACGTGACCCGCGACGGCGACAGGATCACGGTCAACCCCGGTGCGGACGCAGGCCCCCACATCCGACCCAAGGGCCAGGATTTCCGCATCGGCGACAGCCTCTCGCCGCGTCTGCTGCGCCCCAACGACCTTGCCCTTCTGGCCGCGATGAACATCCCGACCGTGCGGGCCACGCGCCGCCCGATCGTCGCCATCGTCGCCACGGGAGACGAGCTGGTGATGCCCGGCGAAGACCCGCGCCCGGATCAGATCATCGCCTCGAACAGCTTTGCCCTGAAGGCGATGGTCGAGGCGGAGGGGGGCCTTGCTCGCCTCCTTCCCATCGCGCGCGACACCGAGGCAGAGCTTGCGACCGTGCTTGGTCTTGCTGCCGAAGCCGACCTGATTGTCACCATCGGCGGGGCCTCTGTCGGGGACCATGATCTGGTCGGCCGCGTCGCGGGGCTGGAGCACAGCTTCTGGAAACTGGCGCTGCGGCCCGGCAAGCCCCTGATGGCGGGGCGGCTGAACGGTGTCCCGCTGCTGGGCCTGCCGGGGAACCCGGTCAGCGCCATCGTCTGCGGGCATCTGTTTCTTCTGCCGATGATCCGCGCCATGCTGGGCCGCCCCGACGCAGCCCCAAAGCCGCGTCAGGCCCGGCTGGCGGTGGACCTGCCCCCGAACGGCCCCCGGGCGCATTACATGCGGGCACGGCTGACCCCCGGGGACGGACTGCCCGCGATTACCCCCTTCGACCGGCAGGATTCCGCACTTCTGTCGATCCTGGGCCAGGCCGACGCCCTCTTGATCCGGCCCGTCGACGCACCCGTCTGTCACGCCGGAGACACGGTTCCCTTCCTGCCGCTTTAGGCGCTTGTGGATATTTCTTGACACAAACAGGGAACACGGGCAGAACATTATGCAAACGCATGATGTGGGAGAGAGCCCTGTGCTGACACGCAAGCAGTTGGAACTTCTGGACTTCATCAAGACGCGGATGGACCGCGACGGGGTGCCGCCCTCCTTCGACGAAATGAAGGATGCGCTGGACCTGCGGTCGAAGTCGGGCATCCACCGGCTGATCACCGCGCTGGAAGAACGCGGCTTCATCCGCCGCCTGGCCCACCGGGCCCGCGCGCTGGAGATCGTCAAGCTGCCGGAAGCGATGGAAAAGCCGGGCTTCAGTCCCAAGGTCATCACCGGTGACAAGGTCGACCCGCCACGTGGGGCGATGCCTGTCTCGACCGTCGACGCGATGGAACTGCCCGTGATGGGCCGCATCGCCGCCGGTGTCCCGATCGAGGCGATTTCCGAAGTGTCGCACCACATCGCGGTGCCGGGGTCGATGCTTTCGGGCAAAGGGCAGCACTATGCCCTTGAAGTCAAAGGCGATTCCATGATTGAAGCCGGGATCAACGACGGCGACATCGTGGTGATCCGCGAACAGACCACCGCCGACAACGGCGATATCGTGGTGGCCCTGGTCGAAGATCACGAGGCGACGCTGAAGCGCTTCCGCCGCCGCGGCAACATGATCGCGCTGGAAGCCGCCAACCCGGCCTATGAGACGCGGGTGTTCCCCGATCACCTGGTCAAGGTGCAGGGCCGCCTGGTCGGGCTGATCCGCAGCTACTGAGCGACCAGCCGCAGGTCCTTGGCCAGAAGCCTGGGAAGATCAATCTTGCGCGCAGGCGGCGACCACAGCCGCCGCGCGCCCTTGGTCGTCTCGATCCTTAGCCCCTCCGTGTCGGCCCAAAGTGCCAGGGGACCGGTTGCCGCAAGCGTGGCCTGGTCGATCAGCGGGCAATCCCTTGGCACGATCATCGGCTCGGCAGCCAGGATCACAAGGGCGGCTTCTGCGCAGACCCGCGCCAGCTTCTCCTCGGCCCCCTTGCCGGTCAGGGACACCACGCGCAGCCCCGCAAGGGTAAACCAGCGCTCACCCTTCGGGCCGTCAAAACCCGGACGCTCGGCAGCCTTGGCCTGTTCCGCAAGATCGCCATCGTTCTGCAACCAGTTCTCGGCGGCGAAGCCACCGCCCTTGGGTGCCGACAGCGCCCGGCCTTCGGGCCCCTCAAGCCCCAGAAGCCGACCATCGCCCGAGACAAGCAGCACCGGCCGCTCGGCCATGAGCCATAGCGTCAGGGCAGCCAGCACCGGAAGCACGCCCACGAGCTGCACCCTGCCCCGCCACAGGATCAGCCAGATCGACCCCAGCGTGAAAAGCGGCAGCGCCCAGGGCCCCGGCGCGGGGATGGCGGTGACCGCCCCCTCCAGCCCGGCAATCCAGTGCGCCACGAACAGGATCCAGCGCGCGCCCTGCTCCATGAACCACAGGGGCAGCCAGGCAAGGCCGATGGGGGCCAGAAGTGCGGCCACCGCCCCCGCCGGCATGATCACCGCCCCCATGACCGGCACGGTCAGCACGTTGGCCAAAAGCCCGTAATCGGTGAACCGGTTGAAATGTGCCGCCGCATAGGGCGCGGTCGACAGGCCCCCGATCAGCGAGGACAGGACCAGGGTAAAGACCGGCATCATCCAGCGCGGGATGCGCTCGCGGTAGATGCTGCCGTCCAGCGCGGCAAAGCCCACGATCAGCGCGATGGTGGCCGCGAAGGACATCTGGAAGCCTGGCTCCAGCAGGCTTTCCGGCTTGATCAGCATCAGGATCATCGCCGCCACCGCAACCGACCGCAACGACAGCGCGCGCCGGTCCAGAAGCACCGCCCCCAGCACGACCGAGATCATGATGAAGGCGCGTTCCGTCGCCACGTTCGCGCCCGACAGCAGGAGATAGAAGAGCGCCACCCCAAGGCTGACCACGGCGGCCACCTTCTTGGTGTTCACCCGCAAGGCAATGAAGGGGATCAGCGCCAGCCCATAGCGGAACAGCGCGAAGACGAAGGCGGTGAGGAACGCCATGTTCATCCCCGAAATCGCCAGAAGATGCGCCAACGAGCTGTCGCGCAAGGCCTGCACCGTGTCCTCGGTGATCGCCGACCGGTCGCCTGTCATCGCGCCCGCCGCAAAGGCACCGGCCTGCCCGTCCATATGGGCCAGCATCCCTTGGGTCAGCCAGGTCCGCAGCCGGTCGATCGGCAGCGCACCGTCTGTGGGTTCCTCCAGCAAAAGGACGGGCGTGCGGGTATATCCGACCGCGCCCAGCTGGTCGAAAAAGGCCATGCGGCGGAAGTCGAAGGCCCCGGGCTCGACCGGTCCTTCCGGGGCCGCAAGGTTCGCCGTCAGGATCACCACCTGGCCGGGCGTGGGCTTCAGCCAGTCCTGTTCGCCCTGCAAGGACACGCGGACCCGAAGCGGAGTACGGTCAGGCGAGACCTCTTGCAGCACCACCTGATCCAGCGTCAGGCGCAGCGCGTCGGATTGCGAGCGGTCAATCTCGACGATCCGGCCCTCGACCGGGCCATAGTAGCGGAAGGTCAGCATCGGCGCGTCCAGCGAATGGGCCCGGATGCCTGCCGCGATCCAACCTGCCGCAAGGGCTGCCACGGCAAGACCAAGGGGCCGCGCCAGGGCGGACCGCCAGCCAAGGCCCAGCCCGCCCGCCAGCAGCAGGGCCGCCAGAGCATAGCTTCCTGCCCCCGGCTCACGCTCCAAGGTGAACCAGATGCCGATGCCGCAGCCGATCAGCACGGCGATCCAGGGGAACAACATCCCCCGCGCCATCTGCAGCGCCTCCAGCGGCGCAAGGATCAGCCTTGAGACCGTATGAACGGGGGCCACCTTGTTTCCAACCCCACGATTGCCTAAACCCACGCCAACCCTACGCCGCTCATGGTTTCCGAAAGGTTAACGCCGTCATGTCTCAGGTCGTCACCCGCTTTGCGCCTTCGCCCACCGGGTATCTGCACATCGGCGGTGGGCGGACGGCCTTGTTCAACTGGCTTTACGCCCGGGGACGCGGCGGCAAGTTCCTGCTGCGGATCGAGGATACCGACCGCGAACGGTCAACCCCCGAAGCGACGGCAGCAATCCTGCGCGGGCTGACCTGGCTGGGCCTTGACTGGGACGGCGAAGTCGTCAGCCAGTTCGAACGCCGTGACCGCCACGCCGAGGTCGCGCGCGAGATGCTGGCGCGAGGAACGGCCTACAAGTGCTTCTCGACCAAGGAAGAAATCGAGGCCTTCCGCGCCGCGCGTGAGGCGGAAGGCGCAAGTTATGCGGTCTTCCAAAGCCCTTGGCGCGACGCTGATCCCGCGACCTATCCGGACGCGCCCTATGCGATCCGCATGAAGGCCCCCCGCACCGGTGAGACGATCATCGACGACCAGGTCCAGGGCCGCGTGGTGATCAAGAACGAGACGCTGGACGACATGATTGTCCTGCGGTCGGACGGCACGCCAGTCTACATGCTGGCCGTCGTCGTGGACGATCACGACATGGGGGTCACCCATGTGATCCGGGGCGACGACCACCTGAACAATGCCGCCCGCCAGCAGATGGTCTATGACGCGATGGGCTGGGCGATCCCTGTCTGGGCGCATATCCCGCTGATCCACGGGCCGGACGGCAAGAAGCTGTCGAAACGCCACGGCGCGACCGGGGTCGAGGAATATCAGGCGATGGGCTACCCGGCGGCGGGGATGCGCAACTACCTCACGCGGCTGGGCTGGGCGCATGGCGATGCCGAGATCTTCACCTCCGCCGAGGCGATGAAGATGTTCGACTTGTCTGGAATCGGTCGCGCCCCCGCGCGGCTGGATTTCAAGAAGCTGGAAAACACCTGCGGTCACCATATGGCGATGGCCGAGGATGCCGCGCTGCTGCATGAATTGCAGGCCTACCTGGCCGCGGCGGGGCGCCCGGCGCTGACCGAACACCAGGCAGGCCTGATGCTGCAGGCTTTGCCCTTCCTGAAGTCCTCGGCCAAGACCTTCCCGGAACTGCTTGATAAAGCGGCGTTCCTGATGGTTTCTCGCCCCGTCGCCCGCGACGCAAAGGCCGAAGAGGCACTGGATACGGTATCCCGTGGTATACTGAAATCGTTGACGCCGCGCCTGCATAATGCTAGTTGGACGAAAGAGGCGCTAGAGCCCATCCTGACCGGCATTGCCGCGGAAAACGGCATCGGGTTCGGCAAGCTTGCAGCTCCCCTGCGCGCGGCCCTTGCTGGCCGAACTGTTACACCTTCGGTTTACGACATGATGCTTATCATCGGTCGTGAGGAAACCGTCGCCAGGCTGTCGGACGCCGCTTCGTGAAGTGCGCCCCCCGGCCTTGAACCCACCCCAGCCGGGGTGCAGGATATCAAATGGCCGCCCCTGCCAGGGACGACCGCCATGACCGGGGAGCACCATGTCCGATACTGTCGCAAAGCTTGAGCTGAACGGGAACACCTACGACCTTCCCGTCCACAAACCCACTCTCGGCCCCGATGTGCTGGACATCCGCAAGCTGTATGGCGAGGCGGACGTCTTCACCTATGACCCGGGCTTCACCTCGACGGCCGCTTGCGAAAGCGCCATCACCTATATCGACGGCGACAAGGGCGAGCTGCTGTATCGCGGCTATCCCATTGAACAGCTTGCGGAAAAATCGACGCACCTTGAGGTTTGCTATCTGCTTTTGTACGGCGAACTGCCGAATGCCGCGCAGCTGGCCGACTTCACCCAGCGCGTGACGAAGCACACGATGGTGCATGAACAGATGCACTACTTCTTCCGCGGTTTCCGCCGCGACGCGCATCCGATGGCAACGATGGTCGGTGTGGTCGGCGCGATGGCCGCTTTCTACCACGACAGTACCGACATCAACGACCCCTGGCAGCGCGAGGTCGCGGCGATCCGCATGATCGCCAAGCTGCCGACCATCGCCGCGATGGCCTACAAGTATTCCGTCGGCCAGCCCTTCGTCTATCCGAAGAACGCGCTCAGCTACTCCGGCAACTTCCTGCACATGTGCTTCGCCGTCCCGGCCGAAGATTACGTCGTCAATCCGATCCTGGAAAAGGCGATGGACCGGATCATGATGCTGCATGCCGACCATGAGCAGAACGCCTCGACCTCGACAGTGCGTCTGGCCGGGTCCTCGGGTGCCAACCCCTTTGCCTGCATCGCCGCCGGTATCGCCTGCCTCTGGGGCCCGGCGCATGGCGGGGCCAACCAGGCCGCGCTGGAACAGCTGCGCGAAATCGGGACGGTCGACCGCATCCCGGAATACATCAAGCTGGCAAAGGACAAGTCCTCGGGCGTCAAGCTGATGGGCTTTGGTCACCGGGTCTACAAGAACTTCGACCCGCGCGCCAAGGTGATGAAGGAATCCGCGGACGAGGTGCTGGGCCTTCTGGGCGTGGACAACAACCCCCTCCTCCAGGTCGCCAAGGAACTGGAGCGGATCGCGCTGGAAGACGAATACTTCGTCTCGAAGAAGCTGTATCCGAACGTCGACTTCTATTCCGGCATCATCCTGGAAGCGATGGGCTTCCCCACCGCCATGTTCACGCCGATCTTCGCGATCAGCCGGACCGTGGGCTGGATCAGCCAGTGGAAAGAGATGATCGCCGACAAGAACCAGAAGATCGGTCGCCCGCGGCAGCTGTACATCGGCCCGTCCCAGCGCGATTACGTCGATTTGCGTCACCGCTAAGGCTCTGACACTACGAAAGAAAGGCCGCCCCTTCGCCGGGCGGCCTTTGTCATTCCGCGCTGCGCTGTCACGCCGCAGGGGGTGCCTGATGAAATCTGTCGGGAAATTGTTATGTTCCGGGTGTTCTTTCACTGCGGAGTATCACCATGAAAGACACGTACCCTGCGGCCGACCTGACGGCCCATCATGCACCGGCCACCTTCGGGGACCGGGTCGCGCTGAAGACGGTGAAGTTCATGCGTCTTTTTGCCGATGCCTTCTTCTCCAAGCGTTACGGCCACCGCGCGGTCGTGCTGGAAACCGTCGCCGCCGTTCCGGGGATGGTGGGCGGTCTGTTGCAGCACCTGAAGGCGCTGCGCCACATCCGCGACGACCAGGGCTGGATCCGGGAGCTTCTTGAAGAAGCCGACAACGAACGGATGCACCTGATGACCTTCATCCACGTTGCGCAACCCTCGCGGTTCGAGCGTGCGGTCATCATGATTGGCCAGGCGATCTTCTATAGCGCCTACTTCTGGCTTTACCTCTTTGCCCCCCGCATCGCGCACCGGATCGTGGGGTATCTGGAGGAAGAGGCCGTGGTGAGCTATACCCAGTACCTTGCGCAGATTGACGCGGGCCTCGTCGACAACGTCCCGGCCCCGCAGATCGCCATCGACTATTGGCACCTGCCGCAGACCGCGCGTCTGCGCGAGGTGGTCATCGCCGTCCGCGCCGACGAGGCCGGCCACCGCGACCGCAATCACGAGATGGCCGATAAGCTGAAGGCGGCCTGACCGCTCATCCCGTCGCTTCGCTCGGATCTTCGCATCCCGCGAGGAGCGACGCGATAGCCAAGCGAGGAGCTACCCCCGCCCGTCCAGCGTGCCGACGGCCCGGTACAACTCGGGCCGCCGGTCGCGGAACAGGCCCCAGCTGGCCCGCAAGGCGGCGATGGCATCGAGGTCGAACTGGTGCACCAGCACAGCCTCGGTGACGCGGTCGGCCTTGGCCACCAGCTGGCCGGTATGGTCGGCAATGAAGCTGGAGCCGTAGAACGTCACCTCGCGGCCATCCGGCGCCACCTCCACCCCGATCCGGTTCGAGGCCACCACCGGCAGCAGATTCGCCGCGGCATGGCCGCGCTGGACCATCTCCCAATGCGACTGGCTGTCGTAGCCTGGGGCAGGCGGCTCGGACCCGATGGCGGTGGGATAAAGCAGCACCTCGGCCCCCTGCAAGGCCATCGACCGGGCGCACTCGGGGAACCACTGGTCCCAGCAGATGCCAACGCCGATCCGCCCGAAGGCCGTGTCCCAGACCTTGAAGCCGGTATCCCCAGGCGAGAAGTAGTATTTCTCCTCATACCCCGGCCCCTGCGGGATGTGGCTTTTGCGGTAAACCCCCAGCACCCGCCCATCCGCATCGAGCATCGCGACCGAGTTGAAGAAGGCTGGCCCCGCGCGTTCAAAGAAGCTGACCGGGATCACCACACCCAATTCCTTCGCCAGCGCCGCAAAGCGCGCAACCAGCGGGTTTCCCACAAGCGACTGCGCCAGATCGAAATAGGTCGGATGCTGCTCGATGCAGAAGTAGGGCGCCGCAAACAGCTCCTGTATCAGCACCACATGCGCGCCCTGCCCCGCCGCCTGGCGCACGAGCGCTTCGGCACGGGTCGCATTGGCGGGCAGGTCCCAGGTGCAGGCGAACTGGGTGGCGGCGACGGTCAGGGGTCTCATGGCAGGCCTCGAAGCGGTTTCGCCGCCAGCCTAAGGCTCTGGCTTCGCGGCTTGAAGCCCGATTCCATCAGAGGTGGGCCAGCGGTCCCCCGCCGCCCCGACCGCCGTCGGATGCAGCCGTTCCGACCGGTCGCGGCCCACCACACGCTTGCGGCGCAACAGGAAAGCCTTTCCCCAACTGCGCCAGGTGCCCACCATCGGGGCCTCGGGATCACAGGGGAAGCGGGCGCGCCAGCCTTCGGGCAGGGCGAGCCCCAAAGCCTCGGCCCGGTCCAGCATCCAGACCAGCGGAATGTTCGCCAGGGGACGCGCCGCCGCAAAATCTCCGATCTGACCGCCGACATCGGCATGGGCACCCCGAAACCAGACCTGCTCGACGTTGCCTTCCCAGCCCGGCGGACAATCCCACAGGACCGGGGCAAAGGCCTCGCGCGTCTCGTTCAGGGCCAGAGCATGATAGCCATGCCGGATCGACGCGCCAAGGTGGTGGCTGTGGAACGCATGCCGATCCGGCGCAAGCATCCAGAACAAGGGCAGCCTCAGCCCCAGCGCTTTCACCGTGTCCCAGACCCCGACCATCTCGATCGGGGCCTCGGGATGGCAGAACCGGCGCGTGAACGCCTGCGAGGCCGAATTCTCCGCCGCACGCTCATAATGCCGCCAGGCCAGCCGCACCGCCCGTTCCGTCGCATGTTCGCGCCGCAGAAGGCCCACCCGGTCGATCACCCCGGCCAGCGAGCGCACGGCATAGGCCCCGCGCGAATAGCCGAAAAGGAAGATCCGGTCCCCCGTCCGGTACCCGCTGGCCAGCCAGCCATAGGCCCGCTGGATCTGCGGCGCGGTCCCCCGGCCTTCCAGGATCGCGACGCCGCGCAGCCAGCCTTCCCACTGCATCCCGGGTTCATAATAAAGCCGCCGGTTGGCGTGGTGGCCCATCTCTTTAAGCAGGTGAAACAGCAGGCCCGCGTTGCCTTCCTGGCCCGGCAGCAGGCTGGACATCGTGCCGTCCAGGATCACCACATGATCGACCACCCCCCGCACCCGGCCGGGCTTGGGCGCGGGCGCAGGTTCAACCTCGGGCTCGACGGTCCGGCGAAAATAGCTGCGAAGGCGGTCCAGAAGGCGCATCGGCCCCCCATCCTGAATGGCGCGCCCCAGTGTGACAGGGAACCCCTTTCGCAAACGCTAAGCGCCCGGCAGGATTTGTCCAGCCGGGCGCTTCGATTTCACAAGGATTTCAGACAGTCAGAGCTTGAGGCTCAGGACCGTTGCCATCTGCAGCTCGCCAAAGCCGTTGAAGCGGGTGTTGGTGACGGTGGAGTAGGACCCCATCCCCTGCCAGATGACGAAGTCGCCTTCCGACAGGTCGGACGGCAGCGGGATCTCGCCCGGCAGACGGTCAACCGAATCGCAGGTCGGCCCGAAGACGATGCGCGGGACGGGTTCGCCCTTGCGCTTCTGACCCTCGGGCGTCAGCACCTCGATCCGGTCGATCACGCCGATCATCGGCAGTTCGGTGAGCGAGCCATAGACGCCGTCGTTCAGGAACACGTGGCTTCCGTCGCGCAGCGCCTTGACGCGGGCCGCCAGTGCAAAGGCATCGCCACACAGCGCCCGGCCCGGCTCGCAGATCAGGGCCGGACGGTCGGCCCCGAAGGCCTCGGTCGTGACCCGGTCGATCAGCTGGAACGTGTCCTCGATCTGCGGGACCACGGCCTGCAGGCGATGGTTCGGGAAACCGCCGCCGACGTTCAGCCGCGCGATCTTGACCTCTGCCGCCGATGCGATGTTCGCTGCCTCACGGATATAGGCCTCCCACGCATGGGGATCGGTGCATTGCGTGCCGGGGTGGAAGGTGATCGACGGGATATAGCCCGCCGCGGCCACTTCGCGCAGCAGTTCCGTCGCCAGTTCCACCGTCGCACCGAACTTGGCACCGAAGTTGTAGGCGGCACCGGCCACCGGCAGCTTGAAGCGGACAGAGATTTCAGTGCCCTGAACCGGGACCATCTCGATCAGCTTCTTCAGTTCCGACTGCGAATCGACGCTGTAGGACTTCACGCCCTTTGCGACCGCATAGGCAATCTCGTGGCGCGCGCGGACCGGATTGTTGTAGTGGATCGCGGCATCGGGGGCGAGACGGCGGATCAGGTCGATCTCGAAGGGCGAGGCGCAGTCAAAGCCGCGCACACCGGCTGCCGCCAGGTTTTCCACCATCGCCTCGCCGGGGTTCGACTTGACGGCATAGGTCACGAGGCCGGGAAAGCCGTCGATGAACCGGCGCGCGGCGGCTTGTGCGGCCGAGGGGGCGAAGAACAGGACCGGGTTTTCCGGCTGCTCTTTGCGCAGATAGTCAGTGGGGTTGGACCAGATTGTCTTGGAGAGTCCCATCGGCCGATTTTCCTTTGCCAACAAGACGCTTCGCCCTTCCCCGTGCAGCTATGGGATCGGGCACCAGCGTGGTTTCAAGTGAACCAGGCCAGGTGCGTATGAACCGCCCTTTTCCTGCAATCGAGGATGACGCATATGGGTTACAACTTCACCGAACAAAACTATATAAATGCGCGGTTGTGTCGTTATAATGACGAAAACGGACGGCAGATTGCATGGACGAACTGGATCGCAACATCATTGGGCTGCTCTCCGCCGACGCGCGGGTTTCGGTGGCCACTCTCTCGCGCCGGTTGAAGGTCGCCCGGTCGACGATCCAGGCCCGGCTGGAGCGGCTGGAGACTTCGGGCGTGATCGCCGGATACACGCTGAAACTTGGAGAGGCGGCGCGGGAGGGGCGGCTGCGCGCCTCGGTCCTTCTGACCATCGAACCCCGCTCCCAGGCCGCCGTTCTGTCCCGTTTGCGGTCAATTGCCGAGATCGAGCGGGTCTTCACCACCTCTGGCCGCTTCGACTTTCTGGTGCAGGTCGCCTGCCCCAACACCCAGGTCCTCGATTCGGTGCTGGACCAGATTGGTGCCATGACCGGGGTGCGGGCGTCGGAAAGCCTGATCCACCTCTCGACCAAGATCGACCGGGCCGTCTGAACGGGCGGTGGGCGAATCGCCCACCCTACAGACCCAGCGCCCGGAACACCTTTGGCAGCTCCTCGGGCAGGTCCTCGGCGATCAGCCCCGGCCCGAAACTCAGCGCACATTCCACATGCAACCAGGCCCCGGTGCAGGCCGCATCGAAGGGGCTGAATCCCCGCGCCAGAAGCCCGGTGATGAACCCCGCCAGCACATCGCCCGACCCCGCCGTCGCCAGCCACGGCGCGGCCCGGTCGTAGTGGGCCGAGTTGATGGCGCAGCGGCCCGAGGGATCGGCGATGACGGTGTCGGGGCCTTTGAACAGGACCACACAGCCCGCCCGCTTTGCGGCCTCACGGGTGGCATCGACCTTGGAATAGGCGGGGCCTCTGGTGGCGGGCTGGCTGAGTTTCTCGGCGATGTCGGGGAAAAGGCGTGCGAACTCTCCGGCATGGGGGGTCAGGACGCATCTTTTGTGGAGGGCGGCGAAGAGGTCGGGGTTTTGCGAGAGGATCGTCAGGGCGTCGGCGTCGAGGACAAGACCCCGCCCCGCACTTGATCCGGGACCTCCAGCTCCACCCTCACCGCCGCCCGACGGGAGGTCCCCCCGGGTCAAGCCCGGGGCAGGCTGGGTCGCGCCCGGGACGGGCATCCCCAACGCCACCCCAATCAGCTGCTTGCCCCGCGCATCGAGCCCCAACCCCGGCCCCACACACAGCGCTTTGATCCGCCCGTCCAAAAGCGCCTCCTCCAGCGCCAGCCCGTCCACGACCCCCCGCAGCATCACCGCATCCAACCGCGCGGCGTGCTCAGGGATCGCGTCCAAAGGACACCCCACCGTCACCACCCCCGCCCCGATCCGCAACGCCCCCCGCGCCGCCAACCGCGCCGCCCCGCCGCGACCGGAGGGGCCGGAGAGGATGAGCGCGTGGCCGTGGGAGAATTTGTGCGCACTCTGCGCCTCAACCCAGCCTTTCTTGCCCAGCATGTAGGTTGGGAGCGCGCCGGGTTGGTATTCAAAAGCAGCGCCGCTCGACTTTACCGGACCGACCAGCGAAAGCGTCACGCGGCGCAGAGGGCCGATCCAGTGCCCACGCATCCTTACGGGATCTCGCATTCGCCTCCAGGGGCCGACGCCAATGTCTGCAACGACGACGCGGCCACAGTGTTCCGGCCCTTCATGAAGGAAGTGACCTGCTCGAAGGCATTCGAATGTGACGGTGAGCGCGGCGGAGGGTCGCGCCCAACCACCAATCAACATCTTCCCACTGTCAAGGCAAAGACCAGACGGCGCATCAATGGCGACAAGTCGAGGATAGTGCTCGCCGCCATAGCCGCCAAGGTGACGCAGAAACCCAGCCAGTTCGCCCTCTGGCGGACGCGTCAGCCCGGTCCCGAAGATTGCATCAACGTAAAGGTCGGCATACGCGTTACCGTGGATGGCATGGGGTGCGCGGAACGCCCGTTCCGTTAGTTCCCTCACCTCCCCCATCCCCCGCCACCGCTCATAATTCAGCCGTGCATCCGGCGGCAGCCGTTCCGGGTCGCCGTAAAGGAAGACCTCCACCTCCCAGCCCCACTCCTTCAACAGCCGCGCGACCACGAACCCGTCGCCGCCGTTGTTGCCCGGCCCACACAGGACCACCGCCCGGTGCGAGGTGGCCTTCAGCTCCGGCCATTCCTGGAAGATCGCCTCAACCACGCCCCGCCCGGCACGCTCCATCAGCTCCAGGCCCGTCACCTCACCCGAGGCAATCGCCGCCGCCTCAACGGCCCGCATCTGCGCGGCGGTCAGGAGTTCGGTCATTCTTCAACCACCATAGTTTTCAAACCGCCCACCCAGCAGGCGCATTGCACAAATTTTAGGCGACACCCCAGGAATCCCCCGGCCACAGCCCAGAACAAAACCCTGTCACATTGCCCCTCCCAAGGGGAAGTGGTCAGACGGGCAAAGACGGAACCGGGGGGAGTCGGCCCAATGAAGAAAGTCGAAGCGATCATCAAGCCGTTCAAGCTGGATGAAGTCAAAGAGGCGCTTCAGGAAGCGGGCATCCAGGGCTTGTCGGTCACCGAGGTCAAGGGCTTCGGCCGCCAGAAGGGCCACACCGAGCTTTACCGTGGTGCCGAATATGTCGTCGACTTCCTGCCCAAGGTGAAGATCGAGGTCGTGCTGACCGACGACATGGTCGACACCGCCGTCCAGGCGATCATCGCAGCCGCCCGCACCGACAAGATCGGCGACGGCAAGATCTTCGTCACCCCCGTCGAACAAGCCATCCGCATCCGCACCGGCGAGACCGGCGACGATGCTGTCTGACGCAACCTTGGGAATTTTCGTCGAAAATTCCTGACGTTGATCCAAAACCGGGCCACAAGCCCTAACCGAAACCAAACCGAAAGGCAGCATGATGAGCGCAGTGAAGAATGCTCTGAAACTGATGAAGGACGAGGAAGTCGAATACGTCGACATCCGTTTCACCGACCCGAAGGGCAAGCTCCAGCACGTAACGCTGGTCGCCGACCTGGTGGACGAGGATTTCTTCGAGGAAGGCTTCATGTTCGACGGCTCGTCGATCGCGGGCTGGAAGTCGATCGACCAGTCCGACATGAAGCTGATGCCCGACGCGGCCTCGGTCTACATCGACCCGTTCTACGCCGAAAAGACCATGTGCGTGCATTGCAACGTGGTGGAGCCCGACACAGGCGAAGCCTATTCGCGCTGCCCGCGCCAGATCGCGCTGAAGGCCGAGGCGTACCTCAAGTCCTCGGGCATTGGTGACGCCGCCTACTTCGGGCCGGAAGCTGAGTTCTTCCTCTTCGACGACGTTCGCTACTCGGTCACGCCGCGCAAGGTCAGCTACGAGATCGACGCCGAGGCGGCAGCCTGGAACACCGACACCGTGACCGAAGGCGGCAACTACGGCCACCGCGCGGGTCACAAGGGCGGTTACTTCCCGGTCAACCCGATCGACGAAGCCCAGGATATCCGCGGCGAGATGCTGTCCACGATGAAACGGATGGGCATCAAGGTCGACAAGCACCACCACGAGGTCGCGACCTGCCAGCACGAGCTTGGGATGATCTTCGGGGGCCTCGTCGAGCAGGCCGACAACATCCAGAAGTACAAGTACGTGATCCACAACGTGGCCCACGCCTACGGCAAGACCGTGACCTTCATGCCGAAGCCCATGAAGGGCGACAACGGCTCGGGGATGCACGTCAACATGTCGATCTGGAAGGGCGGCAAGCCCCTCTTCGCGGGCGACAAGTATGCGGACCTGAGCCAAGAGGCGCTGTATTTCATCGGCGGCATCCTGAAGCACGCCAAGGCCCTGAACGCGCTGACCAACCCGGGCACCAACAGCTACAAGCGCCTGATCCCGGGCTTTGAAGCCCCGGTTCTGCGCGCCTATTCGGCCCGCAACCGGTCGGGCTGCGTCCGTATTCCGTGGACGGAATCGCCCAAAGCCAAGCGCGTCGAGGCCCGTTTCCCCGATCCGTCGGCGAACCCCTACCTCGCTTTCGCAGCACTTCTGATGGCTGGCCTTGACGGCATCAAGAACAAGATCGACCCGGGTCCGGCTTCGGACAAGGACCTGTATGATCTGCCGCCGGAAGAACTGGCCGAAATCCCGACCGTCTGCGGCTCGCTGCGGGAGGCTCTGGAAGAGCTGGAGAAGGACATGGACTTCCTGCTGGCGGGCGATGTCTTCGACCGCGACCAGCTGGAGGCCTACATGGCGCTGAAGTGGGAAGAGGTCTACGCCTACGAGCATACGCCTCACCCGGTCGAGTACCAGATGTACTACTCCTGCTGAAGCGGGCGGTGGGCCGATGGCCCACCCTACTGCAGCACCGGAAAGGGCGCCCCTGGGCGCCCTTTTTCATTGCCGTCCAGGGCGGGCCGATCGGCCAAGTGGGTGATGGGGGACCGGTGATCTTGACGACTTGGAAAGCATGGGGCGGGCGGCTAACCTGCGGTTGAAACCATTGGCGGGACAGGCATGGCGAAGGACCCTTTGCGCAAGACGTCCAGCGCGGGACGACCAGAAATCTGGGCCTCGGGGGGGCAGCGGCCGCCTTTCGATCTGCGCGCGCTGGGGCGGGGCGGACTGCACCTTGCGCGCGAAGGTGTGGCCCCGCTCCACGCCTGGGCGGCGCGGCGGTTGCGGCGGTTGGCGACCGAGGCAAGGGATGGCAGGGGACGCATTCCGGCGGACAAGCTGGGGCGGGCCGCGCGCTTCGTGCCGTCGCACCTGCGGGTCGCGGTGTGGGTCAAGACCCTGGCGGACCTTCTGTCCCATGCCAGCGCGACCGCTGACCCGGACGTGCGGCGCGGCAATGCGCTGGTTGCCGAAATCCAGCCGCATCTCTGGAGCGAAGCCAACGCCGTCTCACCGGTCCCGCCCGAACCTGCCCCCATTCGGGCTTTTGGCGAGGTCACCCCGGTGGTTCTGGCCGAACCGAAGATCCTGCAGCCGGGGGATGACCCGCTTGCCGCGATCCGTGAGGAGATCGCTGCGGGGCCGACGCCGGACACCGGGCCGAGGTCGGGGCCAAGGTCGGGGCCGAGATCGGGGCCGAGGTCGGGGCCGAGGTCGGGGCCGAGGTCGGATCAGCCCCCTGCCCCGCCGGGGCCGGTGGCAGCGGGGGCGATCCAGGTCCTGGGCTACGGGTTCGGTTGGGCCACGGTGGGTGTCGCCCTGCCCTACGGCCTGGGCCGGGCGCTATGGCTCTGGGCCAGCGGGCGCGACTTGCGGCAGATCGGGGCGGATGACTGACCGGTCCCCCGGCTGCGGGCGGGTTTCGCAAGGAGCGCGTTCCGCGCACGCCTTTTGTCTCGCGGTCTTGCGTGAAGGACGCAAGACCGCTTGGGGAGCGCGCCGCGCGGGGATATTTGTCGCCAGGTGAAAGGGCTTGGGCGCAGTGCAGAGTGTCAGGCGAGGGTCTTTTGCAGGAAGGCCATCACCTCGGCCTTGACCGGATCGGTCTCGAACTCCGTGCCGCCGTGGCCTGCACCGGGGACAAGCTTGTAGTCCACCTCGGCCCGCGGATCGGCGGCGATCCAGGCTTCGCGCAGCCGCTTGGCCTGCAGGTCGGCGATCAAAGGGTCGGCGTCGCCGTGGCGGATCAGGATCGGCGGCAGCGGTTCCTGCAGCCGGGAGAGCCGCCCGATCGGCCCCACCCCTCGGGCGGCGGCGCGGTTTTCGCCCACGGCATAGCCGAGCAGTTCGCTTTCCGCGCTGTCGGCCGGATCGGTCGCGCCCATCGCCGGGGTCCGGCCCAGGGTCGCCATGTCCTGATCCATCGTCGAGAAGTCCATCGGGCCGAACAGGCTGACCACGCCGCGCGGACGAAGTCCGACTTCGACCAGGCTGAGGGCGGTCGAGACCGCAAGGAAGGCGCCCGCCGACTGACCAAGCAGCACCAGCCGCGCGGGATCCAGGCCCAGCGCCATGCCCTCACGCTGCAGATGGACCACGGCGGCCAGGCAATCCTCGCCCTGAGCGGGCCATTTCGCGGTTCCCGAAAGGCGGTAGTTGATCCGCACCACGGCAATCCCGGCCTGGGTCAGGTCCGGCCAGATCGTCATCTCGGACTTGTCGCCGATCTTGAAGGCGCCGCCGTGGATCATCATCAGCACCGGATGCGGGCCGTTGCCCGCGGGCAGGGTCACGTCCATCACCTGGCGCGGGTCGGAGCCATAGGTGATCTCGGTCGCACTCTGGCCGCGCCGCCACAGCGCGACCCCCCCGGCGGCCACGGCAGCAGCGCCCCCGATCAGCAGGGTACGGCGGATCAGTCCGGGCATGTCAGTCTCCGTTTGATGCGGGCAAGGTCGGTGGCAAGGGTGGCTTCCAGCGCGGCGATGCGCGGTTCGGGCACAGCTTCGGCAGCATGCAGCGCCCGCCAGGTCAGCCTGGCCTTCGGTGCGCAGGGCCTCAGGATGGCAAGGCGCAGGATACGGCGCAGCGGGCGGCGCAAGACCAGCCAGTCGATCCAGGACGGCGCGCCCATCGTGGTCACGGCCAGCACCGCCTGCAGCTTGTGCAGGCGCGGAAGCATCGGGCCGAAGCCCGGGGAATGATCAAAGGCAGTGCCCGGCGTCCAGACCCGGTCGAACCAGCCCTTCAGGATCGCAGGGAAGCCGAACCACCAGGTCGGGAAGACCAGGATCAGGACCTGGGCCTGGGTCAGCTCATCCTTTTCATCCACAAGCGTGGCGGGCGGCGTGGCGGGCGGCGTGGCGTAGTAGCCCGCGCGTTCCTCGGGTGTGAGGCGGGGGTCGAAGTCCTGGGCGTAAAGGTCGCGGCGGGTAACCTGCCAGGCTTGGGCGCGCGCCTGTGCCTCGACCGTCGCGGCAAGGCGCTTGGTCAGGCTTTGCGGCAGCGGATGGGCGGTGACGATCAGGCAGCGGGTCAATGCACGGCCTTTCGCAGGGCGGCCAACTCGTCCGGCGTCACCGTCGAGGCGTCGACGACATAGGTGTGGATCGTGAAGACCACCGCTTTGGTCTTGGGCAGGCGCAGCAGGCACTGGCGTTCGCAGCGGATGAAGACATGGCCCTTGGGTTGCGGACGCTTTTCGCCCTCACGCCTGGGCTGGTACAGGACAAAGTCGTCGTAGGTCAGGTAATTCATCCGCCACAAGGCCTGCTCGGGCCGGATCGCGTCGAACAGACGCGCAACGCGCTTGGCGACGTCGGCGTCATAGACCGGGACCGGGTCATGGATGCCGGTCAGCGGGCGGCCGAGCTTCTGGGCCAGTGACCAGCTGGCGGGAAAGCAGAGGATGCCGCCGGTCAGGACATATTCCTCGCCCTCACGCTGCATCAGGCAGAGGTCCTCTTGCACCAGGCGCCCAAGGGTAAGAAGCGGTTGCGCAGGGTCGAGCGGGACGCTGATGCCATCGGGACGGACCGCGGAGGTCGCGGTGAGGTGAAAGCCGGGGGCCTGGCGCAGCCAGTCCAGGGTGACGGCGTACAGTTCCTCGGCAGCGGGCCGGGCCTGGGGCAGAAGGGCGTGGACGGCCTTGGCCTGGGCCGCAATCAGGCGGTCGCGCAGCGCCATCTGCGCGGCGTAAGCCTCGTCGATCCGCAGCCAGTCCTGACCGTCCACCGGCAGGATTCCGGGCAGGCGGCGGGTGCGCGGGTCGATCCACGGCAAATGCGGCAGGCGGTCCTGCAGGATGGGCTGATCTTGCATCGGGTCGGGCATGGCGGTCTTTGAGCATGGGGCGCAGGCCGCTGCAACCAACACATTTGCGACCAGTGGGCGTCGCGGCTGGCTTAGGCGGGGCTTCGCCGCCGGGGCAGTCTGGCGCGAAACGGGAGGCCCACATGGACTATCAGCGCGACCGCCGGAAGATCGACCCCTCACGCGGGGCGGCGTTGGGCGACGGCAGCCCGAACGACAACGACCGGGTCGAGATCGGGCCGACGCAGCTTGCCTTCGCGGAATGGGCGGCGGCCGGGCTGACCCTGCCGAACCTCGCCCGGATGCGCGAGGATCGGTGGCAGAAGCTGACCGCGGGCCTCGTCGCGCGCGACTATGGCGGCCTTCTGCTCTTCGACCCCCTGAACATCCGCTACGCCACCGACACCACCAACATGCAGCTGTGGAACACCCACAACCCGTTTCGCGCCTGCCTTCTGTGCGCCGATGGGCACATGGTGATGTGGGAGTACAAGAATTCACCCTTCCTGGTGACCTTCAACCCCCTGGTCAAGGAACTGCGCTCGGGGGCGACGTTCTTTTACAACTCCACCGGCGACCGGGGCCAGCAGGCGGCGCAGGGGTTCGCGGCGCAGGTGGGTGAGGTGATGCGCGCCCATGCCGGGACGAACCGGCGGCTGGCGGTGGACAAGATCATGATCCACGGCCTCCGCGCGCTGGAGGCGGCGGGGTTCGTGGTCGAGGAAGGCGAAGAGGTGACCGAACGGGTGCGCGCGGTGAAGACCCCGGACGAGATCCTGGCGATGCGCTGCGCCCATCTGGCCTGCGAGGCGGGGATTGCCGAGATGGAGGCCTTCACGCGGGCCAATGTGCCCTCTGGCACGGTCTCGGAGGATGCGATCTGGGCGGAACTGCACGCGGCGAACATCCGGCGCGGCGGGGAATGGATCGAGACGCGGCTTTTGGCCTCGGGTCCCCGGACGAACCCGTGGTTTCAGGAATGTGGGCCCCGGATCGTGCAGCCGAATGAGATCGTGGCCTTCGATACCGACCTGATCGGGGCCTACGGCTTCTGCATCGACATCAGCCGGACCTGGTGGGTGGGGGATGCGCGGCCCTCGAATGCGATGGTCTCGGCCTTCCACCACGCGCTGGATCACATCGCCGACCACAAGGCGCGGCTGCGTCCGGGCGTGATGATCGAAGAACTGGTGATGCAGGGCCATCAGCTGGCCCCCGAATACTGGGCGCAGAAATACTCCTGCAAGATGCACGGGGTCGGCCTTTGCGACGAATGGCCTTACGTGCATTACCCCGACGGCTGGCTGCCCGGCGCCTTCGATGCGGCGCTGGAGCCGGGGATGGTGCTGTGCGTCGAGGCGCTCGTCTCGCCCCAGGGCGGGGATTTCTCGATCAAGCTGGAGGATCAGGTGCTGATTACCGAGGACGGCTGCGAGACGCTGACGCGCTATCCGTTTGACGCGCGTTTGATGGGATGACAGCCGCCTCCTCCTGCGACGTCGTCTTCTCGTCGGCCCGGCTTCTCGTCGGTCCGGCGCGGCGCAAGCGAGGAGTGACGAAGTCATCGACGAGCGGTCCTGCGCGCGCGGGCCTCACCCGGCAGGACGCAGCCCCTCAGATCTCGACCGCAGCAAGGATTCCCAGGTGATCCGACCCCAATGCCGGGCGCGGGGCGGTCTTGCCGCCCTGGGTCGCGAAGACATGGTCGATGGGCAGCGGGAACAGGCCGCTCAACCCGATGTAGCTGCCGAAAGTCGGCCCCGCCGGACGGGTCCCGACGATCTCGGCCAGGCGCGTCACCGAATTGGCCCAGCGGACCATGTTGAAATCGCCGCCCATCACCACCGGCCCCTCCAGCCGGTCCAGGATCGGCAGCAGAAGCTCGACATGGTCGGCCTGCTGGTAGGGCCAGGGCCAGTGCAGGTGGACCGAGACCAGCCAGAACCGCTCCTCCCCTGCGACAACCTGCAATGCGGCCAGATTCGGGCCGCAGAAGGCCGTGCCCGGGATCGGTTCCAGTCGTGTCAGGATCGCCGGGCCACCGACAGCCCCGCCCGGGCAGAGGTGCTGCGTCGGATAAAGGTCCTTCAGGTTCGCCAGCATCGCCTGGTTGGGGGTCGAGACCTCCTGCAGCGTCACGATCTGCGCGTCTGCCGCACGGATGTCTGCCTCCAGCGCGGGCAGTTCGGCGTTCCGGAACAGCATGTTCTTCTGGTAGACCGTGTAACGACCCGGCACGCCCGGCCAGCTATAAGCCAGCAGCACCTGCGCCCCGGTCAGAAGCGCCAGCAGCATCGAGACGAAGGCCGCCATCCGCAGGCCCGCAAAACTGGCAAAGACCGCCAGGATCAGCACCGCCGCCGCTGCGATCCCGCGTCCCACCGACAGCGAATCGCCCAGCGGATGGAAAAAGCCCAGATAGCCCCCCACCAGACCCAGCACCGCGAGGCCAAGCGCGCTGCCGATCACTTGCTGCCAGATCCTGCTTTCGTCTTCCATCACTCGTCCGCACCGCATCGCATCACTTCACCCGATCAACCGTGCCACCAGACTTCGCAAGGCCGGACCCATCTCGGCCCCGGTTGTCAGTCGCAACTGTTCTAACCCGATCACTGCGGCATAAATGAGTTGCGCTTTTGGCAACAGTTCGCCGTCGCGGACCCCGACCCCACGCAGGAATTCGGCGATGTCCTGTAGCCGCTGGCGGTCCACCCGCTCCAGCACAGCCCGGGCGCGCGGATCGTTGCGGCCCCAGTCGCGCAGCGCCGGTTCGACCTCGACTCCGCCCACCGCCTCGCCAGGGCGGACCGAGACCATGTCGACCAGCAGCATCAGCTGCCCCCGTGGATCAAGACCCGACGCCCGCACCGCCGCCGTGAGGCGCTGGGTCCCGACCTCTTCCCACAGTTCAAGCATCACCTGATGAAGTTCACCGAGATCCTTGAAATGCCAGTAGAAAGACCCCTTCGTCGCCCCGATCTCCCGCGCCAGGGCCTCGACCCTGACCGCGCCGATGCCCCCCCGCACCAGTGCGCGCAGGGCGGCCAGCACCCAGTCGGTGCGGCCCAGTTTCGTGTTGGAACGGGTCCCGGTCATGCGGCAAACATACGCAACCGTATGGACAGCGTCCAGCGGATCGACTAAACCATACGCAACCGTATGGAGGATGCAATGAACGCATGGCTTCTGGCCGCCGGAGTGGCGGCACTTGTCCTTGATCTTGTCCATATCTTCCGCGGCGGGCGCGAGATTCACCGCCCGATGGTCGCCGCGCAGTGGCCCGAACCGGCCAAGGCGGTCTGGTCGGTGGTCTGGCACGCAGCCACCGCCGTCATGGCGTTGGGGGGCCTGGCCCTGATTGCTGCCGGGTTGTTTCCCGATCAGGCGCTGGTCCTTGCCGCGCTGCCCGTGGCGCTGTTCGTCAGCACGGCGGCCCTGTTCCTGTTCTACGGGATCAAGCGATTGGGCACGATCTGGGTTCTGCCGCAGTGGGTCGCGTTCCTCGGCATTTCGGCACTGGCGGTCACGGGCCTGGCATGAGGCGCGCGCACCGGGCGCTGGCAGTCGTGCTGGCCCTGTTCCTGGCGCTGCATCTGGGCAACCACCTGGCGGGACTGGGCGGTCAGGCGACCCACGGTGCAGTGCAGGCCGCAGCCCGCTCCGTCTACCGGCATCCGCTGGTCGAGCCGGTGCTGCTGCTGGCGCTGGTGGTTCAGATCGGGCTGGGCCTTGCGCTTGTCGCCCGGCGCAGGCGGGTGACCGTGCAGACCACCTCGGGCCTTTACCTCGGCCTCTTTCTGCTGGTCCACCTTGGCGCGGTCCTATCAGCCCGCGCCCAAGGGGTAGACACCGACCTTGCCTTTGCCGCCGCCGGGTTGCAGGCCCCTGCCCCCTGGCCCGTCGTCTTCGCGGCCTATTACGGCTTGGCCGTCCTGGCAGTCTTCGCGCATTTTTCGGTGCCACTGTCGCGCCGCTCGGCGGCGTTGGGCACGGCAACGCTGGCCCTCGGGGCGGCAATCGCCGTCACCCTTGTCGCCCTCTTGGCCGGCCTTGTCACCCCGTTGACGATCCCGCCCGCTCTGGTCGCGGCCTTCCCCTGACGCCTTGCACCCTGACGACCTGCGGATTAAGGGGGCGCAACCCTTGCTGTTCCGGAGTTCCCCGATGATCCCGCGCTATTCCCGTCCCGAAATGGTGGCGATCTGGTCGCCGGAAACCCGCTTCAAGATCTGGTTCGAGATCGAGGCCCACGCCTGCGACGCGCAAGCCGCCCTTGGCGTGATCCCGAAAGCCAACGCCGAAGCCGTCTGGCGCGCCAAGGATGTGCCCTTCGACGTGGCCCGCATCGACGAGATCGAGGCGGTGACCAGGCATGACGTCATCGCCTTCCTGACCCACCTGGCCGAGATCATCGGCAATGACGAGGCGCGCTTCGTCCACCAGGGGATGACGTCGTCGGACGTCCTCGACACCACGCTGAACATCCAGCTCGTGCGCGCGTCGGACCTTTTGCTGAAGGCGCTGGACCGGGTGCTGGCCGCGCTGAAGACCCGCGCGTTTGAACACAAGGATACCGTCCGCATCGGCCGCAGCCACGGCATCCACGCCGAACCTACCACGATGGGCCTGACCTTTGCCCGCTTCTACGCCGAGATGCAGCGCAACCGGGAACGGCTTGAAAACGCCCGGAAAGAGGTCGCCACCGGCGCGATTTCCGGCGCCGTGGGCACTTTCGCCAATATCGACCCCGCGGTCGAAGAGCACGTCTGCAAGATGCTGGGCCTGACGCCCGAGCCGATCAGCACGCAAGTCATTCCCCGCGACCGGCACGCGATGTTCTTCGCCACCCTGGGCGTCATTGCCAGCAGCATCGAAAACGTCGCGATCGAGATCCGCCACATGCAGCGGACCGAGGTGCTGGAGGCCGAAGAGTTCTTCTCTCCCGGCCAGAAGGGCAGTTCGGCCATGCCGCACAAGCGCAACCCGGTCCTCACCGAAAACCTCACCGGCCTTGCGCGCCTCGTGCGCATGGCCGTGGTTCCGGCGCTGGAGAATGTGGCGCTCTGGCATGAACGCGACATCAGCCATTCCAGCGTGGAACGCGCCATCGGCCCCGACGCCACGGTCACACTGGACTTTGCGCTGCACCGGCTGGCGGGCGTCGTCGAAAAGCTGGTGATCTACCCCGAAAACATGTTGCGCAACATGAACAAGTTCAAAGGCCTTGTCATGTCGCAGCGCGTCCTTCTGGCGCTGACCCAGGCCGGTGTTTCCCGCGAGGACAGCTACCGCCTGGTCCAGCGCAACGCGATGAAGGTCTGGGAAAAGGGTGCCGACTTCAAGACCGAGCTTCTGGCCGACCCCGAAGTCACGGCGGCGTTGACCCCCGCCGAGATCGAGGAAAAGTTCGACCTCGGCTACCACACCAAACACGTCGATACGATCTTCGCCCGGGTTTTCGGCAGCTGACAGAAGCGTGATCGGCCCCTCCGGGCCGATTGGCGCAATCCGTTCTTGCCTTGGCGACAATCATGCTACCTTTCGGGAAATTACCCAAAGGTACCGCCATGCGCATGATCCTTGCTGCAGCTTTGGTCCTCGCACCGCACCTGGCCCTTGCGGCGGGCAGCGATGACAGCGAGCCGCCGACACCCACCGAAACCACGACGGTCTGCGAAAAGGGCACGGTCTGGGACGAAAAGACCAAGACCTGCATCAAGGCCGAGGAGTCCAGCCTGAGCGACGACCAGCGCTACGGCGCGGTGCGGGAACTGGCCCATGCCAAACGCTATGACGAGGCCTTGGCGATCCTGGCCCTGATGACCGAGGGCGAGACCTCGCGCGTCATGACCTATCAGGGCTTTCTTCTGCGCCAGACCGGCCGGGTGGACGAGGGCATCGCCGCCTACGAACGCGCCATTGCGATGGACCCGGCCAATATCCTGGCCCGCAGCTACTATGGCCAGCTGCTTGTCCAGCTGGACGAACCCCAGCTTGCCCAGGCCCAGCTTGACGCCATCCGCCAGTCGGGTGGCACCGGAACCTGGGCCGAAACCGCGCTTGCCGGCGCGATCACGACCGGAGTGACCTACACCTACTAACCCACAAGGAGGACGACCGATGAAGACTGCAACGACCCTCGCCGCCTTGGCGATTGCCCTTCTCCCCGGCTTTGCCTTCGCCCAATGCGCGGGCAAGCACACCGAACAGACCGCCGCCAGCTGCATGGCCGGGACGACTTGGGATGCCGTGAAGGGAACCTGCGTCGATACCCCGTCCAGCTGATCCGTCACCGGACCCCGCCACTGATCCTGGCGCCATCAAGCAGCCGTTAACCCAGGGGCGTCTAGGCTGACCTTGTCGAATCGATGAGGACCTGATGCCGCAAGACATGGTGCCCCTGGCCCGGATCACCCCGGAACGCCGGATCACGAC
>NZ_JAXMMF010000079.1:0-10039 GCF_034366665.1 Tabrizicola sp. | reverse complement strand
GACATAAGGGCATTCAAGACCCAAACGAGGCGTGGTCGAAAGGGCAGATCACATGAACATGAAACGACTTCTGACTGCAGCGTATATTGGTGCGGCTCTCGCATCGACGGCGCTGACGCCGGTCTCTGCCGAAGTCCTGCGCGTTTTGCAGGGCCAGGCATCCGAAGCACTCAACGTTCCGATGAACCGGGCCGTTGTCGTCGAAAGCGACGTTCCCTTCGCGGAACTCTCGATCGCGAACCCGGGCATCGCGGATATCTCGACGCTGTCCGACCGCTCCATCTACGTTCTGGGCAAGGCACCGGGGCGCACGACGCTGACGCTATTGTCGCCGGAAGGGACACTGATCTCGAACGTCGACGTGCACGTCACGCCCGACATCGCCGAGTTCAAGGAGCGTCTCCAGCAGATCATCCCCGGCGAGAATATCGAGGTCCGGACCGCGAACGACGGCATCGTGCTGTCGGGCCAGGTCTCTTCGACGGCCAAGATGGACCGCGCACTGGATCTTGCCAACCGCTACGCGCCGGATCGGGTTTCGAACCTGATGGTGGTGGGCGGGACGCAGCAGGTCATGCTGAAAGTCCGCTTCGCCGAGATGAACCGGACCGTCAGCAAGAACTTCTCGTCCTCGGTGGCTCTGCGCGACGGCGGCAACCTTCGGGGTGAAACCGGAAGCTACCTGCTGCCCGGAAACGGATTGGGCGGAAGCCTGACGCTGCGGGGCAACACCTCTGGCGGTGTCGCGCTTGGCGGGTCGATCGGTGGACTTGAATTCGAAGTGCTTCTGGAAGCGCTGGAATCCAAGGGCATGGTCCGCACCCTGGCCGAGCCGAACCTGACCGCGCTCTCCGGGCAGGAAGCCAAGTTTCTGGCCGGCGGCGAATATCCGGTTCCCGTCTCGCAGGACAACGACACCGTCACGGTCGAATACAAACCCTTCGGTGTGGAACTGAACTTCACCCCGGTGGTCGTCGACCAGGACATCATCAACCTGACCATCGACGCCGCGGTCTCGTCGATCGACCCGGCGAACGGCATCAGCATCGCCGGCTTCGAGATCGACGCCTTCAAACGCCGCGAAACCTCGACCACGGTCGAGATGCGCGACGGGGAAAGCTTTGCGATTGCCGGCCTGCTGCAGGACGACTTCCGCGACCTGAACACCCAGCTTCCCTGGGTGGGCGACATCCCGATCCTGGGCGCTCTGTTCCGTTCGTCGGAATACCAGCGCGCGCAGACCGAACTTGTCGTCATCGTCACGCCACACCTCGTCACCCCGGTGGCAGGCGAGGCGCTGGCTTTGCCGACCGACCGGGTCCGTATCCCGACCGAGCGTGAGCTCTTCCTGTTCGGCCAGGTCGCCGGCAACCCGAACAAGGGTGCCGCCGCCGAAGTGGCCCGCCAGGACTTCAGCTCATCCTACGGCTATGTGATGGAGTAAGGAGATGACCCGCATGCTTCCCAAGCTGCTTGCAGCCTCTGCCCTCCTCGCGCTGACCGCTTGCAGCACGACGTCCACAAGCTGGGACCGCGAACTTGGCTCCGAAGTCGACAAGGGCCAGTTCGGCAACGCCACGATGAACAACACGCTCATCCAGACCGGTGAGATTTCGTACACCGTGGCACTTGCCGAACGCTTCGCCGCCGAGGTTCCCGACACGATCAACTTCGCCTTCAACAGCGCCGAGCTGTCGGACGAAGCCCGGGCGATCCTGGCCAAGCAGGCCGGCTTCATCCGTCAGTTCCCCGAGGTGCGCTTCCGCGTCTTCGGTCACACGGACAAGGTCGGGTCCAACAGCTACAACCAGCGTCTGGGCCTTCGCCGGGCGCAGGCCGCCGTGGCCTATCTCAGCTCGCTTGGCATCAGCCGGTCGCGGCTTGAGGCGGTGGTCTCTTATGGCGAGACGCAGCCGATCGTGCAGACCCAGGACCCCGAAGTGCGCAACCGCCGCACGGTGACCGAGGTTTCGGGCTTTGTCGGCAGCCATCCGCTGGTCCTGAACGGCAAGTACGCCGAAATCATCTGGCGCGACTACATCGTCAGCGGCACGCGTGAGCATCTGGGCGAACGCGCCGACGCAGGCGCTGGCGGCGGCTGATCGCCCGCCTTTCCGCAAAGAACAAGTGGCCGGGCCTTGCGTCCGGCCTCTTCGTTTCCAGAATAGTGATAATCCCAGAAACAGGCTCTTTTAGCCCAATTATCGCCACCATTCTTGAACAAGGTCCGAACCATTGGATGAGTTTGGGGGTCTGATTTCCCAAGGCGCGACCAACCCGACGACCCGTGGTCAAGCTTATGAAATCAAAAGACAACTTCCCCGTACCGAAAGGACGCAACGCGAGATGACGAGCAAAGCCACTGTACAAAGCGATCCGGCGCCGATCCTCGCCTGCACGATTTCGCGGGATGTGCAGCGATTCGATCTTCTGATCGACGACATGGAGCAGGAGCTGGGCGAAGCCTGGGGCGACCTCAACTTCGAGGATGCCCTGGTCTTTCTGAAGCAGCCCGACAGCACCGGCATGCAGTTCGTCGCCATTGCCGTGGACAGCGAGGATGAGTCCGAGCTGACCAAGATGAACGACGTGATCAAGGCGGCCAAGGCCAAGAAGATCAAGGTCCTGCTCATCGCCAACCAGGTCAGCCCGTCCGTCCTGCACCAGATGCTGAAGCTGGGCGCCGACGACTTCGTGCCCTACCCGCTGCCGGAAGGCGCGCTGCATGACGCGATCGAGCGTCTGCGCAAGCCCGCTCCGGTCATGCCCGACGGCTATGACCCGGACACCGGCCTCTTCAACCCGGTCTTCAAGGCCAAGGGCGACCGCAACGGCGTCATCCTGCCGGTGCACGGCATGGCGGGCGGCGTTGGCGCCACCACTTTCGCCGCGAACCTGGCCTGGGAGCTGGCGCTGACCCCCGACTCGGAAGGCATGCGCGTCTGCGTCATCGACTTCGACCTGCAGTTCGGCTCGATCGCGACCTATCTCGACCTGCCCCGCAAGGAAGCCGTGCTGGAAATCCTGACCGACACCGCCTCGGTCGACGCCGACTCGCTGATCAAGTCGATGCTGACGTTCAACGAAAAGCTGCACGTCTTCACCGCGCCGGCCGACATGCTGCCGCTGGAAATGGTCACGCCCGAAGACGTGGGCCGCATCCTGGACACCGCGCAGGCCAACTTCGACTTCGTCATCGTCGACATGCCGACGGCCGTCGTCGCCTGGACCGAAGCCGTGCTGACCCGATCCCACGTCTATTTCGCGCTGCTTGAGCTGGACCTGCGTTCTGCGCAGAACATCCTGCGCTTTGTCCGCGCCCTGAAGGCCGAGGCCCTGCCGCACGACAAGGTGCGCTATGTGCTGAACCGTGCGCCCAAATTCACCGATCTGTCCGCCAAGGCGCGCGTCAAGCGCATGGCGGAAAGCCTGGACATCTCCATCGAGGTGCAGCTGCCCGATGGGGGCGAACAGGTCACCCAGGCCAACGACCACGGCCTGCCCATTGCCGAAAGCGCCGCGAAGAACCCGCTGCGCAAGGAACTCCAGAAGCTTGCCAAGTCCTTGTACGACCTGAACAAAGCCGCTGAAACCGCCAAGGCCTGATTCAAGGGGAATGACCAGTGTTTAGCCGATTCAAGAAAGATACCCCGCCCGGTGCCCGCCCGACGCAAAGCGCAGCACCCGCAGCGGCTTCGGCTTCGGCTTCGACTTCGGCTGCGGCCGCCGCGTCGGCTGCCAGGGCTGCGGCCCAGCCGCCGGTGCAGCAGCGCCCGCCCGCCGAGGCCGCCGCTGCCGACCGGGAAAAGAAGCGCAAAGAGCGCCTCACCGAACTCAAGGTCGAGATCCACAAGCGTCTTCTTGAAGACCTGAACCTCTCGGCTTTGGAATCGGCCAGCGAGCAGCAGCTGCGCACCGAAATCTCGTCCCTTGCCGGAGAGGCGCTGGACCAGATGTCCGTCGCGCTCAACAAGGACGACCGCCTTGCCCTGACGCAAGAGCTTTATGACGAAGTCATGGGCCTTGGCCCGCTGGAGCCGCTGCTGAAGGACGACACGATCAACGACATCCTGGTGAACGGGCCAAAGCGCATCTTCATCGAACGCGCCGGCAAGCTTGAACTTTCCGACGTCACCTTCCGCGATGAACGCCACCTTCTGCGCATCATCGACAAGATCGTCTCCGCCGTGGGCCGCCGCGTCGACGAATCCAACCCCTATTGCGACGCCCGTCTGCAGGATGGCAGCCGTTTCAACTGCATGATCCCGCCGATTGCGGTGGATGGCTCGCTGGTCTCCATTCGTAAGTTCAAGAAGGACAAGCTGCGGGTCGACGACCTCGTCCGCTTCGGCGCCTTCACCGACGAGATGGCGGCCTATCTGCAAGCTGCCGTCAGCTGCCGGCTGAACATCATCGTCTCGGGCGGTACGGGTTCGGGCAAGACGACCACGCTCAACGCGCTGTCGTCCTTCATCGACAACCACGAACGCGTGCTGACCATCGAAGACACCGCCGAACTTCAGCTTCAGCAGGTCCACGTGGGCCGGATGGAAAGCCGCCCGGCCAACGTCGAAGGCAAGGGGGCCGTCACCCAGCGCGACTGTCTGAGGAACGCACTGCGTATGCGTCCTGACCGCATCATCGTGGGGGAAACCCGGGGTGAAGAGGTCATCGACATGCTGCAGGCGATGAACACCGGCCACGACGGCTCGATGACCACGATCCACGCCAACAACCCGCGCGACGCCGTCAGCCGTCTGGAAAACATGGTCGCAATGTCCGGCATTGAGATGCCGCTGAAAGCGATGCGCAGCCAGATCGCCTCGGCCGTCAACCTGATCGTTCAGGCCAGCCGTCTGCAGGACGGCACCCGCCGCATGACCAGCGTGACCGAAATCACCGGCATGGAAGGCGAGGTCATCTCGATGCAGGAAGTCTTCCGCTTCGAACGTCTGGGGGTCGAGCCTTCGGGCAAGATCATCGGCCGGTTCAACGCGACCGGCATCCGCTCGGCCTATTCCGACCGCTTCCGCCAGTGGGGCTTCGACCTGCCGGCCTCCATCTACGAACCGATCATCTGACCGCCATGGAAATCAGCGCAGCACCCCTTATCTACATCATGATCTTCGTGGCGGTCGTCGTGATCGTCAACGGTATCTATCTGATCGTGTTCGGAAAATCGATCAGCCTGAACAGCAAGGTCAGCCGGCGGCTTACGCTGCTGGAAAAGAATGCGAACCGCGAGCAGGTTCTGGAACAGCTCCGCAAGGAGATGAACCAGCACCTCAATGCGAAGAACATCCCGCTCTATTCCATGCTGGCCAAGAAGGCGCAGCGGGCAAACATCGCCTTCTCGCCCCAGGCCCTGATCGGCATCATGGCCGGCCTGTCGGTCTTTGCCTTCTTCCTTCTGTCGATCTTTACCGCCGCCGAAACCGGCCTGCGCGTCGCCCTTGGCATCGCGATGGGGGTCGGCGGGGTCTACTACTGGGTCAACAGCACCGCCAAGAAGCGGATGAACCTGCTGGAAGAGCAACTGCCCGACTCTATCGAACTGATGGTCCGCAGCTTGCGCGTCGGCCACCCCTTCTCGACCGCCGTCGGCATCGTCGCCAAGGAAATCCCCGATCCGCTGGGGTCCGAATTCGGCGTCATCTCGGACGAAGCCGCCTATGGCCGCGACGTGTCAGAATCGCTGAAGGCCTTTGCCGAGCGGATGGACAGCCAGGACCTTCGGTTCCTTGCCGTCGCCGTCTCGATCCAGCAGCAGTCCGGCGGCAACCTGGCCGAAATCCTGGAAGGCCTCGCCAGGGTGGTCCGCGCCCGTTTCAAGCTGTTCCGCCGCGTCCGCGCCATCACGGCCGAGGCGAAATGGTCAGGCATGTTCCTGTCCGGCTTCCCGATCGCCGCGCTGGTCATGATCAACGTGGTGCAGCCCGACTACTATGACGAAGTCAAAGAGACGACCGCCTATATCCCTGCGGCCCTTTTCGTCATCACCTTCCTCATCATCAACATCATCTACATGAAGGTGATGACCAACATCAAAGTGTAGGTCGAACATGGATTTCCTTCCCAACTTCATGACCGGGCTGACCGAACGTTTCGGTCCGATGGCACCCCTTCTGGCGGTGGGGCTTCTGGGCATGCTGCTGATCCTGCTGGCCCTGCCGGTGGTGATGAAACGCCAGCGCGACCGCTTCCGCGAGCTGAAGGACCAGGTTCCGAAGGCGGGCGTCGAAAAGAAGAAGGGGCTCCGCAAGGCTGACAAGCTCGACAAGCTGGAAAAGTTCGCCCAGTTCCTTGAGCCGCAGAAGAAGGAAGAACTGTCGGCCGCCAAGCTGAACATGCTGCGCGCGGGATACACCGGCAAGAACTCGGTGCGGATGTTCCATGCCGTGCAGTTCCTGATGGCGATCCTGTTCCTCGTCGGCGGTCTGATCATCGCCTTGATCAAGTCACTGTCGCAGGAAATGTCCGGCATGGACCTGATGCTGCACAGCCTTTTGCCCTGCGCCATCGGCTACTATCTGCCGCGCTACTGGGTGAACAAGCGGATCGAAAAGCGCAAGACCGAGATCATCCAGGGCTTTCCCGATGCGCTTGACCTGATGCTTGTCTGCGTGGAAGCGGGCCAGTCGCTGGACCAGTCGATCATCCGTGTCGGTCGCGAAAGCCGCGCGGGCTATCCCGCCTTGGCCGACGAGTTCGATCTTGTCGCGCAAGAGGTCAAGGCCGGCAAGGAACGCATCTCGGTCTTGAAGGACATGTCCGAGCGCGTGGGCGTCCCCGACGTCGCCTCGTTCGTGACCACGATCATCCAGTCCGCGACCTTCGGCACCTCGATCGCAGATGCGCTGCGGGTCTATTCGGCCGACATGCGCGACAAGCGCATCATGCGGGCCGAGGAAAAGGCCAACATGTTGCCGACGAAGCTGACCCTTGGCACTATGCTGTTTACAGTTCCGCCGCTTCTGGTCATTCTCATCGGGCCTTCCGTCTACGGAATGGTGACAATGATGGGCGAGCTTGCGGGCAGCCTTTGAAACGGGAAACGATTTGCGCCACGCGGCCATACTGACCGTCTGCGCCCTGTTGCTGGCCGGCTGTGCGCCGGCCGGTGGCGTTTCCAGGAACAGCCCCTTCGGCGTGGACGCCCGCGGTGACGGCGTCGACGGCATGACCGTGGGTCACCGGCTGATGGAGGCGGGCGAGCCTGAACTTGCGCTGAAGGCCTATCTCCGCGGCGCGGGCGAGACGGGGATCAACGCCGATGTGCTGTCCTCGATCGGATCGGCCAATCTTGCGCTGGGCCGCTTGGGCCAGGCCGAGAAGATCCTGAACCGCGCGCTTGAACTTGACCCGAACTTCGTCCCGGCGATCAACAACCTGGGCGTTGTCCTGATGGAACAGGGCAAGTCGGGCGAGGCGCGGGGGCTTTTCCAGAAGGCTTTCGCGCTGGATAGTGGCGAAACGGACTCGATCCGCGAAAATCTGATGCTCGCTATCGCCCAGAGCGAGGCGAATGTGTATGATCCCGAACAAGAACAAGAAAAAGGCGGGTTCCGTCTCGTCCGGCAGGAAAAAGGCAAGTTCGTTCTCCTGTCCGATCTCTAGGCGGTGCCCTGAGCAGTCAACAAAAAGGACGCTTAAGATGCGCCATCGGGTTTTTGCCTTGCTGTGCCTTGGCAGCACGGTTGCCCTGTCTGCCTGTCAGAACAACTCTGACGCACAGGTGCAGCGGGCCCTCAAGGACGTCAACGTCATCGACGAGACCAATCTCAACGACGTGATGCTGACCGTCGCAGACCCCAATGAGGCGGTCAGCTACTTCACCCGCACGCTTGAACAGAACCCCGACCGCATCGACGTGATGCGCGGTCTGGGCCGGTCGCTGGTCCGTGCCCAGAAGCCGACCGAGGCTGCTCAGGTCTGGCGCACGGCCGTGGCACACCCGGACGCGACGCCGGAAGACCGGGTGATGCTGGCCGATGCGCTGATCCGCTCGAACCAGTGGCCAGAAGCCAAGGCCGAGCTGAACCAGATCCCGCCGACCCATGAAAGCTTTGACCGTTACCGGCTGGAGGCGATGGTCGCCGACAGTGACCGGAACTGGAAGAAGGCCGACAGCTTCTACGAAATCGCCGCCGGGCTGACCACGACGCCGGCCGGTGTCCTGAACAACTGGGGCTTTTCCAAGCTGACGCGCGGCGAACATGCCGGGGCGGAAAAACTGTTCATGGAAGCGCTGACCTACGACCCGCAGCTCTTCACCGCAAAGAACAACCTGGTCCTCGCCCGGGCCGCGCAGCGCAAGTATGACCTGCCGGTGGTCAAGATGACCCAGACCGAACGGGCGGAACTGCTCTATTCGATGGGGCTTGCGGCGATCAAGCAAGGCGACGTTTCGGTTGGCAAAGGCCTGCTGAACCAGGCAATCGAAACCCATCCGAAACACTTCGAAGCCGCCGTCCGCAGCCTTGAAGCCCTCGACGCCAATGTGAAGATGTAAATGCTTGATCCGACCGACGCGCTGATCCTTCTCGTTCCCGTGCTGCCCATCGCGATCTGGGCGGCACTCACCGACCTCAAGCGGATGAAGATCCCGAACACGGCCGTCATCGCGATGGCGGCGATCTGGCCGCTGATCGGCTGGTATCTGGTGCCGTGGCAGCCCTGGCTCTGGGGTTTTGCGCTGATGGCCATCGTCTTCGTGGCGGGGTTCCTGATGTATCTCACCGGGACCTTCGGGGCCGGTGACGCCAAGTATTCCGCCGCGATGGCGGGGATGTTCGTCGGTGGCAACATCGGCGAGATCCTTCTCATCATCTTCGTCTCGATGATCGGATCGCTGGCCCTGCACCGCATCCTGCGCAGCATCCCGATGGTGCGCAATGCGACCCCGGATTGGGAAAGTTGGACCAAGCGGCGCTTCTTCCCGTTCGGCCTCGCGCTCTCTTGCATACTGGTCTTCTACCTTCTTGCCGCCATCTGGCCACAGGGCTGACACAAGTTACGCTTACGACTCAAATCGAAGCAGTTTGCTACGATTGTCCACGGAGCTTGTCCTATGAACGCAGAAGCCCCGGTGTCCGGCGTCCAGCCGCCGCCCTCGCCCCGTTCGCTTGCCGATACCGGGCTGTCGACCATCATGATGCGGGACATCCTGCTGAAAACGATGTTCCGCACCAACCAAGACCAGGTCTCGGCTCTGGCGAAGGCGATCAGCCTGCCCGTCCCGCTGACGCAGGAACTGGTGGACCTGGCACGGACGCAAAAACTTCTGACCGCAACCGGCACCATGCACGCCACTGCCGGTGGCGAGATGGGGTACGAGCTGACCGATGCCGGTAAGGCTCGCGCGCTGGATGCCCTGTCACAGTCCGAATACTACGGCGCGATGCCCGTCCCGCTGGAGCAGTATTCGGTGCAGATCAAGCGCCAGTCCGTGCGCGACATCCGTCTGAACCGCGAACAGCTGATGTCCGGCATGGGCCATCTGATCCTGCCGCCCGACCTGATCGACAACCTCGGCCCTGCCGTGACCTCGGGCCGCTCGATCCTGCTCTATGGCCCGCCCGGCAACGGCAAGTCCTCGATCAGCCACGGCATCCGCGCCGCACTGGGCGACAAGGTCTATGTCCCCCGCGCCATCGAATATGCCGGTCAGATCATCAGCGTATACGACCCGATCGTGCATTCGGCCGCAGAATCCGCCGTCGATGACCCGAACTCGCTGCGCCGCACCTCGAACCGCTTCGACAACCGCTACGTCTATTGCGAACGCCCCTCGGTCATCACCGGCGGTGAACTGTCGCTCGACATGCTGGACCTGAACTACAACCCGACCGCTCGCACCTACCAGGCACCGCTGCAGCTGAAAGCCACCGGCGGCATCTTCATCATCGACGACCTTGGCCGCCAGGCCGAACCGCCGCAGAAGATCGTCAACCGCTGGATCGTGCCGCTGGAGGAATCCCGCGACATCCTGGCTTTGCAATCGGGCGAAAAGTTCACCGTGCCCTTCGACACGCTGGTC
>NZ_JAXMMF010000078.1:0-4792 GCF_034366665.1 Tabrizicola sp. | reverse complement strand
AGCCCATCGGCGGAAGAAGGCAACAGACCCGAACCGCCAGCCGCAACACGAAAGGAAATGCCAATGACCAACCTTCACCGTTCGCTGTTCCTGGGCGATGCCGGTCGTATCGCCATGGCCATTGGCGCCGTGGCGATGCTGATCCTGTCGGTCTCCGGCGCGATGCTGGTCGCGCGGCGCATGGGCGGCTGGCGGCGCTGGTTCGCCCCTTTGCGCGGGCCGGCGTCGAGCCGCAGCCATACCGGGATCGCCCGCGTGGCGGTCGCGGGGCTGGTTTTGTCCTCAGCGACTGCACTGTGGATGGCCGCCTCGACCTTCGATCTTCTGCCGGATGGAGCCGCACCGCCGACCTTTCCGACTGAGGTCAGCGGAAGCACTGGGGTCTCGCTTGCTGCGATGGAGCCGCTCTCCGTGATTGCTGTCACGGAGTTGCGCGAGCTGAGCTTTCCCTATCCTGGCGACGCCACGGACGCCTTCACTCTGAAGACGGATCGCGGCACCGGCTATCTCGATCAGGGGACGGGTGAGCTTCTGGCCTGGGCCGAGCTGACGATGTGGGAACAGATATCTGAAACCATCTACATGCTGCATACCGGGCAGGGGGCCGCATCTCTCGGCCTCGTGCTGGGTGTGCTGGCGCTCGGCGTGCCGGCAATGGGGGTGAGTGGTCTTGTGCTCTGGTTCGCGGGGCGGCGGTCAAGACCGCGTCTCCATGGCAATCATCCTGCAAACGGCGCTGCGACCATCTTGCTGGTGGGCTCGGACGGCGGCAGCACCTGGGGTTTCGCTGCGACGCTCCAACATGCGCTGACCACGGCGGGCCAGCATGTTCATGTCGCGCCAATGTCCGGTTTCGAGCCGGCGCGCTATCCGCAGGCCGAACGGTTCGTCATTCTCGCCGCCACCTGGGGCGAGGGACAGGCTCCCGCCACGGCGAAGGGGTTCATTGAACGCCTCGCGGCGCTGGAATCTGTCCCTGAGGCCCCGCTTGCCGTGCTTGGTTTCGGCGATCGCAGCTTTCCCGCGTTCTGCGCGTTCGCCGATGAAGTCGGGAGTCGGGCTGCTGCCAAAGGCTGGGCGCAATTGATGCCCTTCGACACGGTCGATCGCCAGTCGCCGCAGGATTTCGCCCGCTGGGGCCGCGCCCTGGGGGCGGCGCTGGGGATCGAGCTTACGCTCGAACATGTGCCAACCCCGCCCGTGACGGGGCGGCTCACCCTGATCTCGCGCCGTGATTACGGGGCGGAGGTGCAGGCGCCGACCACGATCCTGCGCTTTGCCCTACCCGAGGCGACGTTTTTGCAACGGCTGACAGGTCGGGGGTTTGGCCGGTTTCAGGCCGGTGATCTCCTCGGCGTTCTGCCCGAGGGTGCGGATCTGCCGCGCTTCTACTCGCTGGCCTCCGGACGGCGCGACGGGTTCGTCGAGATCGTGGTGCGCAAGCATCCCGGCGGCCTCTGCTCGGGTCAGCTTCTGGCGCTGAAGCCGGGCCAGGCGATCCGCGCCTTCGTCCGGCACAATCCGGCTTTCCATGCCGCAGCAGGACGCTCGCCGCTGATCCTGATCGGCGCCGGCACTGGCATCGGCCCGCTTGCGGGCTTCATCCGGGGCAACAGCCGCAAGCGGCCCATCCATCTGGCCTTCGGGATGCGCCACCCCGACAGCGATTTCCTGTATCGCGACGATCTGGCCGGCTGGCAGGTCGATGGCCGTCTGGCGCGATTGACCACCGCGAACTCGCGCGGGGCAAAGCCGCGCCATGTCCAGGACGCGCTGCGGGCCGAGAGCGCTGAACTGATCCGGCTGGTACACGAAGGCGCGCGCATCATGGTCTGCGGCGGGCGCGACATGGCCTCGGGCGTGGCCGAGGCGCTGACCGACATCCTCGCGCCGACGGGTCTTACCCCGCTCGCGCTGAAAGCGGAGGGGCGCTATGCCGAAGATATCTACTGACCCGGGCCGCCACGCGCTGAACGGCCCGACCATGGGCACTCGCTGGTCGGCGCGTTTCCACGCCGATGCCGGGCTGGACCCCGCCCCGGTGCAGGCTGCCCTGCAAGCGACCGTGGCGGAGGTTGATGCCGCAATGTCGACATGGCAACCCGACAGCGACCTGATGCGCCTGAACCGGGCGCCCACTGGCGCCTGGGTGGCCGTTCCTGCCGGCTTGGCCGAGGTGCTGAACCTCGGGCTGCGGATCTGTGCGGCATCGGGCGGTGCGTTCGATATCGGCATGGGCGATGCGGTGCGCGCCTGGGGTTTTGGCCCCGAGGAAGCCAGCGCTGAAGCCATCCGCTGGGCCATGGTAACCACGCGCCCGCCCGCGCATGAGGTGCTGGAGATCGACCGCGCGGCCGGGTTGGTCAGGAAACATGCACCCATCACGCTCGACCTGAACGGCATCGCCAAGGGCTACGGCGTCGACAGGTTGGCCGAAATGTTACGGGGCTTCGGCATCACCGGGTTCCTTGTTGGCATCGACGGCGAGATGCGAGCCTCCGGGCTGCGGCCCGACGGCATGCCCTGGACCGTCGCCGTCGAGGCGCCCGATCCCGAACGCCGCGCGCCCCATTCGGTCCTGATGCTGCAAGATGCTGCCGTCGCCACCTCGGGCGATTACCGGCATCATGTCACCGTTCAGGGCCAGCGCCTGTCGCATACGATGGACCCGGCGACGGGCGGCCCGCTGCGGTCGTCGCCGGCCTCGGTCACGGTCGTCACGGGCAGCTGTGCCGAGGCTGATGCCTGGGCAACCGCGCTGATGGTGCTGGGTCCGCAGGCTGGCGGCGAACTCGCCGCACACCTTTCCCTCGATGCGCTGTTTCTGATGCGCGAGGCAGACGGCATCCGGCCCCATGCCGTCGGGGCGCTGTTCGACAGCCCGATGGTATCGGCGGCAGGCCGAGAGGGTCTGGTTCGTGCCTGAGGTCTGTCCATTCGTGCAATAGGTCTTTGCAGGTTTCGTCAATTCTCGTGCGAAAACGGACAGCCTATGTCTATCCCAAGCCCGGCGGCGTCTGTCGATGCCCGCCGCGGCCAGAACCACTTGGCAGATACAGGAGATCACTATGCGGACTGTAAAATCTTTCACCACCGTCGCTGTCGCTCTCGCCCTCGCGCTGGGGTCAGCTGGCATTGCCGCCGCGCAATCCCAGGGACATGACAGCCATGGCGCGGGGGCTATCGAGATCACGCTGAACGATGGCGCCAAATGGCAGGGCGATCAGAACATGATCACCGGCATGACCGCGATTCACGGAACCATGGCCGCGAACCTGGACGCGATCCACAACGGCACCCTGCCTGCCGATGCCGCGAATGGGGTCGCTGCCGATGTCCAGAAGCAGGTCGATTTCATGGTCGAGAACTGTGTGCTGGAACCCGAGGTAGACGAGCAGTTCCATATCGTCCTTGGTGAGGTGATGACCGGCATCTCGGCATTGGAGGCCGGCGAGGTCGAGACTGGCGCGGTGACGATCGTTCAGGCGTTGAACGCCTATGGCGAGCATTTCGAGCATCCGGGCTGGCAGATGATCGACTGACGCCATGGGCGCAGGCATGGGCCGGCGCGGGCGTCACGCCTGCGCCGGCCTTGTCTTGCACGGGCAGCGCCCCTCCAGCAGGTCGGCATCGGCCGTCAGGGCCGTCGCCATGAAGTCCAGAAACAGGCGGATGCGCGCGGTCTGGCGCAGATCCTCGTGAATCAGCAACCACAGGTCCAGCATGAAGTCCTCGGGCAGCGCGGCGGCGCGGATCAGGCTGGGGTCGCAATCAGCGATCACGCAAGGCAAGGCAGCGAGTCCGACCCCCGCCTTTGCCGCCGCATGGGCGGCGGTGATCGAGTTTGTCCGGTAAACCTGCCGCGCATCCGGCCACCAGCGCGCCAGATTGCGGCTGAGCGGACCATGCGCCGCGCCATAGCCGATCCAGTCGCACTCGCCCAGGTCAGCGGGCGCCCGGCCCGCTGCGGCGTAGATGGCAAAACCCAGCCTCCCGACCCGCCGCCCGACCAGCGTTTCCTGCCCCGGATTGCCGATGCGCAGGGCCATGTCGGCCTCGCGTCGGGTCAGGTCCAGCACTGTGTCGGCAACGATCACCTCGATTTCGATCTCGGGCCATGCGGCGCGAAAGGCGGCGACATGGGGGGGCAGCACGCCCACCGCCAGCAGGTCGGTGGTGGTGATGCGGATGGTGCCATGGGGCCGCTGGTCCTGCCCGGTCACCTTCAGCGCCAGCGCGGTGATTTCTTCCTCGATGCGGATGACGGAATCGCGCATCTCTCCGCCCGCCGCCGTCAGCGCATAGCCGCCGGGTAGCCGGTCGAACAGCCGCACCCCCAGCCGCGCCTCGAACGCGCCGATGCGGCGAAACACGGTCGAATGGGTGACGCCAAGGCTGCGCGCCGCGCCCGACAGCGACCCCGCCCGCGCCACGGCCAGAAACAACCGCAGATCGTCCCAATCCTGCGCCTGTGCATTCATGCAATGATCCCTTGTCGAAATTGCCACTCCTGATCCTGAAAGGACAGCATATCTTGAGTTCACAAGCAATGACCGCCCCACCGGGCGGCGACATGAAAGGAACCAGCCATGACCAAGACCATCCTGCGCAGCGACGAATTTTCCTGCCCCTCCTGCGTCACCAAGATCGAGAAGGCGCTGGCGGCAACTCCCGGCGTGACCGCCGCCAAGGTGCATTTCAACACCGGCCGCATCGAGGTCGAGCATGACCCCGCATCCGCCCCGGTCGAGGCCCTTGTCTCGGTGGTGAAATCCACCGGCTACGAGGCCCG
>NZ_JAXMMF010000077.1:0-13228 GCF_034366665.1 Tabrizicola sp. | reverse complement strand
ATGTCCTGAACCCAGAAGACCGCCGTCGCATAGCCGTCCTTCGAGGTATAGGTCCGCGCATCCACGACGTTGGCGCCGACCAGCGCCAGCGCACCGGCCAGACGGCTGAAGATGCCGGGATGGTCGGCCAGCGCAAAGCAGGCGCGGGTCGCGTCGCGGTCGGGGTCGGGGTGGAGGTCGATGCGGATCTCGTCGTCGCCGATCCCCTGAAGAAGACGCGCAAAGACCTCGTGCGTGTCGGTCGACAGGCCCTGCCAGTAGGGCGCGTAGTGGCGGGTCGTCTCATGCTCCAGCGCGGCGGCGTCCCAGCTGGACAGCCGCTCCCGCAGGGCAAGGGTCGCGTCAGCCTGCCGGTTTTCACGGTTCAGCGTCTCAAGCCCGCCTTCCAGCGCGTCGGCGGTCTGCTTGTAAAGCTGCCGCAGCAGCATGGCCTTCCAGTTGTTCCAGGTGCCCGGACCCACGCCGCGGATGTCGCAGACGGTCAGGACAGTGAGGAGGTCCAGCCGCTTGCGCGTCCTGACCGCCTTGGCAAAGTCGCGCACGGTGCGGGGATCGCCGATGTCGCGCTTCTGCGCCATGTCGGACATGAGCAAGTGGTAGCGCACCAGCCATTCCACCGTTTCACATTCCTCGGCATCCAGACCCAGCCGGGGGGCCACGCGCCGGGCGATCTGGGCGCCAAGGATCGAATGATCCTCGGGGCGGCCCTTGCCGATGTCGTGCAGAAGAAGTGCCACGTACAGCACCCGCCGGTTCACCCCCTCTTTCAGGATCGAGGAGGAGAGCGGCAGGTCCTCGACCAGTTCCTCCCGTTCGATCTGCGCAAGGCAGCTGATGGTCTGGATGATGTGCTCGTCCACCGTGTAGTGGTGGTAGACGTTGAACTGCATCATCGCGACGATGGGTTCGAATTCCGGGATGAAGGCGGCCAGAACGCCCAGTTCGTTCATCCGGCGCAAGCTGCGTTCGGGGTTCCCGTGTTTCAGGAGGAGGTCAAGGAAAATGCGCTGCGCCTCGGGGTCTTCGCGCATCTCGTCGTCGATCAGGTCAAGGTTCTGCGTGACGATCCGCATGACGTTGGGGTGCAGAAGGTATTTGGTCCGCAGACCTTCCTCGAAGACCCGCAAGAGGTTCAGCTTGTCCTTCAGGAAGGCCTTGGGGTCGACCACGTCGATCCGGCCCTGAACCAGCTTGTAGCCTGGCTTGACCCGTTTGGTCATCTTGAAGATGCCGAACAGACTGGCCTCGCGCTTGGCGTGGCGGGCTTCCAGTTCGGTCAGGAAGATGCGGGTCAGCTCGCCCACACGGGTCGCGAGGCGGAAGTAGTCCTGCATGAAATGCTCGACCGCGCGGCGGCCGGCGGTGTCGCGGTAACCCATCCGGGCCGCCACCTCGACCTGCAGGTCGAAGGTCAGGGAATCGGTCGGGCGTCCGGTGATGAAATGCAGATGGCAGCGCACGGCCCAGAGGAAATCCTCGGCCCGGGCGAAACTGTCGAACTCCTCACGGTTGAGAAGCCCCGCGTCAACCAGCCCTTCGGCCGAGGGCACCCGGTGCAGGTATTTCCCGATCCAGTACAGCGTCTGCAGGTCGCGCAGGCCGCCCTTGCCTTCCTTGACGTTCGGCTCCAGCACATAGCGCTGGCCGCCCTGACGCTTGTGCCGTTCTGCCCGTTCCGCCAGTTTCGCCTCGATGAACTCGGGGCCGGAGTTCTTGAACAGTTCGCCCCAAAGCCTGGCATCCAGGTCCTCGGCCAAGGGCCGATGGCCGCAGATGAAGCGGTGTTCCAGAAGGGCGGTGCGGATGGTGATATCCTCGCGCCCCAGGCGGATGCAGTCCTTTACCGTGCGGCTGGAATGGCCGACCTTCAGCTTCAGGTCCCACAGCATGTAAAGCATCGTCTCGATGACGCTTTCGGCCCAGGGAGTGATCTTCCAGGGCGTCAGAAACAGAAGGTCCACGTCCGATTGCGGTGCCATTTCGGCCCGGCCATAGCCGCCGACGCCCAGAACGGCGATGCGCTCGGCCTCGGTGGGGTTGGCCAGGGGATGCAGGCGCATGGCGGCGGCCAGCGTCACCTGCACCAGGACATCGGTCAGCGACGCCTGGGCCGAGATCAGCGCCCTCGCCTCACGCGGGGCGACGCGGAAATGGGCCTCGAACCCGGCGCTGGCATCTGCCTTGGCGGTCTGCAACGCGCCCACCACCACGGCCCGGGCGGCCTTGGGATCGGCTGCACCGCGCAAGGCGTCCAGCACGTGGGCCGTCAGCGCCTGCCCATCCGGCACCGGATAAGAGGTCCCGGTTGCCACAGGCGCAACCGGGGCCTCGGCGGCAGAGTCCACGATCTCAGAACCCTGCGCCGCCGAAGCTGCGCGGAGCAGCGTCGATCACCACGACCTGGTTCGTCCGGATCGTCGCCACGGCCAGCCCCCGTTCGTTGGTGCCGTTCGGCAGAAGGCGGAAGATGCCCGACACTCCGGCAAAGCCCGCCGACTGGGTCAGATCGCCCTTCGAAAGCGGTGCGCCGTCCTTGGCACGGTTCGCAAGGGCTCCGATGGCGGCGATCCCGTCATAGGCGAGCGAGGCCACGGGCACGGGCTGGCTTCCATAGGCGCCCTCGTACCGGGCACGGAACTGCGCCTGCAGGCCCGGGTCCGGCATGGCGAACCAGCCGCCCTGCACGCCCGGCAGCGCCAGCGTGGCCGGGGGAATGTCCCAGCGGGTCAGGCCGATGAACTGGGTGGTGGTCTTGTCGATGCCGTTGTCGACCAGAAGCTGGCTGAGCAGCGGCAGCGCCCCGGCCGTATCGGCGGTCAGGAACAGTGCCGTCGCCCCCGAGGAGCGTGCGGTGCTGACAATGCCCGAGGCCGCCTGCACGATGCCGTTCTGCGAGAATTCGTAGGACGTCACGCCAACGACCGAACCACCCGCGGCCGACACGCCCCGTTCGATCGCAGCCTTGCCAACTTCGCCCGCGACATTGCGGTCATGGACGATCAGGACCTTGGACTTGCCGTTCTTGACGGCGAACCGCGCCAGCCGACGGGCGGTGTTGTCGAAGGTCTGGCCCAGCACGAAGACGTTGCCGCCCGCGATGGCCGCGTTGTTCGAGAAGGCCAGGACGTTGACGCCCGAATTCGCCACCGCGACGCCTGCGGCGTTGGCCTCTTCTGAATAGAACGGCCCCAGGATGACCTGCGCGCCCTCGTCCACCGCCTGTTTCGCCAGCGCCGAGGCCTTCGCAGGACTGCCGCCGGTGCGGTAGACGCGAAGGTCGATGTTCACGCCCGACAGGTCCGCCATCGCCAGCCGGGCCGCGTTCTCAAGGTTCTGGCCGAAGAGTTCATCCTGCGACTGCCCTGACCCCGAAGGGATCAGCAAGGCAACCTGGACCGAGCCGCCACGGGACGATGGGGTCGTTCCCGGGCTTGAGGCCACACAGCCCGAAAGGACCACGGCACCAAGCACAAACAGCATCTGACCCAGCGACTTGCGGGCCCGGCGAAATACGGACAACATGGTGGTTCCTCACTGTAGCAGCGCGCTGCGTTTGCCGGTCAGGGTAAAGGGTTCGGGAAGGGAAGTAAACTTGTGAGGCAGACCTCCGACCCTGCCGGCACCAGCCACACGCCCGGCCTGCGCGCCATTCCGCCGGGGCTGCACCTGGTGTCGACCCCCATCGGCGCGGCGCGGGACATCACCCTGCGGGCGCTGGATGTGCTGGCCGGGGCGGATGTCCTGGTGGCCGAGGACACCCGGACCCTGCGCCACCTGATGGAGATCCACGGCATCCCCCTGGCGGGGCGGCAAGTCATCGCCTACCACGATCATTCGGGCGAAGGGCAGATGCAGCGCCTGCTGGGACTGTTGGCCGAAGGCAAGAGCCTGGCCTATGCGTCCGAGGCCGGGACGCCGCTGATCTCGGACCCCGGCTTTGAACTGGCGCGCGCCGTGGCGGCGGCGGGCCTGCCGATGAGTGCGGCACCCGGACCCTGCGCGGCGATCTGCGCGCTGACCTTGTCCGGCCTGCCCTCGGACCGCTTTCTCTTCGCGGGCTTTCCGCCCTCGGCGCAGGGCGCGCGGCGAAGCTTCCTGGAAGAGCTGGCACCGGTTCAGGCCACGCTGATCGTCTACGAAAGCCCCAAGCGACTGGCAGCACTTCTGGCCGAGATGGCCACGACGCTGGGCGGAACCCGGCAGGCCGTGGTCTGCCGCGAGCTGACCAAACGCTTCGAAGAAGTGCTACGCGGCCGCCTTGCAGACCTGGCCGACGACGTTGCAAACCGCGAGATCAAGGGCGAAATCGTGGTCCTGGTCGACCGCGCCCCCCCGGCAGAGGCGACCGAGGACAGCCTGCGTTCGGCGCTGGACGTGGCGTTGCAGTCGATGTCCGTTAAGGATGCGGCAACTTTTGTGTCGCAAACTCTGGGGGTGTCCCGCAAGATCGTCTACAAGATCGCCCTCGACCGCAGCCAAGGATAACCATGCCCTTCGACTTCGTCTCCTCTCCCGCCCGGCAGACCCGCAAGGCACGGGGATTGACGAATTACCTGGCCGGTCATGCCGCGGAAGCCTCGGTTGCCCGACTTTATGAAGACCGCGGCGTCGCCATCTGCGCCCGGAACTGGCACGGATCGACGGGCGAAATCGATCTGATCGGGCGCGACGGCGATGTCGTCATCTTCGTCGAGGTGAAGCAAAGCCGGACACATGACCTGGCCGCCTCGCATCTTTCCGACGCGCAAATCCGGCGCATCTTCGCCACGGTCGACGAATTCGTCGCCGGCGAACCTCGCGGCCTTTTGACCGATGTGCGCATCGACCTTGCGCTGGTCGACGGGCAGGGCCGCATCGAGGTGGTGGAAAACGCCTTCGTGGGCTGAATTGCATCTTCCGGCAGGTTCGGCCATCACTCACCTCCGAAGAAGGAGTGAGCCATGTCTCTGAAGGTCGCCTTGCAGATGGACCCGATCGGGTCGGTCAACATCAACGCTGATTCGACGTTCCGCATCGCGCTGGAAGCGCAGGCGCGGGGGCATCGGCTGTTTTTCTACACTCCCGATCGCCTGGCCTTCGTGGAAGGTCGCGTAATGGCCCGCGGCTGGCCCATCGAGGTCCGGCGCGAGGTTGGGAACCATGTGACCTATGGCGAGGAGACCGAGGTCGATCTTGGCGATTATGACGTCGTCTGGCTGCGCCAGGACCCGCCCTTCGACATGGGCTACATCACCACCACCCATCTTCTGGAGATGATCCATCCGAAAACCCTGGTGGTGAACGATCCGTTCTGGGTCCGCAACAGCCCTGAAAAGCTTCTGGTGCTGCGTTTCCCCACGCTGACCCCGCCCACGGCCATCGCTCGGGACCTTGCCACGATCCGCGCGTTCAAGGCGCGGCACGGCGACATCATCCTGAAGCCGCTTTACGGGAACGGCGGCGCGGGGGTGTTCCGGCTGGACCCCAATGATCGCAACCTTTCGTCCCTGCACGAGCTGTTCATGGGCATCAACCGCGAGCCGCTGATCGTGCAGAAGTTCCTGCCCGACGTTTCAAAGGGCGACAAGCGGGTGATCCTGGTCGACGGCGAGCCTGTGGGCGCGATCAACCGCGTCCCCCAGGCGGGCGAGACCCGGTCGAACATGCACGCCGGTGGCCGTCCCGAGAAGGTCGGCCTGACCGATCGTGACCTGGAGATCTGCCGCACCATTGGCCCGGTGTTGCGCGAAAAGGGCCAGGTCTTCGTCGGCATCGACGTCATCGGCGACTGGCTGACCGAGATCAACGTGACCTCGCCCACCGGCATCCAGGAACTGGAGCGCTTCGACGGCACCAACGCCGCCGCCCGCATCTGGGAGGTGATCGAAGCGAAGCGGGCCTAGGCCAGCCCGCTGTCCGGATAAGCCCGCACCACGTCCCAGACCAGCGCTTTCATCCAGTCGGCCTGTTCGTGCGTGGGCCAGCCCGGCTCGCCGCGCAGGTTCGGGATCTCGCGCGGGTCCCGGCGATAGATGACCGCATAATGGGCCAGAGCAATCAGGTAGCTGCCCTTGGCATTCACGTGGATGTCGTCCTCGAACAGCTCTGTCATCGCCTTGAGGCCCGGCGCAGACCCGGCCTGGATCGCATCCCAGACTGCGGCCATGATCATCGGACCCGGGATCACCCGCATCGGCGGGCTGCCTGCGGTCCGGTTGGTGTTGACATAGTCCGCGATGGTCTGCCACGCCGCCATTTCGACATCCAGCCGCTCGCGGAAGGGGATCAGCTGGTCCTCGGACGTGTCCCATTTCGACGGCGTCCCGCTGTCCAGGCCGATCCAGCTGGCATAATAGATCGTCTCGGCACCCTCGCCGCCGCGTCCGTTCTTCCAGGCGTGGTCAAACCAGGTCAGGGCGATCTTGTCGGCCGCGTGCCATTGCAGGGTCGAGCGCACCGAGACCCGCTCGGTCAGCACCAGAACATCATAATTTGCGATGTCGCGCTTTGCATCGACGGGCTCGATCGGGTTGGTTTCCCAGCGCATCTCTGCCGGGCTTCCGGGAATCGTGGACTTGTCGATCAACATGCCGCGCGATTGCGCCCCGCCTGCGGCCTTGACCAGCGTCTCCAGCGGGCGCGGGATGGCATCAGTCAGGCTGTGCCCGGACATCACGATCCGCAGATTGAACGGACGCTGCACCGGTTCGGCGCGAAGCGGAGTTGCGGCAAGCACCGGAAGTGCGGCCAGTCCTGCAAGGACGCTGCGGCGGTCGGGGTAATGCGACATCGAAAAATGACCTTTCACTTTATCTGCAGGAGCCAGCTTACACGTGCCAGATGGGGCTGGGAAGCCGTCGCCGCAAGCCCCCGAACTGCCCGGCCCGGCGAAATCCCGACGGGCTTGCCCAGGCGGGACAGCTGCGGAAACGGCAACCTTTTCGGATGCTTGCCTGTGGTCAATCCACGCGGCTCACCTGTGTTCGGCCACCGGATCGTGCCGCAGGCGTCGCAAGAGCACCAACCCGAACAGGAAGTTCGGCAGCACGACCAGCAGCGGCACAAGATAGGCCGACAGCGGCAAAGGCGCGTCGGGCAGCGGGTGCTGCACGGTCTCGTAGACGCCCAGCAGGATGCCGAAATTCCAGACCATGTGATAGACGACCGCCGTCCAGATCGACCCGGTGCGCAGCATCAGCGCGATCAGAAGAAAGCCGGTCATCATCGCCGCCACCGACTGCGCGGCCGCAAGGCGCAGGTCGCCCAGCGCGAAGGCGTTCAGCACATGGATCGTGCCGAACAGCACCGAGGTCAGCGCAACGGCAGGCAAGATGCGCAGCCGCGTCTTCAGCGCCTGAAAGAGGATGCCGCGGAACATCCACTCTTCCGACAGGGCGACGAGGCTGGTGTTGATCGCAAGGAACAGCATCGCCCGGCCCGGGGGGAACCCGATGGCAGAGGCGATGGCGTAGAACGGCAAAAGCGTCAGGATCGGAAACCAGACAAGCTTGGCCAGCGCCCCCAGCCGGGGCGCGCCGAAGCCAAGGTCGCGCCAGCCGAAGGCCCAGGTCGCGACTGCCAGAACCACAAGGCCGCCGACCACGTTCCAGGCAATGCCGGTGGTCAGAAGCCCGACGATCTCGGCTATTCCGGCGTCGTTCGCGCGCAGGAACGCTCCGGCCAGGATGGTCGCAGCAAGCCAGGCGAACAGGGTCAGAAGGGCTTGGGGCAGGCGGTTGGGCATGTCGGTCCAGAGGCTGAGGCGCGGCAGTCGCCTGCGGAGAGACGCTTTGGATGGGCGAAGCGTTCCCGGAAGCGTTCCCAGTCGCACGGACCGGATGCACAGGACTAAGCCCGGGGCGACCGCGCGGCAAGGCCAGGGCATCGACGAGGGTGTCACCCGCGGCGACTTCCTGGACACAGCTGCTGGCAACTCTTCCAGCCATAGGACTTTTGGCCTGTATCCCCGACCAAGGGGCCGGAGTAGACTGAAGCGGAACCTCGTACCCGAAGGCTTCGCAAGATGACGATGGTCCCCGCAGGCTTGGTCCGGCCGATGAACTTTGCCCTGATCGTGGACGACCACCCGTTGTTCTGCGATGCCCTGTCCATGACGCTGAAGTCCGTCGCCGGGATCGAAGAGATCGAAACGGCCGACCGGCTGGAAACCGCGATCCACCGGGTCGACCTGACACCCGCGCCCGATGCCATCGTGCTGGACCTGAACCTGCCGGACGTGAACGGGATCGACGGGCTGATCCGCTTGCGGCAGGCAGCGGCGGGTGTGCCGGTGCTGGTGGTGTCCTCGCTGGCCGACAGCCGGGTGATCGGGGCCTGCATGGCGGCGGGGGCGGCGGGCTTCGTGCCCAAGCATTCCCGGCGTGAGGTCTTCCGCGCGGCCTTCGATGCCCTGCGTGAGGGGCGGCGCTTCCTGCCCGAGGGGTATGAGCCGGTGCCCGAGGGCAAGGCCAAGGGCAGCGCGCGCGAGGAAGCCATCGGACGGCTCGCGCTTCTGACCCGGCAGCAGGCGAAGATCCTGCAGCTGGTCTGCGAGGGGCTTTTGAACAAGCAGATCGCCTACGAGCTGACCATCGCCGAAACCACGGTCAAGGCACATGTCACGGCGATCATGCGCAAGCTGGGGGTGCAAAGCCGGACCCAGGCCGTGCTGATCGCCCGCGAGACGAACTTTACCAGCCTGATGCCCGAGGACGGCTGAGCCCTTGCCCCGGTCGGTCGGCGCGCCGTAGCATCGGCCTTGGGGAGAGAAACCGGATGTCTGCGCCCTTGGCCCTTGCTGATGCGCTGATGCCGCGCGCCCATGTGGGCGCGCGCGATCCCGACGCCTTGGCAAAGCTGGCGCAGGCCCTAGGGCCGGGGCCGTTCGCGGCGGTGATCCTGTTCGTCTCGCCCGAGGCCGACCGTGATGTGCTGGCAGGCGGGTTGAGGGCGGCCTTTCCCGGCGTCACGGTGATCGGCTGCACCACGGCCGGGGAAATCTCACCCCAGGGATATTCGGAAGGCGAGATTGTCGCGGTCGCCCTGCCCTCGGCCCTCTTTGCGGTGGATTGCCTTGGGATCGACCTTGCCGCGCTGGACGGACAAGAGCTGATCGGGCGGCTGATCCGGGCGCGGGCGGAGCTGGCGCGGAAGCATGGCGGCTGGGAGGATGAGTTCGCCTTCGTGATGGTGGACGGCTTGTCGATCCGCGAGGATGAACTGACGGCGGCCTTGGGGCCAGGCCTTGGGCCGGTGCCGCTGTTTGGCGGCTCGGCCGGGGACGGGACGCGGTTCGGGGCGACCTTCGTCTTGCAGGACGGGGTATTCCGGCAGGGTCGGGCGGTGCTGATGCTGGTCAGGACGGCCTGCAAGGTGAAGGTGTTCAGCCTGAACCATCTGGTGCCCACGAACCGCCGGATGGTCGTGACCGGGGCCGATCCGGCGCGGCGGGTGGTGCATCAGATCAACGCGGAACCGGCGGCGCAGGAATATGCGCGGCTTCTGGGCAAGGACCCGGGGCAGCTGACGACCTTCACCTTTGCCGCGCACCCCGTGGTGGTGCGGATCGGCGGCAGCCACCATGTGCGGGCGATCCAGCGGATGGCGGACAACGGCGACCTCGTGTTCTTTTCCGCCATCGACGAAGGGCTTGTCCTGACCCTGGCCGAGCCCCTGGACATGGCCGCCCATCTGGACGCGGCGCTGTCCGGGCTTGCGGCGGGTGGCCGGCCCGCGATCCTGGCCTGCGACTGCATCCTGCGCCGGATCGCGGCAGAGGAGAACCAGCGGTTCGGGGCGGTTTCCGCGCTGTTGAAGGCGCATGGGGTGGTGGGGTTCTCGACTTACGGTGAGCAGTTGAACTCGATGCACGTCAACCAGACGATGACCGGGGTGGCGATCTATCCCCCCAAGGGTGCGGCATGATCGAAACGTTGATCAACCCCGCCGACAGCGCCGAACGGCGGGCTGAAAAGCTTCTGACCATCGCCGAGGCTCTGATGCGGCGGGTAGAGCAGGCGACGGATGACAGTGGCGCGGCTTATGCCCAGTTCCAGCGGGCGGCTTTGCTGGAGGATCAGGTGCGGGAACGCACGCAGGACCTGGGCCGGGCGCTGGACCTGCTGAACGATTCCAACGCGCGCCTCGCCGAAGCCACGCGTGAGGCGGAGACGGCGCGGCAGAACCTGTCGAACGCGATCGAGACGGTGCAGGAAGGCTTTGCGCTCTTTGACCGCGAGGACCAGTTGGTGATGTGCAACAGCCGTTTCGCGATGCACATGCCGGATGTCCATGCGCAGCTGCGTCCCGGTCTGGGGTTCTCGGATTATGTGGCGATGGTCAGCCGGTCTCCGCATCTGGCGCTGGAGGGGGAAAGCAGCGCGGACTGGTCGCAGGGGCGGATGCGGCGGCACAAGGACCGGCATGTCATCTTCAACGTGCGGCTGGGCGGCGACCATTGGGTGCAGGTGTCAGAGCATCGGACGGCGGATGGCGGGACGGTGATCCTGCAGACCGACGTGACGGACATCATCCTTGCCGAGCGGCACGAGCGGGGGAAACTGCTGGATGATCAGGCGCGGGTGATCCGGGCGACGCTGGACCACATCAACCAGGGCGTGGGCATCTTCGATGCAGACGCGCGGCTGGTCGGGTGGAACGGGCGGCTGGGCAGCTTGCTGTCGCTGCCGATGGGGCGGCTTCGGATCGGGGCCTCGTTCGAGGCGGTCTTCGCGCGCCTACCGATGCAATTCGAAGGGATGACGCAAGCCGCGCTGACGGGGTGGGTGGCGGGGGTGGTGCGTGCGCCGCTGGAGTTTGCGGTGCGGCGGGGCGAGGAGCTGATCCTGGACGTCTTCGCCCAAGGGATGCCGGACGGGGGGTTCGTGCTCAGCTTCACCGATGTCACGGCGGAACGGGCGGCTTTGCAGGCCCTTAGCCGCGCGAACGAGACGCTGGAAGCCCGGGTGATGGACCGGACGCTGGAACTGGAGGACGCGCTGGCCCATGCCGAACGCGCCAACGCCAGCCGGTCGCGGTTCGTGGCGGCGGCGTCGCATGACCTCTTGCAACCCCTGTCGGCGGCGAAGCTGTTCATCAGCTCGATTGCCGGTGAGGGGCTGGACCCCGGTGCTCAGGTGGCGCTGGAGAAGGCGCAAAATGCGTTGATGTCGGTTGAGGGGTTGCTGGGCGCGCTGCTGGACATCTCGAAGCTGGAATCGGGGAAGGCGGCGGTCAGCGTGGGGGCGGTCAGTCTTGGGCGACTTCTCAAGACGCTGGCCGAGGAGTTCGCGCCGATGGCGGCGGCGAAGGGACTGCGGCTGACGGTGGTGCCGTGCAGCGCCACGGTGGAAAGCGACCCGGCCTATCTGAGGCGCATCCTGCAGAACCTGATCGGCAACGCGATCCGCTATACCTCGCAGGGCCGGGTGCTGGTCGGTGCCCGCAGGCGGGGTGGTGTGGTGCGGCTGGAGGTGCGGGACACCGGTCCCGGCATCCCGGAAGACGCGCAGAACGATATCTTCAAGGAGTTTCACCGGCTGAACGCCCGTGCCTCGGCCAGCGAGGGGATGGGGCTGGGGCTGGCCATCGTGGAACGGGCCTGCGCGCTGCTGGGGCATCCGTTGGGGCTGACGTCAGAGGTCGGGCGGGGGACCTGCTTCATGGTGCAGCTGCCGCTGTCCGAGGCTGGCCTGCCGGTGCAGGTCGTCACGCCGGAACGGCGGCGCGGGCCGGTTGCGGCGGACAAGATCGCTTTTCTGGTGGAAAACGACGCCGAACTGCGCCGGGCGCTGGGGCTTTTCTTGGAAAAGTGGGGGATGACGGTGCTGGAGGCAGCCTCAGGCGAGGAGGCGGTGGCGCTGATCGACGAGATCGGCATCCTTCCCGACATCTTCATCGTCGATCACCAGTTGGGCGACGGGATGACGGGCGTCGAGGCCTTGGCGGCGCTACGGGCGGCGCATGGCCCGGTGCCGTCGCGGCTGATCACGGCGGATCGGGGCGGGGCCTTGCAAGACCTGGCGGCGAGGGCGGGCATCGACATCCTCTACAAACCCATCGACCCCCGTGCCCTGGAAGCCGTGGTCGCCCATCTGTCGGACCCTACGACTTAGGCAGCATAGCCGGACGCCCCCATGCGCCCTAGTCTGCGGCCCAAGAGGGGGAGTTTTCCATGCTGTTGAGTGATACCCGCGAAATCAAGGCCGACCCGAAGACGGTCTGGGACGCCATCCTGAACCCCGATGTGCTGATGGAGTGCATCCCCGGATGCCAAAGCCTGACCGGTTCGGTCGCCGAGGGCTACGAGGCCGTGGTCAAGCAGAAGGTCGGCCCGGTTTCGGCAACTTTCACTGGCCTCGTGCAGCTGTCCGACATCATCGAGGGCAAGTCCCTGAAGATCAGCGGCGAGGGCAAGGGTGGCGTCGCGGGCTTTGCCAAGGGCGGCGCGAACGTCAGCTTCGAGCCGATCGACGGCGGCACCCGCTTGACTTACGAGGCCGAGGCGAACGTGGGCGGCAAGATCGCCCAGCTGGGCAGCCGGATCATCGACAGTTTCGCCAAGAAGCTGGCCGACGAGTTCTTCACCCGCTTCCAGGCGGCCGTCGAAGACCCGGAGGAAGACCCCGAAGAAGTGACCGAAGAAGCTGTTGCCGATTCGGGGGAAAAGAAGAAGGGTTGGTTCAAACGCCTGCTCGGCTGAACCGACGGCCCGCGACCAAAGAAGACGCGAATACCTAGGACGACCCAGGGAGGAATACGAATGACGAAGGTCTCGATGACCGTGAACGGCAAGGCCGTTTCCGGGGAAGTGGAAGGGCGGACGCTGTTGTCGTCGTTCCTGCGCGAAGGGCTGGGGATGACCGGCACCCATGTCGGTTGCGACACCAGCCAGTGCGGCGCCTGCGTGGTGCATGTGGATGGCAAGCCGGTGAAAAGCTGCACCGTCTTTGCGGCGGATGTGGCGGGGGCTTCGGTGAAGACGATTGAAGGCATGGCCAACGCGGATGGATCGTTGAACGTGCTTCAGCAGGCGTTCCAGGATCATCACGGCCTGCAATGCGGGTTCTGCACGCCGGGCATGGTGATGTCGTCGGCGGCGCTGCTGGCGGAAAACCCCAAGCCCTCGGAGGCCGAGGTGCGCCACTACCTGGACGGCAATATCTGCCGCTGCACGGGGTATCACAACATCGTCAAGGCCGTGATGGCTGCCTCTGGGCAGGACGTCTCGGCACTCGCAGCGGAATAGGGG
>NZ_JAXMMF010000076.1:0-43350 GCF_034366665.1 Tabrizicola sp. | reverse complement strand
CTCTGGCAGCACAAGGCATCGTCGGCAACGAGCTGACCACCGTGAACAACGACATCATGGTGCTTGCCAACCCCGAGATCGCCAAGCTTCCGGGCTGGGTGATCGCGCTTGTCGCCGCCGGTGGTCTTGCCGCCGCGCTGTCGACGGCTGCGGGCCTTCTGCTGGCCATCTCTTCGGCCATCAGCCACGACCTGATCAAGGGTGCCTTGAACCCGAACATCAGCGAAAAGGGCGAGCTTCTGGCCGCGCGGATCTCGATGGCCTTCGCCATCGTCCTGGCGACCTGGCTTGGCTACAACCCGCCCGGCTTTGCCGCGCAGGTGGTGGCGCTGGCCTTCGGTCTGGCAGCCGCGACGATCTTCCCGGTGCTGATGATGGGGATCTTCTCGACCCGAGTCGGCAAGGAAGGCGCGATTGCCGGCATGCTGGTCGGTCTGATCACGACCTCGGTCTACATCTTCCTGTTCCTGGGCTGGTTCTTCATCCCCGGCACGAACGTGTACCCGAACACGCCTGACGCCCACTGGTTCGGCATCTCGCCGGCAGCGTTCGGCCCGATCGGTGCGATCCTGAACATTGCGACGGCCTACATCGTCTCGGCGATGACCAAGGCTCCGCCGCAGGAAGTGCAGGACCTGATCCAGTCGATCCGCGTGCCCAAGGGTGCCGGCAAGGCCCAGGCCCACTAAGACCCTTGCGCCCCCGGGACCAACCCGGGGGCGCATCCCTTTTTCACCGGACAACTGGGATCATGGATCAGGACAGCACCGCGCTTCTGGCCTTCCTGGAGACGGTCCACCCCTATGACAGCCTGCCGCGGGACGAGATGGCGCGGGTCGCCGCCTCTTTCAGCCGCAGACATTACGACGACGGCGCCGTGATCTATTCGGCGGGTCAGCCGATGACCGGCATCTTCCTGATCCTGGACGGCTCGGTCGAGGTGCTGGAGCCTTCCGGCGGCCTCGTCTCACTCCTCGGTCCCCGCAACAGTTTCGGCGAACGCGGGCTGATGCGCGACGGGATCGCGGTCACGACGGCGCGGGCGACCGAGGGGGCGGAAATCCTGATGCTGCCCGAGGCAGAGTTCCGCCGCCTGATCGCGACCTACCCGGCCTTTGAACGCTTCTTCCACCGCGGTCGCCAGCATGAAAACCGCGAGGCCGACATTTCGACCCGCAAGGTCGGCGACCTGATCGCGCGCGCGCCTATTGCGGTCGGTCCCGACACCCCGATCCGCGAGGCGGCACAGAAGATGCGGGAGGCGCATATCTCGTGCCTGGCGATCACCGAGGGCGGGCGGCTGGTCGGCATCGTCACCGCGCGGGACTTCGTGAACAAGGTGCTGGCGCTTGGGCTGGACCCTGCGGCCCCTGTCAGCACGGTGATGGCTGCCGACCCGATGGTGCTGACGCCCGAGTCGCTGGGATCGGACGTGCTGAACCGCATGCTGGAGCACCGCATCGGGCATCTGCCGGTGGTGGACGACGGCAAGCTGGTGGGCATGATCACCCAGACCGACCTTGTGCGGTTCCAGGCGGTGTCCTCGGCGCTTTTGGTCCGCGATGCGGCGACGGCCGGGACAGTGGCGGAACTGGCCGAGAACACGGCGCGCATCCCGCGGCTGCTGGTGCAGCTGGTCGGCGGCGGGTCCGCGCATGAGGTGGCGACACGGCTGATCACCGACATCGCCGATACGGTGACCCGTCGCCTGCTGGCGATGGCCGAGGCCGAACTGGGGCCGGCTCCGGTGCCGTACCTCTGGCTCGCTTGCGGAAGCCAAGGGCGGCAGGAACAGACGGGTGTCAGCGATCAGGACAACTGCCTGATGATCGACGATGCCGCGAGCGAGGCCGACATGGCCTATTTCGCGCGCCTGGCGAAGATCGTCTCGGACGGGCTGAACGCCTGCGGCTATGTCTACTGCCCCGGCGACATGATGGCCACGAACCCGCAATGGTGCCAACCGGTCCGGGTCTGGCGCGAGTATTTCCGCAAATGGGTGGCGACCCCCGACCCGATGGCGCAGATGCTGGCCTCGGTGATGTTCGACCTGCGCCCCATCGGCGGAACCGCCAGCCTTTACAGCGATCTGCAGGCCGAAGTGCTGGAGATGGCCGCCAAGAACTCGATCTTCGTGGCGCACATGATTTCCAACAGCCTGAAGCATTACCCGCCGCTCGGGCTGTTGCGCGGCTTTGCCACGATCCGGTCGGGCGAACACAAGAACCACATCGACCTGAAGATGAACGGCGTGGTTCCCGTGGTGGACCTGGGCCGGATCTACGCCCTGATCGGCCAGTTGCCGGCGGTGAACACCCGCGCCCGGCTGGACGCGGCGGCCGAAGCGGGGGTCATCAGCCCCAGCGGTGCGCGTGACCTGATCGAGGCTTACGACCTGATCGCTGAAACCCGCCTGGAACATCAGGCGCGGCGGGTGAAGGCGGGCGAGCGTCCCGACAACTTCATCGCGCCTTCGGAACTGTCGGACTTTGAACGGAGCCACCTGCGCGACGCCTTCGTTGTCGTCCGGACCATGCAATCCGCCGTGGGATCGTCCCGCGGCGCCAGAAGTTGAGACCCAAATGGCCCTTGAACTCCTCGGTTCGTTCTTCGTCGCCCTGACGCTTGGCCTTCTGGTCTGGGCGCTACGCAAAAAGTTTGCCGCGATCCCGGCCTGGGCCACACCCGCCGTGGCCGGCGCCGGGCTGATCGCGACGGCGATCTACATGGAATACAGCTGGTTCAACCGCGTCGCTGCGGCCCTGCCTGCGCAGTTCGTGGTGGCCAACCCCGAAACCGCCACCTCGCCGCTGCGACCCTGGACCTTCGCCGTGCCGGTGGTGAACCGCTTCACCGCGCTGGACGGCTCCAAACTCGCCCGCCACCCCGAGCGGGACGATCTGGTCGTCGCCCCGGTGTTCGGCTTTGCCCGCTGGCAGAACCCGCAAACCGCCCTGATGGTCTTCGACTGCATCGGCAAGCGCCGCGTGCCGGTGACCGAAGGCATGGCGATCGACGCGAACGGCACCCTGACCGGCGCTGACTGGCTGGTGCTGGAAACCCCGGATGGCCTGCAACAGGCCGCCTGCAAGGAGGGCTAGGGATGGACCGCAAGCCGCGTATCCTTGTCGTCGAGGACGAGGACAACATCGCCGTCGCACTTGACTACCTGATGACGCGCGAAGGCTATGACCACGACCGTGTGGCCAGCGGTGCCGACGCGCTGCCGCGCATCCGCGACACCCACCCGGACCTTGTCCTTCTGGACGTCATGCTGCCCGAGGTCTCGGGCTACGAGATCTGCGAAGGCATCCGCACCGACCCCTCGCTGTCGGACGTGAAGGTCCTGATGATGACCGCCCGCGGGTCCACCATCGAACGGCGCAAGGGGCTGGCGCTGGGGGCTGACGGGTTCATCTCGAAACCCTTTGAACTGAAGGACTTGCGCGACGAGGTGCGGCGACTTCTGGCGCCCGGGGTCTAGGGGGATGCTGACCCGCCTTTCCCTTCGCCTGCGGGTCTTCCTGATCTTCGCGGGCCTCGCCGCCGCGATCCTGATGGCCACGGGCCTTGGCCTCTGGCTGGGCTACAGCCGCCTGGGTCAGCCTGGTATCGGCCAAGGCTTCGTCCAGGCCGGGGTCCTGGCGGGCTTTGCGGCCCTGGGGCTGGTGGCCGCGGTCTGGTACCTTTTCGACCTGAACGTGGCCAAGCCCATCGAGACCCTTTCGGGTGCCCTGCGCGCCCGCGCCCATTCCGATGTGACCGCCGGGATGGATGCCGCCATCGCGCGCTATCTGGGCGATCTTGCCCCCGCCGCCCAGGCCGCCGCGCAAAGCCTGGCCGAGACCCGGTCGGCCCTGGCCGAAGCCGTCGCGCGTGAGACGTTGCGTCTGGGTTCGGAGAAGGCCCGGCTGGAGGCGCTTCTGTCCGATGTCCCGGTCGGCGTGGTCCTGTGTTCCGCCGACCATGCGCTGGTCTTCTACAACGGTCCCGCCGCCGATATCATCGGCACCAACCGGGGGCTGGAGGCGGGCCTTGACCGCAAGCTCTTCGACTACCTTCACGCAGCCCCCCTGCGGCTGGCGCACGAACGCCTGATCGCCACCGGCGATCCCGACGCGGTGTCGGACCTTCTCTGCACCACCACGACAGGCGCGCGCGTGCTGGCCGCCCGGATGCGTCTTCTGGGCGACGGGGGCACGCAAGGCTATGTGCTGACGCTGCGCGACATAACCGGCGACATGGTCGCAGATGCCCGGCGCGAGGCGATGCTGGAAGGCGCGCTCGACAGCCTGCGCCGCCCGTCCGCAGCTCTGGCGACGCTGGTCGGCGTGATGCCCGACGACGCCTTGCCCGCACCGATGCAAGGCGCGCTGCGGGAAGAGGTCGCTCGGCTGAGCCAGGCCGTGACCCGCTTCGGCGCTGCCCGGGACGAGGCCCTGTCCGAAACCGGCGCTCTGCCGCAGACCCGCGCCTATGACCTGGCGCAAGGGCTTGTCGCCCGCCTGGGCGCGCAAGGGATCACCATCACGACAGAAACCGCCGACCTGATCCTGCGCTGCAACGGCTATGAGATCCTGACGCTTCTGGAACATCTTGCCCGCCACCTGTCGGACCGCGCGACCCTGCACCTGACCATCGAGGAAGAGGACACCGGTGCCGCGATCCGCCTCTCGTGGACCGGCCCGCGCGTGGGCGTGGGCGAGCTGGACGGCTGGCTGGCCTTCCCCCTGTCCGACGACAGCGACCGCCCGGCGCGCAGCGTCCTTGCCGCACATGCGACCGAGATCTGGCCCGAGACACTGGGCGACGGTCGCCCCGCCCTCTGCCTGCCAATCCGCCAGGCGCGCCGCGCCGTCGCCCGCCCGAAGCCGGTGGCGCGCAAGGTGGTCTACGACTTCGACCTTCTGTCCCCCGCCCGTACCGACAAGCTGGCCGACACCCGCCTCGACCGCCTGACGTACGTGGTCTTCGACAGCGAGACGACGGGCCTCAACCCCCGCCAGGGCGACGAAATCGTGCAGCTTGCCGCCGTCCGCATCGTCAATGGCAGAAGGGTCGAGGGCGAGGTCTTCGACACTTTGGTCAACCCTGGCCGCGCCATTCCCGCTGTCTCGACTGAAGTGCATGGCATCACCGACGCGATGGTCGCCGACGCGCCGCCCGTCGCCGATGTGGTCCGCCGCTTCCACAAGTTCGCGGAAGGCGCGGTGCTGATCGCCCATAATGCGCCCTTCGACATGGAGTTCCTGCGCCGGGTCGAAGGACAGCTTGGCCTGACATTCGACATGCCGGTGCTGGACACGGTCCTTTTGTCGGCGGTGGTCTACGGCCAGCACGAGGTCCACAGTCTTGACGCGCTATCGCACCGGCTGGGGATCACCATCCCCGAAGAGGACCGTCACACCGCGCTGGGCGACACCGTCGCCACGGCGGATGCGTTCCTGAAGCTGATGCCGATGCTGGCAGGCCGCGGTCTTGACACTTTCGGCGCTGTCCTGACCGAGGTGCGCAAGCACGGGCGGCTCCTAAAGGACCTGAACTGACGCCTCCTCGTTCGACTGCGTCGCCTCGTCGGGGCGCGCACCCTGCGAGGAGGGACGAAGTCACCGACGAGCGTTACCCCGCGAAGGGGTCCACCGGATAGCTGACCCCCACCAGATAAAGCCCCTGCGGCGGGCTTACGGGGCCACAGGCGGCCCGGTCCCGCGCCTCCAGCGCCGCGCGAACGTCTTCCGGCGCCCAGGCCCCGGCCCCGACGCGCTCCAGCGTGCCGACGATCGACCGCACCTGGTTGTGCAGAAAGCTGCGGGCGGCAAGGTCGAACCGGTATTCCACGCCACCGGGATAGGGGCGTTCGGTGATCTCGATCCGGTCCAGCGTCTTCACCGGGCTTTTCGCCTGGCACAGGGTCGACCGGAAGGTGGTGAAGTCGTGATGCCCGACCAGCTCTGCAGCACCCGCCCGCATCGCGTCGACGTCCAGCCGGTTCAGCACCTGCCAGACCAGACCCCGGTCATGCGTGACCGGCGCGCGGCGGGCGACAAGGCGGAAGCTATAGCGCCGCCCGATGGCCGAGAAGCGGGCGTGAAAGTCGTCGGGCACCCGCGCGCAGGCCAGCACCGCCACCGGATCGGGCCGCAGATGCGCGTTCAGGGCCGCGGCAAGCCGGAACGGGTCCCAGTCCTTGGTCAGGTCCCCATGCGCCACCTGCGCGGTGGCATGGACGCCCGCATCGGTACGCCCGGCTGCGGCAATGGTGTGGGGGCCGGGTTCAAGTTTTCCCAGCGCGCGCTCCACTGCCGCTTGCACCGAGGGCAACCCCTGCGCCTGCCGCTGCCAGCCCGCAAAGGGGCCGCCGTCATATTCGATCTGCAGGGCATAGCGGGGCATGGCTTTCCCTATCCCGGAATCATGCTTCCGCGCAATCCTCGCCCAATCCCGAATGTGCAAGGCCAAGTAATTGATTTCATGGGCCATCGAATTCTGCCCGCGCCTGGGAAGCGCAAGCGTAGGGTGGGCAATATTGCCCACCCACCCCACCCGCCTTCCATTCCCGCCCGGCCCGCCCTATCTTCGCCCCCACGCAGGAAAGGAACGCGGACGTGGCATTCTCCGGACTGACGGACGGGATCACCCGCGGGATCGAAGGTGCCGGGGCCAGCCTCTCCGAGACCCTCTTCGACACCACGCTTCGCCTTGGCGTGACCGGCCTCTCCCGCGCGGGCAAGACCGTGTTCATCACGGCCCTTGTCGCGAACCTTCTGAACCGGGGCCGGATGCCGCAGCTGAAGGCCCAGGCCCAGGGCCGCATCCAGGCGGTCTACCTGCAGCCCCAGCCCGACGTGACGCTGCCCCGCTTCGACTATGAGGCGCACCTTGCCGCCCTGACCGGCGACAGCCCGCGCTGGCCCGCCTCGACCCGCGCAATCAGCGAGCTTCGTCTCTCCTTTCGCGTCCAGCCGGCCGGGTTCCTTTCCTCGTGGCGCGGGCCCCGGACGCTGCACCTCGACATCGTCGATTACCCCGGTGAGTGGCTGCTGGACCTCTCTCTCCTTGACCAGAGCTATGACGCCTGGTCCGAAGCCACCCTCGCGCGGCTGGAACGGCGCGCCGAGGCCGCCCCCTACCTTGCCCTTGCCCGCGCCGAGGACGGCGCCCTGCGGCTGGACGAGGCCAGGGCCCGCCAACTGGCCGAGACCTTCACCGCCTACCTGACCGCCGCGCGCGACCTGGGCCGGGTCGACGTGACGCCGGGTCGGTTCCTTCTGCCCGGCGATCTTGCCGGGTCCCCTGTCCTGACCTTTGCGCCCCTGCCGAAACCGGCATCGACCGGCCGGAACAGCCTTTGGCGCGAGATGGAAAACCGGTACGAGGCCTACAAGATACGCGTCGTACGCCCCTTTTTCCGTGACCATTTCTCCCGGATCGACCGGCAGGTCGTGCTGGCCGATGTCCTCGGCGCGATCCACCAGGGGCCGCGTGCGGTCGAGGACCTGCGGCGGGTGATGGCCGAGGTTCTGTCAGGCTTCCGGCCTGGGCGGAACACCTGGCTGTCGGGCCTTTTCGGCGCACACCGGGTCGAGCGTATCCTCTTCGCAGCCACCAAGGCCGACCACCTGCACCACGAACAGCATCCCGCCCTGACCGCGATCACCGCCTCGCTTCTGGCCGAGGCGAAGCAGCGCGCCGACTTTTCCGGCGCGCGGACCGAGGCGATGTCGCTGGCCAGCTTGCGGGCAACGGTGGAGGAGGTTGTGACGCGGGACGGGGTGGAGGTGCCTGCCGTGCGTGGAGTGCTGCAGTCGACGGCCAAGCCCGCGCTGATGTATCCCGGCGCGCTTCCGTCCGACCCGTCGCGCCTGTTGTCCCCGGCGCGGGAGGGGGCGGAGGCGTGGCTGGATGCGGACTACCACCTCATGACCTTCGCTCCGGCGCGGCTGACCCTGCGGCCGGGGGAAGGCCCGCCGCATATCCGGCTGGACCGGGCCGTGGAATTTCTGATCGGAGACCAGTTGTGACCGGCTGGAGCATCGCGGATGCCGATGAAAGTGACGTGTGCGCTTTGGCCCGGATCATCGGTGACTGGGTCCACGAAACAGACTGGATGCCGGTTTTGCATACCCCCGAGGATGACGAGGTATTTGTCGCAGCACTGCCTGGTACCCACAAAGTCCGGGTTGCGCGACGCGGCGCAGATCGGCTGGGCTTTCTCGCGCGGCGAAGCGGCCATGTTCAGGCGCTGCATGTTGCGGCCGGATCGCGTGGACTGGGCATCGGAAAGGCCTTGCTGCATGAGGTCATAGAGGTTGAACCCACCGTCGAACTTTGGACGTTTCAGGCGAATCTGCGCGCTTTGACCTTCTACCGCCGCGAAGGGTTTCAGGAGGCGGAAAGGACTGACGGTTCCGGCACCGATGAAGGTCTGCCCGACGTCCGCCTGATCTGGAGACACAAGACATGAGCCGCCCGCCGAAGCCGTTCCTGGAAGAGATGGAGGAGGCGCTCGATCCCTCGCTCGCGCCGCCGGTGCCGGATGCCTTGCCCGAGGGGCAGGCGATGCAGGCGGTGGCGGCCCTGTCCCAGCGCAGGGGGACGGCCCTGACGCGGTTCGCGGTCTGGGCCTTCGGGGCGCTTTTCACCTTCGCGCTGTCGGTCGCGGCCTATGATTTCGTCACCGGGCTTCTGGCGCGGAACGTGGTGCTGGGTTGGGCGGCTTTCGCGCTGGTCGTGGTGGCCGTCGCGGCGGCTTTGGTGCTGGCGTTGCGCGAATGGGGGGCCTTCCTGCGGCTGGGGCGGCTGGACGGCTTGCGGGCGCGGGCGGTCGAGGCGCGGGCCACTTCGGACCTGAAGGAGGCGCGGCGGGTGGTGGCCGGTCTGGTCTCGCTTTACGGCGCGCGGGGCGATACGGCCTGGGGCCGGGCGCGGCTGGCGGAACGCGAGGCCGAGGTGATGGACGCCGACGCCCTTTTGGCGCTGGCAGAGCGGGAATTGCTGGCGACGCTGGATGCCGAGGCGCGGCTGGTGATCGAGGCCGCTGCCCGGCAAGTGGCGACGGTGACGGCACTGGTGCCTCTGGCGCTGGCGGATGTGGCGACGGCGGCGGTGGCGAACCTGCGGATGATCCGGCGGATTGCCGAGATCTATGGCGGGCGGTCGGGGAGCTTTGGCAGCCTGAAGCTCCTCCGCCGGGTGTTTGGGTCGCTGGTGGCGGCGGGGGCTTTGGCGCTGACCGACGACATGATCGGGTCCGTGGCGGGGGGCGGAGTGCTGTCCAAGCTGTCGCGCCGGTTCGGCGAAGGCGTGGTCAATGGCGCGCTGACCGCCCGGGTCGGGGTGGCGGCGATGGAGCTGTGCCGCCCGATGCCGTTTGCAGCGCTGGAACGGCCAGCGGTGTCATCGCTGGTCAGCCGGGCGCTGACGGGACTGGTGTCGCGCGGGTAGGGGCGGTTTTCAAATTGAGCGCCTTGCGGCGCAAGCCTTTTGTCTCGCCCTTTGCGCGTGAAGAACGCGCAAAGGGCTCGGGCGAGCCTCCGGCGGGGATATTTGTGGCCAGGTGAAAGGGCTTTCGCTCCGGACCCTTGCCGTGTCTTGCGTCACGCCGCGGGAGCGGTCCAGTCGACCCAGCGGCCGTGGAAATCGGCGCGGCCAAAGGGGATGGTTTCGCCCCGTGGCCAGAGGGTCAGGGTCAGCCCGGCGCCGGGGGATTGGTCGTCGGCTTCCATCGACAGGCAGGCGATGGGGCTGGTTTCGCCTGAGGACTGCAGTGCGGCGCGTACGCGGGTCCGCGTGGCGGTCGGGAAGTATTGCCAGGCGACGGTGTGGAAGACGAGGTGCAGGGCGCCGTCATGGCGGGTTTGCAGGCGGCTGTCCAGCCAATCGGCGGCATCGGCCTGGTCGACCGGGGGTCGGAGCCGGGCGGCAAGGTCCAGTGCTGTGCGGGTCCGGGCGATGCGGTCGGTCTGGTCGGCCCAGATATAGGCCAGAAGGCGCAGGCGGTCGGTCGTGGGATCGAGGGGGTTCAGGTCGGTGCCCCGGCGGTCGAGGATCGTGGGGGCGGCCCTGGGCGGCAGTGCGCCGGTCCAGTCGGGGGTGAGGGTGAGGACGGCGTCCGCGGGGCCGAAGGTCTGGCCCTCGGCGGTCATGGCGTAGTGGTCCCAAAGCAGATTGAGGCCTGCGCTGGCACCGAGTTCGCTAAGGACCAGCGGCAAGCCATAGCGCGTGGTCAGCCAATGCGCGGCGGCGATCAGAACGGCGGAGCGGCCGACCTCGTTCGTCTGGGGCGCGGATGCGAGCCAGTCGAGGAGAAAGGCGGGGTGGCGGGCGATGGCGGAAAGGGCTGCGGCGGTGGGGTCAGTCAGGGGGGCGGCGTAGGCGGCCGCAAGGTCTGGATCGGTGCCGCTTAGGACAAGAGCGTGCAGCCCGGCGGCAAGCCGGAGAGGGACGGCGTCCCCCATCGACGAGGGGTCGCCGGCCCAGGTCAGCACGCGGTCGGCGACTGGGTCTCCGGGGCGAAGCGCCGCGGCCAGACCGGCCATCAGCTTTGCCATCAGGGGCGAGCCAAGGGCAGCTCCGGCCCGGGCCTGTCCCATGAAAGCGTCGCGGACTGCCTGGTGCGGAGCCGTCAGCGGAACTTGTCCAGCAGCCTTTGCATCGGGCTGCGGGCATCTTCCGACGGTTGCGGGGCGGGCGCGGGCGGTTCGGGCTTTTCCTTTGTTGTCGAGGACCGGGGCGGCGCGGTGCGCAAGGCGACGGCGTTCATGAACTTCTGGCCATCGCCTGCGGCCAGCGCCTCGGCCCCGTCCGAGATGCCGTGGAGGAGGTCCTCCAGCCAGTCGGCGTCGGCCTTGGCGAAGTCGTGCAGCACATAGTCCGCGACGGCGTCCTTGTGGCCGGGGTGGCCGATCCCAAGGCGGACGCGGGCGTAAGCGTCGCCGAGGTGGCCGTGGATCGACCTCAGGCCATTGTGGCCGGCATGGCCTCCGCCCTGCTTCAGGCGCAGTTTGCCGGGGGCGAGGTCAAGCTCGTCATGGAAGACGGTCAGGTCGGCGAGGGGCAGCTTCCAGAAGGCGACGGCGGCTTGCACCGATTGGCCAGAGAGGTTCATGAAGGTCTCGGGTTTCAGGAGGGCGACCTTTTCGGTGCCGAGGCGGCCTTCGCTGACGAGGCCCTGAAAGGCCTTGCGCCAGGGGGTGAAGCCGTGGTCAGCGGCGATGCGGTCCAGCGCCATGAAGCCGATGTTGTGCCGATTCCCTTGATATTTCGCGCCGGGATTGCCGAGGCCGACCCAGAGTTTCATCCTTTGCTCTCCCCATGCGCGTTGGGTGGGGTATAGCTTTCGCGGGGGATCGAGACAACCAATGGGACCCGGATGCGCAGCTTCACCCTTCGCGGCCTGACGCTTTACCTGCCAGAGGCGGCGTTGAAGGGCAATCTGGAGCGGGCGCTGTCGTCGGGCCGCTACGAGAACCACGAGGCGGATGCGCTGCTGTTGCATCTGCGGCCGGGGGACCGGCTTTTGGACCTTGGCGCAGGGCTGGGGTTCATCTGTGCGGTGGCGGCCAGGGTGCTGGGGGACGCGGCGGTTGCGGGCGTCGAGGCGGGGCCGGAGACAGTAAGGCTGGCACGCAAGAACCTGGCGGCGAACGGGTTTCCTGGCGTCAAGGTCATGCGCGGGGCGGTGGTGGGGGTGGGCGAGGGTGAGGTGGAGTTCGGCCAGCGCCCGGCCTTCTGGGCCAGCGCGCTGAAGGGGCCGGAGGGTTGGCCGGAAAATGCCGACGTCATCCAGGTTCCGGCGCGGCCGATCGGGAAGTTGCTGGCGAGGTTCGCCCCCTCGGTGATCTGCTGCGATATCGAGGGGGGCGAGTTGGACGTCCTGGTTCAGCCCCTGCCGGGTGTGCGGCTGGTGGTGGTCGAGACGCATCCTTTGGTCTATGGGGCCGAGGGGGTGGCCCGGATCACCGCAGCGCTTGAAGCTCAGGGCTTTGTGCCGGCCGACGGGGCGAAGAAGGATACGCTGGCCTTCCTTCGATCAGGCGGCACGGGCGCCGAGTAGGCGGGTGTCCTCCAGCCAGCGGGCGCGAATCCGAGGGGTGCTGTGCTCGACCGGGGAGTAATGGGTGTGACGGACCGGCTTCAGGCCGACAAAGGACAGGATCTGGCGCTGCACCTGACGTTTCAGCGCCTGGCCATACATCAGCCAGAAGGCCCAGGACGGGGTGTCGGAGGTCAGCATGAAATGCGCGGTGCGGCCGGACAGGAGCGGTATTGGCAGACCCATGCGGCGCTGGCGCGGGTCAAAGGCGAAGCCCGGCAGGAGAGTGCGGTCGAAAAGACCCTTGGCTTTGGCAGGCAATCCGCCCCACCACATCGGCGTGATCAGCACGACGTGTTCGGCCCAGAGCAGGTCTTCGCGGAAGGCTTCAAGGTCGGGCTCCAGCGCTGGGGCGTTGCGGAAGCCGGCGTGGCCGAAGTCGGGGTCGAAGGACATCTCGGACAGCCGCGCGATGCGGACCTCGTGGCCCGCAGCCTGCGCCCCGTCGCGATAGGCTTGCGCAAGGGCGGCGCTGAGTGACAGTCTGGCAGGGTGCAGATCGACGACAAGGATGCGGCGGGACATGGGGGCTCCATAAAATGACTAAGGTCAGTTTTATGCAAAAAATGACCATAGTCAATAAATTTGGCGAGGGCTCTCGGTGACGCGGAAAGTGCAGGCGCGCAGGCTGGCGACGCGGGACCGGCTGCTGGCAGCGGGGCGGGAGATCGTCCTTTCGTCAGGGCTGTCGGGGCTGCGGACCGAAGACGTGGTGCAGCGCGCGGGGACGGCGAAGGGCACGTTTTTTGCGCATTTCGTCGACCGGGATCATTTTCTGGCAGCGCTTCTGGCGGAAAGCCTGGGGGCAGAGCTTGCGGGTCTGACGGCTCCGCAGGATCGCGAGGAGGTGATGCGCTGCCTCGATCGGGTCTATCGCCTTTTTGCGGCGGATGCCGAAACGGTGGCGCTGCTTGCGCGGTTCAGCGGTCCTGCGGGCGCGGGGATGGGGCTGGACCAGCTGATCTGTCTGGTGGTCGAGCGACTGTCCGAGGGTGTGGCACGAATGCAGGCGCGGGGAGAGGTTGGTTCACGCCGCGCACCAGAGGTCCTGGCCGAGGCGTTGATGGCGCAGATCTTCCACGCGGCGGCTTCGGCACAATGCGGGCTGCAGGGCGATGCCGGGGCGGTCAGGGCCCGAGCGGACCAGTTGCTGGTGGACATGGCCGAGGCTCTGCTCTGGCCGGAAGGCTAGGGACTGCTCCTCGTGCGACTTCGTCTTCTCGTCGCGGGGGAGGCGCCGCAGCGAGGAGTGACGAAGTCATCGACGAGCGGTTCCCCAAAAGCAGACGGGGGGCCCGAAGACCCCCCGTGCAATAGCAATCGTCACGTGCCGTCAGGCGGTGGCGGGTTCGTCTTCGACCGCGGCGAGGCCTGCCGGAGCGGCCACGTTCGCGATCACGAAGTTCCGGGCGATGGTCGGCTTGGCGCCGGCCGGAAGTTCGATGTCGTCGATGTGGATGACGTCGCCGATCTTCTTGCCGGTCAGGTCGACCGTGATGTGATCGGGAATGTCACCGGCGGTGACTTCCAGTTCGACTTCGTGACGCACCACAGTCAGGGTGCCGCCACGCTTGAGGCCAGGCGACGCTTCGTGGTTCACGAATTCCACGTGGATGAACAGCTCGATCCGGCTGTCGTCGTGGATGCGCATGAAGTCGACATGCGTCGGCATGTCCTTGACCACGTCGCGCTGGACGCCCCGGCACACGACGTGAACGTCGGGCTGGCCTTCAACCTTGAGGTTGAAGAGCGTCTGCAGGAAACGACCCTGCCGGAGCTTGGTCAGGAGGTAGTTGAATTTCATCTTGATCGCGACCGGCTCGGTGCCGTCGCCATAGATGATGCCAGGTACGTAGCCGTCACGACGGGCTTGACGGGCGGCCCCCTTGCCTGTCCCCGTCCGTACCTCGGCGGTAAGATCGATGATCTCGCGTGCCATAGGGTCTCTCCAATAAATAAGTCCGCCATCCTCCAAGGGTGCATGGCGCGACCGGGGGGCTATAGCGACGAATCGGTGGGAAGGGAAGCGCGAAGTTCCCGTGCCGTCAGAGGTCGCGCCAGGCAGGCAGATCGGCCCGAAGGGCCTGGAACCGGATCACGATGGCGGTGAGCATTCCCGCCACCACGCCGAAGGCAATGCTGCCCGAGACGCCAAGGTTCTGCAAAAGGCGGACAGGCCGGGCCGCGCTGTCGATGGACATGGCAAGCCAGTGGAAGCACAGGATGACGGCGCTGAGGCCAAGGGTCAGGAAGATCACCAGCCCCGGGACGGACATGTAATGCAGAGGACGCACCGGCAGGCCCAGCTTGGCTAGACTGCGCAGGAAGGGAGGAAAGCTGCCCGAGATCCCCGCCTCGCTTGCCAGGCCAAGCGCGCGCTGAAGCTTCAAACGATGATCTGAATTCATCATGCACCTCTTGTTGTGTCGTGCCGAAGCTATCCATCCTGATGGTGGCATGATTTTGACCCGGAGCTGTCGCTTTCGGTCAGGCACAAGGTCGCGGGTGGACTGGATGTGGGCGGCCCGGCGGGCTAGCTGTCATCTTCCCGTCCCCGGAGCCACGCGATGATCCCCCTCCAGACCCTGTCCGTCGCGCGCCCCGCCATCGGGGCCTTTGCGGCGATGGGCGTGCTGTGGGGGACCTTCGCGGCGGTGCTGCCGGACCTGAAGACGATGCTGGGGGTCGATGAAGCGCAACTGGGGCTTCTGATTTTCATGACGCCCATCGCGGCGATCAGCGCCATGCTGGTGGCCCCGGCCTTCGGCGCGGCGATGGGGCGGGCGGCGCTGCCGCTGGCGGTCCTTTTGATGGCGTTGGCCTTCATGCTGCCGGGGCAGGCCTCGGTCTGGTGGCTCTTTCCGCTGGCGATGGCCTGTGCGGGGGCGGCGACCGGGCTGACGGATGTCCTGATGAACGCGCGAGTGTCGGCGATCGAGACGCAACGCGGCTTGCACCTGATGAACCTGGCCCATGCCGCCTATTCCTTTGGCTATGCGGGCGGTGCGATCCTGACCGGCGTCTTGCGGGGCGCAGGCTGGGGGCCGGACTGGGTCATGGGGACGATGGCGGCCGTGGGGGTCCTCTGCGCCGCGCTGACCATTGAACGGGACGGGCGGATCGACGGGCTGCGCAAGCCCAAGGACGGGACCGCAGTGCCGTTGGGTCTTGTGCCAGTGATCGGCGGAGGGATCGTCCTGATCGCCTTCATGACCGAGAACGCGGCCGAGAACTGGTCGGCCCTGCACATCGAGAAGACCCTGGGTGGCAGCCCCGAGGAAGGCGCGCTGGGCCCGGCGATGCTGGCCCTGACGATGGGCTTTGCGCGGCTGGGCGGGCAGTGGCTGGCCGGGCGGGTGGATGCCTTCACCATCCTGCGGGCGGGTGCGGTCATTGCGGCTGTGGGCGCGCTGGTCGTGGCACAGGCCCCAAGCCCCTTCGTCGCCTATCTGGGCTTCTTCGTCATGGGCATCGGCGCTTCAGTGCTGGCGCCGACAGCGTTCTCGCTGGTCGGGCAGATGAGCGCCGACGAAGCCCGCGCGCGGGCCGTCGCGCGGGCGACGCTTCTGGGGTACTTCGGCTACTTCGTCGGGCCGCCCCTGCTGGGGGTGCTGGCGGGGACCTTCGGCTTGCGCTTCGCCTTCGTCTGGGCGGCCTGCCTTGTCGCGATGGTCTTTGTCCTGGCGCCGATCCTGAAGCGTCAGCGGGCCTGAACCTCCAGGAAGCGCGGGCCGTCGTGCGGCGTGATCAGAAGCTCGCCCAGCTGGTCGGGGTCGGGGGGGACGCTGGCGAAGACCATGTCGCAGGCCATCGCGAAGTGCTCCATGTCAAGGGGCGAGGGGTGGCAGCCGAGGATCGGGTCGACCTTGGCCTGACGCAGCGCATCCTCGATCTCGCGGAAGCCGGCGTTGTTCCAGACGACGTAGGTGATGGGCAGTTTCTCGTCGACGGCGGTGCGCAGTTCGCCGGGGCTGAACTGCAACCCGCCGTCGCCGATCAGGCAGACCACCGGCACGCCGGGCGCGGCAATGGCAGCGCCGATCGCGGCACCCGGGGCATAGCCAAGCGCGCCATAGCCGGTGGCGGCGTTGAACCAGCCGCGCGGGCGGTCGTGATCGTAGTAAAGGTTCGCGGCATAGACCGGCTGGGTGCTGTCGCAGACGATGATCGCGTTCGGCATGGCGTCGCGGATCACCTCGACCATGTCGAGCCGGGCGGGCATGCCTTCGTCCAGCGCCGCAATCTCGGCCCGTGCGGCCTGACGGACCGCCGCGGCCCGGGCGGCACCGTCGCGGTTGGCGCGGATCGTCATCGGCATCAGCGCGGCCATCATCGCGCCGGCGTCGGCCTTGACCGGCATCTTGGCGGGGTGGCGGGCCAGCTGTTCGGCGCAGATGTCGATGCGGATCATGTCCGACAGGTTCGGCACGCGACCGTTGGCATACATGTCATAGTCGGTCGGCCCAAGCTCGGTGCCGATGGCCAGGATCTGGTCGGCGTCGGCGATGAACTTGCGGACCGAGGTCAGGCTGGGCGAGGCGGGGATGGTCAGCCTATGGCCGAACATCGCGCCGCGGGCATTGACGGTCTGGATCACCGGGGCGTCGAGGGATTCGGCCAGCTTCTGCAGGGGTTCCTCGGCCCCGCGGGTGCCGCCACCGGCCAGGATGACCACGCGCTCGGCTGCGTTCAGCGCGGCGGCGATGCTGCGCAGGCGGCCAAGCGGCAGGGGCACGGCGCTGCCCGAGACGACGGGGGGGGGCAATTCCGGGCAGGGCTGGCCCATCATGTTGGTGGAAATCTGGATATGCGCGGGGCCGGGGCGGCCTGCGGTCATCGCGGCGAAGGCACGGTCCAGGACCTCGCCCAGCTTCTTGGGGTCGGTGACGGTTTCGGTATGGCACAGCGTGGCGACCATCGCGCCCTGGTCGGGAAGTTCGTGCAACCGGCCAAGACCCTTGCCCAAAGTGTCGCTGCGGCCAAGGCCGGAGATCACCAGCATCGGCACGCTGTCCGCCTTGGCCTGCGCCATGGCGGTCAGGGTGTTGGTCAGGCCGGGGCCGGTGATGACGAAAGCGGCCGCGGACTTGCCGGACACGCGGGCATAGCCGTCGGCCATGAAGCCCGCGCCCTGTTCGTGGCGGGTGGTGACGTGGCGGATCTTGCCCTGGGCGGCGGCAAGGCCACGGTAAAGCTCGATTGTGTGGACGCCGGGGATGCCGAAGACGGTGTCGATGCCGCGGGCGATCAGGCCCTCGACCAGACGGATGCCGACGGTGGTCATGCTGCGTTCCCCAGGATGCTGGCCGCATGGGCGGCGATGCGATTGGCGGCTTCCCGCGTGCGGTCGTCGGGTTGGGTGAGCGACAGGCGGAGCCAGCCGGACAGTCCCGCGCCGAAGCTTTCGCCAGGCATGACGGCGACCTTCTGCTGGTCGAGAAGGCCGTAGGCGAAGGCTTCGCCGGAGAGGCCCGTGGCGCGGACGTCGATCAGGGCGAACATGCCCGCTTCGGGGCGGTGGACGTAAAGCCCGTTCACCCCGGACAGGGTATCCGCGATGATCCCGGCGCGACGCGAGAAGCGCTCGGCCATGCCAGCGGCGACGGGCGAAGGTTCGGAAACTGCAAGCTGGGTGGCATCCGCAAGAAAGGGCTGCGAGCCAAAAAGCATGGTTTCTGAAAGTGGCAGCATCCGCGCGCAGAACTCGACCGGGCCGACGCACCAGCCGGACCGGAAGCCGGGGGCAGCGTGGGATTTGGAGATCGACGAGGCGACGATGGTGCGGTCGGCCAGGTCGGCATAGTCCAGGGGGGAGGTGAAGGGGACGCCGGGGAAGACCAGATCCTCATAGACCTCGTCGCAGAGAATCCACAGGTCATGCGCCTTGGCGAGGTCGCCCAAGGCGCGGATGTCCTGGGGGCGGAGGACCGCTCCCGTGGGGTTGTGGGGCGAGTTCAGGAACAGGACGCGGCTGCGCGGCGTGATCCGGGAGGCCACATCGGCAGCTTGCATCCGAAACCCGTTCTCAGGCGTCAGCGGCACCGGGACGACCTTTGCCCCCGTCTGGGCAATCAGACCTTCGTAGGTCGCATACATCGGGTCGCCCAGCAGCACCTCGTCCCCGGCTTCCACAAGCGTCCGCAGGATGCCGTAAAGCACGGTCTGGGTGCCGGGCAGGCACATGATCTGGTCGCGCGTGATCTCGCGCCCACGACGGGCGGTGTAGCGGGCGGCAAGCGCGGCGACGAGACCGGGTTCGCCCCGTCCGTTGGAATAGCCGGTGCGTCCGGCCTGCATCGACCGGGAGGCGGCCTCGATGAAGCGGGTGGGGGTGGGGACATCGGGTTCGCCGATGGTGAACTCGATGATCTCTTCCCCCGCGGCCTTCATGGCGCGGGCGCGGGCGTGCAGTGCCCATTTTGCACCGCCAAGTCCGGACAGGCGGTCGGTGACGGAAGCGTATCTCATGGCGTGGTCTTTCCGAAATCGGGGAGCATGGCAGTGTGGTCCAAGAGGTTCACGCCCAGGATGGCGCTGACGGCATTGAGGCCGATGGTGATGACCTCGCCGGGTTCGAAGGTTCCGGGCAGAAGCGAGCCTTCGACCCAGAGCCCGTCGATCAGGGCATTGCAGGCGATGGCCTCGGCGCGGGTCTGGCCGGGCTTCACGTCGCGCGAAAGCGTGTCGATCAGGCGTTGCAGGGTGTCGCGGTAGGCAAGGTAGCTGGCTTCGTGCACGGCCATCAGATCGGGGTCGCTGCGGACCTTGTGCATGTAGCCGGCCCACAGCACCACGGCGCCCGCATCAAGGACCGGGGGCCGCAGCGAGGCGGCGATGAAGGCCGCCAGCCGTTCCTCGGGCCCCGCGCCGACGCCTTCGATGGCGTCCGAGCCCTTGGCGGTCATCCCGTCCATAAGGGCGCGGTAGGCGGCGCGGGTAAGCTCGTCCTTGGACTGGAAGTAGTGGCGGATCAGACCGGGCGTCACCCCGGCCCGTTCGGCGATGGCGCGCACTGTCGCGGCCTCGGGTCCGCCTTCGGCCACCAGTTCCTGAGTGGCAGCGATCAGCGCCGTGCGGCGGCTTTCTTCACTTTCGCGGCGGTAAAGGCGGCGGGCGGGTTGCATGGCATCCGACTGTTATACGTGCGTATAATCGTGCGAAGCCTTTTTGAAGTCAACCGCCTACGTCTCGCGGTAGACGTCCTTGTGGATGATGACATCGGCATGGGGATAGGCGTCAAGGATCGCGCGGCGCAGGCTGGCGCCGATGTCATGCGCCTGGCGCAGGGACTGGTCACCGTCCAGCTCGATGTGCAGGTTGACGAAGACCCGGCTGCCCGCGGTCCGGGTCTTGAGGTCATGGTAGCCGCGCACGCCGGGCCAGTCGGCGGCGATGCGGCCGATGCCTTCGATGATCCGGGGATCGGCGGCGCGATCCATCAGCGCGTCCCAGGCGTCCTTGCCGATGCGCAGGGCTCCGATCGCCATGACGACGGCGGCGGCCAGCGCGACGATAGCGTCGATGGACCCGATGCCATAGCGGCTGGAGGCCCAGAGCGCGCCGATGGCTCCAAGACTGGGCAGAAGGTCGCCCAGGTAGTGCAGCCGGTCGGCGGCGACGACCTTGCTGCCGGTCCGGCGGGCGACGCGGCCCTGCCACCAGACCAGCGCCAGGGTCAGGACGATCGAGATGACCATGACGATCAGCCCCCGCCCTTCGGACGCCAGCTGGTGCGGGGTGTCGGCGGTCAGGCGGGAAACGGCGGTCCAGCCGATCACGCCCGCCGAGACCAGGATGAACGTCGCCTGCCCCAACGCGGCAAGATCCTCGGCCGAGGTGTGGCCAAAGGCGTGGTCCTCGTCCGCGGGAAGGGCGGCGTAGACGATGGCGGCGGCGGCCACCAGCGACATCATCAGATCCATCGCCGAGTCGGCCAGCGAGGCCGCGATGGACAGCGCCCCCGTCTCGGCCAGGGCCCAAAGCTTCAGCGCAACAAGGGTGGCCGCGACCAGGACGGACGCCAGCCCGGCCGAGATCGCCAGGCTGACCCCTGCGTTCGGCTTACTGGACAACTTCGTCTTCCTTCACGCCCCAGATCGAACTCTTCCTGATCCAGCCCCGCGTGCCGTCCAGCGAAACGCGGCACCAGGCCGGGTTGCATTCCAGGATGCGTCCGATCACCCCAAGCTCGGCCTGCGCGACGACAGTTGCGCCATCGTCGGGGGTATCGTGAAGCTCGGCCATGTCGAGGGTGATCAGGGCGCTGCGGACGCCCGAGAGCAGCGAATAATGCACCCAGCCGCCTGCGCCTTCGTAATCCTCGACCCGGCGCCAGTTCTCGAATTCGGCAGTGATCTTCAGCGGCATGCCCGCGCGGGTGAAGACCCAGTCGATGCGGTGGGTCAGGCCAGGCCCGCGCCGCGCGTTGCCCTCGGACCCCTTCAGAGAGACGAAGCGGGGCAGGGGCAGGTTCGTCACGCAGCCGATATCCGGCTGGCACTGCTTTTCCGGTGGCCTGTCGGTCTTCGGCGCCTCGATCTCGGGCACGGCCGTCTCCTGCGCAGCGGCAAGCGTGCCCACCAGAGCGCCCAGAAGTGCCAGAACCGCGACCAACCGTTTCATCTTGCCGCCTTCCGGGATGCCGCACAGGACATCCGTGCCGTTACTGCTCTACCTGGGTCTTGTGCATCGCCCCGCTTGGCTGCACCTTGCCCCAAGGACGCCGGATTTGGAAGTGTCGGGGAGAGTGTCATGCCTGCCAGCCGTTTGACTGTGGTCGTAACGCGACGGCTGCCCGAGGTCGTCGAGACCCGGATGAAAGAGCTGTTCGATGTCGAACTGCGCGATCCCGATGTCGCGATGACCCGCGAAGAGCTTGCCGAGGCAATGCGGCGCGCCGATGTGCTGGTGCCGACCATCACCGACACGATCGACGCGGGCCTGCTGGCGCAGGCGGGCGAGAAGCTGAAGCTGATCGCCAATTATGGGGCCGGGGTCGATCACATCGACGTGGCGACGGCGCGGCAGCGGGGGATTCTGGTATCGAACACCCCCGGCGTCACGACCGAGGACACGGCGGACATGGTGATGGCGCTGATTCTTGCGGTGACGCGGCGGATTCCGCAAGGCTTGCAGGTGATGCAGGCGGGCGGCTGGTCCGGATGGTCGCCGATGGCCAACCTGGGCGGGCGGCTGGGCGGGCGGCGGCTGGGCATCCTTGGGATGGGCCGGATCGGGCAGGCCGTGGCGCGGCGGGCCAAGGCCTTCGGGCTGCAGGTGCATTACCACAACCGCAAACGCGTCCGCCCCGAGATCGAGGCCGAGCTTGAGGCGACCTATTGGGAAAGCCTGGACCAGATGCTGGCGCGGATGGACATCGTCAGCGTGAACTGCCCGCATACGCCCTCGACCTTCCACCTTCTGAACGCGCGGCGGTTGAAGCTGATGAAACCCTCGGCCGTGGTGGTCAATACATCGCGCGGCGAGGTGATCGACCAGAACGCCCTGACCCGCGCGCTGCGGGCGGGGGAGTTGGCGGGGGCGGGGCTGGATGTCTACGAGCATGGCACCGACATCAACCCGCGGCTGGTCGAACTGCCGAATGTCGTGCTTCTGCCGCACATGGGATCGGCCACAGTCGAGGGCCGGATCGAGATGGGCGAAAAGGTCATCATCAACATCAAGACCTTTGCCGACGGGCACCGTCCACCGGATCAGGTTGTGCCGGGCTTGTTCTGAAAACACAACCTATAGGCGATTTTTGGCGGATTCCTGTGGAGAAACCGTTTCCGCTGTTGCGGGTTGATTGCCTGTGGATTCCCGGCGCACTAAGGAACTTGGGCAGCTTTGTGGCATCCACGTCGCATCCCTGCGAGATGAGGAGAAAGACATGTTGAATACCTTCAAGGCGGCGCTGGTCGCAGTGACAGCGCTGTCCGCGTCGGCGGCCTATGCCGGCGGCCCCGTCATCATCGAGGAAGGCAACGACGAGCTGATCGCCGAAAACCCGGGAAGCCGGATCGGCATCCTGCCGGTGCTTGGTGCATTGGTTCTGGTCTGCCTGATCGCTTGCGGCGGCGGGGACAATGATCCGGCGCCCACGGCCCCGCTTCCTGACGAGAAGTGACTCTGGCCGTACCGGTCAGCGATCAGCAATGCGGTTGCACGGGGCGGCCACGGCCGTCCCGTACCCGGTCGCGCTCACGGATGCTGTGCATATCCTTCCGAATCCTGCCGCGCAAAGGGCAAAAGTCATCTGCTGCCCTGTTGCAATAAAGCCAAAGCCCCGGACTCATTCGTCACAGTTCTACACGAATCCGTTGTGTCCCCATCGGCTCTTGCCTTAGCGTCCGGGTGTGAGTTCCCCCGGGATTGCCCGGTAAATAGAAAGGAAATGCCATGAAAAAGTTTCTTGCCCCGATGCTGGCGGCTACGATGATCTCCTCCGCGGCCTTCGCTGGTGGCCCGGTCGTCGTTGAAGAAGAGCCGGTCGTCGAGGCTTCCTCGCCGCGTTCGGGCTGGATCGTTCCGGTCGTCGTCGGCCTGGTCCTGATCTGCGCCGTTGCTTGCAACGACTAATGACTGCTTGATCGACGCGGCATCGTGTCGATTGAACGGCAGCGCTACAAGCGCTGCCGTTTTCATTTGAAGGGCCTGGTCGCGCCCTTCCCGGATGATGCATCTTTGGCACAGGGGCGCGTCCCAGCGCGACGGGCGGAACTTGCCCATTCACATTCCAAGCTGTTGCATGTCATGCAGAAGCAGGGCCGGTAGCCGCCGGTCACGACATCAAGGAATCATCCCCATGACCAAGATCGCAGCCAGCATCCTTGCCCTTACCCTGGCCTTCAGCTCGGCCGTTTCGGCCGGTGGCCCGGTTGTCGTCGTCGAAGAAGGCCAGCCGGAAGTCGTCGCCGAAAGCCCGCGTTCGGGCTGGATCGTTCCGGTCCTCGTCGGCCTGGTGCTGGTTTGCGCCATCGCCTGCGGTGATGACAACGAAACCACCACGCAGCCGTAAGGCCGCCTTTTCGTTTTGCGCGACGGCCCCTGCGTCCCTTTCGGAAGCAGGGGCCGTTTCGCATTTCACAGTCCGTTGATCGGCACCTTTAGATAGCGCTTGCCGTCTTCGTCCGGGGGCGGCAGGTCTCCGCCGCGCATGTTGACCTGCAGCGAGGGGATGATCAGCTTCGGCATCGCAAGCGTCTTGTCCCGCGCGGTGCGCATTGCCACGAACTCTTCCCGCGTCCGGCCCTGTCCGACGTGGATGTTGTGCGCCTTTTCGTCGCCGACCGTCGTCTCCCAGCGGATCTCGCGGCCGTTCGGGCCATAGTCGTGGCACATGAAGAGCCGCATCTCGTCGGGAAGGGACAGCACCTTCTGGATGCTGTCATACAACTGCCCGGCATCGCCGCCGGGAAAGTCCGCCCGGGCCGACCCACCGTCGGGCATGAAGAGCGTATCGCCCACAAAGGCCGCGTCGCCCATGACATGGGTCATGCAGGCGGGAGTGTGGCCCGGGGTGTGCATCGCAAAGCAGGTCATCCCGCCGATCTGGTAGCTGTCGCCGTCGTCAAAGAGCCGGTCGAACTGGCTGCCGTCGCGCTGAAACTCGGTCCCTTCGTTGAAGACCTTGCCGAAGGTGTCCTGCACCACGGTGATGTTCCGGCCGATCCCGATCTTGCCGCCCAGCTGCCGCTGGATGTAGGGGGCGGCCGAAAGGTGGTCGGCGTGGACATGCGTCTCGATCAGCCAGTCCAGCGTCAGGCCCTGGTCGCGGACGTAGGTAATCAGCTGATCGGCGTGGTCATAGGTGATGCGCCCGGCGGCATAGTCGATGTCCATCACGGAATCGACGATGGCACAGGCGTTTGAGGCCGGGTCCTTCACCACGTAGCTGATGGTGTTGGTGGCCGGATCGAAGAAGCCCTTCACCTCGGGCTTGATGGACAGGTCAACGTGGATGGTCATGGACACCTCCTTGGGCAGGCTGGCGTTGGTCAGGCTGGCTTGCGCGCGGGAAAGCGGCCTTGCAGCACGCGCGCCAGAAGAAGTCCGCCGGTGAGGGCGGCAAGGAACAGAAAGACGGTCGGATCGCCGGTGCCAAGCGCGGGCAGCGCCCCACCCGGGCAGAAGCCCGCGATGCCCCAGCCCACCCCGAAGGTGGCCGAGCCAAGGATCAGGCGGCGGTCGATGACGCGGGTGTCGGGCAACTGGAACCCGGCAGCCATCGCCGGGGCAGGGCGGCGGAGGACCAGCCAGTAGCCAGGGATCGCGACGCCAAGCGCGCCCGCCATCACGAAGGCAAGGCTAGGGTCCCAGGTTCCGGCAATGTCGAAGAAGTTCAACACCTTGGCAGGGTTGATCATGCCGGAAATGGTGATGCCAAGACCGAAGATCAGGCCGATGGCAAAGGCACTCAGCAGGCGCATCACCAGCCTCCCAGCACATGTCGGATGACAAAGACAGTGGCGATGGCTGTCGCCATGAACGAGACTGTGGCCACCAGCGACCGGCGCGAGAACCGCGCGTTGCCGCAAACGCCATGTCCGGAGGTGCAGCCGCCGCCGTAGCTGACGCCCAGGCCGACGATCAGCCCGCCCAGGACGACGCCCCAGGTCGGCACCGGCAGGTCGATCACCGGCATCGCGCCCGCGACCAGCAGCCAGACCAGCGGCCCGGCCGCCATCCCGGCGATGATCGCCGCGCGCAGCGACCAGTCGGCCGCGTCATCGAACCGCAACAGGCCTCCCAGAATGCCGGTGGCCCCCAGGATACGGCCGTGCAACGCCATCAGCAGAACCGCCGCGAGGCCGATCAGTGCGCCTCCCCCCAGTGAGGCCCAGGGGGTAAAAGCTGTTTCCATGTAACCCTCAGATCCTGCAGGTATTGATCCCCACCAGCCGGTACAGCGGGCAAAAGCCCATCGCGGCGGTGCCCAGCATGATGACACCAACCGCCGCCGCTGCCCAGTGCGTCCAGCCGGTGAACCAGCCGAAGACAAACACGCCCAACAGCGCAAGGATCCCGATCACGGCGCGCAGGGACCGATCAACGTTTCCAACATTCTTTCCCATGTCCATCTCCTGTGTTCTGGATATGGGAAGTTTGCCACGAAAGCGCGGCCCTGTCGGTGACTAGGTCACAGAGCGCGCAAGATGTTCCAGCCCGGCGCGCTGGTTGATACGGATTTCCCCGCGGGCCGTTTCCACCCAACCGCGGCGCTGGAATTCGCCAAGGGTGCGCGAGATGACTTCGCGGGCAGTGCCAAGCTCGACCGCCAGGGCCTGATGCGTGGCATGGATCACGCCGTTCTGTTCCAGGTCCAGCAGGCGTTCGGCCAGCCGCACGTCGATCCGCTGAAAGACGATGTCATCAATCAGCGCAAAGAGGTCGGCAATGCGGCGGGAATAGGCGCGGAACACAAAGGTGCGGAACTGGACGGATCGCCCGGTCAGGTCGTCGAAGACGGGCCGGGGGATGACGATCGCCTCGATGTCGGTTTCGGCGATGCCTTCGGCGGCATAGTCCTCGTCCGCCAGCATGCAGGCTGTGGTCAGGATACAGCTTTCCCCGGCGTGGACACGGTACAGGAAGACCTCGCGCCCGGTGTCCGAGACCTGCTGGACCCGGACGCTGCCTTGCAGGAGAAGGAGCATGTTCTGCGCGCGCTGGCCCGCCTCGAAGATGCGGGTTCCGGCGGTCAGGCGGACAAGTCGGCTGCGCGTCTCAAGCTCGGCTGCGATGTCCGGGGGCAGCGTGGTCAGGTCGGCGAAGCGGCGGGTCCAGGACATCTAGGCACGGATCCGCGCGCCGGTCGGATCGTAAAGCGGGTCCAGCGTCACTGAGGCAGGGGTCTCTTCGCCGGCGATGACAAGGGCATAGCGGCCCTGGGTCACCCAGTCCGCGGTAACGCCCCGGTCGCTGCGAAGATAGCCGTAACCGATGCCCTTCCCGATGGTGTAGCCGTAGCCGCCCGAGGTCAGGTAGCCCACGGGCTGGCCGTCGCGCAGGATCGTCTCGCGCCCCGAAAGGACCGCCTTCGGGTCGGCAACGCTGAACCCGGCCAGAAGCTTTGGCAACGGCTGGTCCTGCCGCGCGACCAGCGCGTCACGCCCCAGGAAGGGCAGCCCGGATGTCAGCTTGACCGCCCACCCAAGGCCCGCCTCGAAGGGCGTGTCGTTGGGCGTGATGTCCGAGGACCAGGCGCGGTAGCCTTTCTCCAGTCGCAAGGATTCCAGCGCGCGGTAGCCCACCGGTTTCAGCAGCAGGTCAGCGGCGATGAGGGCGTCGTAGACTGTGCCCAGGTCGGCGATGGGGACGTGAAGCTCCCAGCCCAGTTCACCGACGTAGGTCACGCGCAGCGCCCGGACGGGGACGCCTGCGATGACGATCTCGCGGGCCGAACCGAAGGGCAGGGCGGCATTGCCGACATCGGCGGTGGTGACCTTCGACAGGATGTCGCGTGCCTTGGGTCCCATGAGGGAGAGGGTCCCCCAGTCTTCCGTCACGTCCTGGAACGTGGTGCCCCGGGCAGGCAAGTGGTCGGCGATCCAGCCGAAATCATGCGTGCGGAACCCGGTGCCGGTGACGATGTAGAAGCGGTCCTCGGCCAGTCTTGCGACGGTCAGGTCGCACTCGATCCCCCCGCGTGAGTTCAGCAGCTGGGTATATGTCAGCCTTCCAACATCCCGCGCGACGCGGTTGGCGCAGATCGCCTCCAATGCCTCAGCGGCCTTGGGGCCGCAAAGCTCGTACTTGGCGAAGGAGGATTGGTCGAAAACCCCGGCATGGGCGCGGACGTGCCGGTGCTCTTGCCCCACCGCATCAAACCAGTTCTGGCGGCCCATCGAGTAGACGTCCTTCGGCTCCACCCCCGGCGGGGCGAACCAGTTCGGGCGCTCCCACCCCAGTTTGGAACCGAAAACCGCGCCCGACGCCTTCAGCCGGTCATACAGCGGCGAGACGATGCGCGGGCGGCCCGAGGTGTATTCCTCATGCGGGTAGGCCACGGTGTAGTGCTTGCCATAGGCTTCCAGCGTGCGTTCCGCGACCCAATCGCGGTCGCGATGAAGGGTGGAGAAGCGGCGGATGTCAACCGCCCAAAGGTCCAGCGGTGCCTCGCCCCGCATCACCCATTCCGCCAGCACCCAGCCCGCGCCGCCCCCGCTTGCGATCCCGAAGGCGTTGAAACCCGCACCGACATACATGTTGGCGCACTCCGGCGCGGGGCCAAGGATGAAGTTCCCGTCCGGCGTAAAGCTTTCCGCGCCGTTTATCATCTGCTTGACGCCCACGTTGGCCAGGGCGGGAATGCGGGCGATGGCCTCAACCAGATGCTGGCCGAAGTGGTCGTAGTCGTCGTCATAGAGCCGAAACTCCCAGTCTTCCGGGATGTCTCCGGTAACCCAGCCCTGCGGGTTCGGCTCATACCCGCCCATGACGAGGCCGCCGACTTCCTCCTTGAAGTAGGTGCGGCGGTCGGGGTCGCGCAGGGTGGCCGCGTCCGGGAAGAGGCCGGGGATCTTCTCGGTCACGATATACTGGTGCTTCACCGGGTGCAGCGGCACTGCGACACCAGCCATCGCGCCGATCTGCCGCGCCCACATGCCACCGCAGTTCACCACCGTCTCGCAGGCGATCACGCCTTGGTCGGTCTCGACATGCGTGATCCTGCGGCCCTCCATCCGGAAGCCGGTGACGCGGACCCCCTCGACGATCTTCGCCCCATGCATCCGCGCCCCCTTGGCCAGGCTTTGCGTGATGTCCGAGGGGCTGGCCTGCCCGTCCGTGGGCAGCCAGGAGGCACCGATGAGGTCCGAGGTATCCATCAGCGGCCACATCCGCCTGACCTCGTCCGGCCCGACAAGCTCCATCTCCATTCCGAAGCTGCGGGCGGTGGTGGCCAACCGCTTGAACTCGGTCCAGCGGTCGGGCGTCGTGGCCAGGCGCAGACACCCCGTCATCTTCCAGCCGGTATCAAGGCCGGTTTCGGCGGCGAGACCCTTGTAAAGATCCACGGAGTATTTCAGCACCTTGGTGATCGAAGCCGATGAGCGCAGCTGCCCCACCAGCCCCGCCGCATGCCAGGTCGACCCCGAGGTGATCTTCCCCTGCTCCAGCACAAGCACGTCGGCCTTGTGGTTGCGCGCCAGGTGGTAGGCGGTCGAACAGCCGATGATCCCGCCGCCGATGACGATGATCTGGGCCTGGGCAGGAAACGACATTGCTGGGCATCCCGGTGTTGGCGTTCGGCTGTCCGAAGCTTCCCGCATCGTCAGCTGTTACCGGAAGGGTAATGCGGGCTACGGCGGAACAGAAGCCTTCTCTGCGGTCCCGCGCACTGCCACCTTTCCACTTGCCCCCGCCCAAACGCCCCGATAAACGGGCAGGCGGAGACGTGGCCGAGTGGTCGAAGGCACGCCCCTGCTAAGGGCGCAGACCCGAAAGGGTCTCGAGGGTTCGAATCCCTTCGTCTCCGCCACTTGCCCCTGAGGAAGCGTTCTCCCGATCCGGCTGCGGCCGGATTTTTCCGTTGTTTTGGGGGGTTATGAGCGCAACCCTTTCCACCAGTCACGTGAAGCAGTGATCCCAAAGCGTTCTCTACGGGCCATTATTCTCCGAGGCTCTGAACTGCGGGCCACATGGTGTAGAGCCGTAAGAGCCTGTTATCCTTGTATTTTCATGTTTGGGTGAAACAACCGTTTCGCAAAACCATCCGCTGACGACGCGACACTGGCATCGGAAAAAGCGGCGTTTGAACTTGTTTCGCGATGGACCTGGTTCATTGACCAACCGGTTCTGGCACGGCCGCATTTGCGTGCTTGGTGACGATATCCTGCACATCAGACGGTTTGAACGCGACATCCCACGCCCACTGGCCAAACCCGCCGGTTCCGTTGATCGCCTTGACCCATTCACTCAAGGCGTCGCGCTTGGCCTTGTTCTGCGGGCTGTCAGTTCCTTTGATCTCGAGCGCGAGCATCTTGCCGCCGGCCAGCCTGACAAGGAAGTCTGGAACATACCGACGGCGCGAGCCGGCCCACATGTACTGGATCTGAAATCCAAGATGATCGTTCTTCGCGTAGGCGATCACCTCCTCTCGACCCTCAAAGACATTGGCTGCGTGCCCCTCCCACGCGGAATCGCCGACAAGATGGCTGATGTGCGATTTGATCGCCGGGAAGCATGGCTTTGAATTGTACCATGTGCGCATCTGGCCAGTCGCGCCGATGGGGTTTTCTTCGTCAAAGATGGGGGTAAGGCGCTCCGTGTTCTGCTCGGTGATGTGGCGCATGACGTGTTGGACGACGAGGTCGATGTTCAGCGCAATCAGGATCCGCCGGCGCAGCGGGTCGGAGTGAAACAGTGACGGAATGTCGAGAAGCTTGGACGTCAGGAAGGTCTCCACGATGCGGACCAACTGCGCGGCAAGGTACTCTTCGGTTCCGGAAAAGCTGTGGCGCAACTCGGCAAATCCCTTTCGAGCCGCCTGAAAAACGAGCCGCTGCAGCCTGAAGCCGTCGGGAAGTCGCTCTAGATCAATCGCGGAGACCTGACCCATGTCGGTCGCACCACCCAAGCCGGGTGCCAGATCGGCGCTGATCGGCGTGGACGCCGGATCGAGGACCAGAGCGGGTACCTTGTCCCAGGCAATGGCCAGCTGAGGCTTCACCACGGTTTCGACACGCAGCACGTTGGGCCATTTGATTTCAAGACGGGCGCGGTCGAGGATGACTTCAATCTGCGTGGTCGGTTTTGGCGGTGGCGGCGGGTCACCTCCCTCGCCGGTTTCCGAGATGGACAGCGGGACGCCGAAGACGTTCACATACTCGGGCAAGAAAAGGCCGTTTTCATCGGTGTCGTAGGAAACCCGGCGCAGCCCCCGGCCGACAACCTGCTCGCACAGAAGCTGCGAGGTGAACGCACGCAGACCCATAATATGCGTTACGTTCTTTGCGTCCCAGCCTTCGGACAGCATCGCGACAGAGATCACGTTCTGCAAGTCCTGACCTGCAGCGCCGCGCTTGCCGACGTTGTCGACGATTTCGCGCAGCAGTTCTTCCTTCTTCATGCCAAGCAGCTGCTGCTTTCGCGTCGCTGGCAGGTCTGCGGCATCGACGATACCCTTCAGCCGGGCCTCATAGTCCTTGTCCGATGTTGCCGCTTCGCCGATCTCCGCTTTGTCCAGCACCTTGCTGTCAACGCGCAGCGTCCTGTTCGGGGCGTTCAATTCGGGCCAGTGCGAGTCGCCCTTGTTGAAATAGTGCTCGACCCGCGCCGCCGTTTCCGTCCGGTTGCAGACCGTCAACATGACCGGAGGCGAATGATGCCCCGCTTCCTTCCACTGCCTTTGCGTCTCGCGCCAGTCGGCACCCAGCAGCGTGTAGGCATCCTGCACCAGCTTCGGCAGCGCCTCGTGCGGTTCGGCCTTGGCCCTGTTCAGATCCTCCGACACCGATGGATCGCGGTAGATGTGGTAAAGCTTTGACCTCAGGGTCTTGGCATCCGGCAAGGCATCGTCCCGCACCACGACGCGCGGTGTCTTGACCAGCCCCGCCTCGATCGCGTCGTTCAGACCGAAATCTGAGATGATCCAGTCGAACAGCGCAGTGTCCGTGCTCTTCTTCCCCGTCGGCGCAAAGGGCGTGGCGGACAGATCAAAGCAACGCTGGATGCGCCGCGTCTTGTGGATACGGTCCAGCCCTTCGATCCAGCGGGTGGCTTCGTCGAGGTCGATACCCTGTTCCTCAGCCTGCTTCTTCGAAATCTTCACCTCGGGCGGTTTGCGATAGGCGTGGTGGGCCTCATCATTGATGACGATGATGTCCTTGTGGGTTGCTAGCTTGCCCAGCACGCGGCGGATGTAGGCCTCGTCCGACTCCCGGCCCTTTTTCACGACCAAACGGTCCACCTCCTTCAGCGGCATAAGCGTGTGCCAGTTCTCGATCAGCACTTCGGCCTGGTTCAGCTTTTGCCGCAGCGCCTCTGACGGGCAGAGGTTGAATTCGTCGTAATAGCTGCCCTCGCTCGGCAGCAGCACTTGCAGGCGTTCCTTCACGGTCAGCCCCGGCGCCACGATGAACACCGCGCGGCTGAAATCCTTGTTCCGCTTGGGATAGGTCAGCGCATTCAACACCTGCCAGGTAATGATCATCGCCATCACGGTGGTCTTGCCCGCACCGGTTGCCATCTTGTTGCACAGACGCTCCCAGGTGCCGCCGTCGCCGGGAATGGCGATGCCCTGCTTGAACGCCTCCGCCCCCTCGACCCACCAGATCAGGGTTTCGATGGCCTCAAGCTGACAGAAATAGATCGGCAACTGCCGTGCCTCGCGGTCGTGCCAGTGCTCCAGCAGCTTGCGGGTCACGATGGTCACGCCGGGCCAGCCCGCCTCGCGCCAGGCGTCCACGCGGGCTCGGATGGTGTTCACCAGCGCCAGCGCCTCGGTCCGCTTGGTGTTGTTTCGGGCGTCGAACACCTCGTAACTGGCAGGCCGCCGCTCGAGCTTGATCGCCAGCTTGCCACCGGGCGCGTCCACCCAATGCTGGGCTGGGCAGACGTAGGGCGTGTTGATGATCAGCGACATGGATCAGTCCTCAAGCGGCATGATCTTGAGGGACTCGATCCCGCGGTCGTCGACGATCTTCACCGCAATCCGCCGGTTGTCCCCGCCTCGAAAGGCAGCGACACGGTCCGTGAAACTGCTCCAGCAGGTCTTCGTCCAGTTCTGAACGCACCGTCGCCTTCAGTCGGTTCCAGCCGCCCTTGGCGTCGGCCATCGGAAAGAACACCTGATGCGGCATCAGGGACCGCTGGTCGTAATCGGTGTCCAGCGACCACATCGCGATCTGCTTCTTGCCGCCCGACACCAGATCACCCGCCTTGGGGTCGAAATAGTCAAAACCGTTGACCTCGACCTCCCACATCCCGTCCTTTCGTTTGCGCAACTCGACATCGGGCTGGCCCATCAGCCAGAACGACTGGTTCGAGGATCGCGCCTTTTTCAGATCCTCGGTCAGCAGGTCGGTGTTCATCTGCGCCTTGAGCAGCGTGACGCCGGGCCAGTTCACCTCGTCGATGTCCTTGGCGGCCTCGGGGTCGAAGGTGAAGGCGCAGAACAGGATGAACTTCGGCGCGGGGCGCAGGGTTTCCGCCTCGGTCAGGGCCAGTTCCACCTGCCGCTGTTCCAGCGCGGCATGTTCGGGGCCAAAGCTGACGACGACACGTTCGCCGGTGTCGGTCAGCGAGCCAGAGGCGTGCAGGTGGCGCAGGCCCGGCAGGGTTTCAAACTCGGCAAAGGTCAGGCGCGCGCCGCCTTTGGCACGGACGCCGGTTTTTAGCAACTCGTCGCGCCAGAGCGACTGGCGTGAGGTTTCGCCGGTGCGGGCGATGCTGTCGTTTGCCTCTGTCGGCGGAAGGCTGTCATCGAGGGACAGCACGGTGGGCGCGGGCACGGCCTCGCAGGCTTCCCTTTGGGCATGTAGCGAGTTGAATTCCTGCTCCAGCCCTTCCTCAGAGGACTTCCGGGTGTAGACGGCGCAGCGGAGCTTGCGGACGAGGGGTTTGGTCGGCGCGTTCATGCCCGCCCCCGATGGTTCTTCAGCCCGAAGAAGGTCCAGCCGTTCCAGCGGGTGCCGGTGATCGCGCGCGCGATGGCGGAGAGCGATTTGTAGGGCCTCCCCTGCCATTCGAAGCCGCCCTTCGTCACCGTGACCACCTGCTCGACGCCCTGCCATTCGCGCAGGAGCCGGGTACCGGTAATCGGGCGATCTCGGTCGAGCCGCATGCTGCGCTTCTTGTCGCCGCCGTCGAGTTCCTCGCCCAGCTGCTCCAGCCGCCGGATGGTCTCGTGCTTCAGCCCACCATAGGCCAGTTCCTGGATGCGGTAGGCGAGCCTGGACTCCAGGTAGCGCCGGTTGAAGGGCGGTGGCTCCCTGTCGAAGAGGTCGCGCCATTGCTGCTTCAGGTCAGCCGTCGTGGCGGTCTTCAATGCCGCCAGGCGCGCGGGAATGGGGTCAGGTGTGGTCATGCGGGTCTCCGTTTTTCACGGGTTGCATGACCGCTCTGGTCGGCCGGGAAGTGTAGCGAACTTTCTCCGCTGCGGTCGGATAGTTCGCTTGACTGCCGCTGCAGGAGGCGAACCAGGCCGAGGGCGAGGATGCGGCAGAGTTCGGCGCGGCGCTCGGCGGGGGGCATGTGGAACGGGGATAGCGGGTTCATTCATCACCCTCCGACGGGCGGGCCGAACGAAGACCAATGCCGTGCCATCCCCGGTCGCGGCCGACCTTCCCATCACCGAATCCGCGGGAGCGGAGCTGCTCTCCGAGGTACCTGCTAGACTTCGGGTCAATCCCGGCGTCCTGTGCCCATCTTAACCACGATCCGAACAGAGATTTCGACGTCGCCCTGCAAGCCGCGCCAATGTCGCAGCACTCTTCGATCCACTGTCCGAAGCGATCTTCCGTGGAGAAGTACTCCTCCACCGCCGAACTGACGCAAGGCGGAGGGCGCAAGCTGCCGAGCTTTTGCAGATCGTGGCAGCCTCCGAGCATCCAACCGAGGATTCCGTTGGCCTCCAACTTGAGCTTCTCGGCCAAGTCGGGGTCGCGCTGATCTTCCTGGATGGTAACATTGAAGGGGATGAGGTGAAGACGCCGCCGCATCGCCTCGCCGACCTCGCCGAGCGCTGGACGATGGTTCGTTCCCACGAGCAGTTTGAACTGCGGGGCGAACTCGAAGTGGTCTTTGTACATGAAGTTCGCGCGGAGCTTTTCGCCGCCGGTCACCATCTTAATCCGCGCCTCGGCCCACTGTGCGTCAGCCTCGGTTTCGGACATCAGCACCATGCGGGCGCCCCGCAGCCCGGCAATCTCCGACAGATGACGAGTACCGCCGCGGCTGATGAACGTGTCGCTCGCGGCGGTCGCCGCATAGTCGCCGAGGACATGCGCAAGGGTCTGCAGGAAGACCGATTTGCCGTTCGCCCCCAACCCGTGAAGCAGGAAGAATGCCTGCTCGTTCGTCTGGCCTGTCAGACAGTATCCTGCGACCCGCGCCAGGTACGCCATCAACTCGCATCGCCCGCAGTGATGGTCTGAAGGAAGCTCATCCAGGTGGGGCATCCGCCGCCCGGGCTGGCGTGGGTGATCTGCGTCAGAAGCAGGCGGCGTTCGTGTGGACCAACCGAGCCAGTATCGAGATCGACAACACCCTCGGGGGTGTTCAGCAGCATGACGTGCTGATCGAGTTGATCGATGTCAGTCGCGATGGAAGGGTCAGAACCAGCAAGCTTCGCGACCGCCAGGATCGTCTTCGCACTGGCAAGGCGGCGCTGATCCGCGGGCTTGTTATTCTTGTTGGCCACGGCCCGACAGGCGAGCCGAACGGCTTGGACTACTGCCCCGACAGCGTCGCGCCTCCAGACGGTGCCCGTCCAGCGGAACCACTGCCCCCAGACCGCAACATAGATCCAGTCCCGGCCGCACTCGCGCACAAACAGCTGGACCAAGGCGTCGTCACTAAACTCGGGTGCGGCGTCTTCTCCCTCATCGGTCTTCTGACCTGGCATCGGGCCGTGGTTTTCGCAATCGACGCGAAGAAGCGCCTTGAATTCGCGCAGCAACCTATCCTCGGGCCATGGGGGCCGGATCGTTGCCGCGTTCTGCTGCTGAATGGCAATCCAGGCTTCTTGCAGCGTTGCATGCCCCGTCCTGACCATCCGGAGCCAGTGACCAATGATCTTGGACAAAGCGAGATAGCGGGTCTCGCCGTCCTGCCCGCCTTCCCGAATGGAGGCGGTCATCAATTCTTCCGTTGACCTGCTCTGCCGCTTCGCATTGTTGTCGTAGTGCTTGGCGTTCGGCGTGGCGATTGAGGGCATCGCTTCGACGGCGGTGGCCAGATCAGCGAGGTGGTATTCGACCTGCGTGTGGCTCAGCAGACGAACCGATGCAAGAATGCCGTGCTTGCCATGGATCGTGCCCGCCACCCGGATCGGCTGGGTGACATTGTCGAAGCTGTCATCTCCCCCAACCTTGCTGGCCATCAGAGACCGAAGGTGGACGGCCAGTTTCAGGTCGGCGCCTTCTGCCGCTTCGCTCAAGCGCCAATACAGGTGAAACTTGGTGTTCCCTTCGTCGGTGATGCCGCCCGAGGCGACGATCATCGTGGGCGTCCCCAGGTAGCGGATCAGGTGATCGCGCTTGGCGTCAGTGTCACCGTTGTCGATATCGATCACCAGGACGCCCGTAGCGACGATGTCCTGCTCTTTCGCGCGCCCAGGCTGGGCAACCGTGCACGGCACGACATAGACGGCTTCCTGCCTTGCCGCGGCCTGCGGCGCGATCCTGGCAATCTTCTTAGCAATGTCTTCGGGATGGTGGAACTCCTGGCTCGCTTTGGAGTTTGGGGTCCCTTTTTCACCGATCAGGCGGAGCGGCGCGTAGCCATCGAGGTAACCGAACAGCGCCTCGCAGTAGGTGTTAATCGCCTCGAAATCGATCTGGGGAAGGTCGTCCATCATTGCGCCTCCCCGCCTTGGCGCATACGGCTCTCGAACGCCTCGATGTCCTCCATCCGGTAGAAGATCGACCCTCCGATCCGCATGAAGGTCGGCCCGTAGCCTTTGGATCGCCAGCGCTGAAGCGCTCGGACCGTTTTGCCGTATCGCGCTGCAAGGGCGAATTCAGGCACGAGCCCATCCTCGGCCCCTGCACTCTGATCGTTGTCCTTGGACATGGCTGCACCCCGCGCCTTGATTTCCCAAGAATAACGGGGCTTTGGGGATGAGAGGATCGTGGAGGCGTTACACTTGGCAGTGCCAAGTTGCACCCGAAGAGCTTCGTTCTTCGGCTCTGGCAGAATGCAATAACTGAGGCGTTACACTTTTCAGGAAAGGCGTTGCACTTTTCCTGGAGCCTACCGTCCGCCAGGGCTGGGTCGGATCCGTGTGTGGGGGTTGAATCGGTAGCCCTTGCTCTGCTTCGTCTGGAACAAGAGGCTCTTGTCGGGCTCGACGCCATGCAATTGGCGGTAAGCTTTGGCCAGGGTCGTCCGCCCCCGAAAAATCAGGACGCGTATCTCGTTCTTCGGGACTGCAAGGGTTTCTGCGTTGGCAAGGTGATTGAAACTGAACTGGTCTGGCGGGAGCTGGTTAAGCCTATCGGTCTCGTGGTGCTTCTTGAGCTCGAACGTGACCTTCGCAACCATTTTCGTGAAGCGGCAGAGGCCAAGAACGCGAACAACCTGGTCTGCGCCGTTCTCTTCAAAGACGAGTGTCAACGGTTCGCCAGGTTGCGGCACGACATCATCTCCGTCGTCTAGACAAAGGTGGGCCAACGTCACGGGCATTGTAGGAAGGGGAACCGCGGGCGCGTGGTTTGACGGTCCGAGATGCATAACCAACAGACAGTTTGTGGGAAGTCTTTTGCCGGCCAAGGCTTCGGCGTACTGTTCGACCTGGGCTTTGAGAACTTGAAGCACGATCTTCGCCTGGCGGCGATGAAGATCGAGGACACGCCCAAAGATTTCCTGCCTGCTGTCCTCCGGATAGGCTTCAAGGATGCGGCTGATCTCATTACCGAAGCGCGCGAAGACCTCCGTTTCGCTGAGCTGGCCGACTTGCAGGTGATGCTTGGTCCACTCTACCGGCAGCACCGCGGAGGTTTTGATCCTGGCGCCCAGCAGGACATCCGTCTCGTAGCGGGAGGATGGGTCTGCTTCAGCCAACCTTGCATTAAGGATCGCAAACCGGCGATCAAGGCACTGCGAACATGACCCGCAGTGTGTGTGAAGGACAGTCTGATCTCTGACCCTGGTACAACTGACCGCCGTAGAGATCATCTGCTCGCCAGCGTGTCGACTGATCCGATCAATCACCTCGGACTTCGTCATCCACTCGTAGGGGTTTCGGATGCGGAGCGCATCCGGAAGGACCAGGTCCATCAACATCTGCAGACGGAAGAGGGATTGAGGATGCGTCGTCCTGCTCGCCATCGTCCCGACGATCTGCGGACTGACTGGCAGATTATGGCTCACGATGCCATTCTCGAAAAACGAAACCGTTGTAGCGCCGAAGGTGCGGGCAATCGCACTGCCCATCGCTGCGAATAGCAGCGAGCGGGACCTTTGGGTGGTGTCACGTGACTCTGTGCCCGCTCGATGCGCGGGGACCATTATATGGCGGATTCGACCCCGGAACCGATTTTCCAGATACTCGGCAAGCTCGTTCTGGCGCGCAGCGACTTTTGGCGCAGACTGGTGCGATACAAGGATCACGTTCCCCGGCGCAGTTGCGAGCGTCTCCAGAGCGCCAGCGAAGGAGTCGAGGCCGCCGGAGAACATGATCACCTGCTCGGCCTTAAACGCCCCTTCGCTGGGGTCAAGGTTAAGGAAGCCTGCCACTCCCGCCGGGTAGTCAGCCTGGATGAACTCGAACTCGAAGTAGTCCCCCGTCAGGAAACCCACAGCCGAGGTCAGTGCCTGCAGAACCTCCGGCTGGCGCCAGATTTGCGGGCAACGGACTGGAATGGTCAAATGCAGGTGTCGGTGCCAATCGGCACCCATGTCCGAACGTATGTCACCTCCGCGCGAGATTTCGCTGTCCGAATAGAACACCGCTGCCGCGACGTCGAGCAGGTCCAGAACCTCATCATCGAGATCACGGACTGCAGCCGAAGCTATGCGCTCGGTCCGCAGTCGGAAGGAAGGATTGGGACCGTTCACACTGAACTGCAGGGTGCGGCGGCGCTTGCGATCAACTAGACTGCACTCAGGCATCCTGGCCTCGCTTCGCGCGAAGCTCCTCAACCACCTTGCGCAGGCACACATGGCCAAAGTCACGCGCATCAGCGGGAGAGATGGAGCCTTTGGTGTAGAAGGTCTTTCCAACCCAACCAGATGAAAACTCCTGGATGATCCTGGTTGCCTCTGACACGTGGAAGTCCAGCGACCGGTCGAACCCCGCCTTATCGGAAATGGTCTGAAAGCGCCTGCCTTCACCGATCGCGCCCGGGAGCACCCGGTCGAGCCAGTAAGACAAGGACGATCCCACCAGGGCAGAAAAGTATCTCCGGCAGAGGACCGACATTCCCGTGCCGCGCGAAAACTTTTCGAAGCTGAGCCGGACGTCCTCAGCGCTTGGTGAAAACAGACCGGGGAGATCTCCACCGATGCAGTCCGTCAGCGCCTTCGACAAAGCCCTGGATGCAAGGTCCGTGAAGTCTGTTCGGGCCCCACTCTTTTCCGACAAGCGGTCCAAGTGCCTCGATGCACTCAGCATTACATCCAGGAAGCCGGGACTTGTGCCGACGTCCAAATCCAGTCGTCTCAGAGCGTCGCCAAAATCTTCTGATCGCGCCGCGATCGGTATACTGATTAGGAGGCGGACAGCCTCGACGAAGACGGGGTCAACCGAAGCAGAAAGGAGGGCACGTTCGGCTGCTCGAGCGCTCGCTTCGGCAACCTCTTCGACGTCAGCCCCGACCTCCAGAAGTCCGACGACTTCATTCCATGGCTTGCTCCGGGGAATTGCGCCGAGATGAATATGACACATGGCCGTCCTGCTCTCCGCGGTTCAAACGGAAGTTCAGCGCAACGCAAGTCGAATCGTCAATGGGACAGATGGGACATATTGGACCGAGGATTTAAAAACTTACTCCACACGCGCGCACGTGAAGGAGGTTTCTATTTGGTCTGTCCAATGTGTCCCATCTGTCCCGCAAGAAGACCCTACCGTCGGTTTCGCGAGTAAACGCAGAACCGGATGATGTTGCCTTCGATCATGGGGGCCGTCGTCAACGGGGCCGGCGGTCCGAACTCAGAGCGAGCGCCGCTGGTTTGCTGCACAACAGCAGCGGCGCTAGTGACCGCGCTTGCGCCTTCGTGCAGTCCGGTTGCCGACAAGCGCTTTGCGATGTCATTCAGTGCTGGGACTGCCCAGTCGTGTATAGACGGAGAGTTCATGGAAGAGTGCCTCACTTCAATGTGGGAACAGCTAACCCTTCCATTGTTACCTCCCGGTTAAGCCCAGCATTCGTCGCCACCGCGGCGGTAGCGAATGTCGCCGCATGGCACGCATCGTCGCGATACGTCATTAAATTACATAATTACAAGGAGTTAGCCATCGGCTATACTGCTCCTGACAGCCCGAGAGACACCGCTTGTAGCGGCCGGGTGGTGGAGGTGCAGATGGACGGAACGCTGGCAATCGATTACCGCCCGATCGGCGATCTCATTCCCTATGCCCGGAACGCCCGAACGCATTCGGAAGCGCAGGTGGTGCTGATCGCGGGCTCGATCCGCGAGTATGGCTTCACGAACCCTGTGCTGGTCGACGGCGAGAACGGCATCATTGCGGGGCATGGCCGTGTGATGGCCGCGCGGAAGCTGGGACTGCCGCAGGTGCCGGTGATCGAACTCTCGCACCTGACCGAGGCACAGAAGCGGGCCTACATACTCGCGGACAACAAGCTGGCCGAGCAGGCGGGGTGGGACAAGGCGCTCCTCGCTCTGGAGCTTGGCGACCTGCAGGACATGGCGGTCGACCTCGCGAGCCTCGGCTTCGATGCCGCGGAGCTGGACGCGCTCCTGCGGTCAGGCGAGGCGGACGAGCGCGAGGACGACATCCCTCCACTCCCTGCGAACCCTGCCTCCCGGCCGGGCGATCTCTGGGTCCTGGGCAGCCACCGGCTGGTCTGCGGCGATGCGACGGATCCGTCCACGGTCGCGAAGGTGCTGAATGGAGTTCGGCCGCATCTCATGGTCAGCGATCCGCCCTATGGCGTGGAGTATGACCCTGCTTGGCGCAACCAGGTGGGCGCGGCCAAGACCAAGCGCGTGGGCAAGGTCCTGAACGACCACCGGGCCGACTGGCGCGAGGCTTGGGCGCTCTTTCCCGGCGACGTGGCCTATGTTTGGCACGGGGCACTGCACGCCAGCACGGTGGCTGAGAGCCTCCTTGCCTGTGGCTTTGCTATTCGCAGCCAGATCATCTGGGCGAAGGAACGGCTGGTCCTTTCCCGCGGAGACTATCATTGGCAGCACGAGCCCTGCTGGTATGCCGTCCGCCAGAAGTCCACCGGCCACTGGTCGGGCGATCGCAAGCAGACCACGCTCTGGACCATCCCCAGCAGGGATCAGGATGCCGCCACAGTGCACGGGACGCAGAAGCCGGTGGACTGCATGCGCCGCCCGATGCTGAACAACTCCAGCCCCGGGCAGGCGGTTTACGAACCCTTCTCCGGATCCGGGAACGCCATCATCGCGGCCGAGACCTGCGGGCGGCACTGCTACGCGGTTGAACTCGATCCCGCCTATGTTGATGTCGCCGTCGAGCGTTGGCAGGCCTTCACGGGAAAGGACTCGGTGTTGGACGGCGATGGCCGCAGCTTCCGCGAGGTGCAGGTGGCAAGGCAGAGCGCAGAGGTCGCGACATGAGCCGGATCACCATGCCCCCGGGGGGGGCGGTCAGTCTATGGGCCATTCGGGTTCGGGACAGGCGGGGGAGGCCGCTTCCCACAACCGCGATATTCGCCAGGGGGTATCGCAGGGGACAAGCGAGGACCTTCCCGCGCATATTCAAACGCTTGGTGACCACATGACTCGAAACATGGCCGCAAACCAGTCAACAAACTACGCAATCGAATGGCGCTCCATGATTGTTCACCGGAGGCTGCCATGAGAGGCCGCAAACCCAAGCCCACCCATCTGAAACTGCTCGAGGGCAATCCGGGCCGCAGACCGATCAACGGTGCAGAGCCCAAACCCACCGCAGGCCTGCCGACCTGTCCCGCGCATCTCAATCCGTCGGCCAAGGCGGAGTGGAAACGCCTGGTCCAGGACTTGACGCCATCGGCATTCTGACCCGCATCGATCGTGCAGCACTGGCGGGCTACTGCCAATCCTGGGGCCGCTGGGTCGAGGCTGAGCGCAAGCTCGTGGAGAGCCCGCCGCTCCTGCGGACTCCTGCGGGCTACGTGCAACTGTCCCCCTGGCTCAAGATCGCGAACCGCGAGCGGGAGTTCATGCTGCGCTAAATGACGGAACTGGGCCTTACGCCGTTATCCCGCAGCCGTCTTGACGTGAAACCGAAGGGCCCGAAGCCCTTGGAATTCCAGTTTGCGGACGAGGCTGCCAGATGAGCGCCCTAGAGCACACTGGCCCGAAGCGCTTAGGGGGACGCCCGCTTGTGCAGCTGACGGATGCCCTACGGGCCGAGGTGGAGACCCTGTCGGCCGTGCTGAACGCCGAGCAGATCGCAGACTTCATCGGCATTGGTCGCACCACCTTCTTCGCGCTTCTGAACCGCGATGAAGACCTATCTGAACGCTATAAACGTGGCAAAGCCCGCGCGATCGGCGCCGTGGCCCAGAGCCTGGTCACGAAGGCCCGGGCTGGCAACGTGACGGCGATGATCTTCTTCTTGAAGACGCAAGCGGGCTGGCGCGAGAGCGTCGATCTCGCGGTGAAGCAGGACCCCGTCGAAGAGCTGGATCTCAGCCAGTTGAGCGACGAGGAGCTCAACGCTCTCATGGAATATGGGCAGATGCTGGAAAACGCCAAGAAGGCCATAATCGACGCGCGGAAGGAGAAGACCAATGATTGCTGGTCAGTCGCGTAGCGCCTCCTTCTTCGAGACGCTGACCAGTACCGTCCTCGGCTTCATCCTCTCAGTTGCGGTGCAGCGGTCTCTCTTCCCGGCGATGGGACATGACTTCGGCCTAGCGGAGAACCCGGTTGTGGCCTCGGTGTTCACGGCCGTCTCGATCCTGCGCGGCTACACCGTACGGCGCGTTTTCAACGCACTCAGGGACCAATTGCCATGAGAGGACGGCCGAAGAAGCCCACCGCCTGGCGTCGGATGGAAGGCAACCGCGGCAAACGGGCCTGGAACCATGCAGAGCCGCAGCCGCCGAAGGGTACGCCGGACTGCCCGAAACACCTCAGCGAGGAAGCAAGGGCTGAATGGTATCGGCTGGTCGACACGCTGGTCAGCATGGGGGCCATCACCATCGTTGATCGGGCAGTGCTCGCAGCCTATTGCCAGGCCTATGGTCGGTGGGTCGAGGCCGAGCAGAAGCTCGAAGAAACGCCGGTCCTCTTCAAGACACCGTCGGGTTACGTCCAGCAGTCGCCCTGGCTCGGGATCGCCAACCGGCAGATGAAGCTGATGGGGCGCTACATGGCGGAGATCGGGCTGCCCCCTGCCTCTCGCTCCCGCATTGCAATCATCAACGTTCCTGCCGCGAACGAACCGATCACCATACAGCGGATCATTATCGAAGCTGCTGATCGATCTGGCACGTCCAGCGACACACCACAGCTGCAAACGGACGGAACTCTCGTGATCAGCGGATCGTACGCGAACCTTTGAGCAATTCCTGTTGACTAGGCCCCAACTGATCCGGCTGTACACACCTGCGCAACGAACGTTAGGCAGTTGTGTACAGGGGATAGAGATGACGGCAGGACAGCGGTTGGTGGCCTACGAGCGGGTCTCTACAGCGCGGCAGGGGGCAAGCGGGCTTGGGCTCGAGGCGCAGCGCAAGGTGATCGAAGACTTTGCCGTCTCGCGCGGTGCCGAGGTCCTGGCGCGGTTCACCGAGGTCGAGAGTGGGCGCAAGGCGGACCGGCCGGAACTGGCCAAAGCGCTGCACCTCGCGAAGGTCACCGGGGCAACGCTGGTGATCGCGAAGTTGGACCGGCTCTCTCGCAACGCCGCGTTCCTTTTGGCCCTGCGGGACAGTGGGGTGCGGTTCGTTGCTGTGGACATGCCAGAGGCGAACGATCTGACCGTGGGGATCATGGCGCTGGTAGCTCAGGCCGAACGGGAGGCGATCTCCCGCCGGACGAAAGAGGCGCTGGCGGTGGCTAAGGCACGTGGGGTGAAGCTCGGGAACCCGAATGGGGCTGAGAGCCTGCGGCGGGCCGGGAAAGGTGGGGCGGCGCTCAGGGCGGCCGTGTCGGCCAATGCGGCAGCGTATGCCGCGGACCTGGCGCCGGTGCTCGCAGACATTCGGGCTAAGGGGCACAGTTCGCTACGGGCTATTGCGGCAGAATTGACCGCGCGTGGGATCAGGACCAGGCGTGGAGGGAGGTGGGACGTCGGGAATGTGACAAGCCTAGGGTCAGGACTCGTTCTTCGGTCATAGCCAGAACATGACGGTTGCGGCGAGGGCGACGGCGGAGATGAAGACCTTCGGGCATCTGTCGTAGCGGGTTGCGACGCGTCGCCAGTCCTTCAGTCGGCCGAACATGAT
>NZ_JAXMMF010000075.1:0-35079 GCF_034366665.1 Tabrizicola sp. | reverse complement strand
CTTCCGCAAGCCGGAATGGCACATGGCGGCCCTGCGCGCGTTCCGTGCGATCGAAGACACGCTGGGCGAAGGCGACAAGCTCTATCACATGGCGTGCGGCCGCCGCAGCCCCTTCGAAACGACCGCCGAGGGTTACGCCCAGATGATCAGGGCGGCGAAGGGGATAAAGAGGGCGAGGCTGTTCGGCAGGCCCAGGGTGCGGCCGGTGCCGAGCCAGAGCAGGAAGTCCGGGATCAGGACGCCCGTGGCGATGACATAGCGCTGATAGACAAGGAGGCAGCCCGTGGCGATCAGGGCGGTGCCCAAGGTCATGATCAGCGGATGGACGCGGCAGATGGCGATGCCGAAGCCGTTCACAAGGCCGATCAGGATGGCCGAGGCAAGAGCGATGGCGATGGCCGGGGGCACTCCGATCAGCGGAGAGAGTGTGGCGGTCAGGTAGGCGGCGATTGTGGCGGCGGTGCCTACGGAAAGGTCGATGCCGCCGGTCAGCATCGTCATCGTCTGGCAGGCCGCCAGCATCGCCAGCGGAATGGCGATCTTCAGCGTGTTACTGGCCCAGAACATGCTGAGGACGCCGGGATTGAGGATCGCAAGGATGGCGATGAGGAGGAACAGAAGGCCGATCAGCGGCACCAGCGGCCGGTCGACCATCAGGCGGCCCAGGCGGGACATCGCGGTGGGGGTGTCGGTCATCGTCATGTCTTGCGCCCTCGGGTGGCCAGCACTGCCCCGAACATCACCACGGCGACCATGATCGTGCCCTCGATGATCGCGGCGACATTGGGATCGACGGACAGCAGGGTCAGGTCCATCCGCACGGTCCGCAGGATGAAGACGGCAAGGATCGGGCCAAGGATACCCCCCCTGCCTCCGCCCAGAACCACGCCCCCCAGCACCACGGCGGCGACCGAGGCGAGGAGGTAGGGACCGGGGATCGGCTCGCCGATCCCGGTGCTCATCGTGACGGACAGGCCCCCGAGCGCCGCGAAGAGGCCGCAAAGCGCATAGGCGATGATCCGGGTCTGGCCGACGGGTACGCCCGAGCGGAAGGCCGCCAAGGGGTCGGAACCGATGGCGTAAAGCCTGAGACCCAGCCTGGATCGGCGGATCGGCACCCAGATCACGGCGGTAACGACGGCAAGGAAGACCACGGCGCGGGGCAGCCAGTCGATCCCCGGGATGCCTCCGGCCGACAGGGCCCGCAGCCAGGGCGCCGCACCGCCCCCCGGCGCGTTCAGGATCAAGAGCGCGACGCCTTGCCAGACGAACAGCATCGCCAGAGTGACGACGATGTCGGGCACCTTCGAGACGGTGATCAGCGCCCCGTTGATGGCCCCCATCGCCAGACCAAGCAGCAGGACGCCAAGGACAATCAGCACCGACTGGCCATCCGAGGCCCCGTCCATCAGCACGGCCCCGGTCACACTGGCCACCGCCATCATCGCGGCGATGGAGAGGTCGATGCCTCCGGCCAGGACGACGATCGCCATGCCGATGGTCGCAAGCGCGAACGGCAACGCAGCGCGGGCCAGGCTGTCGAGGCCCGTGGTCCCGAAATCAGGCTGGATCAGCTTGGTGGTCAGAAGAAGAGCGGCCAGGAGGACGGCCAGCCCCAGGGTCCAGGCGTTGGCTTGGGTCCAGCGTTTCATGGTTGGACCCCATCGCGTCGGGCAAGGGCGGCTATCACATTGAGCGCCTTGCGGCGCGCGCCTTTTGTCTCGCCGCTTTGCGTGAAGGACGCAAAGCGGCTCGGACGCGACATGTGCTGCTTGAACCCGTGGCGCAAACCCCGTCGTGCCTCCGGCGGGGATACTTGGACCAATGTGAAAGGCCGGGGTTGAGCGGCCCGGCGACCCGAGGACCGCAACACGTGGCACGAACGACCGGCAGAGAGATGACGCTTGGCCGTCATGCCGGGGTCTTCTCGGTCAGACCGTAAGCGGCGCGCATCAGGGTGGCCTCATCGGCGTCTTTTGCGTCGATGACATCGACCACACGGCCGTTGAAGATCACCACGGCGCGGTCGCAGGCCAGCCGAATCTCGGCGAGTTCCGAGGTGTAGAAGAGAACCGCAGCCCCCTGGTCGGCCAGGTCGCGGACGAGGCCGTAGATCTGGCGCTTGGTGCGGATGTCGATGCCACGTGTCGGATCGAAGAGGAGAAGGGTCTGCACCCCCTTGGCGATCCAGCGCGCGATGGTGACCTTCTGCTGGTTGCCGCCCGACAGCCGTCGGACCTCGCCTTGCGCGCGGGTGTCGATCTGCAGCGTCTCGACAGCGGCATTGACCTTGGCGGCCTCGTCGCCCATCCGGATCGCACCCCAGTTCCGGACCCGGGCCAGCAGCGGCACGGCGATGTTATCCCGGACCGAGCGCGACATCAATAGCGCATGGGCCCGGTCGCCAGGCACCAAGGTCAGCCCCGCGGCGATGGCGTCGGCGGGGTGGTGGAAGGTCTTGCGGCTCCCGTCCACTTCCACCGTCCCAGCGCTGGCTTTGCGGTTTCCGGCAAGGACATCGAACAACTCGTCCTGGCCCTGGCCTTCCAGCGCGACAACGCCCAGAACCTCGCCCTTGTGCAGGTCGAAGGAAACGTCGGTGAGACGCGTGCCGGTCCTCAGGCTGCGGACCCGCAGGCGGGGAGTCTCGGCGGGAATTGGTTTCACCGGGCGTTCTTCGGCGACCGCCGCAGCAACGGCCCCGCCCAGCATCATCTCGACGATGCGGTCCTCGATCCCCGGTTCGATCTTCACGTCGCCCACGGTCATGCCGTCGCGCAGCACGGTCGCCCGGTCGCAGATCGCGGCGATCTCGTTGAACCGGTGCGAGACGTAGATCACCGACCGGCCCGCGTCGGCCTGGGACCGCACGACCCTCAGCACGCGGTCGACAAGGTCGGTCGGCAGGGCTGCGGTGAGTTCGTCAAGGAGGAGGACATCGGGTTCGATGGCCAAGGCCCGGGCCAGGTCAACGATGCGAAGCGAGGCAAGCGGCAGCGCGCGGATCATTGCGTTGGGCGACAGGTCCGGCAGGCCAAGCTCGCTGACCCAATGCCGGAACGGGTCCATCGGGGTGTCGCCAAGCCGCAGGTTGTCGGCGATCGACAGGTCAGGGATCAGCGAGGGTTCCTGGTAAACCGGCACGAGGCCCCATTTCCGCGCCCCCGCAGGGTTGGCGACGGTGCTGTCGCGGCCCTTGATGCGGACATGGCCCGCGTCGGGTTTCAGAACCCCAGTCAGGATCTTGACGAAGGTGGATTTGCCCGCGCCGTTAGCACCCATCAGGGCGACGACCTGGCCACGCCCGACCTGCAACGAGGCGTTCTTCAGGGCCTGGACCGCGCCAAAGCGCTTGGCGACGCCGGTGGCGTCAAGAATCGCGTCGGAGGTGGCATCCGGCATGGCAGGCTTTCGGACAAGGGAAGGCGGCCCCCGAGTCTTCCCGGGGGCTGCCACGGATCTGCCGGGCTTATTCGCCCGGGCCCTTGCAGGCGATGATCTGGTCCATCGTGTAGGTGGTCCAGCCGGGGATCGAGACCGAGACCGGCCATTCCGGCGACAGGTTCGGGTTCGCGGCGGCGGCGAGCTTGGCCTTGCCCTCGTCCGTCACGTTTTCCCACAGCTCCGGGTTCACCAGCACGGTCTTCTCGGCCGGCATCTTGCCGTCAAGGATCTGGACTGCCAGCGCCACGCCCGCACCACCGACCGATCCGGGGTTGGTGACGGCCGCGCCCTGCAGGCCTTCGACCGACGACAGCTGGCCCACAAATCCCGCGTTGTCGGCACCGACGACCGGCACCATCGGCGCGCCGCTTTCGACCAGCGCATCGACGATCACGTTGTCGATGCCGCTGGTCCAGATGCCTTGGAACGGCACGCCCGCCGCGATGATATCGTTGATCTGCTGCTTGCCCTGGTCCTGCTGCCAGCCGGTGAAGACCTCTTGCGCCACGGTCACGTCCGGGAACTCGGCCATCGCCCGCTTGAAGCCCTTGTCGCGGTCGTTGTCGGCACCTGCACCGGCGGCACCGCGCATGTAGACCACGGCCCCCTTGCCGCCCATCTGTTCAAACAGCCACTTCGCGCCGAGGTAGGCGTATTCCTCCTGGTTGTTAGACAGGATATAGGCCGAAGGCTCGGTCACCGCCTGGTCAACGGCGACAACCACGATGCCCGCGTCCGTGGCTTCCTTGATCGCCGCGTTGATGCCGTCGGCGTTCGAGGGATTGACCACGATGGCATTGACCCCAGCCTGGATCAGGTTGCGGATGTCCTCCAGCTGGCCCGCCGCGTCGGTGTTGCGATGCGCGATGTTCAGGCTTTCGACCTTGCCCGAGGCGAGTGCCTCGGCCTTCATGGCGCAGACCATCTGCTCGCGCCAGCCATTGCCCTGCACGGTGTTCGAGATGCCGATCTTGTAGCCTTCAGCCGAAGCCACACCGGTCAGGCCCAGGGCCATCGCGGTTCCAAGAAGCAGTCGTTTCATGGTGATCCTCCCAGATCGTTGGTTATCGTTGGTTACTTGACGTAAGGGCGCAGGACGTCCCGAGCCAGCGCGAAGCCGCGTTTGATTTTTGTATCGGTGCCTTCGAAGTCGCGGTCCTCGTGTTCGATGATGATGGGGCCATCATAGCCCGCGCGATAGAGGGTTGCGAAGAAATCTTGCCAGTCGACTTCGCCCAGGCCCGGCATGCGGGGGATCTGCCAGCCCATCCCGGCCGACAGGATGCCGTGGTCGTAAAGCCCGTCGCGGTCGATCATCAGGTCCTTGGCGTGGACATGGACCATTCTGGGTCCGAACTCGCGGACGAAGCGGCCCGCGTCGATCATCTGCCAGACCAGGTGGCTGGGGTCGTAGTTCATCCCCACGGCATCGCCCCAGGTCTCGAAGATGCGGCGCCAGACAATGGGTGAGTAGGCGATGTTGTGCCCGCCCGGCCATTCGTCATGGCTGAAGATCATCGGGCAGTTTTCAAACGCAAGCGTCACGCCACTGGCCTTGGCATGGGCGAAAATGGGGGCGAAAATCTCGGTCGCGCGGGTCCAGTTCTGGTCGACCGTCAGCGTCCGGTCGCCGCCGACGAAGGTGTTGACCAACTTCACGCCCATCAGGCTTGCGGCGGTGATGACCTTCTTCAGGTGCCCGATAACGGCCTCGCGGTGAGCGGCGTCGGCGTGGAGGGGGTTGGGGTAGTAGCCGAGGCCGGAGACGGTGAGGCCCTTCGCCTTCAGCATCCCCATGATTTCGCTGCCGCGCGAGGCGGTCATCTCCTCGATCGGCAGGTGGGCGGTCCCCGCATAGCGGCGTTTTTCGCCCCCGGCCTGCGGCCAGCAGGCGATCTCCAGCGCCTCGAAACCGGCGCTGGCAGCATAGTCGGCGACGGCCTCCAGCGGCGTGTCGGGGAAAGGGGCGGTAAGGATACCAAGCTGCATCTGTCTTATCCCACGTTGACCCAGGTTCCGCTTGCGGCGCTTTCCAGAACCGCGTCGCAGAACAGCATCTCGTAGTGGCCGTCGTCGAAGGTGGCCCAGGTGGACCCCTCTCCCCGACCCCCGCGTGCGACATCGCGGTAGACTTGGGTGAAAAAGGCGGCCCAGGTGTCCGCAAAGCCCTCCGGGTGGCCACCGGGCATGAAGGCCGCGGCCGCGCCCGTGGGGTTCATCAGCGACGGGTCACGGAGGAGGACCTGGTTCGGCGCCTCACGGTGGCCGATCCACAGATCCTCGGGGTGTTCGGCGGACCAGGCAGCAGATGCTTTCGAGCCGGAGATATCCCAGCAGAGAAGTCCCCGCCGTCCGTGGCTGATCTGGCTGGTGGACATCATCCCCCGCCCACCGTTGCCATAGCGCAGAAGGATGGTAGCCGCATCGTCCGTCTCGATCTTGCGGGTTTCCGTGGGGCCTTTGGTGGCGGTGAAGGTCTCCACGGGGCCAAGCGGCTTCTGGCGTTCGGGGATGAAGGTCGCCAGTTCCGCCATCACGGCAACGGGCTTTTGCCCGGTGACGAAGTTCGTCAGGTCCACCCAATGCGTGCCGATGTCACTGACCGAGCGGAGCGGCCCGCCCTCATCCGCTTCCAGCCGCCAGTTCCAGTCGGTGTCCTTGGCCAACCAGTCCTGGTGGAAATGCCCGGTGATCAGGCGCAACTCTCCCAACTCTCCGGCCTTCATCATCCCGTGGGCGTGTTGGTTCAACGGGTAAAAGCGCGTGTTGTAGCAAACCGCCGCAACCTTGCCGCTGGCACGGGCCATCGCGACCATTTCCGCCGACTGGGCCGAGGTCATGGCCAGCGGCTTCTCGCAGATCACATGCTTTCCGGCGGCGAGGATCGCCTTGACCTGCCCGTAATGCGCGACGTTGGGCGAAGTGACGTGGACCACCTGGACGGATGCGTCCGCCAGCAGCTCGTCCAGCGAGCCGTAGGCCTTCGCCACCCCCAAAGCCCGCGCCCGCTCGGCCCCCCGCGCGGCGCTGGAGCCAAGGACGCCGACGATCGGCATCCCCAGCCGCCGCAAAGTGGACAGATGCACCGCGCCAATGAAGCCGGTGCCGATGACGGCCGCGCCGATCTTGGAAAGGTCAGACAACGGAATATCCCCCATCAATGGCCAGGCAGGTCCCGGTCATGAAGCCAGCAGCGTCAGAGGCCAGGAACAGGACCGGCCCTGCAATGTCACCGGGCTGACCCCAGCGGCCCATCGGGGTTCGCAAATTAACGGCGGCCACATGGGCCAGGTCTGTCCGGCTGCGCGCTGATTGCTGCGTCACAATGAAACCGGGGGCCACCGCATTTACCCGGATACCGTCCCCGGCCCAGGCGATCGCCAGCGACTTCGTCAGCTGCACCACGGCGGCCTTCGAAGCGCCATAGGCCGGGTTCTTCGGGCTCCCGAACATCGCATACATCGACGCGATGTTGATAAGCGCACCCTTTGCGGCCTTGAGCGGCCCATGAAACGCCTCGGCCATGCGGAAGGTGCCGTGCAGGTTGACGTTGACGACATGGGCAAAGAACTCCGGAGCCATCTCCTCGCCCCGCGCGGTGATCGCGGCGCAGTTGACCAGCACATCGACCCTCTGATGCTGCGCGGCAAAATCCTTCACCGCCGCCCCGTCCGTCACATCAAGCCGGGTGTAGCTGAACCGCGCCGCATCCTCGGCCGCCGGCTCCGGCTCGGCCCCGGTGATCGCGACCACAGCCCCCGCATCCTGAAACGCCCTGGCAATCGCCGCCCCGATCCCCGCGCGGCTTGCGCCGACGACCACGACCTCCGCCCCGGCGAAATCGAACCGGCTGTGCATCATGACGTCCTCCCGCGGCCATGTTTGGCCAGCTTCCGAGTCGATGCAACGAATTTTTCATTTTCCCGATTATGGATGTTTTCTACCGTCCCCAGCCTTCGCCCCAGCCCCACGATCATCGCCTGAGCGACAACCATCGCCGGGACCTGGCTGCGGAAATGGCCCAGCCGCGCCTCGTTCACATACAGCACATGCGTCGCCAGCCCTGCCACCGGCGACAGCGCGTTGTCGGTGATCACCAGCACCCGGTTGCCCCGCGCAGCAGCCAGCCGGACAACCTCGACCGTCTCGGGCGTATAGTCGTCGAAGGTCATCGCCAGAAGGGTATCCCCCGGTCCCATCGCCGCCACCTGCATCCCGCGCATCGCCCCCAGATTGTCGATCAGCTGCGCGCGCCGCCCAAGGCTGCCCAACCCGTACACCGTGTAGGCCCCCAGCCCGAACGCCCCCCGCGCCGCCGCGACGTGCACCACTTCGGACGCGGCCAGCACCTCGACACAGGCCGCCAGTTGATCCCGGTCCAGCGCCTCTTCGATCCGCAACAGCGACTGGACGGCCGCCTGCACGAAGCTGCCGAAAACCACCCCGGGCTGATCGAGGTCGCTGTCCCCTGCCCCCGAGACCCGCTCGGCATAGGGCAGACGAGGGCCAAGAAGCCGCTCACGGAAGACCAGTTGCAGGTCGGCAAAGCCCTGAAATCCCAGCTCTTTGGCAAAGCGGGTGATCGTCGCCGGGGGTACCGAGGCCAGGTCGGCCAGCCGCACCAGGGTCGACACCGCCACCTCCTCGGGGTGATTCAGGAAGAACTGCGCCACCTGGGAAAGCCGTTTCGACAACCGCCCGGACCGCGCCACCAGCGCGGCACGCAATGCCTCGAAATCGCGGGGCGGAGCGTCCATCAGATCGCGCCCGCCACTTTCTGTTCCAGGTCGATGACCGCCCCGCTCATCGGGGTCGAGGCGTCGGACAGAAGAAACACGGCCAGCCGCGCGCACTCGTCGGCGCTGACCAACCGGCCAAGGGGTTGCGTGGCGGCGACCTGCGTCTCCCAGTTCTTGCCCAGAAGTTCCGTCTGGATGCGGCGCTCGGTCTCGGTCGCGACCCAGCCAAGGTTGATGCCGTTGACCCTTATGCTGTTGGCCATATGGGCATGGGCGGCGTTCTTCGTCAGCGTCAGCATCGCGCCCTTCGAGGCGGCGTAGATCGCAAGGTCCGGGATGCCGCAATGGGCGTTCATCGACAGGATGTTGACGATTGTGCCCCCCGCGCCCCTCAGCATCATGTCGGCGATGGCGGCCTGCATCAGAAGGAACCCCGCACGCCCGTTAACCGCAAAAACCGCGTCCCAGATTTCGGCCGTCCCGGTCCGGAACGAGCCGCGCGTCGTCAGCCCCGCGGCGTTCACCAGCCCGTCGATGCGCCCGAACCGCGCCACGGCTGCCACCGCGATGGCGGACGGGGCGGCAGGATCGAGAAGGTCGGCCGCCACAGCTTCGACCGGCACTGCCGCCAGTTCACTGGCGATCTGGGTCAGCCCTTCGGCATCCCGATCGGTCAGGACAAGGCCGCCCACCCCCTCGGCAGCCACCCCCTCGGCCGCCAGCAACCGCGCGATGGCCGCGCCGATCCCGCTGGCTGCCCCGGTGACGATGATCGTCTTCCGTCCTAGCCCAAGTTCCATGCCCAGCCCCTTGCACTGGCCCCGACACTGGGCCCCAACTGGCACCTCTGTGCGCATGGTTACCGGATGGCAGCCGTCTGGGAAGGCCCCGCGTGCGCCCCGCCTTGAAAAAGCGCAGCCTCAGCTGGCCCCGCTGACATGCCGGGCCGCGGCGTGCGAGGCCGCCTGAACAGCCGCTTGGAACGGGGTGCCGCACGCAAGGCCGGCACCCAGGGTCCCGACAAAGGCATCGCCCGCACCGTGGCTGGAGACGGCCAGCACCTTTTCCGCCGTCAGCCGGAAATCGCTGGCATCGGGTGTGGCGGCCGCCAGCCCTTGGCTTCCCGCCGTGACGATGACGCGACCAAAGCGTTGGGACAGCTGGCGGGCCGCGTCGGCGGCGCTGGCAAGGTCGGTCACGGCACCCGCGCCCATCATCTCGGCCTCGACCGCGTTGACGACCAGCAGGTCGACCAACGACACCAGCGCCTCGGGCAGCGCCCGCGCGGGGGCGGCGTTCAAGAGCACCGGGACGCTTCGGGCCCGCGCCGCGCGGGCGGCGGCAAGGTTCAGTGTTTCCGCCACCTCGTTCTGCAGGATCAGCAGCCTTACCCCCTGCCACAGGCCCGAGTCCGCCAGCGCACCGGGATCGATCCGCACATTCGCGCCCGAAACGATGGTGGCGGCATAGTCGCCCACCGCATCCTGGATCGCCACGCTCATCCCCGAGCCGACGTCCGGCAGCACCGAAACGAACCGGTCGTCCACCCCCCCGGCCTGCAAGCCCGCGCGCAGATAGGCGCCGAACCCGTCCGCCCCGACCGCGCCCAGCATCCGGCACGCGACCCCGGCGCGCGCCACCGCAACGGCCTGGTTGCCGCCCTTGCCACCGAATTTGGGATACCAGCGGTGGCCGATGGCGGTCTCATCCCGGCGGGGAAGATGGTCGGCCTCGACCATGATGTCATGGTGCAGGCTGCCGACGACTAGGACAGTAGGGGTCACATGGTGCTCCGTTCGTTCCGGCGTCAGGTTACGGGTGCCGGGCCAAAGCGCAAGCTGTTCCCAAGGACCCGCGCCGGTGTAGCATCGCCGCATATCAGCGCATGAGACCCCGATGCCCAGCTTCCCGATCATCGACAGCCACCTGCACCTGTGGGACCCGCGCCGACTGACCTATCCTTGGCTTTTCGACCCGCTGGACCGGCCCTTTCTGCCTGCCGACTTCCTGGCCGCAAGTGCCGGGATCGACATCGACGCGCTGGTTTTCCTGGAATGCGATGCCGCCATCGGCCAGGCCTTCGCCGAGGCGGAAGCCGTCCTCGACTGGGCGCAGGAGGAGCCGCGGATTGCCGCGATGGTCTGCAATGCGCCGTTGGAAACCGGCGATGCCGCACGGCACGCGCTGGAACGGCTGGCGGCGACCGCAAAGGTCCGGGGCGTCCGGCGCATCTATCAGGACCAGCCGGACCCGGCCTTCTGCCTGCGGCCCGATTTCGTTGCGGGGGTGCGGGCGCTGGCCGATTACGGGCTTTCCTTCGACCTCTGCCTGAAACACCCGCAGTTGCAGGCCACAATCGGCCTTGCCGACGCTTGCCCGAACGTGCCGATGGTGCTGGACCATATCGCCAAGCCGGGCATCGCGGCGGGCCTGATCCAGCCCTGGGCCGACCAGCTGCGCGACCTGGCGCGGCGCGAGCACTTGGTCTGCAAGCTGTCCGGCGTCGCGACCGAGGCCGCTGCCGACTGGACGCCCGCAACACTGCGCCCCTACATGGATGTGGCACTGGACGCTTTCGGGCCGTCCCGCATAATGTTCGGCGGCGACTGGCCGGTCTCGACGCTTGCCATCAGCTATCCGGCCTGGGTCGCATTGGTCGAAGACCTGATCGCCGACCTGTCGGAGACCGAGCAGCGGCAAATCTTCCGCGACACCGCCCGGGCCTTCTACCGGATCACATGACCGCGCCGATCTGCCAGGGCACGAACTCGGCCCCGCCAAAGCCCAGCTCCTCGGACAGGGTCTGCTCGCCCGAGGCGACGGCGATGATCTTCTCCAGGATTTCCGCGCCCTTGGCTTCGATGCTGACCCCGTCGATGATATCGCCGCAGTTGATGTCCATGTCCTCGGCCATCCGCTGGTACATCTCGTTGTTGGTGGCCAGCTTGATGCAGGGGCTGGGCTTGTAGCCCGAGACGGACCCGCGCCCGGTGGTGAAGACGATCATCGTCGCGCCACTGGCGATCTGACCGGTGACGCTGCAGGGGTCATAGCCGGGGCTGTCCATGTAGACAAAGCCGGGCGCGGTGATCGGTTCGGCGAACTTGTAGACGCCACTGAGGGGCGCCGTCCCGCCCTTGGCCACGGCCCCCAGCGACTTTTCCAGGATCGTCGTAAGGCCGCCTCGCTTGTTGCCGGGGCTGGGGTTGTTGTCCATCTCGCCGCCGTTGATCGCGGTGTAGTTCTCCCACCACCTGATCCGTTCGATCAGCTTTTCGCCGACCTCGGACGCGACAGCCCGACGCGTCAGCAGGTGTTCCGCCCCGTAGATTTCCGGTGTCTCGGACAGGATCGTCGTGCCGCCCATCCGCACCAGCAAGTCGCTGGCATGGCCCAGGGCCGGGTTCGCCGTGATCCCGGAATAGCCGTCCGAGCCACCGCATTGCAGCCCGACGATCAGCTTCGACACCGGAGCCGGAGCGCGTGACACTTTCGAGGCGACCTCGGCCATCTCGCGCAAGACCTCCAGCCCCTTGGCGATGGTCGCGCGGGTCCCGCCGGTCCCCTGGATCGTCATGTAGCGGAAGTTGCCGTCAGGCCGCAGGCGCCCCTGCCCCACCAGGTCCGGCACCTGCATCACCTCGCAGCCCAGACCGACCAGCAGGATGCCGCCGAAGTTCGCATTCCGCGCATAGCCCTTCAGCGTGCGCATCAGGGTATCGTAGCCCTCGTTCACCCCCGACATCCCGCAACCGGTGTTGTGGACGATGGGCACAAAGCCGTCGATGTTGGGCATTGACGACAGGACGGGGTCCTTCTCGGCCGCTTCGGCGATGAAACGCGCCACCGACCCCGAGCAGTTGACCGAGGTCAGGATGCCCAGATAGTTCCGCGTCCCCACCTGCCCGTCCGAACGGTGATACCCCATGAACTCGCGCACGGGCAGCGGTGGCAGCGGGGTCGCCCCCTGCCCGATGGCATAATCCGTGCTGTGCGGCCCCATGCCAAGGTTGTGGCTGTGGATATGCCCGCCCTCGGGGATATCCTCGATCGCCTGGCCGATGGACTGGCCATAGCGCAGCACGATCTCGCCCTTGGCAATAAAGCGCGTCGCCAGCTTGTGGCCGCGCGGTACCGGACCCGGCAAGGGGACCGATACTCCGGGCACCGTCGCGCCCTTTGCAAGGTCGCTCAGCGCAATCACCAGGTTGTCTGTCGCGTGCAATCGGATAGTAGCATCCGCCATGAGTTCCCCCTTCGCCCCGCGTGTCGTTTCTTGACAGGCGGTCCGCCAAGCCTAACATGTTAGCATGCTACAAGCGCCCCCGACCGGATCACAAGACCAGAATGGCGCATCCCGGCTTTTGCCGCTGGAGCGGTTCCAGGGCTCGCTTGGTCAGCGGGTCTACCAAAGCCTGAAACACGCGATCCTGACTCTGGCCTTCCGGCCCGGCGACATCATCCGCAAGCCCGAGATCTGCGACCGCCTTGGCGTCTCGCGCAGCCCCGTGGCCGATGCGGTGGCCAGGCTGGCCTCGGACGGGCTTGTGGACGTGGTCCCCCAGGCCGGGACCTTCGTGACCCGGCTGTCGATGACCGACATCCGCGAGGGGGCCTTCATCCGCGAGGCCATTGAAGTGGCCGCCGCCGAGCTTGTCGCCCCGATCATCGCCGAGGAGCAGCTGCGCGACCTGCGCCGCAATGTCCGGCTGCAAGAGGCTCTGGTCGCCGACGGCGATGCCCAGGGTTTCATGGCGCTGGACGGCCAGATGCACGAGATGATGCTGTCTTTCACCGGCTTTCCCCGCCTGCCACAGGTGTCGCAGACCGCCTGGCTGTCCGTGCACCGCGCCCGCCAGCTGATCCTGCCCGTGGAGGGCCGGTTGCAGACGACGCTGGACGAACACCGGGCGATCCTTGCCGCGTTCGAAGCCCGCAACCCCAACGCCGCGCGCCTGGCCGTCCAGCACCACCTGCGCCAGCTTCTGACCTATCTGCAGCCGCTGGAACGCGCTCACCCCGAACTCTTTTCGCCGCAAGGACAGTCATGACCCTGCCCAATCGCCCGCGCTACGCCACCCGGCTGAACGCGTTCAAGAAGAAGGGCGACACGGTGGCCCAGATGATCGCCGCCGCCGGCAAGGTCGGAGGGCTTGATGCCGCCGACCTGAACTTCCCCGACCATTTCGACCATCAAACACCCGCCGAACTTGGCCACATCCTTGCCGACAACGGCATGGCGCTGAACGGCCTTGCGATGCGCTACTACACCGATCCCGGGTTCCGGCTCGGGGCGTTCAGCCACCCCGACCCGACCACCCGCCGCGCCGCCATCGACCTGACCAAGCGCGGGATCGACGCGCTTGCCGAAATGGGCGGGCGGCTGATGACGCTGTGGCTGGGCCAGGACGGCTTCGACTATTCGTTCCAGGCCGATTACGCGCGCCAATGGGACGACAGCATTTCCGCCATCGCCGAGGTCGCCGACCACAACCCCACCATCGACATCGCGGTGGAATACAAGCCCAACGAACCCCGCGCCCATGTCGTCATGCCCGACATGACCACCACGCTTCTGGCCCTGGCCGAGGTCGCACGCCCCAATACCGGCGTCACCCTCGACTTCTGCCACATGCTCTTCGCCGGTGAGATGCCGGCCCGTGCCGCGATGCTGGCCGCGCGCCATAGCCGCATCCTCGGCGTCCACCTGAACGACGGATACGGCAAACGCGATGACGGGCTGATCGCCGGGTCCGTCCACCCTGTGCAGACGGTAGAGCTGTTCATGGCGCTGGACCGGGCTGGCTATGACGGGGTGATCTACTTCGACACCTTCCCCGACCACGGCGGCACCGATCCGGTGGGCGAGGCGCGGGCGAACATCGCCGTGGCGGACCGGCTCCGCGCCCTTGCCCGGACGCTGGCGGACAACGCCGAGTTGGCCGCAGCGCAGGCCCGACAGGACGCAGCTGCCGCGACCCGGATCGTATTGGCCGCGCTTTACGGCGCGTGAGACACCGCTCGTCGTCGACTTCGTCGCTCCTCGCTGGGGCACCCCCGACGAGGAGACGAAGTCGAACGAGGAGGCGCTGTTCAGATCGGTGCGTCTGCCCTGACCAGCCCCTCGGCCCGCAGCTCTTCCCACAGCGCCGCCGGGATCACCGCCTGTGCGGCCCGGAAATTCGAGGCCATCTCCGCCAGCCCCTGCCCACCGGGAATGACCGAAACCACCACCGGATGCCGCAAAGGGAACTGGAACGCCGCATCCACCAGCCGCACCCCATGCGCCGCACAGACCTCTTGCAGCCGCGCCGCCTTGGTCATCACCCAGTCCGGCGCCGGGGCATAGTTCCAGTGCGCCCCCGGCTTCGGCCCCGTCGCCAGGATGCCCGAGTTGTAAGGGCCGCCAACGACGATGCCGACCCCGCGTTCCACGCACAAGGGCAGGAAGCTCTCCAGAGCCTCCTGCTCCAGCAGCGTATAGCGGCCCGCCAGCAGGAAGATGTCGAAATCTCCCCGCTCCAAAAGCCACTGGCAGGGTTGCCATTCGTTGATCCCGCCGCCAAAGGCCCGGATCACGCCTTGGTCGCGCAGCGCCACCAGCGCGCGGTAGCCACCCGCCATGAACTCCTCCAGCCGCGCCTGCATCGCCGCCTGCCCGCCGTGGGTAAAGATATCCAGGTCATGGGCGTAAAGGATGTCGATCCGGTCGACGCCCAGCCGTTCCAACGAGAACTCCAGACTGCGCATCGTGCCGTCGTAGCTGTAGTCGAAGACCTCCTTCCGCGCCGGCACGTCGACCCATTTGCCAAAGCCGTCGCGCTGGTCGGGTGGCACCGCCCGCAAAAGCCGCCCGATCTTCGAGGACAGGACGTAATCCTCCCGTCGCTTGCCGCGCAGGAACCGGTTCAGCCGGGTTTCGGACAGTCCCAGCCCATAAAGCGGCGCGGTATCGAAATAGCGCACGCCGCCGTCCCAGGCCGCCTCAAGCAGGGCATGCGCCTCATCGTCGGTGATCGCCTTGAACAGGTTGCCCATGGGGGCCGCCCCGAAGCCCAGTTCGGTGAAGGTCAGCCCGCCATTGCCCAGCCGATCCCAGTGCCGTTTCGCCAGCATGCACGTCCTCCGCTTGCGCTGACATGCTAGTATGATCCGACTTCCCGTCCAACTTCTTTCGCGCTAGCGTGACGCCGGTTGGAGGATCACATGTCGCGTTTTCAAGCTGTCTTCGGGGACCGTAAACCCGTCATTGCCATGGTGCATCTTGGCGCCTCGCCCGGCGCGCCGCTTTATGACGATGCCCGCGGGGTCGAGGGGATTCTGGCCGGTGCCCGCGCCGACCTGAAGGCGTTGCAGGCCGCAGGTTTCGACGCGGTGATGTTCGGCAACGAAAACGACCGCCCCTATGAGCTGAAGGTCGACACCGCCACTTCCGCCACGATGGCCTATGTCATCGGTCGCCTGCGCGACGAGATCACCGTCCCCTTCGGCGTCAACGTCTTGTGGGACCCGATGTCCAGCTTCGCCGTCGCCGCCGCCACCGGGGCCGCCTTCGTGCGCGAGATCTTCACCGGCACCTATGCCTCTGACATGGGCGTCTGGGCCCCTGACGCAGGCGCCGCCGTCCGCTACGCCCAGCGCCTCGGGGCCGGAGGCGTCGCGCGTCTCTACAACGTCTCGGCCGAATTCGCCGACAGCCTCGACCGCCGCCCCCTGCCCGACCGCGCCCGGTCCGCCGTCTTCTCCTCGATCCCCGACGCCGTCCTCGTCTCGGGTGCCATCACCGGCGAAGCCGCGCGGATGGAGGACCTGGAGGGCGTCAAGCGCGTCCTGCCGACCACTCCGGTGCTGGCGAATACCGGTGTCAAACACGCCACCGTCGCCGATGTCCTGGCCGTGGCCGACGGCTGCATCGTCGGCTCCGCCCTCAAGCACAACGGAGACACCTGGGCCGCCGTCGACCCCGACCGCGCCGCCGATTTCATGGCCCGCGCCCGCGCCGCCCGGGGCGGGAAATGAGCCTTCCGCCCGTCGCCGATCTGACGGTCGAACTGATGCTGATCCCCGGCCTCGCCGGATACGAAACCCGCGTCGCCTTCGCCATCGCCGCGCACCTCGACTCCCTCGGCCTGCCGCATCACTCCGACCGCCTCGGCAACCTGACCTGCACGATCCCCGGCGACCCGGACCTGCCGCCCGTGATGGTCTTCACCCACATGGACCAGCTTGGCTTCATCGTCCGCAAGATCGAACCCAGCGGCCTCATCCGCCTCGAACGCCTCGGCGGCGTCCCCGAACGCGCCCTGCCCGCGCAGGCCGTCGTTCTTTGCACCGACAAAGGCGACCTCCCAGCCCTCATCGCCAACAAAAGCCACCACGCGACGACGCCAGAGGAGAAGTACAAGGTCCTCCCCTACCCCGACCTCTACGTCGACGCCGGGTTCTCGACGAAAGCCGAAGCCGAAGCCGCAGGCGTAAAGATCGGCACCCCCGTCACCTACCTCCCCCGCGCCCTCACCCTCGCCAACGGCCGCATCGCCGGCACCTCCGTCGACGACCGCGCGGGCTGTGCCGCCCTCCTGAAACTCGCCGAAGCCCGCCAGCATAAACCCGGCCCGACCCTCCACCTCGTCTGGTCGGTGCAAGAGGAATACAACCTTCGCGGCGTCCTGCCTGCCGCCACCGCTCTCCAACCCGCCATCGCGCTGCAGATCGACCTCCTCCTCGCCTGCGACACCCCCGACATGACCCAGCGCGGAGACGTCACCCTCGGCGGCGGCCCCGGCATCTCGCTCTACTCCTTCCACGGTCGCGGCACCCTGAACGGCGTGATCCCGCACCCCGCCCTCGTCCGCCTGTTCGAGAACGCCGCCGACACCGCCAACCTCCCCCTCCAGCGCTCTGCCCACACGGGCGCGTTGACCGACCTCAGCTACATCCAGTTCATGGGCCCCGAGGGCGTCGCCTGCCTCGATGTCGGCTTCCCGATGCGCTACTCCCACTCCGCCCTCGAAGTCGTCGACCCACAGGACCTCGAAGGCCTCGTCACCCTCCTCGACACCGCCCTTTCCGCCATCACCCCCGACCTCAAGCTCACCCGATGACCCACACACTCGGCATCGACATCGGCACCTTCGAATCCAAGGGCGTCCTCGTCGACGCCCAGGGTCGCATCACCGCCCAAGCCTCGCGTCCCCACAAGATGCTCGTCCCCCGCGCCGGATGGGCCGAACACCGGGCCGAGGAAGACTGGTGGGGCGATTTCGTCCACATCACCAAGGCGCTTCTCGCCCAGTCCGGCCTCGACCCGGCAGAGATCAAAGCCGTCGCCGCCTCTGCCATCGGCCCCTGCATGCTGCCCGTGGACAGCGCGGGAAAACCCCTGATGAACGGCGTCCTTTACGGCGTCGACACCCGCGCGACGGACCAGATCGCCGCCCTCAACGCCCGCATCGGCGAAGCCACGATCCACCAACGCTGCGGCAATGCGCTGACCTCGCAATCCGTCGGGCCAAAGATCCTATGGCTGAAAGAGTCGCATCCCGACCTCTATGCGCAGACCGCGATGGTCTTGACCTCGACCAGCTACCTCACCTGGAAGCTGACCGGCCAGTACGTCATCGACCACTACACCGCCGCGAACTTCTCGCCGCTCTACGACGTCACGACACAGAACTGGACCACCGACCTCGCGCCGGAGATCATCCCCCTCTCCAAACTCCCCCGCCTGATGTGGTCCACCGAGATCGCCGGCCACATCACCGCCGAAGCCGCGCGCGAAACCGGCCTCGCCGAAGGCACCCCTGTCACCTGCGGCACCATCGACGCGGCGGCCGAGGCGGTCAGCGTGGGCGTCCAGCACCCGGGCGAGATGATGCTGATGTATGGCTCGACCATCTTCATCATCCAGGTCACCGGAAGCCCAGTCCGCGACCCCCGCCTGTGGTACGCGCCCTGGCTTTTCCCCGGCACCCATGCCTCGATGGCGGGCCTTGCGACCTCTGGCACCCTGACCCACTGGTTCCGCGACCAGCTGGCCCGCGACACCGACTTCGCCGCCCTCGTCACTGAGGCAACCGAAAGCCCCAAGGGCGCCAAGGGCCTCCTCTGCCTCCCCTACTTCTCCGGCGAACGCTCGCCGATCCACGACCCCCACGCGCGGGGGGCGTTCTTCGGCCTGAACCTCACCCACACCCGCGCCGACATGTTCCGCGCCGTCTGCGAAGGGATCGCCGCCGGAACCGCGCATGTGCTGGAAACCTACGCCGAAGTCGGAGCCTCCCCCGAACGGGTGCTGGCGGTGGGCGGCGGCACGAAGAACGCGCTTTGGCTGCAGGCGACGTCGGACTTCGGCGGCGTGGCACAACACGTCTGCGAAAAGACCATCGGTGCCAGCTATGGCGACGCCTTCCTGGCTGCCTGCGCCATCGGGGCGGCCCAGCCGCAGGACATCCTGGCCTGGAACCCCAACGCCACAACGGTGCAGCCGGAAACCGTCCCCGCCTACGCCACCCAATACCCCCTCTGGAAGCGGCTCTACACCCAGACCCGCGACCTGATGCAGGCCCTGCCGTGACCGACTTCGCCCGCCTCCGCCCGCACCAGCTGCACGCGGCCATCGCGGCGAACACCCCTGTCGTCCTGCCCATCGGCGTGATGGAGTATCACGGCCATCACCTTCCAGCCGGTGTGGACCTTCTGGCAGTGACCGAGGTTCTGGCGCGGCTGGGGGATCAGATCATCACCCTCCCGCCCTTCGCCTATGGCGCGGCCAGCCATGCCGTCGCGGGGCCAGAGGGGACCGGGACGCTGCACATCGACGCCTCGGCCCTCCTGCCGATGGCCGAAGGCCTCTTCACCGCACTGCTGAAGGCGGGCTTCCGCAACATCCGCGGCGTGATCCACCACCAGACCGAGGGCTTCGATCAGGGCATGCCGACGGACCTCGCCTTTCGCCTCGCGGGCCGCAACGCGATCATGCGGTATCTGGAAGCCACGCGCGGCCCCGGCTGGTGGGGCGACCGGGGGATGCAGGACTATTACGCCCGGCAGGCGGAAGGGGACGACCCGTTCAACTGGATCCGCATCCACCCCCTGTTCCCGAAGGGCGCGGAGTTTCCCTTCGACCATGCCGGGAAAGGCGAGACGGCGCTGATGCAGGCCCTTGCTCCCGATACGGTGGACATGGCCCGCGCCCAGGATGGCGAACACTGGTATACCGGGGATGCCAACGAGGCCTCGGTAGAACTGGGTGAGCGCGGTGTCCAGATCGCGCTGACCCATCTGCGGCAGGTGCTGGGCCTCGGCTGACGCGCCTCCCGTAACCGCTCGTCGATGACTTCGTCACTCCTCGCTGACCCTCCGACGAGAAGCCGAAGGCGCACGAGGAGGTGTCCCTGCAGCATCATGGTTCGGGCAGATCAACCACGCCCTTTTTCAGGATGAAGCAGCCGTAGGGGCCGGAGTCCGACGTGCGGATGATCGCAAAGGCGCGCTTGGCAGCGGCATAGAATTCAAACCGCTCCAGCGCCTGAACAGACACGGGTCGGCCCTCGGCCTGATCGACCACGGTTTGCATGCGGGCGAAGATCGGCACCTGGCCCTCGGGGTTGCCAACAACCTGCATCCGCGCGACCGGGGCGGGCACGAAGCTATCCAGCGGCATCAGCGACAGGATCGCCCGGGCCGCTGTCGGGATGTCGCAGCCCGCCATGTCGATCAGCCGACCATAGGTCGTGTCGGCCGCAATGGTCGCGGCCGGGTGGTTGACGTCACAGATCACCAGATCGTCGCCGTGCCCCATCAGCATCAGGACATGGACAACCTCTGCCGACAGCCTCTGGTCGATCCCTTTCAGCATGCGATCCCCCGCGTAGGGTGGGCAATACTGCCCACCTTACTTCACCGCCCCCGCGGCCATGCCCTTGATGATGAACCGCTCCAGAACGATCCCGATCACGATCAAGGGCAGGATCGCCGCGAAGCTGAGCGCCGCCATCGACCACCAGTTGATGCCCTGGCTTCCGGTCTGGCTGGCGACCATCACCGGCAGGGTGTTGGCGTGGGTCGAGGTCAGAAGGGCCGCAAAGAAATATTCATTCCAGGTCAGGACCAGGCTCAGGATGAAGGCCGCCACCATCCCCGGCAAGGCGATGGGGACGATGATCGTCAGGAAAGCCCCCCAGATCGACAACCCGTCGACCAGAGCGGCCTCTTCCAGCTCGGTCGGGATCGTCTCGAACTGGTCCTTCATGATCCAGATGACGATGGGCAGGACCGACAGCGTGTAAAGCAGGATCAGCCCGATCCGGGTGTCCAGCAGCGCAAGCTCCTTGTAAAGCACCAGGAACGGCAGAGCGAGCACCACAGGCGGCAGGATCAGCTGGCTGAGAAAGAAGAACGAGATGTCGTCGTTCTTCATCCAGGCCCATTTGTAGCGAAACCGCGACAGCCCGTAGGCCGCCATCGCCCCCAGCACCACCGCCAGGGTCGAGGACACAAGCGCCACGATGGTCGAGTTCATGAACCGCTTCAGGAACTCGGCCCGGACGGTGCTTTCTTGGCTCAGGGTCTGGGGCGACATCCCGATGGATTCCCAGCCTTTCCACTTCGGCGCGTAGAAGACCGACTTGGCCCAGTCCCCCTCGGGCGTCCAGGCCTGCGGGAAGGGGACCATCTGGCCCTGCATCACGTTCGGGGCAAGTTTGAAGCTGGTCGTCGCGGTCCAGTAGATCGGAAAGAGGCAGATCACCGCCCAGAGGACCAGAACCCCATAAATCGCGACGCGGCTGGCCCACCACTTCATCCGAAAGCCACGGTCGGCCTCGCTGTCACGGAAGATCTGGACGGGGGTGTCGGTCATCTGTCCCTCAGGTCCTGGGCCGCGTCAGGCGGTTGGCGAATTTCATCAGGAAGGTCATCGCGATGACGATCAGCACCAGATAGACCATCGCCAGCATGGTCCCATAACCAACGTTCGAGCGTTCCCGATATTCGCGGAAGATGAAGCTGGTGACGGTGTCCGTCGCCCCTCCCGGCCCGCCCGAGGTCACGTTGATGACGATGTCCGCCAGCTTCAGCTTGAAGATGATCCGGATCAGGATCGCGGTGACCGAGACCGGGAGCATCAGCGGAAAGGTGATCTCCCAGAAGCTTTTCCAGCCCGTCGCGCCGTCAACGCGGCTGGCCTCCTGCAGCTCTTTCGGGATAGCCTGCAAGCCCGCCAGCAGCATGATCATCATGAAAGGGATGAAGGTCCAGGCATCCAGCACCATGATGGTCAGCTTCGCCATCCAGGGGCTTTCGAAGAAGCTCGGGTTCTCGATCCCCAGGGCGCGGGCCAGGCGGGCGAGCGGGCCGAAGCGGGCCTCCAGCATCGACTTGCCGACCATCCAGCTGACGGCCACGGGCGACAGCATCAGCGGCATCAGGAAGGCCACGCGCCAGAACTTGCGCGCGCGGATCTGCCCGGCCAGGATCAGCGCCAGGCCGAAGGCGATGGCATATTCCACCAGGATCGCGGCCACATAGATGACCATGTTGCCCAGCGCGTTCCAGTAGAACGGATCGCCCCACATCTGGACAAGGTTGTCCACGCCGTTGAACTGGCGACCATCCAGGCTGGAAAGGTTCCAGCTGGAAAACGCGATGATCAGGCCGAAGAGCAGAGGGAAGACAGTGAGCGAGACGACAAACAGCGCGGCGGGCAGGACAAAAAGCGTGCGTTTGCCCTGCTCTCCGCGGGTGATGACCTGCGCCCAGCACAGGCATGTGGCCCAGAGGCAGTAGGCGTAAAGCGTCGGCCGCCAGTCGGAGAAGCCGAAGTCGCGCCACCCCAACACCTGCGCCGTCTGCGCCAGCGCCACAAGCGCCATGAGGCCGGCCGTTCCCCAGACAAGCAAGCGACCGGTCAGACGCCGGGCGTCGGAGATGTTGTCGCTGGTGACGACGTGAAGGTGATCGCTGCCGCTCATGCTAGCATGTTAGCTGCCGGCAGGCAGGACGCAAGCGCTATCCGGCGTAGAAGACAAAGGCGCGGCGGGTGGCGGGGACGACGACCGCAACCAGCCTGCCGGGACCGACGGCGTAGAAGCTGCCTTGGGCATTCAGTGCAGCGTCGAGGGCGATCTGAGGGTCGCGGGGGATGTGAGGACCGGCTCCATACTCTTCGCGAACGGCCAGGATCGTCGGATTGGGCCAGGGGCCGGCGGTGCTGTCGGGACGGCCCATCCAGAAGTGGGTGCGGGGAACCGGTGTCGGCTGCCAGTCGGGGGTGATGCGGCCGCCGGGCTGGGCATTCAGCCACAGGATGCCGCCATCGGCGATGCTTTGGGCCGCGCTGTCGGACAGGTCAAGTACGGCAAAGATCGCCCCGTTCGCGTTCAGGCCGAAGCCGTCCTTGGCACCCCACAGATGGCTGACTCCGGTGGTCTCAACCGTTTCTGGCAAGAGGACCGATACGTCCCGTCGCGCCGCAAACAGATCGACCAAAAGCCAGGCCATGGCGATGCAGAACACGGGCAGAATAATCTTGTTGCGAAGCGACATTTGCGGGCCTCCGGACGCCCAGCAAGGATGTGCCGCGACGGGTCGGTTTGGTAAGCGCCGTGCCGGAAAGCAAAAGGCGCGCCGGTTGCCCGACGCGCCTGACGCAAAGGTAGGGTGGGCAATATTGCCCACCCTACGAAGGGGTCACATGCCCAGAGACGCCTTGTAGAGCGCGATCTGGTTGTCGCGGCCGATCTGGTCGGTGATCTTTTCCCAGGCGGCGGCGATGGCATCTGCCGTCTCTTGCGCGCTGGCGTACTGCCCGGCAAAGCCCTTGGCCAACTCGTCCTCGGCCACCGAGTAGTACTGGAAGATGCCCGGAATCCGCGGCTCGATCGCGGCGTTCGGGTGGTTGTAGCTGTCGGCGTTGGAGCCCAGATAGTCCTCGATAAAGGCGCGGTCATAGCCTGCAGCTTCCCATTCCTCGTACTGGAAGTGCGAGTTACGATAGGGCTGGAAGCCCGACGGATAGGCTGCCGTCCACAGGGACAGGTCCTTGCCGCCCAGATGCGCTGCCGCCGACCAGGCCGCCTTGCGCTTCTTCTCGTCCCCAGAGACGCGGGAGGTGACGTAGATGCCCCAGCCGATATAGGCCATCAGCGGTGCTTCGTTCGCGGTCTCTTCCCAGGCACCGGCGGCCGAGTTGTAGCGACGCGTCGAGCCGGGGTTGATCCCGAAGCCGACGACATCCCCCACGACCGAGGTGTCCGACGTCCGCGCGGACGAGCCCACGTCGCCCCACCACATCAGCATCGAGCCGGTTCCGGCCAGGAACTGGCTGAAGGCGGTGGTGCCGGGGTCGGCGTTGATCTGGTCGGCCGGATAGGCACCCTCCGTCGCGATCAGGTCCATCACGTCCTGGATCGCCTGGACCCAGCCGGGGTTGTTGACGCGCGGCTTCATCGTGTCCGGGTCGAACAGCCAGGCCCGGTCGTCGGGGTGCTTGACGTAGGCCGTCGCCCGGTTGGCGATGAAGTAGAAGCCAAAGCCGCCCCAGCCCTTCAGCGGGTCAAGATAGCCATGTGCGGGCAGGCCGGTCAGCGGATCGGTCTGGCCGACCAGCGCCTTCGAGACGGCGTTGACCTCTTGCCAGGTCTTCGGCACCTCGGCACCACCGATGCCGCCCTCGCCGAAATAGTCCTTGCGATAGGCGAAGGTGTGGCAGTCGCCGTCGATGGTGATCCGGTAGGACTTGCCATCCCACGTCCCCACGGGGGGCTGCAGGTAACCCACCAGGTCGTCGGCCGCGATCTGGGCCGCGACCCACTCGGGCATCTCGTCCAGAAGGCCCTTGCCGGCAGTGTCGCCTTCAAACGGGGCGCCCATTTCGATGATGTCGAAATCGACGGTGCCGGTCGCGATCGACTGCTGGAGGCGCGAGTTGTAATCGGCCTGCGCCAGGTCGATCCAGTTGATCTTGGCGCCGGTATAGGCCTCCCACGGCTTCAGGAAGCCACGGAACAGGAAGTTGTGCAGGTTCTGGTTGTTCAGACCGAGGAAGGTCAGCTCGACCCCGGCAAACTCACCCTCGGCCACGCTGGCCTTGGTGGCGCCCAGGCACAGCTCGCCCACCTTCTGCCAGTCGGCATCCGTCGGGCTGCCCATGTCGACGCCGGGGATCTTCAGGATCTCGGCGCGCACATTGTCCTGCGCGCTGGCCATGCGGGCGGTCATTGGCATCGCGGCCATTGCGCCCAGCGCGACCGTGCCCTGCAGCATCCGGCGACGGCTGAGCCGCGACCGGGACAACATCTCGTAAAGTTCGACCTTCAAGGTAGCTCCTCCCTTTGGAACATTCCCGCGCCGGTTTGTCGGTCGCGGCCTGGTATCTGAGTGTCAGTGTCGCCGGACCCGGGCCCTGTCGGGTTTTCTTGCGGTCCGCAGGCGGCATGGCATCTGTTCGGTCCCCATCCCCCCGTTTGACAGAGTGCCCCTGAGGCAGCTTCGCAAGGTGGCGGGGGCCTGTCAAGTTTCTAACATGTTAGTATGGTCAGCGGATGGACAGAGCTGTCCCTGCTGCGGTAGGACTTGGGGCAGGCAAACCGGGGGGAAGCGTTTGGCCGAGGTGACGATCCGCGCGCTGCGCAAGACGTATGGGGGCTTGCAGGTCATCCACGGCCTTGATCTGGACATTCCGGACGGGGCCTTCGTGGTGCTGGTCGGCCCCTCGGGCTGCGGCAAGTCCACGCTTCTGCGCATGATCGCCGGGCTGGAGGAAGTGACCGAGGGCGATCTGATGATCGGGCCAAAGCGGGTCAACAACCTGCCCCCGTCCGAGCGCGACATCGCGATGGTGTTCCAGAACTACGCGCTTTATCCGCACAAGACCGTGGCCGCGAACATGGGCTTTGCCCTCAAGATGCGCGGGATGGAGAAGGACGCGATCCGCCAGAAGGTCGAACGCGCGGCCGAAATCCTTGGCCTGACACCCTACCTTGACCGCTATCCCCGCGCACTTTCGGGCGGCCAGCGCCAGCGCGTCGCGATGGGCCGCGCCATCGTGCGCGATCCGCAGGTGTTCCTCTTTGACGAGCCGCTGTCGAACCTGGACGCCAAGCTCCGCGTCCAGATGCGGACCGAGATCAAGGAACTGCACCAGCGGCTGAAGACCACGACGGTCTACGTCACCCACGACCAGATCGAGGCGATGACGATGGCCGACCGGATCGTCGTCATGCAGGGCGGCCGGATCGAGCAGGTTGGCGCTCCGCTGGAGCTTTACGACCGTCCCGCCAATACCTTCGTCGCGGCCTTCATCGGCAGCCCTTCGATGAACCTTCTGGACGGTCGCATCACCACCGGCGGCCGGGTCGAGGTGGCCGGGACCACCCTGCCCCTCCCCCCCGGCGTACGCGCTGACGAGGGGCGCGACGTGATCTACGGTATCCGCCCCGAACACCTGGCCGAGGCCGAGCAAGGCCTGGTGGCCAAGGTCGCCGTCGTGGAACCCACGGGATCGGAAACCCATGTCGTGCTGCGGCTTGCCGGGCGCGAGATTACCGCGGTCTTCCGCAACCGGGTCGCCTTCGGCCCTGGCGCCACGATCACCCTTGCGCCCGATCCGTCTGCATCGCACCTTTTCGACAAGGCGACGGGCAAGCGCATCCCGGCTGCATAGGAGGAGAGACGTCATGCTCAAGGGACTGGACAACCGCCTGAACGCCGAGGTTCTGGCCACCTTGCGGGCGATGGGGCATGGCGACGTGCTGATCGTGGCGGACACCAACTTTCCGTCCGATTCCGTCGCGCGGGCCACGGTCACCGGCAAGCTTCTGCGGATGGAGAACCTGACAGCGGCCCAGGCCGTGCAGGCGATCCTGTCGGTCCTGCCGCTGGACACGTTCGTCGACGATTTCGCCGGCCGGATGGAGGTCGTGGGCGACCCGACCACCCTGCCCCCGGTCCAGGTCGAGGTCCAGGACGAGATCGACCGCGCCGAGGGTCGGCCCCGCCCGATGACCTCCATCGAGCGCTTCGCCTTCTACGACATGGCGCGGCAGTCCTACGCGGTAATCCAGACCGGAGAACGCCGCTTCTACGGCTGCTTCATGTTCCGCAAGGGCGTGATCCCGCCCGAAGCCTGAAACGGAAAGCCCAAACCCATGAAACCCATCGTCATCCTCGGCATCTTCGTCGCCGACACTGCCTACCGCGCGGATCGCCAGCCCAAGATGGGCGAAACCATCCTTGGCAACTCCTTCGTTCTGGGGCCGGGGGGCAAGGGCTCGAACCAGTCTGTCGCCGCCGCAATGGCGGGGGGCCGCGTCCATTTCATCACCCGCCTCGGCGCCGACGCCTTCGCCGACATCGCGCAGGCGACCTGGGCCAAGGCGGGCGTGGTGCCCGAAGTGAAGGTGGACCGCGAAAGCTATACCGGGGCGGCCTACATCTTCATCGAGAACGCCACCGGCAACAACGCGATCATCGTGGCGCCTGGCGCAGCGGGCCGGGTTTCGGCACAGGACGTCGACGAGAAGGCCGACCTGATCCGCAGCGCCTCGATCTTCGTGACCCAGCTGGAACAGCCGATCCCTGCCGCCCTGCGCGCCCTGCAGATCGCGCGGACGGCGGGCGTGACCACGATCCTGAACCCGGCCCCGGCCGCCAGCCTGCCCGACGAGATGCTGGCCCTTTGCGACTATGTCACCCCCAACGAATCCGAGGCTGAGGCGCTGACCGGCCTGCCCGTGACCTCGGTCGACGAGGCGAAGGCCGCGGCTGCCGCACTTCTGACCAAGGGCGTGGGTGCCGTGGTGATCACGCTGGGCGACAAGGGTGCGCTTTATCACGATGCCAGCCGGACGGTGCATGTGCCGGTGATCTCGGCCGGTCCGGTGGTCGAGACGACGGGCGCAGGCGATGCCTTCAACGGCGGCTTCGCCGTCGCCCTGGCCGAAGGCCGCGATGTGATCGAGGCCGTCCGCTTCGGATGTGCCACAGCCGGGATTTCCGTCACCCGCCCCGGCACCGCGCCCGCCATGCCCTCCCGCGGCGAGATCGACGCGCTGCTCGCAGGCTGACCGCACAGACGGGCGACGCCCGGCGCAGCCTTGTGCTTTTTGCGGCCAGAGGCTAAAGTGCATATGCAATGCATATACATTTTGGGGCCATGATGGGTAAGCACAAGTCGGACGACAAGAAAAAGAAGAAGAAATCCAGCCAGTTGGTGATCCGCATCGATGCGGGCGAGCGGGATGCCTTCGTAAAGCTTTGCGACGCGCTGGACACCAGCGCCGCGCGCGAAATCCGCCGCTTCATGCGGGACTGGGTCGCGGCAAATGCGCCGAAGCCCGATCCAGTCGCGGAGGCCGTCGCCGCCCCGGAACCAGAGGCGGAACCCGAGGCAGTGGTGCAGCCGGACCCTGCAGCCGAGGAAAAGCCCGCCACAAAAGCCAGACGCAAGCGTGCGGTCGCGCCTGCGGCCTGATCTGTCGGCCCTTCTGCCCGGCGCAGAAACGGTGGCGCAGCGCGTCACCGATCCGTCGTCAATCTTTCACTGAACTCGAACGGTTCTGTCGCAGCGGCGGGGCAGCATCCGCGCGTCAACAACGCAGGATGCACCCCGATGACTTCCCGTCCGATCCTTGGCGCGGCGCTTTGCCGCTCCAGCCTTGCCGCCCACGTCGACTGGCTGCGCGAAGCGCCGCGCGATCTGGAACTGCAGCACTTCGTCGACGCCGAGGTTCTGGACGGCGACTGGTCAGGGCTGGCGGCCGAGGTCAATCAGCTTCTGGACGGCCACCAGGGCCGCCGCGGCATCCACGGCCCGTTCTGGGGCTTTACCATCGCGTCCTACGACCCCGAAGTTCGCCGCATCGTCGCCCGCCGGATGAACCAGGCGCTGGATGTCTGCGCCGCTGTCAACGGGACCCACGTCGTGATCCACTCGCCCTTCACCACCTGGGGCTACAACCACCGCGGCCTTTACCCCACGGACACCGACCGGATGCTGACTGCCGCCCGCGAAACGCTGGGTGCGGCCTTGAAGCGGGCCGAAGACATGGGCGTGACTTTTGTCCTGGAGAACATCGAGGACATCGAACCCAGCGACCGCGCCATGCTGTGCGAGGCGCTGGGCTGGCAGGCGCTGGAGCTGTCGGTGGATACCGGCCACGCGCATTACGCGCATGTGTCGACTGGCGCGCCGCCGGTGGATTTCTACGTCCGCGCCGCAGGGTCCCGCCTTGGCCACATCCACTTGCAGGATGCCGACGGCTTTGCCGACCGGCACTGGCAGATCGGACACGGCACGATCCTGTGGCAGTCGGTCTTTGCGGCCATCGCCCAGACCGGCGCCAACCCGCGCCTGATCCTGGAACTGCGCGACAAGGCAGGGGTCCTGCCCTCGGCGCAGTATCTGAAATCGCTGGGCATCGCCGAATGAGCGCGCTCAAGTTCATCATCCTGTCGGACCTGCACCTTGGCCCGCCTGGCGTCCCGGTCAACGGCCTGGACACCGGCGCACGGCTGGCCGAGGCGGTCAACGTCATCACCCGCGATCACGCCGACGCGGCCTTTGTCCTGCTGGCCGGGGATCTCGCCGACCGGGGCGAAGTGGCCGCCTACCACCATCTGCGCGACCTTGTGGCCCCGCTGCCGATGCCCGTGCACATCACGCTGGGCAACCACGACGATCGCGCGGCATTCCTGTCGGTCTTCGGGTCGGACTGCGACGATCCGCTGGGCCGGGTCTCGCAGGTGATCGACGCGGGCGGCCACCGGATCGTCCTTCTGGACACGACCGAGCCGGGCCTCGTCGGCGGACGGCTTTGCCAGGGACGGCTGGACTGGCTGGGCGCACGGCTGACCGAAGCGCAGGATCGCCCGGTCATCGTCGTCCAGCATCACCACGCCAACCCGCTGTCGCTGCCGGTGGACGAGATCATCCTGGAAAACGCCAAGGACTATGTCGCGGTTCTGCAGCGCCATCCAGAGGTCCGCCAGGTGATCGCAGGCCATGTCCACCTGCCCTCGACCGCCGTCTGGCGCGGCATCCCGATGACGACCATGGCCGGGTCGCACTATTCGGTGACGCCGCATGTTCCGGGCGTGCCGGGCCAGCAGCGCCAGTTGGAGGGACCGGCGCAGATGGCTGTCGTTCTGGCTACAGGCGACGGAGTGACCGTGCATTTCCAGGACCATCTGGAGCGGCACCTGACGATGGCGCCCGGTCTGTTCCACTAGGCCCGGGCGTAGCACAACGCTTTTCCCAACCCGCCGGACATCGTCCGGCGGGCCTTGGCGTTTATCTCTAAATCATTGTAATGTAACGAATTTACCGGATCAACTGTCGCGATTCCGTCACCGAATCCTTGCATAAGGTCGCTGCGCTGCACCCGTGGCAGCCTTAAATGGAGACAGGGAAATGACCCAGAAACTTGCCACCGCCGCGCTGGTGCTTGCCGCCGCTGCCGGCTCGGCTTCGGCCGAAAAGCTCAAGTTCGAATACTGGTACGGCCTGACCGGCGATCTTGGCGCCGTCGTGGCCGAGACCTGCAACCGCTTCAACGCCTCTCAGGACCAGTACGAGGCCGTCTGCGTCGGCCAGGATGGCTACGAGAAGGCCGTGCAGAACACCATCGCCGCCTTCCGCGCGGGCAAGCACCCGACGATCCTGCAGTCCTTCGACGCGGGCACCGCCGACCTGATGCTCTCGGGCGAGTTCTATCCTGTCACGAAACTGATGGCCGACACTGGCGTCACGGTCGACTGGTCGGACTATTTCCCCGGCATCGCGAACTACTATTCGTCGAAGTCGGGCGAGTTCTTCTCGATGCCCTGGAACTCGTCGACCCCGGTCTACTACTTCAACAAGGACCACTTCGCCAAAGCCGGGATCACCGAAGCCCCGGTCACCTGGGAAGGCATGGAAGAGGCGTTCAAGGCCTTGAAGGCCAGCGGTCAGGCCTGCGGGCTGGCCTATGCGCCCTCGTCCTGGATCGACCTGGAACAGTTCTCGATGGCGCACAACATCCCCGTCGCCTCGAACAACAACGGCTATGACGGGCTGGACACCGAGCTGCTGTTCAACACCACGCTGCACGTCCAGCACATGGACAACATCCAGCGCTGGATCAACGAAGGCTATGCCCTTCTGCGGACCCAGGCCGCTGGCAAGACCTCGCGCGACAGCTTCGTCGAAGGGGAATGCTCGGTCTTCTTCTCGTCGATCGCCGACCACAACACGATCCACAAGCTGACCCCCGCCTTCGGCTGGGACGTTCAGATCATCCCGACCTATGAAGGGGTAGAGCGTCACAACACCGTCGTCGGCGGAGCGTCCCTGTGGGTGCTGGCGGGCAAGACCGAGGATGAATACAAGGCCGCCGCGGCCTACCTGGCCTTCCTGGCCACCAAGCCGGAACAGCAGTTCCTCCTGGAAAACTCGGGCTACATCCCGGTCACCAAGTCGACCTACGAGGCGCTGAAGGCCGAGGGCTTCTATGCCAAAGAGCCCTACATCAACCGCGACATCGCGATGAAGTCGCTGACCTGGACCGAGCCTTCGGAACTGACCCGCGGCATCCGCCTCGGCGGCATGATCCAGATCCGCGCGGAATGGCAGGCCGAGGTCGAGGCCGCTCTGGCCGGGCAGAAGACGATGAAAGAGGCGCTGGACACCGCCGTCTCGCGCGGCAACGAGCAGCTGGCACGCTTTGCCCAGACCTATGCGGGCAAGTCCTTTCCCTAAGCCATGAACCGGGGCGCGGCTGCCAAGGCCGCGCCCATCCTATTCCCCGGGGGACGACATGCGCCGCGCCTACTTCAAGTTCAGCTGGATTGCTGCCGCCCTGCTGGCACCACAGCTTCTGATCATCTTCGTCTTCTTCTACTGGCCCTCGGCGCAGGCGCTTTACTGGGCCTTCACGCTGGAGCAGCCCTGGGGCGGCGGCAATACCTGGGTCGGCTTCGACAACTTCCGCAAGGTGCTGTCTGATCCCTACTACTGGGGCTCGGTCCGGGTGTCGGTGATCTACGCTCTGGCCACGACCGTTCTGGCGATGACGATGGCGCTGACGCTGGCGATCTTCGTCGACCGGCAGCTGGCAGGCTACAAGGCCTACCGGGTGGCGATCATCTGGCCCTATGCCGTAGCCGCACCTGCCGTGGGCCTGGCGTTCCAGTTCGTCTTCAACCCCGGCGCGGGGATCTTCAGCTACATCAACACCATAGCCCCCGGCTGGTGGGACCTGTCGAAATACCCCTGGCAGGCGGTCACCGCCATTGTCGTGGCCGGCGCGTGGAAACAGGTCGCCTACAGCTTCGTCTTCTTCCTGGCCGCACTCCAGTCCATCCCCCGCAGCCTGACCGAGGCCGCCGCGATGGACGGCGCGCGCCCCTTGCGCCGGATGCTGGACCTGCAACTGCCGCTGCTGACGCCAACGTTCTTCTTCCTTCTGGTCATCAACATCACCGACAGCTTCACCGACAGCTTCGGCATCGTCGACACCCTGACCGGCGGCGGGCCGTTCCGGGCCACGGACCTCATGGTCTACAAGATCTATGCCGACGGGTTCCGGGGCTTTGACTACTCGGGTGCCGCGGCCCAATCCATCATCCTGATGCTTCTCGTCATGGCGCTGACCTTCGTGCAGTTCCGCTATGTCGAAAAGCGCGTGCATTACACCTGAGGGGGCCACCCATGATCGAACGCACGCCCATCCTGAACATCGCGACCCATGCGATCCTGGTCTTCGGGCTGATCCTGATCCTGGTGCCGATCTGGCTGGCCTTCGTCGGTGCCACGCTGACGCTGCAAGAGGTGAACAGCGCCCCGATCGAGCTGTGGCCGGGCGACCAGCTTTGGGTGAACCTGAAGGAGGCCTGGGTCCTTTCCGACTTCGGCCAGAAGTTCGTCAACACGCTGATCGTCGCGACCGGGGTCGTCGTGGGCAAGATCACCCTGGCCTGCATCACCGCCTTCGCCCTGGTGTTCTTCAACTTCCGCGGCCGGATGCTGATCTTCTGGATGATCTTCATCACCCTGATGCTGCCGTTGGAGGTCCGGATCGTCCCCACTTACGCCGTGGCCGCCAATGCGTTGACGCCGTTTCAGACCATCATGGACTGGACCGGGATCAGCTGGCTGATCAACACGCTGTCCGGCATCGAGGTCGCGCTGGAGTGGAACCTCCTCAACTCCTACACCGGCCTGATCCTGCCCCTGGTCGCCACCGCCACGGGCACGTTCCTCTACCGCCAGTTCTTCCTGACCATCCCCGATGAGCTGGTCGAGGCCGCGCGGATGGACGGGGCCGGGCCGCTGCGCTTTCTGTGGGACATCCTGATCCCGCTGTCCAAGACCAACATCGCGGCGCTGGCGACGATCATGTTCGTCTATGCCTGGAACCAGTATCTCTGGCCGCTTCTGGTCGTCACTGACCGGGCGAATTACGGGATGGTCGTCGTCCAGCTTTCCGACCTTGTCCCCGACCAGCTGACCACCGGCGGCGGGACGCCCACCTGGCACCTGGCGATGGCGGCCACGCTTGTCGTCATGCTGCCCCCCATCGCCATCGTCATCCTCATGCAGCGCTGGTTCGTGCGCGGCCTGATCAACACCGACAAGTGAGGCACCCAATGGCCGAGATCGCCATCCGCAACGTCACCAAGACCTACGGCAAGACCACGATCATGGAGGGGGTCACCCTCGACATCCACAACGGCGAGTTCGTGGTGATCCTCGGCCCCTCCGGCTGCGGCAAGTCCACCCTTCTGCGCCTGATTGCCGGGCTGGAAGAGATCACGGCCGGAGAGATCGCCATCGCGGGGACCGTCGTCAACCAGCTTGAACCCCGCGAACGCGGCTGCGCGATGGTGTTCCAGAACTACGCGCTTTATCCGCACATGACGGTGGCCGAAAACATCGGCTATGCGCTGAAAGTGGCCGGTGTGCCCAAGACCGAACGCCTGGCGCGGATTGCCGAGACGGCGAAATCCGTCGGCCTTGGCGACTTTCTGGACCGCAAACCAGGGCAGTTGTCGGGTGGCCAGCGCCAGCGCGTTGCAATGGCCCGGGCCATCATCCGCTCGCCCAAGGTGTTTCTCTTCGACGAGCCGTTGTCAAACCTTGACGCCAAGCTGCGGGTCCAGATGCGCCATGAGATCCGCCGCATCCACAACCAGATCAAGGCGACCTCGGTCTTCGTGACCCATGACCAGCACGAAGGCATGACCCTGGCTGACCGGCTGGTGGTGATGAACAAGGGCACCATCGAACAGGTCGGCACCCCGGCCGAGATCTACGACCGTCCCGCCTCGCTTTATGTCGCGGGCTTCATCGGCAGCCCGGCGATGAACTTCCTGCCCGGCCAGTACAGCACCGCCCGCCGCGCAGTGGTGCTGGAAGGCGGGGCCGTCATCGGCCTGCCCGCCGAACACGAGGCCGCCGACGGCCAGCTTGTCCAGCTTGGCATCCGTCCCGAGCATGTGTCGCTTCGCGCCCCCGGCCACGGCATGATCGACGCCCGGCTTGAGCTGGTCGAAGATCTGGGCGCTGCCCGGCTGTGGAGCCTGAGGATCGAAGACCTCCCCTTCAGCCTTGTCACCGAGGCCCGCCCGCATATCGCCGAAGGGGCAGTCACCGGCCTGACCTTCGACCTGCGCCACGCCCATCTTTTTGACGGGATCAGCGGCAAAAGGCTTGAAGCCCGTACGGCGACCACCCGAGTTCATGCCGTCTCGGCGCATTGATCGGCGGGGCGCGCGACAAGGGGTGAGCGACCGGGTCCTGGGGCACTGACCCGCGGGCCAGCTTGGCGGTGGCCCTGCCCGCGGGGGGGCGACGACCATCGGGGCCGTTCTGTGCCGAAGGCAGCGTCAGGCGTGCCGTTGCACGGTCTTGGACGGCTGCACGTGTTCCCCGTCCGTTTTGGTCGGCCAGACCTCCAGCAGTCCACACAGAATGACCAACCCGCCACCGATCATCTCGCTGACAGACAGCGTTTCCCCGGCAAAGATCGCGGCGGTCAGGGCACCGGCGGCCAGGGCGGCAAACACCGCCACCACGGCCACGATCGGCGCATGGCTGAAAGCGGGCTACGACCTCGACGTGCTGCTGGTGATCGCCGAACGCACGGCCAAGCCCCGAAGCAGCCCGATCCGGACGTGGGAGTGCTTTTCCCAAGCAATCGCGGCGCGCCACGCCAAGCGGATCGCCCAGGCGGCACGGTCGCAAGGTGCTGGGGAAGCTGGCGCTGGCATCCTACAAAAGGCAGATGAACTGCCGCACCGGGGATCACACAGTGCAATAGGTTGCCAAACCAATGGGATGCCTGTGAAACAGAACGCTAGACCGCCAAGTTAGGGCGTGAACCAACCATCACAGTGGACACAAACCCCAGCGGGGGATAGACGTCAGCAACACTCGAAGTTCCCAGGAGAAGCGTTGGCGCGCCAGGAGGCTCTGCTGGGGCTGATCGAGGCCGCGACCGGCAAGGCGATCTATCGCGGTGCAGCGACAGATGAGCCTGTTGAGGACTTGATCGATGACGAGGCCGAGGAGCTTGAGGCGGCCGAATAGACCGCCTTTCCTGCCAAGCGGGTTTTTCTGCGGTTTTCGCGCGATCTTGATCCTGTGGGCCTACTATCCCGCTGATCTTGCACGTAGTTTTGGCCCGATTGTTGACCTATTGTTGACCTGCCGGGAAGACAGCAAAAAGCCCCACCATTTGGCGGGGCGCATGTCGTTGATAATGCTAGAGTATTTTGGTTGCGGGGGCAGGATTTGAACCTGCGGCCTTCAGGTTATGAGCCTGACGAGCTACCGGGCTGCTCCACCCCGCGCCAGGGTTGTTCCGCGCTGTGGAGTGCGTGGAACCGGTATTGAGATCGTTTAGGAGTGAGGTGT
>NZ_JAXMMF010000074.1:0-7715 GCF_034366665.1 Tabrizicola sp. | reverse complement strand
ACGCGCGCCCAAGCTGGGCGGTCTGGTGGAATTCTACCGCTCGCCCGCGCGCGTGCAGTGGTCGCCCACCGGCACCAACATCCCGGATTATCCGAAGATGGCGCAGCTGTGGTGGCAGAACATCGGCGACGCCATGTCGGGATCGAAGACCCCGCAGGAAGCGCTGGATGCCCTCTGCGAAGAGCAGGAAAAGGTGCTGGAGCGGATCGAGCGCGCTGGCGTCCAGGGCGACATCGGCCCCAAGCTGAACGAGCCGCAGGACCCGCAGGTCTGGCTTGACGAGCCGGGCTCGCCGGTGGCCAAGCTGGAGAACGAGAAGCCTCAGGGCGAGACGATCTCTTATGACGAGCTGATCAAGTCCTGGCAGTAAGCCATGTTGCGAAGGGCGGGGCATCTTTGCCCCGCCCTTTTCCCACTTCCCGCTTCCTGATTTGGTGCCCGGGCTAATCCGGGCGAACCCACACCGATGACAGTCTTCTGGACCACCACCCCCTCGGGCAAGACGCGTGCCTTCGGCGCGGGCCTGCGCTTCGACGGCACTCCAGGGACCTGGAACGCCATCACCGACGTGCCGGGTGTGGCGGTGGGCTATACAACGCTGATCACTGGCGAGGGTGCCCTTCGCCGCGGCACAGGCCCGGTCCGCACCGGGGTGACGGCGATCCTGCCGCGTCCGGCCAACCAGCTTTTGGACCCGGTCTTTGCCGGCCTTTTCAGCCTGAACGGCAATGGCGAGCTGACGGGCAGCCACTACATCGAAGAGACCGGCAAGTTCGGTCTGCCGATCACCATCACCAACACCCATTCCTGCGGCCTGGCCCGCGATGCCACGGTGCGCTGGGCCGTCGAGGCGTTGCCCGAGGATCTGGGCGACGATTTCGCCCTGCCCGTCGCGGCCGAGACGTATGACGGCTTCCTGAACGATATCAATGGCTTTCACGTGACCGAGGCGCATGTGCGCGCCGCCATCGACAGCGCCCGCCGCGGCCCCCTTGATGAAGGCAGTGTGGGTGGTGGCACGGGGATGAAGTGTTTCGGCTTCAAGGCGGGGTCCGGCACCGCCTCGCGCCGGGTAAGGTATGACGCGGACTACCATCTGGGGGTCTTCGTGCAGGCGAACTTCGGCGCGCGCGGTGACCTTGTGATCCAGGGCCGCCGCATCGGACGTGACCCCGCCCTGCCGCAGATGGAGACCCGCGCCCCCGCACCGGACCTCAGTTCCATCATTGTGGTGATTGCCACGGACGCGCCCTTCCTGCCACACCAGCTGAAGCGCCTTGCGCGCCGGGCCAGCTTTGGCGTGGGGCGGCTGGGCGGGATCGCGCGGCATTCCTCGGGCGATATCTTCCTGGCCTTCTCGACCGCCGGGCAGAACCTTGCGGGCCAGGACCTTTCCAACCGGGGCGCGCCAGCCCTGCGCGACGCCCGCTTCGTGCCGGACGAACATATCGATCCCTTCTTCGAAGCCGTGGTGCAAGCGACCGAGGAAGCCATTCTGAACAGCATGATCGCGAATGACGGGATGACCGGACGCGACGGCAATTTCGTCCCCGCCCTGCCGCTTGCCGCGCTGGGGTTTCAGGGGTGACGGTAGACCAGGGAAAGCACAGTACATGACCCACATCCTTGCCATCGACCAGGGCACCACCTCCTCGCGCGCGATCCTGTTCGACGCCCGCCTGCGCCCCGTGGCGCAAGCGCAGGAAGAGTTTCCCCAGGCCTACCCTCGCCCCGGCTGGGTCGAACACAACCCCGCCGATCTGTGGTCCACCGTCGCCGGAACGGCCCGCGCCGCGATCGAGAAGGCCGGGGTCAGCGCCACCTCCATCGCCGCCATCGGCATCACCAACCAGCGCGAGACGACGCTGATCTGGGACCGCGCCACCGGCCAGCCGATCCACCCCGCCATCGTCTGGCAGGACCGCCGCACCGCTGACACCTGCACTGCCCTGAAGGAGCAGGGACATGAGCCGATGATCACCGCCCGCACCGGTCTGCTTCTTGACCCCTATTTCTCGGGGACCAAGGTCAAGTGGCTGCTTGACCACGTCGAAGGCGCGCGCGACCGCGCCAACCGGGGCGAGCTTGCCTTTGGCACCGTCGATACCTGGCTGATCTGGAACCTGACCGGCGGCAAGGTTCACGCCACCGACGCCACCAACGCCAGCCGCACCCTGCTTTACAACATCGCCAAGGGCGCGTGGGACGCGGACATCTGCAAGCTTCTCGACATCCCCCTGTCCCTCCTCCCCTCGGTCCACGACTGCGCCGCCCCCTTCGGCATGACCCGCCCCGACCTTTTCGGGCGCGAGATCCCGATCCTTGGCGTTGCCGGCGACCAGCAAGCCGCCACTGTGGGCCAGGCCTGCTTTGCCCCCGGCATGATGAAATCGACCTACGGGACCGGCTGCTTCGCCCTTCTCAACACCGGCACGGACATGGTCCCGTCAAAGAACCGCCTGCTGACCACCATCGCCTACCAGCTGAAGGGCCAACCCACCTACGCGCTCGAGGGCTCGATCTTCATCGCCGGGGCGGTGGTGCAGTGGCTGCGCGACGGCCTCAAGATCATCCGCGAGGCGAAGGAGACCCAACCCCTGGCCGACCAGGCCGAGGAGGCGCAGGGCGTGATCCTTGTCCCCGCATTCACCGGCCTTGGAGCGCCCTACTGGCGGCCCGATTGCCGGGGCGCGGTCTATGGCCTGACCCGCAACTCCGGCCCGGCCGAGTTCGCCCGCGCCGCGCTGGAAAGCGTCGGCTACCAGACCCGCGACCTTCTGGAGGCGATGCGGGCCGACTGGGGCAAGGCGGCGGAAGGCGTTCTGCGCGTCGACGGCGGGATGACCGCCAGCGACTGGACGATGCAGTTCCTGTCCGACATCCTGGGCGCGCCCGTGGACCGGCCCAAGGTGACCGAGACGACGGCCCTGGGGGCGGCCTATCTTGCCGCGATGCAGGCGGGCGTGATCGGCGGGCCGGAAGAATTCGCCCGATCCTGGGCGCTGGACCGCCGCTTCACGCCGCAGATGGAGCCCGCCATCCGTGACGCGAAATATGCCCGCTGGGGCAAGGCCATCGCCGCCACGATGTCGGTATGACTCCCTTCGGGATCACCGCCCCGGGCCGCATCCTCTTTGGCCGGGGCGAGGCGGTAAAGGCCCCCGACCTGATCCGTGCCTTTGGGGAACGCGGGCTTCTGATCCACGGGGCCAATCCGGCGCGGGCGGCCTGGCTGGTCAAGGCCCTGGGCTCACAGGTCCTGGCACTGTCCTGCACGGGTGAACCGACCCTTGCCGATCTGGAGGCGGCCCTGACCGCCGCCCGCGTCCACCGCCCTGCCTGGGTTGCTGCGCTGGGCGGTGGAGCGGCTCTGGACTTTGGCAAGGCGCTGGCGGCGCTGATCCCCGCGCCGGACGGACCGATGGAGCATCTGGAGGTGGTCGGGAAAGGGCTGCCGTTGAAGGCTTCACCGCTGCCCTTCATCGCGATCCCGACGACGGCGGGGACCGGTGCAGAGGTCACGAAGAATGCCGTGATCGGCCTGCCCGAGCTTGGCCGCAAGGTCAGCCTGCGCGATGATCGCATGGTGGCGCGGCTGGCTATCGTCGACCCGGCCCTGACCGACGGGTGTTCGAAGGCGGTGACGCTTGCCTCGGGCCTGGATGCGGTGACGCAGGTGATCGAGCCCTACGTCTCGGTCAAGGCGACGCCCTTTACCGATGCGCTGGCCCGGCCAGCCATTGGTCTGGGCATGGCGGCGCTGATGCAACTGATGCAGGGCGAGGACGGGCAAGCGCGGGACCGGATGGCCTGGGTCAGCCTTTGCGGCGGGTTGGCGCTGGCCAATGCGGGCCTTGGGGCGGTGCATGGATTTGCGGGCGTGATCGGCGGTATGACGGGTGCCGCACATGGCGCGATCTGCGGGGCGCTTCTGGGGCCGGTCCTGCAGGCGAACCGGGCGGCGGCATCAGGCGGGACGCGGGACCGGCTGGACGAGGTTTGCGCAGTGCTGGCCGGAACGCTGGGGTCAAGCGCGGCCGAGGCTCCGTCAGCGCTGCAGGCCTGGGCCTGGGCCGAAGGGCTGCCGGGGCTTGCCGCCCTGGGCGTGACCGAGGACCAGCACACCGCAATCGTTGCGGCTGCACGGGATGCCTCGTCGATGAAGGGCAATCCCGTGCCCTTGCCCGATGCGACCCTGCATGAGGTGCTGGAGCGGGCGTAGGGTGGGCGATATCGCCCACCCTACTCCTGCGCTTGTGCTTGATCCGGATCAAGGTGGGCGGGCCGCGGACCCGGTTAGACCTTCGGCAGAGCCTGCGAAGGAGGGACGTCCGATGCGCCTGATGATGGTTCTTTATTCGATCGTCGCGACCGCGATGGCCGGGACGGGCGTGATTGCAGTGCTCAGCGCGGGGTACGATACGCTTTGGCCCATCGTGATCGCTGCGGTCGCGGGGGCTGTGCTGGCTGTGCCGGTGTCCTGGGCCGTCGCCCGAAAGATCGGCTAGACCTCCGGACCGCAGTCTTCCAGACGGGCTAGGCTTCCAGAAAGACCCGAACCGTCTCTTCGAACTCGCGCGGCTTTTCCGCATGCAGCCAGTGGCCTGCCCCGGGGATTTTCGCGAAGCGGGCCTTCGGGAAAAGCGCCCTGATCGTCTCGCGGTGCTCGGGCCGGACGTAGCTGCTGTCTGCGCCGGTCAGAAACAGCGCGGGGTGGTCGAAGGTGCCTTGCGTGCCGGGCCACCCGACGATCTGTGGCATCTCCTCCTCCAGAACGGTCAGGTTCAGCTTCCAGCGCGGCGGCTTGTGGCGCAGGTCCAGCGACTGCAGGAAAAAGGCGCGCAGGGCGGGGTCGTCGATCCGTTGGGCCAGGGCTGCATCGGCCTCGGCCCGGGTGGTGATCCGCGCAAGGTCAAGCGAGGCCATCGCCTGGGCGTTGCGGGTCTGATCGTGGTTGTAGGCGACGGGCGCAATGTCGGCGACGACCAGACGGCGGATCAGGTCGGGCCGGGTCAGGGCCAGCTGCATCGCCGCCTTCCCGCCCATCGAATGACCCAGCAGGTCCACCGGCGCGCCAAGGCTTTCGATCACTTCGGCCAGATCGGCGGCCATGTCCGGATAGGTCTGCGTCGGCGCGCGCGGGCTGTCGCCGTGGTTGCGCATGTCGACGGCCACCACGTCTCGCCGGTCGGCCAGGCGGCGGGCGATCACGCCCCAGTTCCGGCCCGACCCGTAAAGACCATGCGCGATGACCAGAGTTGGCGCCTCGACTGCGGCGTGGGAGGGGTGGCGGATCGTGGCAAGCATGACCTTTGATAGCCCCATCGGCAGGATCAGGCCAGAGCCGGTTGAACATGTCGGCTTTCGCTTCTAGGTTCTACCGCAGGGTGTCGATGGGGTGCGCGATGAGTGCGGTGACGATCCAGCAGATGGCGGATCGGGTGGCTCAGCTTCTGGAAGAACGGTTGGGCCTGGGCGGGCGCGACCTTGCGGCCAAGCTCAAGCGGGCCGGGCGGTCGCTGCCGAAGAAGGTGCGCGACAGCGGGCGGTTGCTTGCGACCTCGGCGCACCGGGCGCAGAACCCCAAGCTCCTGGGCCAGATCGACATGGGCGAGGTCACCGAAGCCTACGATGTCTGCCTGAAGCATCTGATCGCGATCGATCCGGTCAACCGTCGGCGCGACCTCTTCGCGGGGATGGTCGGCTCGGTCGGGTTCGGGGTGCTGGTGCTGGCGGTGGCTATCCTGGGCTTCCTGGCCTGGCGCGGGTATTTCTAGCACCGGGCATGGTGCTTTCGGCGCCCGAAGGGAAATCAATGGCTTGGCTGCGGTCATTTACGATCTGGTGACCATGTCCGCAGTCGGGCCGCCCTGCAGCGGCTGGGACGAAAGCGCCCTGCGGGTGACCAGCGTCACGGTGACGAAGGCCACGTACAAGAGCAGATACCATGACCCCAGCTTGGCCAAGCTGACCATCTCGCCCGGAAGCTGGCCGGAGTAGATCCAGGTTCCGGTGGCGGTGCCGACATTCTCGGCCACCCAAAGCGCGAAGGCAGACAGGATGGCGGCCACTGGCAGCGGCATCCACCAGTGCCGGTCGTGGATGCGAAACCAGATCCGGGTGCGCCCGTAAAGCGCGACGGTGGCCACGAACAGCGCCAGTCGGATGTCGGGCAGGAAATGATGGGCGAAGAAGTTCACATAAATTGCCACGGCCAGCGCCACCGTGAGCGGGAAGCTGGGGTAGGGCGCAAACGCCATGTCGAAAACCCGGATGACTCGGGCCATGTAGCTGCCGACGGCGGCATACATGAAGCCCGAAAAGAGGGGCACGCCCATCAGCATGAAGATCCCCGGCTCGGGGTAGGCCCAGGACCCGGCATGGACCTTGAACCACTCCATCGCCGTGCCGGTGAGGTGGAAAAGGAGGATGACGCGGGCTTCCTCCCAGGTTTCGAGTTTCGTCGCCAGGAAGACGACTTGCGTGGCGATGGCGAAAAGGAAAAGCGCGTCGTAACGGTGCAGCGGCCAATCGGGGTGCCAGATCAGCTTAGAGGCGATGATGGCGAGGAGGAGGAGGCCACCGAAGAGACAGGCCCAGCCTTGCTTGAGGACAAACATCACCAGTTCGGCGACGGCAAAGGGCAGCCGGGTCCGGGCCCAGTCGCCCATGCGGTGTTCAAGGGAGCGGGTGTCTGGGGTGGTCATCTTGTCCTGCGGTATGGGGCAGGGGGATGAGACCCACCGGGAGAGGACGCGTCAAGGTCGGGGATTGCCGACGAGGCGGCGGCTTGCAAGACCACGGTTGCCAAATTGAGCGCCTTGGCAGGCGCGAAGACCATTTGTCTCGCCGTTTTGCGTGAAGGACGCAAAACGGCTCGGGTGCGCGCCGCGCGGGGATATTTGCAGCCAGGTGAAAGCCTTGGGTGGAAAAGGAAAAGGCCCCGCGCGTGGGCTGCGCACGGAGCCTCAAGTCAGCTGGACGCGGCTTTACAACCCCGGATAGATCGGGAAGGTCTGGCAGAGGGCCTCTACCTCGGCCTTGACCTTGGCTTCCACGGCGGCGTTGCCGTCTTCGCCGTTCGCGGCCAGACCTTCGACGACCTCGATGATCCAGCGGCCGATCTGGCGGAACTCGGGTTCACCGAAGCCGCGGGTGGTGCCTGCGGGGGTGCCGAGGCGGACGCCGCTGGTGATCGTCGGCTTTTCGCTGTCGAAGGGGATGCCGTTCTTGTTGCAGGTGATGTGGGCGCGGCCAAGCGCCTTTTCCGTGGCGTTGCCCTTCACGCCCTTGGGCCGCAGGTCCACGAGCATCAGGTGCGTGTCGGTGCCGCCGGTGACGATGTCGAGGCCGCCCTTCATGAGTTCATCGGCAAGCGCCTGGGCGTTCTTGATCACCTGGGCCTGGTAGGTCTTGAACCCGGGCCGCAGCGCCTCGCCGAAGGCCACGGCCTTGGCGGCGATGACATGCATCAGGGGGCCGCCCTGGATGCCCGGGAAGATCGCCGAGTTCACCTTCTTGGCGATGTCCTCGTCGTTCGTGAGGATCATGCCGCCCCGCGGGCCGCGCAGGGTCTTGTGCGTCGTGGTGGTGGCGACATGGGCGTGCGGGAAGGGGCTGGGGTAGAGGCCCGCCGCGACGAGGCCCGCGAAGTGCGCCATGTCGACGAGGAGGTAGGCGCCGACCGAATCCGCAATCTCGCGCATTTTCGCGAA
>NZ_JAXMMF010000073.1:0-5099 GCF_034366665.1 Tabrizicola sp. | reverse complement strand
GGCCGACTTCGGGCGGCTCAGGAAGTCGACCTTTTCGGCGATGATCTCGCAGCCGTAGCGGTCGTTGCCCATGCTGTCGATCCACTTGGTGTAGTGGATGCGGCCGTGGACGAGGACCTTCATGCCCTTTTCGCAGTGCTCCGCGACCGTCTTGCCGAGGCCGTTGAAGCAGGTGATGCGGTGCCATTCCGTGTCCATGACCCGGTAGCCGTTCTCGTCGCGCAGGACGCGACCTTCCGAGATGCGGGGGCGGGAGGTGGCGAGGCTGAAGTTGGTGATCTTGGTGCCCGCGCCTTTGGTGGTGCGGACTTCGGGGGTCTGACCGATGTTGCCGGCTAGGATGACGATGTTCTGCATGGTAAGCTCCTGTATGTCCTGTCTTCGGGACCGTCCCTTCGACAAGACCCGGAAAAAGCCCGTCGGGTGACGCGTGCACGGTGGACGGAACGGACGCCGGAAACCCCCAGAGGTCCGGGGTGGAGCGGGCAGCCCCATAGGGGCAACACGGCCCGGACTGACGCGGGGTTGCGCGCAGGCAAGCGAACGGGATTAGGGGATTGTCAGTCGAAGGGATGGCCCAGAAGACAGAGATGCGCGGGGAGCCCATGCCAGGCCCTGTCATCCCGGCAATCGGAACAGCCTAACCCCCAGTCCAGCACCTCCCTGGCGGCGAAGACGGCGGCCAACAGCTTTTGCCACCCCTGCCCCAGCCTTCCGGGAGTTGCGGCGCCTTGCCGCGACGGGCTATCGATACAGGGACATTCAGGACACGGAGCGCATCAATGGCTGATTACGATCTCGAGGCACTGTCGCTCGGCGAGCTGAAGAAAATGCAGAAGGACGTCGCCAAGGCGATCTCCACCTATGAGGATCGGCAGAGGGCGGAAGCGCGCGCCAAGGTGGAAGCTCTCGCCCGGGATTTGGGCTACTCCCTAGCCGAACTTGTGGGCACCGAGACGAAATCCTCCCGCGCGCCTACCGCGGCGAAGTACCGGCACCCTGAGAACCCGGCGCTCACCTGGTCTGGTCGTGGGCGTAAGCCGCAATGGTTCGTGGAGGCACTGGCTGCGGGGAAAACGGCAACCGATTTGGCAATCAACTGATCTAGCCCAGATGCGTCGGGCTCCTCGGTCAATACGCCACCAAGTGAGCGGTGCGCGCATGGCAGACTTTCAGCTCAATGTGTAAAGCCTGATCCGTTCCTCAGCGATTCAGAATGCTTGTTCTGGTCGGTGATAGTCGCGCCTCGAACCCCGAGGCCCGGCCTTCGCGAGGCGACCTGAGTTCGAATTGACTGTCAGACCTCTCGGCAATCGTCGCAACAATGGCCAGCCCAAGACCGCTGCCCTCTCCATCGGACCGGGCACGCTCGAACCGGTGCGTCAGCCGTGCGAGGTCCTCGGCGGGCACGACCGGGCCGTCGTTGGCGACGATCAGCGTTCCGTCATTCACAAGCGAGACCTCAACCGGGGTCTCTGGCTGACCATGGCGCAGGGCGTTCTCGATCAGATTGCGCAAAATGATCGCAAAGGCGTCGGGGTCCAGATCCGACATGACGGCGCTTTCTGGCATGGTGAGCAAGATGCGCCCGTGCCCCGCAATGCGTGCAAGGTCGTCGACGATCAGTCGGGCCACGGGGCGAATATCGGAAACGACGTCGCGGCGCAGGCGGCCGCCCTCGGCGCGGGCCAGTTGCAGCAGGCGTTCGGAGAGGCGGGTCAGGCGTTTCAGCGTGGCCTCGATTTCGGCCGCACGGGCCTTGGCGTCGGCGTCGCGCGTCTCTGTCTGCAGCCGTTGTGCCTGTGCGATGGCACCGGCCAGCGGGGTGCGGAGTTCATGGGCGGCGTTTGCCGCAAAACTGCGTTCAGCCTCGAAGGCCGCCTCCAGCCGTGAAAGAAGGCTGTTCATCGTGTCGGCGAGGGGCGCAATCTCGGTCGGCAGACCCTCGCTGGAGACGGGGCTCAGGTCGCGTGCGCCCCGCGCCGACAGCCGGTCGCGGAACTGGCGCAGGGGCGCAAGGCTGGCGCGGACGGCAAAAATGATGGCGAGGAGCGCCACCGGCAGAACAATCAGCAGCGGCAGGCCAAGACCCATCTGGAGCTCGCGCGCCACGCTTGCGCGATGGTCCAGCGGCTCAGCCACTGTGATCCGGATCGTGCCCTGTACGGCCTCGTCGCTGTAGAGCCGATGTGTCGCCGTCTGGCGAAAGCCGATCCCGTCCCAGGCGGGAAACACGCCCGGGTCGGCGGCATGGGATTGCAGCAGGATGCGCCCCTGATCATCGCGCACGATGTAGGTGAAGAACTCGTCATGTTCGCGGATGGCGGCGAGGCGCTGGCTGATGCCAGGCTCCTCACGGTTCAGGATGTCGACCACGGCCAAGGGCAGGATGCGCTGCGCGGTTTCCTGAAGGGCTGAATCGAAGACCTCTTCGATCTCGCCACGCGCGATCAGCGCCGTCACGGTGGCAGCCGCAACCCAGAGCACCGTGAGGGCAATGCCAAGCCAGAGCCCGAGGCGACCCTGAAGACTGCGCGGCGCCCTCATGCGCGGCCCAGACGGTAACCGAGGCCGCGCTCGGTCTCGATCATCTCCGCCCCCAGCTTCTTACGTAAGCGGCTGACATGAACCTCGATCGTATTGCTCTCGATCTCGGCCCCAAAGGCGTAAAGCTTGTCCTCAAGCTGCGCCTTGGACAGAAGCTGCCCAGGCCGGGACAGGAACGCCTCAAAAAGTGCCCATTCCCGGGCAGTCAGGGTCACCGGCCGTCCTTCGCGGTGAATGCTGCGCGCTGCAAGATCGATCTCCAGTGGCCCGTGAGTGACGATGGGGTTGGGGGTGCCCGCATAGCGGCGCGCCACCGAGCCGATCCGGGCGGACAGTTCCGCCAGATCGAAGGGTTTCACCAGATAGTCGTCGGCCCCTGCGTTCAGCCCCTCGATCCGGTCGCTGATCTGGTCAAGTGCGGTCAGGATGATGACGGGCGTCACATCTCCCTTGGCCCGCAGGCGGCGCAGGAACGGGATGCCCCGGCCATCGGGCAGCATCAGGTCCAGCAGCACAAGGTCAAAGCTTGCCCCGCCAATCGCGTCCCCGGCCGCATCCAGCCGCTGGACCCAGTCAACCGAATGGCCATCGGCGGCGATCTGGTCCCGCACGGCTGCACCAAGAACCATGTCATCCTCAACAAGCAGTATGCGCATGATCCTTTGCCCCCTTGGCCCCGTGCCGGTTCCGTTCTGACTGTCTCTCCTGACATCAAACTGAAGCCATGCAGCAGCCGTCTTCAGGATGCCGTCAGCTTCGGCGCGCATCACATCATCCAGACTGGCCGTAACCCGGAGTGTGGCCCATGCGAAAGACACTGACAATTCTTGCTTTTCTGGCGGCCCTGCCAGCCGGTGCCGCGCTGGCTGATGATGATTGCTTCGTGCCGATGGCCGATTGGCAGCCGCGCGAGGCGGCGGCCGAGTTCGCCACCTCGCAAGGCTGGGAGGTCCGGCGCATCAAGATCGACGACGGCTGCTACGAGATCGACGGTCGCGACGCGCAAGGCCGCGCGATCGAGGTCAAGCTGCATCCCGGCACGCTCCAGATCATCGAATTCGAGTTCGAGGATGACGACGACGATCGCGAACGCGAAGGCCAGGAAAATGACTGACCATGTTTCCGTGCAGACCAAGGACGTCGCGACCCTGCGTGTCTGGGACCCTCTGGTCCGAATGTTCCACTGGGGCCTCGTGGCCGCTTTTGCGACAGCCTGGCTGACAGCCGATGAGGTGCAGCCCGTCCATGAATTCGCGGGCTACACGGTCGCGGGCCTTGTGGCCTTCCGGCTGATCTGTGGCTTTGCCGGCAGCCGCTATGCGCGCTTTGCGCAGTTCGTGAAAGGCCCCGGCGCGACGCTCGCCTATCTGGGTTCCATGCTGCGCGGTCGCGAACGCCGTTACCTCGGCCACAACCCAGCGGGGGCGGCGATGATCGTGGCGCTGATGCTGACGCTGTCCGGCACGGCCTTCACAGGCTGGCTGATGGCGGAACCAGACCTTGTGGCGTTGCTGCCCGCCTTGCCGCAGATCGTGGCCCCGGCTTGGGCGGACGATGATGGCGACGAGTACGGCGAGGGACGCGAGGTCGAAGGCGCGCTCGAGGAGATCCACGAGACCCTCGCCAACCTTATGCTGATGCTGGCGGCGCTGCATGTCGCCGGTGTTGTCCTGGCTTCGGTCCGCCACCGCGAGAACCTCGCCCGCGCCATGATCACCGGTGAGAAGCGCGCCGCCGAACCCGGCGACATCGCCTAACCCTTTTCCCCGACCACGCTTGTCCCTCGTGGTCCGACTGGCCCCGCCCTACCCCGGCGGGGCCTTTTTCTTCCTGACGCCAAGCTGAAGCAGAAAATGGGACGGCGTCAGGAACCGCTCAGGTCCGGGGCCCAGATTGGCAGCATCAGATCCTAGGAGACAACGCCATGACATCCCGACTTTCCCTTCTTTTCGCGTCGACGGCCCTGACCGTGGCACTCGGCCTGCCTGCCCTTGCCGCGATGCAGGCCCAAGGCAACGCGCAGGGCGACTGCAGCGGCGTTTGCGCCGCCGTGCTCAGTGCGGACGACCAGCCCGTGCCCCTCATCCGTGTGAGCGGAGACGATGACGATGATGACGACGGCGGATGGGTACGTCGCGGGCACGACGACGAGGACTGCGACGACGACGACGATGATGATGATGATGATGATGATGACGGTTGCATCGGCGCTCTCGGCAACCCCGCGCCCGCAGGCACTGTCGCACCTCCGGCAAACGGGCTCTTCGGCAACGGCGCGCCGCCCGTGGCTGTGACCAACTGATCCCGGCTCTAGCGCCCCACCGCCATGTGGGGCGCCCATCATCATCGAAAGGACATCCGATGAAATCCCTTCTCGCCACCCTTGCCCTGACCACCGCCCTGACCCTGCCGGGGTTGGCGATGGCCCGACCCGTGACGCTGACCACCACCATGAACAGCTATGGCGGCGATGGCGCCTACCTGGCGCTCTACGTCACCGATGCCTCGGGCGCCTATGTCGGCAGCCTGTGGATGGCGGGCGGCAAGTCGAA
>NZ_JAXMMF010000072.1:0-3638 GCF_034366665.1 Tabrizicola sp. | reverse complement strand
GTTGACCTGACGGCGCTGCTTGCGGGTCAGGTCGATTTTAGACGCGACCTCAAAGGCGGAGAAACTTTCGCTCTTGTCTGGCAGGAAGATCAGCTGCCCGATGGGAGCATCGCGGGCGAGCCGCGCCTGAGTTACGCGCGGTTGGAGCTTCGCGATCGCGTCCTCGAACTCGTTGCGACCGAAGCCGCCGGCCCGGTCATCGTCTTTGAAGATGGCGAAGCCGTGCAGCGTTCAGCGGCACCCATCCTTGGTGCACGACTGTCGTCCGTCTTTGGGCGCCGGAACCATCCCGTGTTGGGTGGGGTTCGCATGCATACCGGGATCGATTACGCGGCACCCGTGGGCACCGAAGTCTCGGCGACCGGCGCCGGTCGGGTGATCTTTGCGGGCTCGATCCGCGGCTATGGCACCACGATCGACATTGATCACGGCGGTGGGGTCGTGACGCGATATGCGCATCTTTCAGAGATCGCCGAAGACGTTCGCGTGGGGTCACGGGTCAAGGCGGGAGACGAGATTGGCGCGGTCGGCGCGACAGGGCTCGTGAGCGGCCCCAACCTTCACTACGAAGTTCGTGTCGACGGCAGACCGGTCGATCCTAAAGACCAGGACGCCTTGCCGGAACAGGAGATTGCTTCGGCAGATGATCTCAATGCGCTCGCCACCTGGCGCAGCGAAACTGGCTTCATTTCAGGAACTGACGGAGAACGCGGATGAACAGATATTTGATCGGACGCCGCGAGGTCATCCTTGCAGCAACAGCATTTGCCGTAACCCCTGCCGCCAAAGCTAAGGCAGAGGAAGAACCGCCAATCCATGTCGTCAAGGGGCGTGGCTGCGAGTGCTGTGAAGCATGGGTCGACTATCTGCGGGAGCAAGGCTTCACCGTGACCGATGAAGTTTCGATGGGCACGCTGTTGATCCGCTTCAAGATGGATCAGGGAGTTCCGGTCAAGGCGTTTTCCTGCCACACGGGAACGGTCGAAGGCTATGCGCTTGAGGGCCATGTTCCCGCCGCAGACATCCGGCGGTTGCTGGCTGAGCGTCCCGACGCTGTCGGACTTGCCGTGCCCGACATGCCTTACGGCTCGCCCGGCATGGGGTCTGAAGACAGCCGCGATGCCTACGATGTAGTACTGATCCGGCGCGATGGCGGCCTAGAGGTTTACACCAGCTATCCGGCCGCCTGATATCACATCATTGCTTGCGGATTCCGATCATTGCCTTCGCGCTCTTCGGCCGACACAACAGACCAGTCAAAAGGCACCGACGATCTGTTCGACGGCGTCGTCGCTGTCCCAAGCGAACGGACCTTGTAGCCGTCCGATCTCGCGGCTTTGACGGTCAATCAGAAGCGTTGTCGGCAGCCCGATAAAGGCCAGGGCAAGCTGAACCCTTAATGGCTCAGCCCAATAGAGCGGCAGAGCGTCCAGACCGATCTCGTCATAGAACTGTCGGCCCCGGCCAATCCCAGCGTCATCAATGCAAAGAGGCAGGACCGCGAAATCCGCGCCGCCGAGCCGTTTTTCAAGTCGCTCAAGCATCGGCATCTCTTCCCGACAGGGCGGGCACCACGTCGCCCAAATGTTCAAAAGGATCACCCGTCCGGCGAAGTCGTCGAGATACCGGGTGGTTCCTTTCTCATCCAGGATCGGGGGTGAAAGCAGTTGCTGAGGGTCGCTCCGAAGTCGGAATGGAGGCCGAGCCTCAGCCGGAGTTGCGAGATAGGGCATGGCGAGGCCGACGAGTACCGACCGGCGGCAGATATGGGTGAGCATGGCGTGTTCCCCGTAAAAAGGCCCGGACCCGCAGACTGGCTGCAGGTCCGGGCGCGCTTCAGGCTGAAACCGCGAACTCGGTCATCATGCCGGTCGAGAGGTGGGGCATATGGTGGCAATGCAGCATCCAGCGCGCGGCTTCACCTGCGTCCAACGCAACCGTCACCATGCCCATCGGCGGCACATGCACGGTGTCGCGTACCGCACCTGCAAAGCGCGCGCCACCAGTGCCGACCACCTGAAACGCGTGACCGTGCAAGTGCATGGGATGCGCCATCATCGACATGTTGTGGAACGTGATCTCTACCCTTTCGCCGGATTTCGCGTTGACAGGGACATGGTTGCCCCAGGTCTGGCCGTTGATCGTCCAGACATATGGCATCATCGACCCGCCTAACATCAGCATGGGCTGCGATACGGGCGCACGTTCCGGCAGCGGAGAGATGGCGCGCAGCGCACCTTCCTGCGCCAGATCGCCGCTGAAGGCGGGATGGTATCCCTCCGACCTGTCGGCAACCCTAGTCACCGTCGCACCCGGAGTGGCGAGGATCAAACCCGTCCTTTCTTTGGCACCCTCGCGTAAGGCGAGGATCGGGAAGGCCCCGCCCCCGCCCGGTACATCCAGTTCGATGTCGAGCCGCTGGCCCATGGCGACGCCGAAGCGGCTGCCGGGCATGGGATGCACCGGCCCGCCATCGACAGCGACAAGCAGCCCCGGCAAGACGCCGGTGTCGATCCAGAACACGGTTGCGGCCGCGGCGTTGATCACGCGGACGAGGATCCGACCACCCTTGTCCACTTGCGCGACTTCGGGGTCATCCAGCGTCCGGTCGTTGGCGAGATAGGCATCGAAATTGTAATCGTTCAAGTCCATCGCCATGCCGTCAATGCCCGGCATCGCCATCATGCCGCCCTGCCCCATGGCACCCATTTCCATCCCGGAGTGGTCCATGCCGCCCATACCTGTGCCGCCCTGCCCCATCTGGCTGTGATCCATTCTGGCCATTGATGCGCCGCCGGTGATCTCCGCCAGCACCTCGGCGGGCGGCTTGAACGCAAAGTCGTGCAGGAACAGCGTCACCTCCTGCCGGTCAGCTGCAACGTCCTCGGGCCGCCGCACGATCAGCGGCGCTGCCAGCAGCATCATTTCGTGCGCCGGAATATGCGCATGCATCCAGTGTGTGCCGGCCCTCGCGGGAAAGTCATAGGCCCGGGTTTCGCCTGGTTGCAGCACTGGCATCGGCATGTCTGGGACGCCGTCTTGAGCATTATCCGGGATCTGCCCATGCCAATGGATGATGGTCGGATCGGCTAGCGAGTTCGTCAGATCGACGGCAAAGCGCTGCCCCGGATCCAAGACGAGGCCCGACTGGCCATTGCTACCAAGGAGTCCCCAGACGGAGGCGGCTCTGCCGCGCACGTCGATTGTGCGGGTGGTGGCGGTCAAGGACAGCCGACTGGATTGAGCCCGGACCCGGCTGGGAAGCAAAAGGGAAGCAGCCGAAGCCGCAGTCGTGGCTAGAAAGCCGCGGCGAGTGAGAGGCGACATGTAAATTCTCCTGAATATCGCAATATGCGTTAGACTTGTGGCCATTGGCCGAGGCCAGAACCACCAATTCAGATCACCTCGATCTTGAGAGGCCGCCCGAGGTGCACAATTGCGAGCGACGGGCAGCGCAAAGGGTGTTGTCCTAGCGAATGGCCGGTGCCGCCGGTGAGGCTGGGCAACCCTCTTCGATCTACCAACCCTCTTACCTGCAGCTCTTGGTTCTTCACAGATCAACCCTCCGCAGACGTAATGCATTGGTGATAACGGAGACCGACGACAGGCTCATCGCCGCGGCTGCGATCATCGGCGAC
>NZ_JAXMMF010000071.1:0-13974 GCF_034366665.1 Tabrizicola sp. | reverse complement strand
CGCGCAGTTCACGCTGCTCGCCTACTTCTTCCTCGGCGGGGCGATGACGCTGAAGAACGACGATCACGTCCGGATGGACCTGATCTATCAGCACCTTTCGACGCGCGGCAAGGCGATCATGGACCTGATCACCTCGGGTTGCCTGCTGTTCTATCTGGTGGTGATGACGATCGGCTCGATCTCCAGCCTGCAATACGCGATCCAGACCGGCGAGCGCCGCTTCTCGATGTGGAACCCCTCGATGATCCCCATCAAGGCGCTGCTGGTCGCCTGCCTGATCCTGATGATCCTCCAGACCTTCTCGCTGATCTTCAAGCACATCGCCACGATCCGCGGGGTGGATGCGACATGAGCTACGAACTCATCGCCATCCTGATGTTCGCGACCATGTCGGTGATGCTTCTGACCGGGCAGCGGGTGTTCGGCGCCATCGGCTTCGTCGCGGCGGGCGCGGCGCTGCTTCTCTACGGCCAGGGCGCCGTGGAAATGCCGTTCAATGCCACGTTGAAGCTGTTCAACTGGTTCCCGATGCTGACGCTGCCCCTGTTCATCTACATGGGCTACATTCTGTCGGAGGCCGGGATCGCGGAGGATCTCTACCGGGCGTTCCACGTTTGGTTCGGCCGGCTGCGCGGCGGGCTTGCGATCGGCACGATCGTACTGATGGTGGTCATTTCGGCGATGAACGGCCTGTCGGTCGCGGGCATGGCGATCGGGGCGACCATCGCACTGCCGGAGATGCTGAAACGCGGCTACGACAAGGTGCTGATCACCGGCGTGATCCAGGGCGGTTCCTCGCTCGGCATCCTGATCCCACCGAGCGTCGTGCTGGTGCTCTACGGCATGATCGCGCGCCAGCCGGTGTCGCAGCTGTGGTTCGCGGGCATCATGCCCGGCCTTCTGATGGCGGCGATGTTCATCACCTACATCATGATCCGCGCGAAGCTGAACCCCAAGCTTGCGCCGCCCGTTCCGGCGGAAGAACTGAACATGACCTTCGGGCAGAAGCTGGCGCTGGCACGCGCCGGGATTATCCCCTTCGTGATCTTCTTCTTCATGACCGGGCTTTTCGTCTTCGGCTATACCAGCCTGGTCGAAAGCTCGGCCGTGGGGGCCACCTCGGCCACGCTGGCGGCGGTCATCAAGGGGCGCTTCAGCTGGCGGCTGATCCGCGAGACCTCGATGAAGACGCTGGCCGTGTCCTGCATGTTCCTGTGGCTGATCCTGGCCGCCCTTGCCTTCGGCGCCGTCTTCGACGGGCTGGGCGCGGTCCGGGCGATCGAGAACCTGTTCCTGAACCAGTGGGAAATGAGCCCCTGGGCCATCATCATCATGATGCAGGTCAGCTTTCTGTTGCTGGGCATGTTCCTGGATGACACCGCAATGCTGGTGATCGTCGCCCCGCTTTACATCCCGCTGGTCGCCAGTCTGGACCTGGGGTTCGAGAACCAGCTGATCTGGTATGGCATCCTGTACACGATCACCTGCCAGATCGCCTACATCACGCCGCCCTTCGGCTACAACCTGTTCCTGATGCGGTCCCTTGCGCCGAAAGAGTTCAGCCTGGGGGACATCTACCGCTCGATCTGGCCCTTTGCGGGAATGATGGTCCTGACGATCATCCTTCTGATGATTTTCCCGCAGATCGCGCTCTGGCTGCCCGAGCAGATCAACGTCAGGGGCTGACCCACCACTCACCAGCGGGCCGAAGAAGCCCAAACCAACAAGGAGATGATGATGACCGAGAAGAAACCGCAAAGCCCGTCCGAGGCGATCCTCGCTTCGCGCCGGAACTTCCTGCGCCAGTCCGTGATGGGGGCAGGGGCCGTCGCCGGGGCCACGCTGGCCGCGCCTGCCGTGATTGCCCAGACAAGCCCGATCAAGTGGCGCCTGCAGACCTATTCCGGCGCGCCGCTGGGTGCCCATGTGATCAAGCCGCAGATCGAGGCCTTCAACGCCGCCGCCCACGGCGAGATGGAGATCGAGCTTAACTAGGCCGACCAGCTGGTCCCCACCGCCGGCCTTTTCCGCGCGCTGCAGAACGGCACGCTGGACGCCGTGCAGTCGGACGAGGCGACGATGGCCTCACCGGTCGACATCTCGGTCTTCGGGGGCTACTTCCCCTTTGCTACCCGCTACAGCCTGGATGTGCCGGCGCTGTTTCAGTACTACGGGCTGAAGGAAATCTGGGAAGAAGCCTATTCCGAGGTCGAGGGCGTGACCTGGCTGTCCGCCGGGGCCTGGGACCCCCTGCACATCTTCACCGTCGACAAGCCGATCCGCAGCCTGGCCGACATGCAGGGCCTGCGCGTCTTTGGCGTCCCGACGGCGGGCAAGTTCCTGGCGAAATACGGCCTGATCCCGGTGACGATCCCGTGGGACAACGTCGAGGTTGCGATGCAGACCGGCGAGATCGACGGTGTCGCCTGGTGCGGCTTTACCGAGGCCTATGAGGTGGGCTGGGCGGACGTGTGCAAATATGCACTCACCAACTCGGTCACCGGGGCGTGGTTCGGCAGCTATTTCGCCAACACCGCCAGCTGGGCAAAAGTCCCGCCGCATCTGCAGCAGCTGTTCCGCAGCACCATCGACCAGTCGCACTACTACCGGAACGTCTGGTACTGGGGGGGCGAGGCGAAGCTTCGGGTCGAGGGCGAGAAGATGGAGCTGACCTCGCTTCCGGCCGAGGAATGGGCGCAGGTCCTGACCGACTCCAAGGGCTTCTGGGACGAGATTTCGGCCTCTTCGCCGCGGTCGGCCAAGGTGGTGGAAGCGTTCAAGAAATACGCCGACACGATGGAAAAGGCCGGATACCCCTACCGCTGATCCGGATCAGAACGGTCGGCGCGCCCGGGTAGGGCGCGCCGAAGCAGAGGGCGGCCCCAAGGCTCAGCTTGCGGTCAGGGCCATGTCCAGCAGCGCCTGGATGTCGGCTTTCGACGTCCCGGCGACGATGCGGCCCAGCTCCTTGCGCCCCTTCAGCAGCACAAGCGTCGACCGGCGCGGGATGCGCAGGTCCTTGGCCAGGGTCTCCTTGGCATAAAGGTCCCAGTCCACCTTGTAGAACACGATCTTCTCTTCGTAGGTCGGGTTCTCGGCCTTCAGCGCGGCCAGGACACGTTCCTGTGCGGCGCAGGTCGAACACCAGCTGGCCCAGAAGTCCAGAAGCACGATCTTGCCCTCGTCCATCGCGGCTTCGGCCGAACCGGGGGTGTAAAGCAGCGGCTCTGCAGCTTGAAGTGCCAGGGGCAGCAAGGTGAGGGCGGCCGTCGAGACAAGGAAGGTGCGGCGCTTCATGAAGGTCTCCTTTGGGGGTGAGGGGGTTAGATGCTGACGGACGTGTCGATCAGCCAGGCGGGAAGGGTGTCGATCAGCCAGGCTTCGACGACGTGATTCAGGCGGAACCAAAGCGCGGTGCCGACCAGGATGAAGACGACGCCCATGATCGGCTTTGCACGCTCGGCCAGGGTACGCAGCAGGGTCTGACGGCGGCGCAGGGCGGACTTGGCGCCGTAGGCAAGCCCGAGGATCAGGGTCGAGACGCCAAGCGCGAAGGCGGCCATGATCGCCCCCGCCCACCCCAGGCTTTCGCCGGTCGAGGCAAGCGCGATGGCCGCGCCGAGGGTGGGGCCGATGCAGGGGCTCCACACCGCACCAAGCAGCGCACCCGACACGAACTGGCCGCCAAGGCCCGACGTCGCAGTCTGGTCGATCTGCGCATCGGCCCGGTTCGCAAGGCCCGCCGTCGCCGCGGCAAAGCGCTGCGAAAAGGCGGGCACCAGCATGACCAGGCCAAAGGCCACCATCATCAGGGCTGCAACCCGCGCGACAAGGTCGCTGTCCAGGCCAAGGGCCGGTCCGATCGCGGTGACGCCAAGACCCAGGGCCACGAAGGACAGGCTAAGCCCTGCGGCCAGTGCCACCGGCGCCCGGCGGTCCTGGTGCAGGCTGGAGGCAAGCACGATGGGCAGCACGGGCAGCACGCATGGGTTGATCAGCGTCAGCAGCCCCGCCAGGTAGGCAAACAGCAGTTCCATTGCGGGTCCCCGTCCTGTGTGTCATCGCAGCCGGTGTTGACGCCAACCCGCTGCATCCACTAGGCCATTCGCAAGCATGAGGCGTTCGTTACCGCCATCACGGGTTGGTGACCGTGCGCGCAAGGCGCAGGCGCTCATGTAACAAGACGGCGTCAATCGCGAATAGGCAGGCAAGGAATGCGGTGTTGATGGACGATTGGGGCACTTTGCTGGCTGAAGCGAACTCTGGCGACAGTCGGGCTTACGCCGCCTTCCTGCGAACGATCACGCCGGTCTTGCGCGGTATCGTCCGGGCAAAGGCGGGGGGCCTCGGCGAGGCGATCTGCGAGGATGTGCTGCAAGAGGTGCTGCTTGCGGTTCACCTCAAGCGGCACACCTGGCAAGTCGGTGCGCCGGTGCGGCCCTGGCTTTACGCCATCGCGCGCTACAAGGTCGTCGACGCCTTCCGGGCGCGCGGCGGCAAGGTCGAAGTGCCGATCGAGGATTTCGACGAGATCCTTGCCGCCGAGGCCGGACCCGACCCGACCGAGGCGGCCGACATGGCCAAGATGATCGGGCTTCTGGACGACCGCTCGGGGCGGCTCGTGCGGATGATCGGGATCGAGGGGTCCAGCGCGGCCGAGGCCGGGCAGGCCCTGAATATGACGGAAGGCGCGGTCCGGGTGGCCCTGCATCGCGCGTTCAAGACACTCGCCGCCCTCAGGGAAAGGCATCTGAAATGAAGACCGAAGACCTTATTGCGGCGCTTGCCGCCGACAGCCGGACCGAGCCGCCCCTGAAGGCGTTCCTGTGGCCTGCGCTGGCCCTGGCGCTGGCCGTGGCGGTGCTGGTCGTATGGGTCTCGCTGGGGTTCCGGTCCGATCTTCTGGCGTCGCTGGGCGAACCTTTCTCGGTCATGCGCTTTGTGCTGACTGCTGCCTTGGGCGTTCTGGGGGTGCGGCTTGCGCTGGTGCTGGCCCGGCCCGAAGGGCGCAGTCTGGCCCGGCTCTGGCCGCTGGCTGTGCCGGTCCTGGCGGCGCTGGGGCTTCTGGTCTGGGCCTATGTCGCCACTCCCGCCGAGGGGCGGCAGATGGCGCTGGTCGGCAAGACGATGACCACCTGCCTGGTGATGATCCCGCTGCTGTCGGTGCTGCCGGTGGCGGCGATCCTGGTCGGTTTGCGGCGCGGGGCCACGACTTCGCCTGCCCTGGCCGGGTTTGCGGCGGGGCTTGGCGGCAGCGGTCTGGCGGCGATGGCCTATGCCATGCACTGCATCGAGGACAGCCCGCTGTTCTATGTCACCTGGTACGGCCTGGCGATTTGCGGGGTCACGCTGGCCTCGACGCTGATCGGGTCACGGGTCCTGCGCTGGTAGCATCGTTCAATCAGGTTGGGCCTTAAGGCAGGGCCTCGAACCAGTCGACCGCCATTTGAGCCCAGCCCTTAGGGATGCTGTGCCCCCCATCGTGCAGGGCGAAGCTGAGGCTCGCATCCGGGGCGCAGCGCGTCCACTCCTCGATCTTGTAAATCCCCAGGCTGCGGGTTCCTTGCGGGTCAGGAGAAGGGCAGCCATTGGCCGCGCGCCAGATCCCCATTGCCTCGAACACATTGCCCTGCACGAAACCCGGCATGATCTCGCGGCCTTCCAGCGGCACGGTCCGGTCCGCCTTGCCGTGGGTATGGAACAGACGCACCGGACCCGCACAGGCCCTGGGATGCGGGCGCCAGAAGCTGCCAGCGACGGGGGCATAGGCGGCGAAGGCCTTAGGCTTGGCGCAGGCGACATAGCTGGTCATTGACCCGCCGATCGAGAAGCCGGCCAGCAGCATCCGATCGCGCTGCAGGCCGAAGCGGGCGGTGGCGTCGTCGGCGACGGCGGTCAGGAAGGCGGTCTCGTCGCGGGTCGCAGGGCGGTCGGGGTGAAAGTCCCAGCTCCTCCCCTCGCCATCGTCGCGCGGCTGGCCGTCGGGGGCGATCACCGCATAACCTCGGCCCAGCATCAGGCTGACCATCGGCTTGTTGCGGATGGTGCCCAGCCCCTCGCCGCCATAGCCGTGCAGAAGGAGGATCGCCGGGATCGGCCCGGTCACCCCGTCAGGCAGGACGATGTGATAGGTGCCGCCCGGGATCGTGCAGGGGCCACTATCGGCCGCGCAGTCGGCGCTGGCGGCCCCGGCCATCAGGACCAGCGCCAGCGTGGAAGCCTTCGTGGTCAATTGTGGTCCCCGATCGGGCGCAAGAGCCAATGCGGTCTGACATCGCGTTGCACCAGCCAGGATAGAAAGCTGGTCAGAAACAGGCTTGCCGCGACGGGAAGCAGCCAAAGGTCGACCCGGCCCACAGCGCAAAGGCCAAGCAAGACCGCGCCAAGGGCGGTCTCGGTCAGGTGAAAGCGCAGAAGCGTGCCAAACCCGGGGCGTCCCGCAAGGTGCGGCATCCAGCCGCCGTCGAACCCGGCCAGGGTCCGCAACACCGAGCGGACCTGATGGACCATCAGCGCAGGCGCCAGAAGGACCGACAGCGCCACCTCGACCAGAACCGAGGCGACAAATCCCGGCATCTGGCGCAGGTGAAGGCGACGGTCGCGCAGGTGGGCACTGATGCCCAGAAGCTTTGGGCCCAGCAACATCAGCCCGACGGTCACGCCAAGGGCCGCCTGGCTGACCAGAGGCAACTCGGGCCAGACGGGCATCAGCGGGTTGGCAAGGAAGGGATCGTACGCTCCGCTGCCCGGCCCGGACAGCGCCCAAAGGATCAGCAGGGCCAACCACCAGACCGAGGCGAGGTAAGCCATCGCCCCTTGCAGTAGGTGAAAGCGCGAGACGATGTGAAGGCCGGGCACTGCCAGCAGCCGCAGATGCTGCATGTTGCCTTGGCACCAGCGTCGGTCGCGGCGCAGGTAGCCGGGCAGCGTCTCGGGCGTGTCCTCATAACTTTCCGACGCCTCGGGCAACATCCGCACGCCCCACCCGGCCCGACGGATCAGGGCGGCCTCGACGAAATCGTGGCTGAGGATCACACCGCCGCGCGGGGCGCGCCCGGGCAGGTGCGGCAGGCCCGCACAAGCGGCAAAGGCGCGGGTCCGTACCAGCGCGTTGTGGCCCAGGAAATTGCCCTCGGCCCCGGTCCAAATTGCGAAGCCGCGGCCAAGGTTGGTGCCATAGACCTCGGAAGCGAAGGACTGCATCCGCTGCCAAAGGGTATGGCCGCCCAGCACACGCGGGACGGTCTGGATCAGGCCGAGACCCGGTTCCAAAGCCATCCGGTCGGCCATCAGCTGCACGGAGGTCGCCCCCATGACGCTGTCGGCATCCAGGATCAGCATCGCTTCATGGTTCTGGCCCCGCGTGGTCACCCAGTCGCGGATGTTGCCGGATTTGTAGTCGGTGTTCGTTGAGCGGCGGCGGTAGTGCAGCGCCAGGCCCGGCTGCGCCAGCCGGACGGCGCGGATCGCGGCGCGTTCGGCTTCCGCGGCCAAGGGATCGCGGGTGTCCGACAGCACATGCAGCGAAAAGCGGTGGCGCCCCTTGCCGGTGAGGGACGCAAGCAGGGTTACGGCACGGTCTATGGTCGGGGCTGCAGGCTCGCCATACATCGGGAGCAGGATCGCGACCGACAGGCCATGCAAGGGCTGAACCTGGGGGCGGAGCCGCCAGAAAAGGCCAAGCGCGGCCGAGGTGACCGAGAGGACCACCCAATAGAAGGCAAAGACGGTGACGGCGACCAGTGCGGCCTCGGTCGCGGCAAGGTGGCCGTCGACCGTGAACCAGCCGAAGCCGACCCGGCCCAGCGCCAGAGTCACGCAAAGGGGAAGGGTCAGCACCACCAACCGCAGGGCGCGGACCGTTTGCGTCGAGCGGACGCCCGGGGCGGCAGGATCGGTGAAGGGCGCTTGGAAGGACTGGTCCGGCATCGCGAGCGGATGGGAGGGTTCGACCTTGACCAGTGGCAGGCGAAACGCAGCGGTCATGCGGTGACCCAGCGGTTGACCCAGACCTCGGCCACGCGCTGCCCGCCCCGCCAAAGCTCGGCGCGAAGTTCGGCTGCAGGGCCACCGCCCTTCAAAGTGAAGTCCAGCCGCATCCCGCCAGTTGCAGGGTTGGCTTGCAGGTGCTGGCTGGAAATCTCGCCAGCGCTGGAGCTGATACGAGCCTCGATCCGTTCAGGATCATCGCCCAGGGCGGGATGGTCCGCGTAGTCGATAGTGAAAAGCCGCCCGTCCTCGAATATCCGCGCGCCGGTGCGGGTGGCGATGACCGGGGCGACGGGACCCTCGGCGGGGCTGGTCGCGCACCAATGCAGGCGATAGTCGAAGCGATGTTCGGACCCGGCCGCCAGCGGTGCGGCGGGGCGCCAGAAGGCGACGATGTTGTCGTTGATCTCTTTGTCGGTCGGGATCTCGACCAGCATCACCGCGCCCGGCCCCCAGTCGCCCACCGGCTCGACCCATAGCGAGGGGCGGCGTTCGTACTGCGCCACAAGGTCGTTGTAGTCTCCGGGCTGGCGCGCGCGCTGCATCAGGCCGAACCCGCGCGGGCTGGTGTCGGCGAAGGCGCTGACCTCGACAGCCTTGGGGTTTGTCAGGGGCCGCCACAGCGCCTCGCCCGCGCCGTTCAGGATCAGAAGGCCATCGCTGTCATGCACTGCTTCACGGAAGTCGTCGAACCGGGTGCGGTTGATGTCGCTGAAGAGGAACATCGACGTGCCGGGCGCGATGCCGACGGTTGTCAGATCGACCCGAGGGAACAGCCGGGCGCTGACGGCCATCTCGGTCGCCTCACCCTTGGTGATGGTGAAGCGGTAGGCGCCTGAGACGGATGGGCTGTCCATCAGCGCATGGACGGTCACGTCCGCCGCTCCCGGGTCGGCCGCTTCGATCCAGAAGTCGCGGAAAACCGGGAACTCTTCGGGCCCGTCCCCCGCGGTGTTCAGTGCAAGGCCCCGGGCGGACAGACCGTAGGCCTGCCCCCGACCGATGGCTCGGAAGTAGCTGGCACCCTGAAAGACGGCATATTCCTGAAATCGGTTTTCAGCCTCCAACTCGCCCAGCAGGCGGAACCCGGCGAAGCCAGTGCCATCTTCGCGCAAGGCGGGGAACTGGTCGGTGGTGTCGAAAAGGCCCAAGCGGAACTGCACCTCACGCGACTGATCTTTCTCGACGGCATGAATGGCGATCTTGTGCGGGAAGTAGAGGCCCGCGACGAAGAATTCGGCCTGCACCGCGCCGGGGGTCCCGCGGAACAGGGTGTGACGGGTGTCGAACCAGATGCCCCGGAAGTCGTCATAAGAGAGGTCAAGCCAGGCCTGGCTGACCGCAGGCGGCGGGGCATAGGGCGCAGCGGCCAGCGCGCGGGCGCGGGCGATGACACTTTCGCGGTTGAAGGGGGTGGCGGGGCCAAGCGTGGCACCTGCGGCCTCATCGGCGCGCAAGGGGGCAAACCCAAGCGCCGAAAGCGCACCGAGGAGGCCAAGCATGTGACGGCGGGAGACGTCGGTCATGGCCGCACCTCGGCCCTCAAGGGCTGATCGGTCGTCTCGGCAACCGGCGCTGCGACGGGGCTGGGCCGGGCCATCTTCCAGGGCTTCGACTTGAAGAAGGCCGCCAGCCTTGCGACCGCGATGATCATCGCAAACCCGGCGAGGTTGACGGCCAGCGCCGCCAGCATCCCGCCGCCTGCAAGGTCAAGCGCCGCGCCCAGAACCCGCGCCATGACCATCGACGCGGCAAAGACCGCCAGCGATTGCTGCCCGACCCGCATGATCTGCGACACGACGGCACCCGCCCAGCCCCCAACGCGCAAGCGAGCGCCTGCGGGACCGGCCCAGACCCAGGCAAGGTAGGCCAGCGCCAGGAAGTGGACATAGCGCAGGATGCCGAAGTCGGACTTGTCGAACAGGACCGACCATTCCTTCCGCCAGTCGCGCACATACTCTGATACGCCGATGACCTTGTGCCAGGCAAAGGGCACCGAGAGGGCAACCACGGCGATGGACGCAATGACAAGAAGGCGGTGCACTGGTGGCGAGGGCAGCCATCCCGCCATCAGTGCGAACCCGGTGAAGAACACAAGCTGCCAGGCAAAGGGGTTGAAGAACCAGGTCCGGTCCGAGGGTTTGCTGAACCAGGCTTCCGCAGGCAGGTTCAGCCCCGCCGTCGCCGCGACCCACAGCGTCAAGCTGAACAGGATCGCCAGCCGCACATCGATCCTGACCAGGGCCATCATCACCGGGATCAGCGCCAGGATCACCAGATACATCGGCAGGATGTCGAAGTAGTTCGGCACATAGGTCAGGGTCAGGAGGCCCAGAAGGTTCGGCCCGGTATTGTTGAGGAATGGGTAGAGGTTCAGCGCCCCGACCTCGTCCCTCGGGAACGCTTCGCTGGCGTTCAACGCCAGCATCAGGGCCAGCGTCACGAAGAACACGCCCAGGTGCACCCAATAGACCTGCCAGATGCGGTGCGCGATCTGCAGCGTCCCCATCAGCCACCCGGCCCGCGTGAAAACCGCGCCGAAGGCCAGGGCCGAGGCCATGCCCGAGCAGAAGACGAACATCTCGGTCGCGTCGGAAAAGCCGAAGCGCGCGGGGATCCACAGGGTCCAGGGGTTGCCGGTGATATGGGCGATCAGGATGATGAACATGCCAAGACCCCGGAAGAAATCGAGCCGGGGGTCGCGTTGGGCTTTTGGCGCGCTCACCTTACACCGCCTGGGCGCGGGCAGAGCCGATCAGCGCAAGGCGGGCCGTCGCATAGCCGTCGGCCATCCCGGCACGCCGTGCCATGCGGTCATGGATCAGGCCTTCGGCTGCGTCCATGTAGCCGCCACGAAGCGCGGCCTCGATGGTGATGCGGTCGAAGACGTCGCGCTGGGCATGGCTGCCACCGATGGATTGCAGATCGGCCCGCCCGGCGCGCAAGTGTATCCAGGCGCTGGAATATTCGCCGCCGGAGAAGGCATGCAAACCCTGGGCGATATGGAGGCCCGGGTGCGAGATGACGGCCTGAGCCTCACCCGCGCTGCGCGGGGTGGATTGCATCCGGGCGATCAGGGCCACGGCGGCCTCGTCCCGCGCACCGCCGCAAAGGGCCAGCATGTAGTGCAGGTCGGCGAAGGCGAGGCAGCCATCCGTTGCGCGGCGTTCGGCCAGAACGGCCAACTCTTCCCAGCGGTCGCCGACCGACACGCCCTCCAGCTCCAGCCGCGACAGCAGCGAGGCGGCGTTGGCGATGTCTCGGTAGTCATCGGTCTTCTCGGCCCGGATATCCGCGTCGTAGTGGGCCAGGGCCGCGTCGTACTGGCCCAGGTCCAGATGCATCAGCGCGCGGTGCCACCAGACGTGGAAGCGGAAGTTGTTGCAATGCGCCCAGGAGGCTTCGCGCCCGGTCAGCCAGTCCAGCCCTGCGCGGGCCTGTCCGGTCATGTCGTAGACGTGGGCGACGGCATGCAGACCCCAGGCGTCGTCGGGGGCAAGCGCGACACCCGCGCGCCCGGTGCGTTCGGCGGCGGCATAGTCGCCGGTCTCCTCCAGCGTGAAGGCATGGCAGCCAAGCAGGTAGCCGCGCGCCGGGTGGTCGGCCCAGGCGTGCAGCACCCCTTCGACCGAGGCGCGCATCTCCTTTGGGCGGCCCATGACGAAGTGTATCGCCTGCACCATCTTCATCGCCAGCGCATCGCGCGGGTTGAGGTTCAGGATCACCTGCAGCCGTGCCGCAGCACGGGTGGGTCGTCCGTTCAACCAGTCGCCAAGCGCATGGACGAAGGCGATCTCGCGCATGGTGGCCGGAGCGCCCGACACTGCCGCCGCATAGGCCTGTTCGGCGACAGCCACCATTTCCGCCCGACCAAGCAGCAGGCATGAGAGCCCCCGGATCGCTTGCCCCAAGGCAAAGTCTGGCGCAGAGGCAAGAACCTGGTTCAAGTCGGGTCCGGTGCTCGCGGCGTGGGACAGGACGCCGAGGATGACCTTGTTCCAGTCGCCGATCAGGGGGCTGGGCAGCGATGTGGGTATTCCGCTTAGATCATCAGAAACCGGCATCGGCGAACCTTCTCGCAAGAGTGACAGCGGGCCTGTGCCAAAGGTTGCACCGGCGTTTGCGTCATTCGGTTCGCGGGTTGCGTGGGGTTTGTTACGGCACGCCCGGCGGATGTCAGGGGGATCACGTGGGCGTGAACGGGCGCGCCTCAGAAGGCCCCGTCATAGGCGCGGCGCGGGATGCGGGCGGCGATCAGGGTAAAGCGGTCGCGGGTCAGGGCGTCAGAGGCTTCACGGGCCAGCGTCTCGGGGTCCGTCACCTCGACCCCGTGGCCGCCAAAGGCGCGGGCCAGGGCGGCGAAGTCGGTGCCCCGGCCCGGGCCGCCGAAATCGACCCCCAGATTTGGGCGCTGGGTGCCGCGCTGCTTCAGCTCGATCAGGGAAAGGCTGTCATCGACAAGGACGCAGATCACGATGGGCAGGCCGTGCGCGGTCAGCGTTGCAAGCTCACCCGCCCCCATCTCAAGCCCCGCATCGCCGACGAAGGCCAGGACCGGGGCCGAGGGGCGGCCAAGTTTCGCGCCAGCGGCCAGGGGCACGGCGCAGGCCATCGTGCAGAGACCCGAGGATTGCAGCATCAGCCGCGGGGCCGGGCAGTCCCACATCTGGCTGACGAGGATCCGGTGCGCGCCGCTGTCGGCGGTGATCAGCGTCTCGACCGGCATGACCCGGCGGAGCGTGGCAAACACCTGATGCGGCCCCCAGTGGTCGGGCGGGGTGAAAGTCATTTTCAGATCGGTGCGCGCATGGGTCGGGGCCTTGTCGGGCCAACGCGACGGGGCTTTGTGGCAGAGAGCGGGCAGCGTCTCGGCCAGGCTGCCGATCAGGGCAATGTCGGCGCGGTGCATCCCGTGGTGGCGGGGGAGGGGGGCGATCTCGATCACCGTCTGGGCGGGGGTCCAGGGATTCCGCCAGCCGATGCGCATCTCGATGGGGTCATAACCCAAGAGAAGGATGCAGTCGGCTTTGGCCATCAGCGGCATCAGGGTGCGGTCGGCCCTGGGCGACAGGCCTGCACCGCCAAGGCACAGGGGGTCGGCCTCATCCATCAGGCCTTTGCCCTTGTAGGTCGTGATCAAGGGAATGGCGTGGTCGGTGCAGAACCGGGTGATCACCTCGCCCGCGCCTTCGTTCACCGCGTCGACTCCGGCGATGGCCAGCGGACGCCGCGCGGCGGTCAGGGCGGCCAGTGCGGCGGAAAGGTCAGCGGCAGCGGGCAGGCCAGGAAGGGTCGGAGGCGCGAAGGGGATGTCGGGCTCGTCTGCCAATCCCTCGGCCACGCCGATCGGCACATCGACATGCACCGGCCCGGGCTGACCGCCGGTCGCCAGCACAATCGCCTTGGCCATCCCTGCGCCCACCGCACCGGGGGCCAGGCGGAAGCTGCCCTTGACCACCGGGCGCAGCATCGCCTGATGGTCGAAGACCTGATGGGTGTAAGTCTCGGCCTCGGCCGCATCGACGCAGCCGGTCAGGAAGATCAGCGGCACGCGGTCCTGCATGGCATTCGCCACCACGTTCACCGTGTTCGCAACCCCCGGCCCAAGGGTCGCCACCAACACCGGCAGCGCGCCGGTCGTGTGCCACAGCCCCTCGGCCAGGAAGCCGCCAGAGTTCTCGTGCTTGACCAGCAGGAACTGCAGCCCGGCGGTATCAAGGCCCTGCATCAGCGCCAGAACCTCGCCCCCCGGGATGCCGAAAGCATGGGTCGCCCCCGCCCGGGCCAAAGCCTGTCCGATGATGTCTGCGCCCGTGGTGGTGGTCATGCGTCTGGCCTTCCTTCGATCACGCCCGCAGCGGCAAGGTCCCGCAGAGCGCGGGCGTCCAATCCAAGCTGGGAGGCCAGCACCGCGAAGGTATCCTCGCCCAGCATCGGCGGGGCCTTGGCATAGCTGACAGGGGTTTGCGACAGGTGCAACGGGTT
>NZ_JAXMMF010000070.1:0-10111 GCF_034366665.1 Tabrizicola sp. | reverse complement strand
TGGCCCGAGCTTGGTGTCGCGGGCGGCGACTTCGTATTCCTCGATGTGGATCGAGGTGAACACGTCGTCGCGCAGGATGCGTTCCGAGATCAGGATCGAGTCTTCGTAGTTGTAGCCGTTCCACGGCATGAACGCGACGACGACGTTCCGGCCCAGGGCCAGTTCGCCCATGTCGGTGCAGGGGCCATCGGCCACCACTTCGCCACGCAGAACCGTGTCGCCAACCTTCACCAGCGGGCGCTGGTTGATGCAGGACGACTGGTTCGACCGCTTGAACTTGCGCAGACGGTAGATGTCGACGCCCGGCTCACCCGGTTCCAGCATTTCCGTGGCGCGCACAACGATACGGGTCGCGTCGACCTGGTCGATGACCCCAGCCCGGCGGGCCATGATGGCAGCGCCAGAGTCACGGGCGACCACGGCTTCGATGCCGGTGCCCACGAACGGAGCATCGGATTGCAGCAGCGGCACAGCCTGACGCTGCATGTTCGAGCCCATCAGGGCGCGGTTGGCGTCGTCGTTTTCCAGGAACGGGATCAGCGAGGCCGCAACAGACACCAGCTGCTTCGGCGACACGTCGATCAGGTCCACCGAATCCGGCGGGTTCAGCATGAATTCCCCGGCCTTCCGGCTGGAGATCAGTTCTTCGGTGAAGCGACCCTCGGCGTCCTGGCCCGCGTTGGCCTGGGCGACGGTGTGGCGCATCTCTTCCGTGGCCGACATGTAGACGACCTCGTCGGTCACCTTGCCGTCGATCACCTTGCGGTACGGGGTCTCGATGAAGCCGTACTTGTTCACGCGGGCGAAGGTGGCCAGCGAGTTGATCAGACCGATGTTCTGGCCTTCCGGCGTCTCGATCGGGCACATCCGGCCATAGTGGGTCGGGTGGACGTCGCGGACTTCGAAGCCAGCGCGTTCGCGGGTCAGACCGCCCGGCCCAAGGGCCGACAGGCGGCGCTTGTGCGTCACTTCGGACAAGGGGTTGGTCTGGTCCATGAACTGCGACAGCTGCGAAGAGCCGAAGAATTCGCGGACAGCAGCAGCAGCGGGTTTCGCGTTGATCAGGTCTTGCGGCATGATCGTGTCGATTTCGACCGAGGACATGCGTTCCTTGATCGCGCGTTCCATCCGCAGAAGGCCGACGCGGTACTGGTTTTCCATCAGTTCGCCGACGGACCGGACGCGGCGGTTGCCGAGGTGGTCGATGTCGTCGATCTCGCCCTTGCCGTCGCGCAGTTCGGTCAGCGCCTTGATGCAGGCGATGATGTCGTCGCGGTCCAGCGTGCGCTGGGTGTCCGGCTTGCCAAGGTCGAGGCGCATGTTCATCTTCACGCGGCCGACGGCCGAGAGGTCATACCGCTCCTTGTCGAAGAACAGCGTGTCGAAAAGCTGCGAGGCGGCTTCGACGGTCGGCGGCTCGCCCGGACGCATCACGCGGTAGATGTCCATGAGCGCGGTGTCGCGGCCCATGTTCTTGTCCACTGCCATCGTGTTGCGGATGTAGGGGCCGACGTTGACGTTGTCGATGTCGAGAACAGGAATGTCGGTGACGCCCTGGTCGAGCAGAACCTTGACCGAGCCGCCCTTCACTTCACCGTCGCGGTCCAGTTCCCAGGTCAGCTCATCCCCGGCTTCGACCCAGATCTCGCCGGTTTCCTCGTTGATGATGTCCTTGGCGACGTAGCGGCCCATGATGTGGTCGAAGGGGACCAGAAGCTCGGTGACGGTGCCCTCGTCCTTCCACTTCTTCACCATGCGCGGCGTGGCCTTTTCGCCCGCCTTCAGGATGACTTCGCCGGTGGCGGCGTCGACCAGGTCATAGGTCGGACGGGTGCCCGAGACGCGCTGCGGGAAGAACTTGGTGACCCAGCCCTTGTTCTTCACGTAAGCGAAATTGATCGTCTCGTAGTAGGCGTCCATGATCGCCTCCTGGTCCATGCCGAGGGCATAGAGCAGGGTCGTCACCGGCAGTTTCCGGCGGCGGTCGATGCGGGCGAAGACCACATCCTTGGCATCAAATTCGAAGTCCAGCCAGCTGCCGCGATACGGGATGATGCGGCAGGCGAACAGAAGTTTGCCCGAAGAGTGGGTCTTGCCCTTGTCGTGGTCGAAGAAGACGCCCGGGGAGCGGTGCATCTGGCTGACGATCACGCGTTCGGTGCCGTTCACGATGAACGTGCCGTTGTGCGTCATCAGGGGCATGTCGCCCATGTAGACGTCCTGTTCCTTGATGTCCTTGACCGACCGGGCCCCGGTGGTTTCGTCGACATCGAACACGATCAGGCGCAGCGTCACCTTCAGCGGTGCGGCATAGGTCATGTCGCGCTGCTGGCATTCGTCCACGTCGTACTTGGGCTTTTCCAGCTCGTACTTGACGAACTCCAGAACCGAGGTCTCGTTGAAGTCCTTGATCGGGAAGACCGACTGGAAGGTGCCCTGGATACCTTCGTCATCCAGCGGACGATCAGCGTCACCGGACCGCAGGAAGAGGTCGTAGGAGGATTTCTGAACCTCGATCAGGTTCGGCATCTCCAGCACTTCGCGGATTTTGCCGAAGTAGCGGCGGATGCGTTTCTGGCCAACATAAGCTTGCGCCATGTGTCTGGTCACCTTTCCATTTTTCGCTGGCGCACCACCCGTCGGGCCACGGGCGCGCACCGCTTGCGAAGAGACCGATGGGTTCCATTCGTGCCGCCCGTCCCGAAGGGTGGCTCCCGAACCCGCCGCGTCTGGGAAGAGGCTTCACGCAAAAGCCCCTTCCAAGACGCGCATGGCTGGGACCGAATTGCTCGGCCCCAGCCCTGCTGTTTTGCCGGGGTTGCCCCCGAGTCCGATTACTTCAGCTCGGCCTTGGCGCCAGCTTCTTCGAACTTCTTCTTCATCGCTTCGGCGTCGGCTTTCGAGACGCCTTCCTTGATCTTGCCGCCAGCTTCCGTCAGGTCCTTGGCTTCCTTCAGGCCGAGGCCCGTCAGTTCGCGCACAACTTTGATCACGTTGATCTTGTTGGCGCCGGCGTCGGTCAGGACGACGTCGAATTCGGTCTGCTCTTCAGCCGGAGCGGCAGCAGCAGCAGCCGGGCCAGCAGCCATCATGACGGCGCCACCGGCGGCCGGCTCGATGCCGTACTTGTCCTTCAGGATGGTCTTCAGTTCCTGCGCCTGCAGGAGGGTCAGACCAACGATCTCTTCGGCGAGTTTGTTCAGATCAGCCATTTTACAGTTCCGTTTGTTAAGATGGGTTCCAACGGTGCGGTATCAACCACAACCGGGATGAAAGGGTCAGGCAGCTGCCTTTTCCTCGATGGTCGACAGGATGCTCGCGATGTTCGACGCAGGCGCACCAATGGCCCCGGCGATGGCAGACGCGGGCGAACCGATGCACGACACGATCTGAGCGATAAGCTCTTCGCGCGACGGCATGGAAGCCACGGCCTTGATACCAGCCTGGTCCAGAACCGTGTCGCCCATTGCCCCGCCGATGATGACGAACTTGTCGTTCGACTTGGCGTAGGCCTCGCAGACCTTGGCCGCAGCCACGGGGTCTTCCGAGTAGGACAGCACGGTCATGCCCGTGAGGAGGTCACCCATCTTCGCAGCGGGCTTCCCTTCAAGGGCGATCTTGGCGAGCGTGTTCTTGGCAACGCGAACGGACCCACCCACGTCGCGAAGCTTCGCGCGCAGGTCCTGCATCTGTGCAACCGTCATCCCGGTGTAGTGGGCAACCACCACAACGCCAGAGCTTTCGAAGATCTGGCCGAGTTCCTCGACCACTTTCTCTTTCTGGGCTCTATCCACAGTTTCACTCCAAGGTTGGGGGTTTCCCCCCGGCTCATGATTGTCCCGGAGCAAGTCCGGGACGTCGGGTCCGTTTGAGGTTCCCGAAACCAAGATCGCCCGAAGGCGCCTTCAATCTCGTTCCCCATCTCGGGCAGGATTTATGGCGTTTGCGCGCCACCCACCGTCTCGGACAGAACCGGGCGTTTCCGCCCGGGTAGTATCCCGGTCACCCGGGAATTCGTAGGTCGAGGCTTGCCCCGACTTTGGCTTACGCCTGGGTCGCCGACGAGATGTCGACCGACACGCCCGGTCCCATCGTGGACGACAGCGACACCTTCTTCAGGTAGGTGCCCTTGGCGCCCGTGGGCCGTGCTTTCGATACCGCGTCGACGAAGGCGCGGATGTTCTGGGCCAGCTTGGTGTCGTCGAACGAGACCTTGCCGACGCCAGCGTGGATCACGCCGGCCTTTTCGACCTTGAACTGCACTTCGCCGCCCTTGGCACCTTCGACGGCCGTTTTCACGTCCATCGTGACGGTGCCGACCTTCGGGTTCGGCATCAGGTTGCGCGGGCCGAGGATCTTGCCCAGACGGCCGACCAGCGGCATCAGGTCCGGCGTCGCGATGCAACGGTCGAACTCGATCTTGCCGGACTGGATCGTCTCCATCAGGTCTTCCGCACCGACGATGTCCGCGCCAGCGGCACGGGCTTCGTCAGCCTTGGCGCCACGGGCGAAGACGGCGACACGGACGGTCTTGCCGGTGCCGTTGGGCAGGGCCACGACGCCACGGACCATCTGGTCGGCGTGACGCGGGTCAACGCCCAGGTTCATCGCGATCTCGACGGTTTCGTCGAATTTGGCCGAGGCGGCCTGCTTGATGAGTTTCACCGCGTCTTCGACGGTGATGTTCGCCTTGCCCGCGAAGAGTTCGTTCGCCTTGGCGACGCGCTTTGCAACTTTCGTCATGTCGATCAGCCCTTCACTTCGATGCCGCAGGATTGCGCCGACCCGAGGATGATCTTCATCGCGGCCTCGACCGAGTTCGCGTTCAGATCCTTCATCTTGGTCTCGGCGATCTTGCGCAGCTGGGCTGCGGTGATCGAACCGGCAACTTCACGGCCGGGCTTGGCCGATCCCTTGGTCCGGTTGCGCTTGCCGACCGACGGAAGGCCAGCGGCCTGCTTGATCAGGAACGCGGCCGGAGCCGTCTTCAGCTCAAGGCTGAAGGACTTGTCCTGGTAGTAGGTGATGATAACGGGCGTCGGAGTGCCCGGCGGCAGGTCAGCGGTCTTCGCGTTGAATTCCTTCACGAAGGCCATGATGTTCAGGCCGCGCTGACCCAGCGCCGGACCGACCGGCGGGGATGGGTTGGCTTGACCCGCTTTGACTTGCAGCTTGAGGCTGCCGATAATCTTCTTGGCCATCTGGCCTCTCCTTTGTCACTGCGTCCGAAGACGCGGTTTAGTGGTCCGGTCCGTCATCCCGGATCGAGTCCGGGACGCTCGCCTCCCACGCGCTTCCTCAGTTCCCCTTGGAGACCTGAGTGAATTCCAGTTCGACGGGCGTCGCCCGGCCGAAGATCGACACGGTGACCTTCAGGCGGCTGTGCGCCTCGTCCACATCCTCGACCATGCCCGAAAAGCCCTCGAACGGGCCGTCGGTGACCTGCACGGTTTCGCCGATGTCGAAGCGGATCAGGTTGCGCGGGGCTTCCAGACCTTCTTCGACCCGGTTCAGGATCGCGTTCACTTCGGCGTCACGCATCGGCATCGGCTTGCCCTGGGGACCCAGGAACCCGGTGACGCGGTTGATCGACGAGATGATGTGATAGCCGCGGTTCGTCATTTCCATGTGCACAAGCACGTAGCCCGGCATGAAGCGGCGTTCCGAGGTGACCTTCTTGCCGCGACGGACCTCGATGACCTCTTCGGTCGGGACCAGAACCTCGTCGATCTCTTCTTCGAGACCGGCTTCGGCGACGGCGGTCTTGATCTGCTCGGCCACCTTCTTCTCGAAGTTCGAGAGAACGCTTACCGAATACCAGCGCTTCGCCATCTTGCCTGCTTCCTTGCTGCCCGGGCCATTCGGCCCATCTTCGTCGGGTCCCGGAACAAAAAACAGCGCGCACCCCGAATCGATGCGCGCCGGTGTCCCTTTGGTTGGCGCGGGGTCTACCCCCTGCCCGCCGTCAATTCAAGAGGGAAAGCCGGAGCCTGTCCGAAATCAGGCGCCGATGATGTAGGTCAGCGCCGTGCGTATGCCGAGGTCCACCAGGCTGAAGAAGGTGGCGGCCAGGGCCGAAAGGATGAAAACCATCAGGGTGGTCAGCAACGTCTCGCGGCGGGTGGGCCAGACAACCTTGGCGACTTCGGCGCGGACCTGCTGCAGGAACTGAAGGGGGTTCGTCGTGGACATGGGGATTCCGGAACTAGGGTCGCACCGGGAGATACGGGTTTGGGCCGGGGATTTCAAGCGGCACGCGATGTGTTGCGGGCTGGCCCCCACCGCAGTTGACCGTGCGGCGGGGGCCAGCGGGGATCAGAGCAGTCGGCTGATCTGGTAGATCGCCAGAAGCGAGACCAGCACACCGACCGCAATCATCAGGATGCGCGGCGGCATCATGCGTGTCACGTAGCCCGCCAGCGGCGCAGCCAGGACGCCGCCGACGATCAGGCCGGCGACTGCGGACGCATATTGCACCAGGCCGCCCGCGTCTTCCCAATGGCCAGTCATCAGCGCCAGGACAAAGGCCAGCGACACGGCGAAGGTCAGGAAGAACTCGACCGTGTTCACGGTCCCGATCATCTCGCGCGGGGCCCCGCCCGTCCCGACAAGGCCGGTGGTGACGACCGGACCCCAGCCACCGCCCTCGACCGCATCCGCAAAGCCGCCTACCAGGCCCAGCGGCGCAACAATTGCAGGTTTGTGGCTGTCAATCGGCCGCGCCACCCGCCAGGCCCGAAACAGGATGTAAAGCCCCATAAGCCCAAGATACCCCGCCACGTAGGGCCGCAGCACATCGCCATCGACGGCAGTGACAAGGTAGGTGCCGGTCACGCCACCCAGAATCCCGACCGGAGCCAGGACACGGAACAGGCGCCAGTTCACATTGCGATGCCAGACATGCGATCCGGCCGAGGCCGCCGTGGTGAAAAGCTCGGCAGCATGGACCGAGGCCGAGGCAGCGGCGGGTGGCACGCCGAAGCCAAGCAATACCGAGGACGAAACGACGCCATAGGCCATTCCAAGTGCGCCATCCACGATCTGCGCCAGAAAGCCTACGACGGCAAAAAGCAGGAAACTGTCTTCCATTGGACCCTCCAGGTTGGTCCGCATAGTTCCCCACCAGTTCGGTAGGAAATCAAGATTCAATTACGCATAATTCCTATAAAGAAAGTATGTTTTAAAGGTGGCCGTTTCGGCGGGACGGACGTTCCGGATAGCTGCTCAGATGAAGGACCGTTTCACGCCGCCTGCAGCCTCGGCCAGGGACATCCCTTCCAGAAGCAGCGCAGTGGTGTCCCGCACCGCAAGCAGAACCGGACGAATCTCGCAGGTTTCGACCGACTTGCAATCGCTGCACTGGCGGTAGGCGCTGAGGCTGGCGCAGGGGGCCAGAGCGAGAGGCCCGTCAATGGACCGCAGAATGTCGGCGAAGCTGATCGCCTCGGCGGGACGGGCCAGATGATAGCCGCCCGCGGGCCCGCGCTTGCCGACGACAAGCCCGCGCGTCCCAAGCTCTCCCAGGATCGCTTCCAGAAACTTGCGGGGGATCGACTCTGCCTGGGCGATTTCGGCGACAGTGGCGGGTGCGTTCTTCCGCGCCAGGAAAACCATGGCATGCAGGGCATAGCGGGCGCGTTGGGTCAGCATGGAGCAGACCTAGCACCAGGCCGACGGGCTGAAAAGCTGGCTGTGGAAAAGTGCCTGCGCGCCCCTGTCGAGGCGCGCAGGGCGAGAAAGCTTACTTCAGGCGGCTGACGATGCCGTCGGCAAAGGCTTCGACCAGACGGGTGTAGGCGCCCGAGGTGTCATTCGACAGCACCAGGACCGAACCTTCCGGCACCACAACCTTCGCGTTTTCCAGCGAAACGGTCAGCTCGTAGCCATCGGCATTGGTGTTGTCGGTGTCATCCGCGATCGTCACCTGACCCACCAGGACCGCATCGCCCATGTTAAGCTCGCGCTCGAACGCAGTGGCCAGCTCGACCTCGCGGATGTCCACGATGATCTGCGCGCCGTCGATGGCGCCGTTCTCGTCCGGCTTTGCCTCTTCGGTCACCAGCCGCTCGGTGACACGGGCGGCGATGGCATTTTCCAGGTCGGCTTCCAGATTGGCCCAGAAGGTGGCCGCCTCGGCATTCGTGATGGCAGACACATCGACGGTGGCGTCGATCTTGGCGACCTTGTCGACAGCCGCCAGAAGCGGGCTGGCCAGAACGGCGATAAGAGCAGCAGTCGCTGCCGGTTTCGCATTGAACATGAGTGACTCCATTTTCCTGCAATGAGGGATCATGAAGACCAAACGCGCGGAAACCCGCCGGGTTCCCGATGCGGAACCGCAGCCATACTGCGTCACGGTTTCTGCCACACTGATTTGAGGATGGCAGGGGCAGCAGGGATCGAACCCGCGACCTACGGTTTTGGAGACCGTCGCTCTACCAGCTGAGCTATACCCCTACGCGGGGCATCGGTTACGGCAGGCGCAGGGCGAGGTCAAGGGATTCTCGCACCGGATGCGGCGGTTGCGGGGGGTGAGAGTTTCGGGCCGTGGTCGCGGCCCGGCAAACGGCGGTCGTGCGCTTTGATCAGGCGCTGCAGGGTCGCGACAGAAGGCGCACGGGCAAGCGAGGCGTGCGGGCCTGCGTGATCGAGACCGTAAGGCCAGCCGAAAACCAACAGCAAAAAGCTGACCCTGCGAACAGGATCAGCTTGATGGACCTGCACCGAAAGCCCGGCAGACCATGAGGAGACAGAGCCGCTCTGCGGGCCGGGTTTGCGCTTGACGCGGCGGCCGATCAGAACTTGCGGATCAACGCCATACGCAGCGAGGTGCCATAATAGGTGGAGTCGTAGAATTCCTGGCTGTTGCGGTCGAAGCTGTCGTAGATCACTTCGCCGCGCGCGGTCAGGCCACCGCCGAAATCGCGGCTGAGACCAAGGCCCGCAGTGGCGCCGTAAGTCCGGGCGGATTCGACCGAGAAGGAGCTGTCGGCGTAGTCGCCCAGCATCATGCCCACACCAAGCGACCCGAAGACTTCGGTGCCCGCACCGACCGGGACACCGTAGACACCGACCAGGCGCACGGTGGCCTTGTGTTCGCACAGGTAGGGGCCGTTCGCGCCATCCGTCGAGCAGACGGCGCCAAAGGAGGATTCTTTCGTTTCAGAACCGAACGAAAGATCGGCGTTGGTTTCCCAGCCCCAGAAGCCGGTGCCGGCCGCAAAGCGCTGACCGATGATCAGGGAGAGCATTCCGGCGTCAAGATCGGACGAGTTGGCGAATTCGGACTCCGACGTGCCGGAGGTATAGGCAAGGCCGCCCCCGAAGTAGAACTCCTGCGCCGAAGCGACAGACCCTGCGGTCGCTGCGAAAGCTGCGACCACCATCGAAAGGAGACGTGCCATGTTTATCTACCTGACATTAAAGCGTTGCGTTGTTTGAATGATTACGCTCACGGCCCGAATCACGCCAGATAGCCACACAGGTAACGGCTGCGCGTTGCAAGGACGCAACACCCATGCGGCACACGACGAAAAGCGCGCCGGACGAACCGGCGCGCCAGGGCTTTCTGGGATCTGGCGGTCAGATCGTGCCGACCGCCAGATCCGATGCGATGTGGTCGGCCTGACGGATCGCCAGCGCCACGATCATCAGCGTCGGGTTTTCCGCCGCACCGGTGGTGACCTGCGAGCCATCCTGGCGCCGGGTGGGCTGCGGCAACTGGTCAAGTTCACCAAGGTAAAGCGTGCAGGCGCATCCGGCGCATCACTGGACTCCCAAGTCTGGAAGTCGTGACGTCGGGACAGATCGCGCCGGGCCTGCATTCACGAATTCACCGCAAGGAAAAGGCCGCCCTTTCGGGGCGGCCTGTCCGGATCACGGGGTCGCAGGGTGGATCAGGCGATGATTTTCGACACCACGCCTGCGCCGCCCCCGTTTGCGGTTTCCGCGGACGGTCTCGTTTCCAAGATCAGGCGATGATCTTCGACACCACGCCTGCGCCGACGGTGCGGCCGCCTTCGCGGATGGCGAAGCGCAGCTTTTCTTCCATCGCGATCGGGGCGATCAGTTCGACGTTGAACTTCAGGTTGTCGCCCGGCATCACCATTTC
>NZ_JAXMMF010000069.1:0-74604 GCF_034366665.1 Tabrizicola sp. | reverse complement strand
ATCGAGAACCGCTCGGCGATGACCGACGCAGGGTCATCCGACCGCTACCCGCCGCCGGTAGCGCACGGAAGACCCTGCCACGGTCATCCCCCAGCGGTTCGCGATCAGGTGAATGTGGATGCCTGTCCGCGCACCCAGGGGCAGGCGTCCTAGGTCGTAAAGTGTCAGCGTGCGGCCGTTGTTCAGCTCGACCCAGGGGTCCAGGTCCCAGGGCCAGCAGATGTGATGGCTGACATGGGTGTCGAAAAGGCCCAGGGGCGGCATTCGGCTGGCGCGGGCCATCTCCTTGAACATGCGCAGGAAAGGGTACATCGGCGGTCTCCGGTTTCCTGCCGCATTGACCCGGCGTTCACCTGTCGTCAAGCAGAACGCTGCGGAAGCCATTGCCCTTTCGCCCCCCGGTCGCTACCTCTGCCCAAATCCTGACGGAGAGCCCGATGACTTCGCTGTACCAGATCCTGATGCTGATCCTGAACGTGGCCCAGTTCATCATCTTGGCCCATGTCATCATGAGCTGGCTGATCAACTTCCAGGTCCTGAACATCCGTCAGCCGCTGGTGGCGCAGATCTGGTACGGGCTGAACCGCCTGCTGGAGCCGCTTTACGCCCCGATCCGCCGTATCCTGCCGCCGATGGGGCTGGACCTGGCCCCGCTGATCGTCCTGATCGCGGTCTATGCCCTGCAGATCATCCTGACGAACAACGTCGCCGCATTCCTCTGACGTTGGACCGCGCCGCCCAGCTTCTGCAGTCCGTCTTCGGCTTCCCCGACTTTCGTCCGGGCCAGGCCGAGATTGTGCAATCGGTGCTGGAAGGCCGCAATACCCTGGCAATCATGCCGACGGGCGGCGGCAAGTCGCTGTGTTTCCAGCTGCCGGCGCTGTGCCGCGACGGGGTGACGGTAGTCATCTCGCCCCTGATCGCCCTGATGCGCGACCAGGTCCGGGCCTTGAAGGCGGCGGGGGTCGAGGCCGGGGCGCTGACCTCGGGCAACACGGATGAAGAGACCGAGGAGGTCTTCCAGGCCATCGACGAGGGGCGGCTGAAGCTTTTGTACATGGCGCCCGAGCGGCTGGCCTCGGGCTCGGCGATGGCGCTTCTGCGGCGGGCGAAATGCAGCCTGATCGCGGTGGACGAGGCGCATTGCGTCAGCCAGTGGGGCCACGACTTCCGCCCCGACTACCTGCGGATTGGCGAACTGCGTCGCAGCTTGCAGGTGCCGCTGGCAGCCTTCACCGCGACGGCAGACGAAGAAACGCGGGCCGAGATTGTCACCCGGCTTTTCGACGGTGAACAACCGGTCACATTCCTGCGCGGCTTCGACCGGCCAAACATCCACCTGGCCTTCGCGGTCAAGGATGGCCCGCGCGACCAGATCCTGCGCTTTGCTGCGGCCCGCAAAGGGCAGTCGGGCATCGTCTACTGCGCGACCCGGGCCAAGACCGAGACTTTGGCCGGCGCCTTGCGCGAGGCGCGGCACGAGGCGGTGGCCTATCACGGCGGGATGGAGGCCGACGAACGCCGCCGGGTCGAGGTACGCTTCCAGCGCGAGGACGGGCTGATCGTGGTGGCGACCATCGCCTTCGGGATGGGGATCGACAAGCCCGACATCCGCTGGGTCGCCCACGCCGACCTGCCGAAGTCGATCGAGGGCTACTACCAGGAAATCGGCCGGGCTGGACGCGATGGCTCTCCGGCCGAGACGATGACGCTTTACGGCCCCGATGACATCCGCCTGCGCCGGTCGCAGATTGACGAAGGCGCGGCGCCGGGGGACCGCAAGGCCGCAGACCATGCCCGGCTGAACGCGCTCCTCGGTCTGGCCGAGGCGCTGGGCTGTCGGCGGCAGGTGTTGCTGGGCTATTTCGGCGAGACGGCAGAGCCGTGCGGGAACTGCGACCTGTGCGACCGCCCGGCGCAGCTGTTCGACGCGACGGAGGCGGTCCGCAAGGCGCTGTCGGCGATCCTGCGCACCGGGGAGTGGTTCGGGGCGGGGCATCTGATCGACATCCTGACCGGCACGGCGACCGCGAAGGTCCGGGAACGCGGTCACGACCAGCTGCCGACGTTCGCGGTTGGAAAGGACCTGTCGAAACCCGCCTGGGGGGCCGTCTTTCGCCAGATGATGGGCCGTGACCTCGTGCGCCCCGACCCCGACCGGCACGGGGCCTTGCGGATGACCGATGCGGCGCGGCCCGTGTTGCGGGGCGAGGCCTCGGTGACGCTGCGGCGCGACACGGTGGTGGCAGCGGGCGACCGCGAGCCGGTGGTCCGCGCCCAGGTCGCGGATGAGGATCTGGGGCTTTTGGCCCTGCTGAAAGCCCGGCGGCGGTCTCTGGCCGAGGCGCAGAACGTGCCGGCATATGTGGTTTTCCCGGACAAGACGCTGATCGAGATGGCGGAGAAGAAGCCAGCCACGCTGGACCAGATGGCCGGGATCACCGGCGTCGGCGCGCGGAAGCTGGAAAGCTACGGCGCGGCGTTCCTGGAGGTGATCACCGGCGCGGCGGAGGGGCTGCACCCGGCGCGGATGAAGCTGGCGGGGCGGCCCGAGGGGGCCGTCTTCGACCGGCTGGCAGAGATTCAGCTGTCGCTGTCCCGGGGCGAGGACGGGACGGGGAAGTACCTGACCTGCACCCACTCGACCCTGCGGGCCATCGTGGAGCGGCGACCCTCGACGCTGGGTGAACTGGCGGGAATCCAGGGGATGGGCGAGCAGAAGGTGGAACGCTTTGGCGAAGCCTTCCTGGCGGCCCTGCGCGACGGCTGACGCCAAGCGGGGCCACGGGGGGCGTGCCGGGCTTGGGGGCGAAACCGCTTCGGGAAAGGCTCGCGCCATCCCCTCACCCTGACCCTCTCCCCCGGGGGGAGAGGGGACGCGGTTCGTCTGCGGTGCGCTGCATGTCTGGTGCAGCACCGGGCCGCGGCGGTGGGCTGCCTCCGGCGGGGATATTTCGGCCAGTATGAAATGGTGTTCCGGAAAGATGATCTGCCGGGATGCAGGGGGCCGCGCCGTCAGGGTCTGGGGCGGATGGTGGAGCGCAAGGGGACCAGCTGTTGCCGGCACACCTGGGCAAAGATGTCCGGCCGGAAAGAGCGTCGGGGACTGCGGGCCGAGGCGGGCCCGCCGTCGTAGTGCATGGGCGCGTTCCTCAGGCGGCGCTTTCGGCGGGGGGGGCGACCGGGGGCCGGGCCTCGGGGGGGCAGTGTTCGCCAAGCGCGCCCTCGATGGCGGTCTTGCGCAGGGGTTTCGTCAGGTAGCGGTCGATGCCGGCGGCAAGGATCGCATCTGCGTCGCCTTCCATCGCATGGGCGGTCAGCGCCACGATCGGCACCGTCGCGCCCATTGCCCGAAGCGTGCGGGCGGCTTCCTTGCCGTCCATCTCGGGCATCGAGATGTCCATGAAGATCAGGTCGGGCTGGAAGTCCTGGAACATCTCGACCGCGATGCGGCCGTTGTCGGCAAAGCGCAGCTCGATGTCCATGTCGCGGACCATCTTAGCAAAGACAAGCTGGTTGGTCTTGTTGTCCTCGGCCGCAAGGACCCGCATCTGGCGCAGGTCGACGGGGGCGACCGGAGCCGCCTCGGCGATGGCGTCCGGCGGTGGGGCGCTTACGGATTGCAGGTGCCGATAGAGATCGGAGCGCAGGATCGGTTTTTGCAGGATCGCGGCAAAATCGTTGGCGAGGTTGCCAAGGCCCGTGGGGTTGGAACTGAGAAGCATCACCGGCAGGGTATGGCCCGCGACGCGGATATGGTCCAGAAGCTGGACCCCGTCCATCTCGGGCATGGCATGGTCGGTCAGGACAACGTCATAGGCCGGGTCGGTGGCAAGCTTGTCCAGCACTTCCGCGCCAGAACGGCAGAGCGTCACCTCGATCCCGCAGGGGGCAAGCTGGCGTTCCAGGATGGTGCGGTTGATGAACTTGTCATCCACGGCGATGACCCGCTTGACCGAGACCGGGACCTGGACCGGGGCCGACGCTTCGGCCACGGGCAGCGTGACGCGGAAGCCGAAGCTGGAGCCCTTGCCGAAATCGCTGTCGACCCAGACAGCACCGCCCATGTGTTCGATCAGGCGGCGGGTGATCGCCAGCCCCAGGCCAGTGCCTTCGAACTTGCGGTTCCGCTCATCCTCGACCTGATTGAACTCGCCAAAGATGTGGTCGAGGTATTCGGGCGCGATGCCGATGCCGGTGTCTTCGACCGTCACATGCAGGGTCTGGGTGCCGTCTTCGGCATCGACACCCACGACACGGGTCAGAACATGGCCTTTTTCGGTGAACTTCACCGCGTTGCCGATGAGGTTCGTCAGGACCTGCCGCAACCGACCCGGGTCGCCCACGAAACGGGTGGGCAGGAACATGTCGAAGTCGATCATCAGATCAATGCCCTTTTCCCGCGCGCGGGGCTGCAGGAGCATCGTCACCTCGTGGATCGTGCGTTCCAGGTCGAACGGTTCGGGGCGCAGGGTCAGCCGTTCCGCCTCGATCTTGGAATAGTCGAGGATGTCGTTGATGATGACCAAGAGCGCCTCGCCCGACGACCGGATCGTTTCGGCGAAGAGGCGCTGTTCTTCGGACAGCGTTGTGTCGCACAGAAGTTCCGCCATGCCGACGACGCCGTTCATGGGCGTGCGAATCTCGTGGCTCATGTTGGCCAGGAAGGCCGACTTGGCGCGGTTCGCGGCTTCGGCCTGTTTGCGGGCGGCTTCCAGTTGCGACTGCTGTTCGCGCGTCGCGGTGATGTCGGTGCGCAGGCCGACGCGGCCGCCGTCAGGGGTGACGTGGTCGGATTCCAGGATCACCTGTCCCGAGGCAAGCGTATTCTCGGCGATCGTGTCGGCGGCGCGGAAATGGCGAAGCCGTTCGGCAAGCCACTCTTCCTCGCGCCCGACGGCGTCGGGGACGTGGCTGTGCTTCAGCCCGTGGCGCAGGAGGTCCTCGAACGTGACGCCCGGCTGGATGATGGGGGCAGAGTCGGGAAACAGTTCGCGGTAACGCTGATTGCAGGCCAAAAGTCGTTCCTCCCGGTCAAAAAGGACAAAGCCATCGGGCAGGACGTCGATCGCGGCCCAGATGCGCATCTGTTCGGTGATGTCGATGGCAAGAGTGACGATGCCACCATCGTTGGCGCGGCGGTCCTGCAGCTTGATCCAGGTCCCGTTGCGGAGTTTGAGGGTAATCGGCTCGATCCGGTCGGCTTCGATCCGGACGCGCATGCGCTGGACGAAGTCGTCCAGCGGCTCGTCCCCGAGGTCCAGAACAGTGCGGGCGAAGATCGCCACCAGGTCGTCATAAGAGACGCCAGGCGCGACGGGCTGGCCATCGAACCAGGACAGGAAGGCCTGGTTGGCGGTGGCCAGCCTTAAAGTCTGGTCAAAGACGGCGAACCCGTCGCGGATGGTGTTGATCGCGTCCCAAAGCCGGCGTTCGGCCATGACGGCGGCGGTATGCGCGCGGTCAAGGTCTTCGACGAAGCGCAGGTTCTGGTCCTTCAGCAGCTCGGCCTCGGACAGGGCGGATTTCACCACCTGGCGCTGTTCGATGATCTGGTCGGACAGGGCGCGGGCGTGGATCGACAGCTTTTCGTTGGCGGCGAACAGCTCGCGGCTTTTCTGGTCGAGAAGACGCTCGGCCGCCAGCCTGGCGCGGCGTTCTTTCACGAGACGTTCAGAAAGGTCCATTCTGTCCTGATCCTGCGGAAAACGGCGGCGACCGACATCCGGTTTTCGCGACTACCCTCGCCGATCAAAATGAACCAAGCCTTAACGGCGACGGGGTTGTCGGCTTGCCTGCAGGGGCGGGGCCATGCGACAGTCGGCGCACTGCATACGGGAGACATTTGATGCGTGGATTTCTGAAGGCTGCGGTGGCAGTTGCATTCGTCGGCATGTGGGGCATCGGCATGTCGGGGGTCGCGGCCGCTCAGGACCTCATCCCCGAGCGGCGGTTCGTCGTGACCCAGGACCAGGACCTGCCGGGCGGGGACGTCGCATCGGTCTTCGACACCACGATCGAGGCGTGCGAGCGGGCCTGCCTGACCAACGCGCGCTGCACGGGGTATGTGTTCAACACGCGGAACGCCTCCTGTTTCGTGAAGAACAACCCCGGTGAGGGAGCGTTCTTCGCGGGGGCCTACTCGGCCACGGTGATCGAGGCGGATGCGGCGGTGCGGGCGGCGGCGGTCGAGCGGCGGGCGGAACTGACCTTCCTGCCGGACTGGGACATCCAGCCTGCGTTCGAGCAGGCGCAAGGGCTGGGACGGCAGCACACGACGGGGCCGTGGACCGCCGATGAGCATCTGGCGGCGGCGTCGGAGGCCGAGGGTCGGGGCGACTGGGCGGGGGCGGCGGCCTACACTGGCGCGGCGCTGAACCTGACCGACGATGCCGCGACCTGGGGCGACTTCGCGCGGCGGCAGCTGCAGGCGGGGATCGCCGACCAGAACCAGTCGGGCTACTTCTTCTATCAGGCGATGCTGTCGTCGGTGAACGCCTATCTGCGCGCCGAGAACCCGGCTTTGCGCCACACGATCCTGGTGACGATGGCCGATGTGCTTGAACGCAACGGGCGGGGCCGCGATACCGTTTCGGCGCTGCGGCTGGCGCAGTCCCTGCAAGAGCGGGTGGATACGGCGGCGCTGCTGGACGCGGCCATCGGGAAATACGGTTTCCGCATTGCCGAGACTCTGGTGCAGTCCGACCTGGCCCGGCCCCGCATCTGCGCGACGTTTTCCGAGGACCTGGTGGTTTCAGATGTCGATTATGCCTCTTTCGTGCAGCTCAAAGACCCCGGCCTGACGGTCGAGGCTGCCGGCTTGCGGCAGTTGTGCGTGGCGGGCCTGGAGCATGGCAAGCGCTACAGCCTGACCTTCCGCGAAGGCCTTCCAGCCGCTGACGGCCAGGTGATGGCGAAGTCGGTCGAGATCACACAATACGTCCGCGACCGGGCTCCGGGCGTGAAGTTCCCGGGCCGGGGGTATGTCCTGCCCAAAGCGGGCGATCCCGCCCTGCCGGTCGAGACGGTGAACACCGACAAGCTGGACCTGACGCTGTACCGGGTGACGGACCGCAACCTCTTGCGCTCGGTCCAGGATTTCTACTTCGGCGCGCCGATCAACGTCTATTCCGAGGAATATTTCGCCGACACCGTGGGCGAGGCGCTGTGGACCGGCACGGCCTCGGTCGGGCAAGAGGTCAACAAGGACGTCACCACCCGCCTGCCGATGGGCGAGGCGCTGGAGGGGCTTCCGGCGGGCATCTATGCGCTGAAGGCGGCGGTGCCGGGGGTGGACCCCTATACGATTGCGCCCGCCTGGCAGTGGTTCGTGATCTCGGACCTTGGGGTCACGACGATGTCGGGGGTGGACGGGCTTCATGTCTTCGTCCGTTCCCTGGGCACGGCAGGGGCCAAGCCGGGCGTGACCGTGGAACTGCTGAATAAGGCCAACACGGTGCTGGGCACGGCCATGACGGATGACCAGGGCTATGCGCGGTTCGACGCGGGCCTGACGCGGGGGACGGGTGGGTCCGCCCCGGCGATGGTGGTGGTGAAGGAGGCGGATACCGACATCGCCTTCCTGTCGCTGACCGATCCGGAGTTTGACCTTTCGGACCGTGGGGTTGAAGGACGCGAGGCGGCGCCTCCGGTGGATGTTTTCGTCACGATGGACCGCGGCGCCTATCGCGCGGGGGAGACGGTCTATGTCACCGCGCTGGCCCGGGATGCAGAACAGGCGGCGGTCGAGGGGCTGCCGCTGACGGCGGTCTGGAAACGCCCGGATGGGGTCGAGTATTCGCGCTTCTTGGCGACTGATTGGGGCGGAGGCTATGTCTTCTCGCAGGTCGTCGCCGGGTCGGCCCCGCGTGGCGTCTGGCGGCTGGAGCTGTTTGCCGATCTGGAAGCCCCGGCGCTGACGTCAAAGACTTTCCTGGTCGAGGATTTCTTGCCCGAACGCATCGACTTTGACCTGACGCTGGCCGATGCGCCGCTGCTTGTCGGACAGGACTCGGCGGTCGATCTGACGGTGGCTGCGAAGTACCTGTTCGGTGCCCCCGGCGCGGGTCTGGCCATCGAGGGCGAGGTTCTCTTGCGCGCGGCAGACGGACTGGCGGCTTTCCCGGGCTATGTCTTTGGTCGCCACGACCAACCCTTCAGCGCGCAGATGACGTCGCTGAATGGCGGCGAGACCGACGATGCGGGCAATGCGACCATCCCGGTCTTCCTGCCTATGGTCGAGGACCCGCACCGCCCGCTGGAGGCCCGCGTGACGATCCGCGTGGCCGAAGGCTCGGGCCGCCCGGTAGAGCGGTCTGTGACGAAGGCGGTGACCTCGGCTGAACCGATCATCGGGGTGAAGCCCCTGTTCGACGGGGTCGCACCTGAAGGCGGCGAGGCGCGGTTCCAGCTTCTTGCCGTGCAGGGGGAGACGGCGGTGGCTCTGCCGGTCAAATGGACCGTGTCCCGCGTGCAATACGACTACCAGTGGTATCAAAGCTACGGCAACTGGAGCTGGGAGCCGGTGGTCAGCCGCGAGGTGGTGGCCGAGGGCGAGGCCACGCTTGGCACGGCCCCGGTCGAAGTTGCGGCGGACGTAAGCTGGGGGACCTATGAGGTCCTGGTGACGGCGGCGGATGGTGGGAAGGCGGCGACGTCGACCGAGTTCTATGCAGGCTGGTATGCGCCTGCGGACGCCTCGGCCACTCCGGACACGCTGGAGCTGTCCTTGGACAAGCCCGCCTACAAGCCGGGCGACACGGCGACCTTGCGGATCGTGCCGCGCGCGGCGGGGACGGCGCTGGTGACGGTGCTGTCGAACCGGCTGGTCGCCATGCAGGCGGTAGAGGTGAAAGAGGGCGAGAACCTGATCCAGCTTCCCGTGACGGATGAATGGGGCGCGGGGGTCTATGTGACGGCCTCGGTCCTGCGGCCGATGGACGTGGCGGCGGGCCGGAACCCGGCGCGGGCCTTGGGGCTGACCCATGCCAGCATCGACCCCGGCGCGCGCGCCCTGAAAGCGACGGTCGAGATGGCGGCCGAGGCTGCGCCTCGCGGGCCGCTGGACGTGGCGGTGAAGGTCGAGGGCGTGGCGGCGGGCGAGACGGCCTATGTCACCATCGCGGCGGTGGATGTGGGCATCCTGAACCTGACGGGGTTCGAGGCCCCCGATCCGCAGGGCCATTACTTCGGTCAGCGTCGGCTGGGCGTCGGCATCCGCGACATCTATGGCCGGTTGATCGACGGGCTGAACGGGGCCACGGGCGAGGTCCGCTCGGGTGGCGATGCGGGCGCGCAGGCGCGGTTGCAGGCTCCGCCCCCCACGGAAGAGTTGGTGGCGTACTTCACTGGTCCGGTCGAGGTCGGGGCGGATGGCTATGCGCGGGCGACATTTGACCTGCCGTCGTTCAACGGCACGGTGAAGGTGATGGCCGTGGCCTGGTCCAAGACCGGGGTCGGGCAGGCCAGCGCCGATGTGCTGGTGCGCGATCCGGTGGTCGTCACGGCCTCGGTGCCGCGCTTCCTGTCGCCGGGCGATACCTCGCGGCTGCTGCTGGAGGTGGTCCATGCGACGGGGCCTTCGGGGCGGATGAGTCTCGATGTGGCGGCCAGTGGCCTGACTTTGGGCGATGTGCCCTCGGGCTTTGACCTGGGCGACAAGGCCAAGGCCGTGTTCGAGGTGCCGGTGACGGCGGGCGGGGTGGGCGTGCAGACCATCGACATTTCGCTGACCACGCCGGACGGGAAGGTGCTGAAGAAGACGCTGACAATTCCGGTGCAGGTGAACGACCCCGAGGTCGCGCGGATTTCGCGGCTGGAGCTGGCGTCGGGCCAGACCTTCACCTTCGACGGCGACGTCTTTGCCGGGCTGGTGCCGGGGTCGGGCAAGGCCACGATGGCCATCGGCCCTCTGGCGCGGCTGAACGCTCCGGGCCTGCTGGCGGCCCTGGACCGTTATCCCTATGGCTGCACCGAACAGATGACCAGCCGCGCACTGCCGCTGCTTTACTTCGACGAAGTGGCGCGGGTGATGGAGCTGGAAGGCGACGCCGAACTTGCAGGCCGGATCAACGAGGCCATCGTCGAGATCCTGGCGAACCAGTCCTCGACCGGGGGGTTCGGTCTCTGGGGGCCGGCGGACGGCGACCTGTGGCTGGACGCCTATGTCACGGACTTCCTGAGCCGGGCCAAGGCGCAAGCCTATGCGGTGCCCGAAGTGGCGTTCAAGTCGGCGCTGGCGAACCTGCGCAACCAGGTGAACTACGCGCCCGACTTCAGCGCCGAGACGAACGGCGGGGGCGAGGCCTTGGCCTATGCGCTGATGGTGCTGGCGCGGGAAGGTGCCGCGGCGATCGGCGATCTGCGCTACTATGCCGACGTGAAGGGCGACGACTTCGCGACTCCGCTTGCGATGGGGCAGGTGGGCGCGGCGCTGGCGTCCTACGGCGATCAGGCGCGGGCGGATGCGATGTTCCGCAAGGCCGTGGCGAAGATGGAGGCCGAGGCGCCCGAACAGGGCCAGGTCTGGCGGGTGGACTATGGCACCCGCTACCGCGACGCGGCGGCGCTGCTGACGCTGGCGGTCGAGGCGGGGTCGAACGCGGTGGACCGTGAGGCGCTGACGGATCGGCTGGCGGCGCAAGGCACCAACCTCTCGACGCAAGAGGCGACCTGGGCGCTGCTTGCGGCCAACGCGCTGATCGACCGGCCGGCGGTGGACGGGCTGACCATCGACGGCCAGCCTGCCTCTGGCCCCTTGGTGCGGGTGCTGGACGCGGGGTCGGTGACTCCGGTCGTGGTAAAGAACGACGGGCCGGATACGACGGTCACAGTCACCACCTATGGCGTCCCTGCGGAACCCGAACCGGCGGGCGGCAACGGCTATGCGATCACCCGCAGCTACTTCACGATGGCCGGCGAGTCGGTGACGGCGGACAGCGTGGCGGCCGGGACACGGCTGGTGACTGTGCTGGAAGTGACGCCGTTCGCTTATGGCGAGGCGCGGCTGATGGTCAGCGATCCCCTGCCCGCCGGGTTCGAGATCGACAACCCGAACCTGATGTCGGCGGGCTCGACCTCGGAACTGGGCTGGCTGGACAGCCTGCAGGACGTGGCCCACTCCGAGTTCCGGCAGGACCGCTTTCTGACCGCGGTGGATTGGCGGTCGGACCAGCCGTTCAAGCTGGCCTACGTCGTCCGCGCGGTCAGCCCGGGCACGTTCCACCATGCCGCTGCCTCGGTCGAGGACATGTACCGCCCCGACTTCCGGGCGCGCAGCGAGACGGACAAGGTCACGATCACCAAGTGATGGACCGTCCGCTGCCATACGACGTTCCCCTTCCCCGACCGGGGTGGGGGCGCTTCGGAACACCTCCTCGAGCACTTCGTGCACTCGTCGGGGGGGCGCGGAGCGAGGTGTGCACGATGTGCTCGACGAGCGGACCCTGGTAATGCGCGCGCGCTGGCTTCTGGTTCTTGCCTTGGGTCTCTGGCTTGGCGCTTTGGGCCGGGACCGTTTCGACGAGTGGATCGACGACACGGTACTGCCGCCCGTCGTGGTGGAAACCTCGATTGAAGTGCTGGACCGCGACGGTGACCTTCTGCGGGCCTACACGGTGGCGGACGGGCGCTGGCGGCTGGCGCTGACGCCGGACAAGGTGGACCCGGTCTACCTGCAAATGCTGCTGGCCTATGAGGACAAGCGGTTTCGCGACCATTCTGGTGTGGACCTCCGGTCGATGACCCGGGCGGTCCTGCAGGCGATGTGGAATGGGCGTGTCATATCGGGCGGCTCGACCTTGACCATGCAGGTCGCGCGCCTGCTGGAGGAAGGGACCACCGGTCAGGTCGGCGGCAAGCTGCGGCAGATGCGCGTCGCGCTGGCGCTGGAGCGGCGGCTGTCCAAGGACCAGATCCTTCAGCTTTATCTGCACCTGGCCCCCTTTGGCGGGAACCTGGAGGGCGTGCGGGCGGCCTCGATCAGCTATTTCGGGAAGGAGCCGCGCCGTCTGACCCCGGCCGAGGCGGCTCTTCTGGTGGCAATCCCGCAAAGCCCGGAAAGCCGCCGCCCCGACCGGGCCGCCGACCGGGCCGAGGCGGCGCGGAACCGGGTGCTGGCGCGCGCGGTCGAAGAGGGCGTGCTTGACGCGGACGAGGCCAAGGCGGCGCGGCGCGAAGAAGTGCCCGGGCTGCGCAAGCCCTTCCCGGCGCTGGCCCCGCATCTGGCCGACCGGGCGAAGGCCGACCTGCCGACGGTCCTGGTCCACCACCTCACCCTGGATGGCAATCTGCAAAAGACGCTGGAAGCGCTGGCTCTGGAGGCGGTGGAGGGCCGTGGCGAGCGGTTGCAGGTGGCGATCCTGGTGGCTGACCATGCCTCGGGCGAGATCCTGGCATCGGTGGGGTCGGCAGGGTATCAGGCCGACCTGCGGCAAGGCTTCGTCGACATGACGACGGCGCTGCGGTCGCCCGGGTCCACGCTGAAACCGCTGGTCTATGCGCTGGCGTTCGACGAGGGGCTGGGCCATCCCGAGACGATGATCGACGACCGGCCGATGAGCTTTGGCGCCTACGCGCCGCAGAACTTCGACAAGCTTTACCTGGGTACGATCCGGATGCGCGAGGCGTTGCAGCTGTCGCGCAACATCCCGGTCGTGGCGCTGACCGAGGCGATGGGCCCGGCGCGGCTGATCTCGGCGATGCAGAAGGCCGGAATGCAGCCGGTCTTTCCCGGCGACCAGCCGGGGCTGGCGATTGCCCTGGGCGGGGTCGGGGTGACGCTGACGGACATGGTGCAGCTTTACGCGACGCTGGCGCGGGGTGGGGTGGTGCGGCCCCTGTCCTGGCGGCTGGACGCCGATGGGGCCGAGGGGCAGCGCGTCGTGTCCGAGATTGCCGCCTGGCAAGTGGGGGACATTCTGGCAGGACTCGCGCCGCCACCGGGCGCGCCAGGCAATCGGCTGGCCTACAAGACGGGGACCTCTTACGGCCACCGGGACGCCTGGGCGATCGGGTATGACGGCAGGCATGTCGTCGGGGTCTGGATGGGCCGGGCGGATGGGACCCCGGTGCCGGGGGCCTTCGGGGCCGACGTGGCGGCACCCGTGCTGTTCCAGGCCTTCAACCGGCTGAAGGGCAAGCTTGACCCGCAGCCCGCGGCCCCGGCCTCCACCCTCCTGGTGGCCAATGCCGAGCTGCCGCAACCGTTGCAGCGGTTCCGCTCACGCGTGGCGGTTTTCGAGGGGGCGGCGGATGCGCCTGCGGTGGCCTTCCCGCCCGATGGGGCCGAGGTGGAGCTGCTGGCCGCAGGGCTGAAGGTGAAGGTTGCTGGTGGCACGGCCCCCTTCACTTGGTTGGCCGACGGGGTGCCGGTGGTGGTGGGACTTGACGCCCGCGAGGCGATGCTGGCGATGCCGGGGACCGGGTTCGTGACCCTGAGCGTGATCGACGCCGAGGGCCGGTCAGACCGGGTGCAGGTGCAGGTGCGGTAAGGGACGGTGGGCGGATCGCCCACCCTACGCCGGGGTGGGCGCCGGTCGCTGCAGGTTCGGCCGCTCTGGCGTAACGCTGCAGCGAAATCTGTATCCGCAGAGGCCCACATGACTCAGTCGAGACGCATTGCCCTGTCCAGCGACCACGCCGCCATTGCCTTGCGCCAGGCCATCGCGGCGCATGTGGTGGCCAAGGGTCATCAGGCCGTGGACATCGGCCCGACCACGCCGGAAAGCACACACTACCCAACGCATGGCGTGGCGGCCGCGCGGCTTGTGGCCTCGGGCGAGTGCGATCTGGGGATCATCCTGTGCGGCACCGGGCAGGGGATCATGATGGCCGCGAACAAAGTGCGCGGCATCCGCTGCGGCGTCTGTTCCGACACGTTCTCGGCCAGGATGATCCGGATGCACAATGATGCCAACATGCTGTCTCTGGACGCGCGCGTGGTGGGAGAGGGGCTGGCGCTTGAGATCGTCGATGCGTTCCTGGAGGCGGGGTTCGAGGGCGGCCGCCATGCCACGCGCGTCGCGATGATCGACGCCGCGGAGGGCCAAGGCCGGGCACCGGAGTTTTCGAAAACTTCGGACCGGAGCCTTTGAAGGCTCCGGCGCGAATTCTTTGAAGAATTCGCCTAGGCCCGCTCGATGGCCAGTGCGATGCCCTGACCGCCGCCGATGCACATGGTGACAAGGGCGGTGCGGCCTCCGGTCCGTTCCAGCTCGTGCAGGGCCTTCACCACCAGGATGGCCCCGGTCGCGCCAACGGGGTGGCCCAGGGCGATGGCACCGCCGTTCGGGTTCACGCGGGCGGGATCAAGGTCCAGCGCACGGGACACGGCAAGGGCCTGGGCGGCAAAGGCCTCGTTTGATTCCACGACGTCGAAACTGTCCGCAGGCAGGCCCAGCTTTCGGCACAGGGCCTGCACCGCGGGGATCGGCCCAAGGCCCATGACCTTGGGGTCCACCCCGGCCAGGTCGTATCCCATGATCCGCGCGCGGGAGCCTTCGGCATTGCGGGACAGCACCAGCGCCGCCGCGCCATCATTGATGCCCGAGGCATTTCCTGCCGTCACTGTGCCGTCCTTCTGGAACGCCGGTCGCAGGCCTGCCAGTGCCTCGGCGCTGGTGGCCTTCGGGTGTTCGTCCACCGCAAAGGTCACAGGCCCGCGCTTGCCTCCGATCTCGATCGGGACGATCTGGTCGGCGAAGCGGCCCTCGGCGATGGCCTTTGCGGCGCGGGTCTGGCTTTCCAGCGCGAAGGCGTCCTGGTCCTGGCGCGTGATGCCGTGCTGATCGGCCACGTTCTCGGCCGTGACCCCCATGTGGCCGGTGCCGAACGGGCAGGTCAGCGCACCCGTCATCATGTCCAGAGCGCGGGTGTCGCCCATCTTCTGGCCGAAGCGGGCGGCGGGCAGGATGTAGGGCGCGCGGCTCATGCACTCTGCGCCGCCTGCCAGCGCCATTTCGGCGTCGCCCAGCATCAGCATCTGGACGGCCGAGACGATGGCCTGCGCGCCCGAGCCGCACAGCCGGTTGACGTTCAGCGCGGGCGTCGTTTCGGGGATACCGGCGTTCATCGCCATGACGCGGGCAAGGTACATGTCGCGCGGTTCGGTGTTGATCACGTGGCCCATGACGACCTGGCCGATCTGCCCGCCCTCTACCCCCGCACGCGACAGGGCTGCTTTCGCGGCATGGGTGGCGATGTCGATGGGCGCAAGGGCTGCAAGCGCGCCGCCGAAGCTGCCGATGGCGGTACGTGCGGCAGAGAGGATGTGGATGTCGGTCATGCGGGCCTCCGGGGTTTCGGCGGCAGTGTGCACGAACTCCGCGCCAATGCAGAGGGGACGTGGCGTCACGGGCGGCATTGACATGCGCTAACAGTCGCGGGAGATCAGGCGCACCAGCGGGAGAGCGACGTGAAAGACCTGATGCGGACCCATGCGGCGCTGCTTTTCGTGGGGGTGGCGACCTTCGTGATGATGGGCGCGGGGCAGGCGCTGTTCGGTCCGGCGCTGCCGGTTTACGTGCGGGACTTCGCGCTGGGGCAGGGCGAGGCGGGGCTGTTTGTCGCGCTTCTCTGGGTCGGCTGCTTCCTGGGCGTCGGGGTGATGTATTTCAAGGGCGCAGGGATCGGGCCGCGGCCGACGCTGGCGGCGATGGCAGCGGGCACCGGGCTGATGGCCGTCAGCCCGAACTGGGTGCTGACGCTCTTGGGAGGTGCTTTGTTCGGTGTGGGCTACGGCATGGCGACGGCGGTGTTCAACCCGCGGGTCATGCGGGCATTCGGGGCCAAGGGGCCGTCGATGTTAAGCCTCCTGAACGCGACCTTCGGCGTCGGCGCCATCGCCGCGCCGCTGGTCTTCGTCTGGCTGGGCAGCGACCCGGCCGTGACCTTCGGCGTCGTGGCCGTGGTGCTGGCGGTGATCTGGGCCTTGGCCGGATCGGCCGGGCGCGACGCCGTGGCGCAGACGGGGCCGGTCAAGGCGTTCCGGCCGCATTGGGGCATCCTGGCCTTCGGGGCGCTGGCCATCGGGATGGAGGCAAGCCTTGCGGGTCTTGGCCCCACCGCATTGATCCGCGCGGGGGTGGAGGAGACGCGGGCGTCGGAACTTCTGAGCCTGTTCTTCGTGGTCTTCCTCTTGGCCCGGGTCGTGCTGATCTTCATCGCGCACCGGGTCGAGCCTTTCGTGCTTTACACCCTGTCCATCGGCTCGGCGGCGGTCTTCGCGCTGGGGGCGGCGGTCTGGTCGCCTGCGGTCTGCTTCGTGGCGATGGGGGCTTCGGCGGGGGTGTTCTTCCCGGGCTACTACGTGACGGCCAGCGCCAAGATGGGCGAGGATATCCGGGTGCCGCCGACCATTGTCGCCTCGGGCCTGGTGGGGGCGATCGTGACGCCTCTGGTCCTGGCCCCGCTGGTGGCGGGGATGGGGGACCGGGGCTTCTTCTGGGTCAGCGCGGCACTGCTGGGGACGGCCACAGTCGCGGCGCTTCTCGCGCTGCGCCGCATGAAGGTCTGATCGCGCCGGAGTTCTGTCGAGTTCCGGGGTGTCAGCGCCCGGCCTGCTCAGCGCCCAGCCTGCCAGGTCGCGATCCAGTCCTGCGGCCACAGCAGCATCAGCACGTTCAGCGCCAGCCCGTCGCGGATGATCCACATGGTCCCGACCTCGAACAGGATGATGAGGGCGACCGTCGCCCAGACCGGCAACTTCGCCGCCAGCCAGAACCCGAGGATCATCGCGAAAACGTCGAAGACCGTGTTGATCACGCTGTCGCCGTAGTAGTCCAGCGAGATTGTGACCGTCCGGTAGCGTTCGATCACTGCGTCCGAATTCTCGACGATCTCCCAGGCGCATTCGACCAGGGTGGCTATGGAAAGCCGCCAGCTGAAGGACAACCGCCGCGCCACCAGCCAGAGCGCCCCGTAGAACAGGAAGCCGTGGATGATGTGGCTGGGCGTGTACCAGTCCGACAGGTGCTGCGAGTTCTCGGCACTGACCACCTGGCCGTGCCAAAGACTGACATAGCCGCATTTGCAGATCGGCTCGCGACCGATCCACAGAAGGTAGGCGGCCGTAAGAAGGATGATCCCGAGGGTGATCAGGATCGGGGTAAGGCGGTTCTGGGCGCTGGGTGTCATGCGGGGCAGGGAATCATGGCCCGCGCCGTCGGTAAAGTGCGGTATACCGGAGGTCCGAAACTTTGTGGGCCGCTGTGGCAACGGCGCAGGAGACGCGGATGGAAGACAGGAACCGGTGGAGATTTGGTCCGACGCGGGGCGAATTGTGGTTCTGGCTTTGGATCAGCGCCGGGGGCTTTGCCCTGATGGGCGTGGCACTGGCGGTGCGCGGCCTGCCCGAAGGCCCGGCAATTGCCGAAGTGGTGGGCCTGGCGACGGTGGTCTTCGGCTACCTGGGCGGCCGGTCGGTCAAGCGCCTGATCCGGCGCGAGCATCCTTAGCCGTTCCGGAACAGCATCGGCGGCGGGCCGGGCAGCTTCCGTCGTCCCTGGGGGGTCAGCAGAGCAGCTTCGCGCCCCTCGATCACTACGGCCGACAGCGGGCCGCCATAGGCCGCGCCGCTGTCGAGGTTGATGCGATTGCCGTAATGCGTGGCCTGGTCGATGGCCGTGTGGCCGTGCACGACAAGGGGGCCGAAGCTTTCCACCTCGATCAGGAAGAGGTCGCGGATCCAGACCAGGTCGGTTTCGCTTTGCTGGTCCAGGGGTACGCCGGGGCGCAGTCCCGCATGGACAAAGAGACTGTCCCCGGCCCGGTGCATCGCGGGCAGGGCGGCCAGATACTCCCGGTGCGCCTGCGGGACGGCGGCAAGGGCATCGGCGTGGACCTTGGGAATCGGACGGTCGGCGGCCTTGGCAACGCCATAGGAGGCCAGCGTGGCCGGCCCGCCCAGCTTTGGATGCAGCCAGCCGAGGTCGGCGCGCAGGCCTGGCTCCTGCTCGTGCGGGTCATTCAGGAAGCGGCTGAACATCCGGTCGTGGTTGCCCTTCAGGACCACCCAATCCTCGCCCCGCGCCTGACCTTGCATCAGGTGGTCGATGACGCCCCGGCTGTCCGGGCCGCGGTCGACAAGGTCGCCGACGTGGATCACCTGTCCCGGGCCGTGACGCGCCATGTCGGCGGCGATCAGGTCGTGGGCGGCCTTCAGAAGGCCGAGGTGCCCGTGGATGTCGCCAATGGCGTAGAGGTGCATGCCGGGGTGTCCTTGGCTACCCCCGGGGGTTTCACACCCCCGGACCCCCGTGGGATATTTGGGCAAATGTGAAAGGGCAAGAGTGGTCAGACGTCCGGGTCGGGGAGCATCCGGTAGCTGTCGAAGCCGATATCGCCAGACCAGCGCCAGGCGGCGAGAAAGCCCTCGGCCCCGGCGCGCATGGCGTGGGGCAGGTTTGGCGGGTGATGGATGGCTTCGCCAGAGGTGAGGGGGAAGCGGCGGTCGGCGGCCTGCCAATGGACCGATCCTGCGAGGATCGTATAGGTCTCGGCGGCCGCGTGGGCGTGGAGCGGGTAGGTTGTGTTCGGTGCCTGGTAGAAGAGGCCGAAGCGGAGGGTCCTGGACGGGATCGGCGCGCCGGGGCCAAGAAGCGTGACGACGGACTTGATCGCGCGGAGGTCGGTGGGCTGCAGCGCGGCGGCGGGGCTGTCCTGCCAGGGAAGCCATTTGTGCGCCTCGCGGATCAGCCGCGCGGCGGGGTGTCCGGGGAGGGCCGCTGACTGGAGGATGCCGGGGGAGAGGGCCGATGGGGGCTGTCGCGGAAAGTCGGTTTCGGCGGCGGCGCGCAGGGCCTGCGCGGTGGCCGCTGCCGCGGCGCGCGGCTCGGTCCCGGTTAGGTCGGCAAGGGCGTGGAGGAGATCCGGGAGGAGCATCGGGGCCTCGGCCAGGCGGGGTGCCCGGCCGAGGCAGGATTGGTCAGGCGACGTCGAACTGCAAGGCTTTCACCTGGGAGAACATGCCGGTGCCTTCCAGCGTCTCGATCACCTTGGGGTCGATCGGCTGGTCAAGGTAGAGGATCGCGATGGCGTCCTGGCCCACGCCCGACCGGCCCAGGGTGAAGTTCGCGATGTTGACGTTGTTCTTGCCCATCGTCATGCCCAGAAGGCCGATGATGCCGGGCACGTCCTCGTTGGTGGTATAGAGCATGTGCTGCCCGATCTCGGCGTCGATGTTGATGCCCTTGATCTGGATGAAGCGCGGCTTGCCATCGCTGAAGCAGGTCCCTGCGACCGAGCGTTCGCGTTTGTCCGTCACCATCGTGACCTTGATGTAGGCGTCGAAGACCCCGGTCTTTTCCTGCCGGGTGGTGGAGATCTGGATGCCTTTCTCCCGCGCCACCACGGGGGCGGAGACGAGGTTGACGTCGGGGTTCTGCGTCTTCAGCACACCCGCGATAACGGCCTGGTTGAGGGCGGCGAGGTTCATCTCGGCCACCGTGCCGTCATAGAGGATGTTGATCGCCTTGATCGGCTCGTCGGTCATCTGGCCGATGAAGGCGCCGAGGTGGGAGGCAAGCTTGATCCAGGGGCCCATCACCGCGGCCTCTTCGGCGGTGACGTTCGGCATGTTGAGCGCGTTCTGGACGGCTCCGGTCAGCAGGTAGTCCGACATCTGCTCGGCCACCTGCAGGGCGACGTTTTCCTGCGCTTCGGTGGTGGAGGCGCCGAGGTGCGGGGTGCAGACGACGTTGGGGTGGTTGAAGAGCGGGTTTTCGTTCGCCGGTTCGACCTCGAAAACGTCCAGCGCCGCGCCCGCGACGTGGCCCGAGTTCAGGGCGTCGAGGAGGGCCGCTTCGTCGATCAGCCCGCCCCGCGCGCAGTTGATGATGCGCACGCCCTTCTTGGTTTTCGCCAGGTTGTCCTTCGACAGGATGTTGCGGGTCTTGTCGGTGAGGGGCACGTGAAGCGTGATGAAATCGGCGCGAGCGAGGAGGTCGTCGAGGTCCACCTTGGTGACGCCCAACTGCTTGGCGCGTTCGTCAGACAGGAAGGGGTCATAGGCGATGACCTTCATGTGCAGGCCGACGGCACGGTCACAGACGATGCCGCCGATGTTCCCCGCCCCGATCACGCCGAGTGTCTTGTTGAAAAGCTCCACCCCCATGAACTTGGACTTTTCCCACTTTCCGGCATGGGTCGAGGCGTTGGCCTCGGGGATTTGCCGGGCAACAGCGAACATCATGGCGATGGCATGTTCCGCCGTGGTGATCGAGTTGCCGAAGGGCGTATTCATCACGATGACGCCCTTCTTGGACGCCGCCGGGATGTCGACGTTATCGACGCCGATCCCGGCGCGGCCGATGACCTTGAGGCGGGTGGCCTTCTCAAGCAGCTTCTCGGTGGCCTTGGTGGTGGAGCGGATGGCGAGGCCGTCGTATTGGTCGATGACGGCGGCGAGGGCATCCTTGTCCTTGCCGAGTTTGGGGAGGTAATCCACTTCAACGCCGCGATCGCGGAAGATCTGGACGGCGGTTTCGGAGAGTTCGTCGGATACGAGGACTTTCGGCATGATGGGGTCCTGAAATTGGGTGGGGAAGGTGGGCGGATCGCCCACCCTACGAAGGGGGTGTTGTAGGGTGGGCGGTCCGCCCACCGCCCGGTCAGGCAGCCTGCGCCAGCGCCGCGATCTCGGCGTGGAAAGCGTGGGCGATCCAGGGCATCAGGTCCTGGACATCCGCCGTCTCGACCGTCGAGCCGCACCAGATGCGCAGGCCCGGAGGCGCGTCGCGGTAGGCCCCCATGTCGAAGCCCGCGCCTGCCTTCTCGATCCGCTTGGCGACAGCCTTGGCGAAGGCCTCGCCGTCGGTGATGCGGGGGTCGGTGAACCTGAGGCAGACGCTGGTGGTAGAGGCCGTCGCCGGGTCTTCCGCCAGGTTCGCGATCCAGGGGTTTGCGGCGCAGAAGTCGTGGACCACCTTGGCGTTGGCCGTGGCGCGGGCGATCAGGCCTTTCAGACCGCCGATGGACTTCGCCCATTTCAGCGCCACGAGGTAATCTTCGTTCGCCAGCATCGAAGGGGTATTGATGGTCTCGCCTTGGAAGATGCCTTCGATCAGCTTGCCCTTGGCGGTCAGGCGGAAGATCTTGGGCAGTGGCCAGGCGGGGACGTAAGTCTCCAGCCGTTCGACGGCGCGGGGCGACAGGATGATGACGCCATGTGCGCCCTCGCCGCCGAGGACCTTCTGCCAGGAGAAAGTGGTGACGTCGAGCTTGTCCCAGGGCAGTTCCATCGCGAAGGCGGCGCTGGTGGCGTCGCAGATCGTAAGCCCCGCGCGGGTGGCGGGGATCGCGTCGCCGTTCGGCAGGCGGACGCCCGAGGTGGTGCCGTTCCAGGTGAAGACGACGTCCTTGTCGAAGTCCACCTCGGCGAAATTCACGATCTGGCCATAGGGCGCGATGCGGACCTTGGCGTCGAGTTTCAGCTGTTTGACGGCATCGGTGACCCAGCCTTCGCCGAAGGATTCCCAGGAGAGCATTTCGACCGGGCGGGCACCCAGCAGCGACCACATCGCCATTTCCACAGCGCCGGTGTCGGACGCCGGAACAATGCCGATGCGGTAGTCGGCGGGCACGCTCAGAATTTCGCGGGTGAGGTCAATCGCCTCTTTCAGCTTGGCCTTGCCGACGGCGGCACGGTGCGAGCGGCCAAGGGGCGCGTCGCTAAGCATATCAAGGGAATATCCGGGGATCTTGGCGCAGGGGCCAGAAGAGAAGCGCGGGTTGGCCGGGCGCTTGGCCGGCGGGGTCAGGTCTGTCATGGTAGCCTTCCAGCTAAAAGCCCTTCGGTGGGGAAGGGTGTCCCGCCGCCGTGGGTAAAGGGCGTCTCGGGCTGGCGCAAGCGGAAAAATCGCGATAGTCCGACGCTTGGTCGCGAAAAAGCGACACCTCTGTTCACTATCGGAAACCTGCTCCATGTACGTCGTCTCTCTTCTGACCAACCCCGAAACCCCGGTGCTGGAACGGGTGACCGTGGAATCCCTCCGCAACGCCTGGGGGGGCGCTGACGCTCGCTGGCTGGACCCGGGCGTGGCGGCGGAGTTCGATCTTGTGGCCATGCCAGAGAACCGCTGGGAGGTCTGGGACGGCCTGCAGGCGATGCAGGTGGACATGGTGGTGCAGCGTTCCGAGGGCCGGAAGAAGCGCCTGCTGATCGCCGACATGGATTCGACGATGATCCGGCAAGAGTGCATCGACGAGCTGGCCGACGAGGCCGGGGTGGGAGCGCGCGTGGCGGACATCACGGCGCGGGCGATGAATGGGGAACTGGACTTTGAAGGCGCGCTGCGCGAACGGGTGGGGCTGTTGAAGGGCTTGGCCGAGGCGGTGATCGACCAGGTCCTGCGCGACCGGATCACGCTGATGCCGGGGGGGCCGGTTCTGCTGGCGACGATGAAGGCGCAGGGCGCCTATGCGGCGCTGGTGTCGGGTGGGTTCACGGCGTTCACCTCGGCAGTGGCGGCGAAACTGGGGTTCGACGAGAACCGCGCGAATACCCTGCACATCGCCGAGGGCCGACTGACGGGCACGGTGGCCGAGCCGATCCTTGGCAAGGAAGCCAAGCTGCAGGCGCTGAACGAGATCACCGCGCGGCTGGGGATCACCGCCGCCGAAGCTTTGGCGGTGGGGGATGGGGCCAACGACCTGCCGATGCTGCTTGCCGCAGGGATCGGCGTCGCGCTGCACGCCAAGCCCACGGTGCAGGCGCAATGCGAGGTCCGGGTGAACCACGGCGACCTGACCGCGCTGCTTTACCTGCAGGGCTATTCCCGCAACGACTTCGCCCCGGTCTGACCGTCGGCAACCAAGCGGAGCGCTGACGCGCAAGTCTTTTGTCTCGTCGTCGGGCTTCGCCTCCTCCTCGGCGATGGGGGCGCTGCCCGCAAAAACTCCCGCCGGAGGCATCCGCTTCGGCGGCCTCTTGCCCGTCCCCCTGGAACCGGCCACAACCCGACCATGTTCGAAGTCGCCACCCACCTTGCCCTGCTTCTGGTCCTTGCTGCCTTCGTGGCGGGCTTCATCGACAGCATCGCGGGGGGCGGCGGGCTTTTGTCGGTGCCTGCCTTGCTGCTGGCCGGGGCTTCCCCCGTAGAAGCGCTGGCGACAAACAAGTTGCAGGGGACCTTCGGGTCGGCCACGGCGATGGTCGCCTATGCCCGGGCGGGGCATGTGCGGCCTCAGGATCAGCTGGGGATGGCGGCGATCAGTGCGGCGGCTGGCGCCGGTGGCGCGTTGGTGGCGCATCTGATCCCGGCCGAGGTGTTGCGGATCATCATGCCGGTGGTGCTGATCGGTGTGGCAGGGTTCTTCGCGCTGAAGCCGGGGCTGACGGACGAGGCGCGGGCCGAGCGGGTCAAGCCCGCCGTCTTCGCGGTGACGGCGGTCCCGGCGATTGCGGCCTATGACGGGTTCTTCGGTCCGGGAACCGGGTCGTTCTTCATGATGGGGTTCGTGCTTCTGGCGGGCTATGGCGTCTTGAAGGCGACGGCGCATACCAAGATGCTGAACTTTGCCTCGAACCTTGGCAGCCTTCTGGTCTTCGTCTTCTCGGGCGCGACCTGGTGGGGCGTGGGGCTGGCGATGGCCGTGGGGCAGATCGCAGGGGCCTCACTGGGCGCGCGCGTGGCGATGCGGGTCGGGGCGCGGCTGATCAAGCCACTTCTGGTGGTGGTGTCGTCCGGGATGGCCCTGCGGCTTCTGTGGCAGGCGCTGGGCTAGGCACCCCAATCGGCGGATTGCATCTCGCGCAGGCGGCTGGCGGTGCGTTCGAACTCGAAGGAGCCTTCGCCTTCGATATACAGCCGCTCGGGGGCTTCGGCGGCGGAAGCGATCAGGCGCACCTTGGCCTCGTACAACGCGTCGATCAGGATGACGAACCGCTTCGCCTCGTTGTAGTTGGCCGAGGACAGCTGCGGGATGTCTTCCAGGATCAACACCCGGACCGCGCGGGCAATGGCAAGGTAGTCGGCGGCGCCGAGGGGTTTCGAGCAGAGATCCCAGAAGCTGGCCCGCCCCACCCCGTTTGCGAAGCGGGGCAGGGTGACCTGACGGGTGTTCACCTCCAGCATCAGGGGTTGTTCGGGGGCGCCTCCGGTAAGGTCGGTCCAGATCGCGGCGATCTGGGTGGTGGCGGACCGGGCCGGGTGGAAGTAGACCTGCGCGCCCTGCAGACGGTGCTGGCGATAGTCGGTGGGGCTTTCCAGTTCGACGACCTGAAGGCGGTCTTCCAGCATGGCGATGAAGGGCAGGAAGATGCCGCGGTTGAGGCCGTCCTTGTACAGGTCGCCGGGGGGCCGGTTCGAGGTGGTGACGATGAGGGTCCCGGCGGCGAAGAGCTTCTCGAAGAGGCGGCCCACGATCATCGCGTCGGTGATGTCGGTGATCTGCATCTCGTCGAAGGCCAGAAGGCGCAGGTCGCGGATGATCTCGTCGGCGACGGGGGTGAGGGGGTCTTCGACGCCGCGCTGGCGGGCCGCGTGCATGCCCTTGTGGACGGACTGCATGAAGGCGTGGAAGTGGACTCGGCGTTTCTGCTGGATATCGGTGGCTTCAGTGAAGAGGTCCATCAGCATCGACTTGCCCCGGCCCACGCCGCCCCAGAGGTAGAGGCCCTTCGGGGGCTGGATGGGCTTGGCAAAGAGGCCCGCGAAGAGGCCGACCTTGCGGGTCGCGTTCGCTTCCAGCCAGGACCTCAGGGCCTCCAGTTGTGGGAGGAGGGCATGCTGGGCGGGGTCGGGGCGGAGGGTGCCCTCGGCCACGCGGGCCTCGTAGATCTCGGTCAGGGTCTGGCGCATGGGGAAGGAGTAGCGGGGCGGGGGTGGGGGCCGCAAGGGTGATCGGCTGTCCACGCAGGACAGGGAGGGGGAGGTGAGGGATTACAAGGGTTTGGGTGTGGGCGTTAGGGGGGTGTTAACTGTGGGGTGGGGGTGGGAAGCTCATTGTTGCAACGTGCTCACGCTCAAAAGTGAGCAATATGAGCCACTACAACTTGTGCTTGATCGACTTCAAGTAAGTAGTCAGATTGCGAACCAACAAGGGAGATTGGATCGTGTCGGATTTTGCCCAGAAAGTTAATGAGTTGTCGCGCCGTTCCAGACACGCGAGCCAGCACGCGCTTACCGAAGAAGCTACAAAGACTTCGGTGGTTCTCCCCCTGATCCAAGCTTTCGGTTTCGACCCTTTCAACCTGGAAGAGGTGGTGCCGGAGTATGTAGCCGATGTCGGCCTCAAGAAGGGCGAAAAGATCGACTTTGCGCTAAACATTAATGGCGTCTTAAGCGTGCTGATCGAGGTGAAGCCGATCACCATGCCCCTCGGGAGCGCGCAGTACAGCCAACTATTCCGTTACTTTGCGACCAAGGAAGCCAAGCTTGCGGTGCTGACAAACGGTCGAGAAATCTGGTTCTTCTCAGATATGGACGAGCCGAATCGGATGGACAAAAAGCCGTTCTTTACCTTTGACCTTCAGTCTTACGCGGAAAGTGAAGTCGCAGACCTAGCACGTTTCCAAAAGACGACTTTTTCAATAACTGCAATCCGGGAGGCCGCGTCAAACCTTCGGTTCGCCAAGGCGGCAGCTTCCTACATCAAGAAGCAGTTAGAAGCGCCTGACGACGACTTTGTTCGGTTAATCGGGAAGCAAATCGTCGAAGGCAGTCTAACCAAGGCTGTAATGGAGCCGCTGCGGCTGGCCGTCCAAGGTGCGCTTGACCTTGTTATCAGAGATCGAATCCAAGACAAACTGAGCGTGGCTTTCAGGACGGACATACCCGCCGAAACGGGAGCAACGAAGGCGGATACAGCAGAGGCATCCGATGTTGTGACCACAGATGAGGAGTCACAGGCCTTCATGATAGTGCGAGCGATCGCGGCCAAGACCATTGACGTAGAACGCGTAACGCTCAGAGACGCGAAGTCCTATTGCAGCATCTTCGTTGACGACAATAACCGTAAGCCGATTTGCCGGCTGTATTTCAACGGAAAGTCCGCCAAGTTTCTTGGATTGTTCGATGAGAACAAGGTTGAAGTCAAAGAGCCCATCGAACGGCTTTCTGATATCTACAGATACTCGAGCAATATCGAGCGGGCTGTGAAGGCGTACATCTAAGTTTGTCGAGCGTAGCTGACCGGCACGGTGCGCTGTAGCGCACCCTACGATGGTTGCAGGCGTCAGGCAGAGTCGGGCTGAAGCCCGACCTACGGGTTCGTCGCGGGTTCGGTGGGGGCGGCGGCTTCGGTGGGGGCTGCAGCTGCGTCACCTTCCGCAGGCTCCGGGGCCTCTGGCGGGGCGGTCAGGATGCCGTTCTGCCAGATGCCCTCGGCCACTTCGCCGCTGGCGTAGGTCAGCTTCCCCTGGCCCTCGCGCCTTCCGGCCTTGAACATGCCTTCGTAGACGTCGCCCTCGGGGTAGGTGGCCACGCCCTGGCCCTCGATCTGGCCGGCGACCCAGGTGCCGACGTATTTGAACCCCTCGGTGGTCGAGAACTCGCCTTGGCCGTCCCTCAACCCGGCCTTGAAGTCGCCCTTGTAGAGGCTGCCGTCGGGGTAGACCGCTGACCCCACCCCCTGGCGCTGGCCTGCGACCCAGTTGCCTTCGTAGCGGTAGCCATCGGGGTAGGTCATCACGCCCTGACCCTCGGGCTTGGCCTGCTTGAACGACCCCTCGTAGACCCGGCCGTCGGTGTAGGTGGCGCGGCCCTGGCCCTCGATCACGCCTGCGACCCAGTTGCCCTGGTAGGTGCTGCCGTCGGGATAGGTGATGGCGCCCTGGCCGTTCGGCTGGTCGGCCTTCATCGCGCCGATGTAGACCGAGCCGTCGGGATAGGTGATGGACCCCGTCCCCTCCATCCTGCCCTCGACCCAGGTGCCTTCGTACTTGAAGCCGTCGGGCGTGGTGAAGGTGCCGCGGCCCTGGCGGCGGTCCTTGGTCCACGTGCCGATGTAGATGTCGCCGTTCTTGTGGGTCAGCTTGCCCTGGCCGTCGCGCAGGCCGTCCTTGAAGCTGCCCTCATACACGTCGCCGTTGGGCTGGGTCAGCATGCCCGCGCCGTTGATCTGGCCTTCGGCCCAGTTGCCCTGGTAGATCAACCCGTCGGGCATGGTGAGGCGGCCCTTGCCGGACCGCTGGCCCTTGACCAGTGCGCCTTCGTAGGTCGCGCCGTCGGGGTAGGTGATGCGGCCCTGGCCTTCCTTGACGCCCAGCACCCAGTCGCCTTCGTAGGTGTAGCCCGAGGGGTTGGTCAGCTTGCCCTGGCCGTTGTGGGTGCCCCTGACGAACGCCCCTTCGTAGACCGAGCCATTGGCATAGGTCGCGCGGCCCATGCCGGTCATCTGGCCCTGGACCCAGTCGCCGTCGTAGATGCGACCGTCGGGTGAAGTGATCTTGCCCTTGCCCTCGGGCTGGCCCTTGACGAAGGCGCCCTCGTAGACCGACCCGTTGGCATAGCGCGCGGTGCCGACGCCGGTGATCTCTCCGTCCACCCACTCGCCGGAATAGGTGAAGCCCGAGGGCAGGCGGTAGGTGCCGATGCCGTGCTGGCGGCCGTTCAGGAAAGTGCCTTCGTAGACCGAGCCGTCGTCGTATTGCTTGGTGATGATGTCGCCGTCCTGGGCCTGCACGGGAAGGGCCCAGGCGGGAAGGGCCAGGGCGGCAACGAGAAGGGCGGTCGGCAGGCGCATGGGCGAATCCCTCGGGGGGTGGTTGGCGGCAGGGTAAGGGGGCGGTTCCAGTGTGACAAGGATGTGCCGGTCACGCCTCCTCGTGCGCCTTCGGCTTCTCGTCGGACGGGCAGCGAGGAGGACACGAAGTGAACGACGAGCGGTTCCCTAAGGCGTGATCCCGGTCTACATATAGGGGAAAGGAGCCCCGCCATGACCGATATGTTCAAGATGATGCTGGCGCAGCTGAACCCGGTGGTGGGGGACATTGCGGGGAACGCCGCCCGGGCCAGGTCCGCGTGGGAAAGCGGAAAGGCCGCTGGGGCCGACATGGTTGCCCTGACCGAGATGTTCGTGACCGGCTACCAGACGCAGGACCTGATCCTGAAGCCCGCCTTCGTCGCGGCCGCCGTGGCGGCGGTGGAGCGGCTGGCGGTTGACTGCGCCGACGGTCCGGCGCTGGGGATCGGGGGGCCGGTTCCCCACGGCGGCAAGCTTTACAACGGCTACTATGTGCTGGAGAGCGGGCGGGTGCATGCCCGTGTCTTGAAGCACCACCTGCCGAACGACGCGGTCTTCGATGAAAAGCGGGTGTTCGCCTCGGCCGATGTGCATGGGCCCTACGTGGTGAAGGGGGTCCGGATCGGGACCCCGATCTGCGAGGATGCCTGGCATCCGGACGTGGCCGAGACCTTGGCCGAGACGGGGGCGGAGATCCTGCTGATCCCCAATGGCTCGCCCTACCACCGGGGCAAGCCCAATCTGCGGCTGAACCTGATGGTGTCGAGGGTGATCGAGACGGGGTTGCCGCTGGTTTATCTGAACATGGTCGGCGGGCAGGATGACCAGGTGTTCGACGGCTCCAGCATGGTCCTGAACCCCGGTGGGCGGCTCATGGCGCAACTGCCGCAGTTCGACGAGGCGGAGGTGATGGTGACCTTCCGGCGGGGCGCGGAGGGGTGGGAGGCGGACCAGGGCGAGATCCACGAGATTCCACCGATCGGCGAGGCGGATTACCGGGCCTGCGTGCTGGCCTTGGGCGACTACATGCGGAAGACCGGGTTCAAAAAGGCCTTGCTGGGGCTGTCGGGCGGCATCGACAGTGCCATTGTCGCGGCGATGGCGGTGGATGCGCTGGGGCCGGAGAATGTGCGCTGCGTGATGCTGCCCAGCGAGTTCACCAGCCAGGAGTCGCTGGACCTCGCCACGGCTGCGGCAAAGGCGCTGGGCTGCCGGTATGACTCGGTGCCGATTTCGGGGGCGCAAGGGGCGGTGGGCGAGGCGCTGGCGCCTTTGTTCGCGGGCACCACGCCAGGGATCACCGAAGAGAACATCCAGTCCCGCCTGCGCGGGGTGATGCTGATGGCGCTGTCGAACAAGTTTGGCGAGATGCTGCTGACCACCGGCAACAAGTCCGAGATGGCCGTGGGGTATTGCACGATCTACGGCGACATGAATGGCGGCTACAACCCGGTCAAGGACATGTACAAGACCCGCATGTTCCTGACGGCCCGTTGGCGGAACGAACATCACCGGGCCTGGATGAAGGGTCCGCCGGGCGAAGTGATCCCGGAGCGGATCATCTCGCGCCCCCCCAGTGCCGAGCTGCGGGCGAACCAGCGCGATGACGATAGCCTGCCGCCTTATGAGGTGCTGGACGCCATTCTGGAATGTCTGGTGGAAAAGGAAATGTCGGTTGCCGAGATCGTCAAGCTGGGCTTTGACCGGGCGGTGGTGAAGAAGGTCGAGAACCTCCTTTACATCGCGGAATACAAGCGCTTCCAGTCGGCCCCCGGCGTGCGGTTGACACAAAAGGCCTTCTGGCTGGACCGCCGCTATCCCATCGCCAACCGCTGGCGCGATGACAGCTGAACTGGTCGTCTCCAGCTTCTACGATCTTCGCGATGCCCTGGCCTTTGACCGGGCGGCGCGACTTCAGGTTGCGCGGCTGCGGCTGACGGGGATGCAAGGGGTGCGAAGCTACCGGTTCCTGGGCGGTGTCCGGGATCGGCGGCTGGTCGCCATCTACGAGACGCCCGAGGCTTGGGTGAACTTGCAAGAGATGATTGCTCCCTGGGCGGAAAGTGCCGCCTTGCGCGATGCGGCACGGCTGGCGCGGGTGGATGTTTACGGGCCGCTGTCGCCCGCGATGCGGGACTGGGTCGACCAGATGGGTCTGGGGCGCAGAGTGCGGCTGCTGGACGGCACCTCGGCAGCGCCTGCAGAGCCGGTCAGAAGAACGGGTGCGGGCCGGGGAATTTTCCAACGGCTTGCAGGTGGCTGACGAGCCCCCCATCGCGCCAGAGGTGCAAAAGCATCGCGGGCGGTTCGGTGAAGGACGCCGGCTTGGCTCCGGGTGCAAGGCGCAAGGCAAGGCTGGTCGCGGTGGCGGGGGCGGTCAGGGCGGGTCGGCCTGCAAAGCTGGTCAGGGTGAAGCGGTGAACGTGGCCCGCAAGCAGGCGGATGACCTGCGGGTGGTCTGACAGGACCTGGGCCAGCAGCGTGTCGCCAAAGCAGCGATAGGCGTCGACATAGCCGATCCCGGTGACGAAGGGCGGCTGGTGCATGACCAGAAGCGTGGGGGTGTCAGGGGCGGAGCGCAGGGTTGCGTCCAGCCAGGCGGCATGGTCGGGCGTGACCTGCCCGCGGTGATCGCCGGGCACGGTGACATCAAGGCCGATTACGCGGACCACACCTTCGGCGATGGCGTGAAGGGGACCGGTTGCAGGCAGGGGCACCAGGTTCGGCAGGCCGGAGAGGCCAGCGCGGAAGGCCTCGCGGTCGTCATGATTGCCGGGGATGGCAAGCACAGGACAGGGCAGCGCGGCAAGAAGGTCGCGGGCATGGGCGTAGCTTGCCGCATCGCCGTGCTCGGTAAGGTCGCCGGACAGGATCAGAAGATCGGGCCTGAAGCTGGACGCCTGGGCCAGAGCCCTGGCAAAGCGCGGGGCGGGGTCCAGGACCGACTGGTAAAGTGCACCCGGCGGGCAGAGATGCGGGTCCGACAGGTGCGCGATAAGCATCGATGTCCCTTTCGGGTGCGGGGGTAGGGTGGGCGATATCGCCCACCCTACGCTTGCGTGTCAGACCTGGGTCACCGCGCATTCCGGCAGAAGGCGCATAACGTCCTCGGGACGGCAAAGCTGGGTCGCGTCGGTCGTGACGGCGGCGGAAGCGGCGGCAGAACCCATCGCCAGCGCCTCGGCATGGGACTGGCCCCGCGACAGCGCCAGCACGAAAGCCGCGACAAAGCTGTCGCCTGCACCCACGGTGGACTTGACCCGCACCTTGGCCGCGCGGGAGAAGAGCCGCTGGTCGGCGTCGGCCAGCACGTTGCCCTCGGCTCCGCGGGCAATGATCACGACCTTGGCCACGCCCTTGCGCACCAGCGACTGGGCGAATTCGGCGGTGTCGGCAAGGCTGGGCAGGGGTTTGCCCGCAAGCTCTTCGCCTTCCGGCCCGTCCATCCGCAGGACCTCAAGGCCCGGGATCGGGTTCCGGATCGCCTCGGTCAGCGTGGCACCAGAGGTGTCCAGAACCACCCGTGCCTCGGGCATCGAGGCCGCGAGTTGCGCGGGGAAGTCGACCGGCACGCCGGGGGGCTGGCTGCCCGAGATGACCGACAGCCCGCCGGGCCGCGCGGTGGCGCGGAGGAGGGTGAAGACGCGGGCACGTTCCGCCTCGCCCCAGACCGGGCCGGGCAACATGAAGCGGTATTGCTTGCCGGTGGTCGCCTCGTTCACGGTCAGCGACTGGCGCGTCTCGCCGGGGCCGAGGATCGACAGGAACGTGACGCCTTCGCCCCGGATCAGCCCGGCCAGCCGGTCGCCGGTCAGCCCGCCAATGGCGACGAGGGCGAGACTGTCGCCCCCCAGCGCCTTGATCGCGCGGCTGACGTTCAGGCCACCGCCGCCGGGATCGAGCATCGGTTCGGTGCAGCGCAGCTTGTGGCCGGGGATCAGCTCGTGCACCTCGGTCGCCATGTCGAGCGCGGGGTTGAGCGTAAGGGTCAGGATCGGAAGCTGGGACATGCGGCACCTATGGCTGTTACCGCTATCATAAAGCCTTCGCCCGGAAATGGAACTGCCCCCGACGGTGGATGCCGGGGGCAAAAATCTTAAGGAAGATTTTTGACAAATTCCTTGCTTAAGGAATTTGGGTGCTGGGCTCAGCCGTTCAGCAGAAGCTGGTAGCTGGCGGGAACGTAGCGGAAGCCATCGCCCGCGGCCTCGACATACCCCACGCCGGGGAAGGGCATGTGGTAGCCGATGAAGGGGATCTTGTCGGCGGCGATCATCCCGAAGACTTGCTTGCGCACCGCGGCCGCGGCGGCCTTGTCGGCGTCGAAGCGGACTTCCCAGTCGGGTTTCTGCAGCGACCAGACGTAGTGGTTGGCGGTGTCGGCGGTGATCATCAGGCGCTGGCCGTCCGATTCCACGCTGTAGATCATGTGGCCGGGCGAATGGCCAAAGGCTGCCATGCCGGTGATGCCCGAAGCGACCGACCCGCCGTCATCCAGGAACGTGATCTTTTCGTTCAAGGGCTTCACGTTCTTGTCGAAGCCTTCGTTGGCGGCACCCGACCAGTGGTTGTGCTCGGCACTGCCGGTAACATAGCGGGCGTTGGCAAAGGTCGGGGTGGTGCCGTCAGCGCCCATCAGCCCGCCGATGTGGTCGCCGTGCATGTGGGTCAGGACGACGACGTCGATCTGGTCGGGGGTATACCCGGCGGCAGTCAAGGCGGCGAGCGTGCCTTCAGCGGCAAGGCCGGTGTCGAAAAGCACGAGTTCGGCCCCGGTGTTGACGACGGTCGGCGTGAAGAAGTTCTGCGTCCGGTCAGCCGGGATGAAGTTCGCGGCGGACAGCGCGGCGAAATCCTCGGGCGGGGCATTGGTGCCGAAGGTTTCCTGCGGCTTGTCGCTTGCGCGAGTGCCGGCGAGAAGGGTGGTCACCTCGAAGCTGCCCAGCTTGAAGCGGTTCCAGGGCGCGAAGCCCGAACCCTGCATCTCGGCCTTGGCGAAGAGGGGAAGCGGGAGGGCAGCGGCAAGCGGCATCGTGGCACCGGCGAAAAGCGCCTGACGGCGGGAAAGTCGGGTCATTCTTGTCCTCCTGAAGTTGGGTGACGGAAGGATAGGTCTACCCGACGCAGAGTCCGGTCACGGGCGCGTCATGTGTCGTGCGGGACTGCACATCGGATGTGCGGTCAAGCCGGGAACCGCGTCACTCCCACCAGCGGTCAATGGCGGCTATCTGTTCGTCGGACCAGCCGAAATGATGCGCGAGTTCATGGATGACGACGTGGCTGACCAGTTCCTGGATCGAGACGTCGCCGCGTTCGCACCATTCGTCCAGGATCGGGCGGCGGAACAGCCAGATCACGTCGGGGCGCGTCACCTGATCGGCGGTCGACTTCTCGGTCAGCGGGGTGCCGTCGTAAAGGCCGGTCAGCTCGAACGCGTCGTCGATCTGCAGCTCGTCCAGCACGTCCTCGTCCGGGAACTCCTCGATCCGCAGGCGGATGTGGGTGGCGGGTTCGCGGAACGGGTCAGGCAGGGTCGAGATCGCCTCGTGGGCGAGCTGCTCGATCACGGCGAGGGACGGGGCGATGCTGTCGGGGCTCGGGTTTGTCATCCCGGGAAGATAGGGGCGGGGGGGCGCGGGGGGAAGGGGCGTGGCGGGCCGGTTTGTGCTAGGGTGCGGGAAAAGCGAGGTCGGGATGGCCGAACCGAAGACCAAGAGCGCCCCCCTGGACCGCGAGGTCTGGCTGAAGGGCGTTAAGCCTGGGCGACGGGCCGAAGCCGCGCAGGTGCTTGCGCTTTTCGCCGGGGTGACGGGCTGGGAGCCGCGCCTGTGGGGGCCGTCGATGGTGGGGTTCGGGCGCTATGTCTATCGTTATGAGAGCGGGCATGGCGGGGAAAGCCTGGCGGTCGGGTTCTCGCCCCGGAAGGCAGAGCTGTCGCTTTACGGGCTGATCGGGGGCGCAAAGGCCGAGGCACTGATGGCGCGGCTTGGGCCGCATCGGGCCGGGACGGGCTGTCTTTATCTCAAGCGGTTGGCGGCGGTGGACGAGGGTGTCCTGCGCGCGTTGATCCAGGCCGGGTTGGAGGAACTTGGCGCGCGCTGGGAAATCCATCCGGTGTGATCCTGAAACGCGAAGTCGTCCTTGGAGTGCCAGGGGGTACGAGGCGGAAGCGCGCACCCGCCACGGACTGCTGTGCTTGCGCCGCAAACTGGACAAATGCGGGGGCTTGTGACAGGGAAGGGCGCTTGAAGGAGCCCTCTCATGCCCACTGCCCCGATGACCGTGACCTGTCGCTTCGCCCCCTCGCCCACCGGCTGGATCCATGTGGGCAACCTGCGCACCGCGCTGATGAACTACCTGATCGCGCGCCAGAACGGCGGGACCTTCATCCTGCGGCTGGACGACACGGACCAGGAGCGGTCGAAGCAGGAATACATCGACGGGCTGAAGGCGGACCTTGACTGGCTGGGCATCCGCTATGACCGGGTCGAGCAGCAGTCCAAGCGCATGGCGCGCTATGCCGAGGCGGCAGAGCAGCTGAAGGCCGCGGGGCGGTTCTATGAGTGCTTCGAGACGCCGGTCGAGTTGGACCTGAAACGCAAGAAGCAGCTGAACATGGGCAAGCCCCCGGTCTACGACCGGGCTGCCTTGGCTTTGACCGAGGCGCAGAAGGAGGCCTACCGCGCCGAGGGGCGGCAGGGCTACTGGCGCTTCAAGCTGGATCAGGAGCGGATCGAGTGGACCGACGGGATCATCGGGCCGATTTCCATAGATGCGGCCTCCGTGTCTGACCCCGTGCTGATCAAGGCGGACGGGCAGGTGCTGTATACCTTTGCGTCCTCGGTCGATGACGTGGACATGGGGGTCACGCACATCGTGCGCGGGGCGGACCATGTGACGAACACGGCCACGCAGATCCAGATCATGAAGGCGCTGGGTGGGACCCCTCCGACCTTTGCGCACCACAGCCTTCTGACCGGGCCGCAGGGCGAGGAATTGTCCAAGCGTCTGGGCGTGTTGTCCCTGCGCGATCTGCGGGCGCGGGGGGTGGAGCCGATGGCGCTTCTGTCCCTGATGGCGCGGCTGGGGTCGTCGAAGCCGGTGGAGCTGGTGTCTTCGATGGATGAGCTGGTTGCCGGGTTTGACGTGGGGTCCTTCGGGGCCGCACCGACGAAGTTCGACGCGGAAGACCTGTTCCCGCTGACCCGGCATCATGTGCAGGCGCTGCCGTTTGCGGCGGTGAAAGACCGGATCGCCGGTCTTGGCGTGCCGGAGGCGGAAGCTGAGGCGTTCTGGGCGGTCGCCAAGGGCAACATCACGATCCTGGACGATCTGGGCCAGTGGTGGACCCTTTTCCGTGACGGCGCCGAGCCGGTGGTGGACGAGGCCGACCGCGACTTCGTGCGGCAGGCTTTCGCGCTTTTGCCCGCAAAGCCCTGGACCACGGCGACCTGGGGCGAGTGGACTTCGACGGTCAAGGACGCGACGGGGCGCAAGGGCAAGGACCTGTTCCGCCCGCTGCGCCGTGCACTGACAGGCCGCGATGCGGGGCCGGAGATGGCTGACGTGATGCCGCTTCTGCGCAAGGTACCGACGGTCTGAGCATTTTGGTGGACCCCGGGGGCGCTTCGCCCCCCGGACCCCCAGAGGATATTTGTTGACAGATGAATTGGCCGCCCCAGAGCTCTGGGCCGGTTCGAGGGGATGCAATGGCCGGACCAGGCGCGCAGGCGAAATTTGTCGAAGGCAACCTGTTCCGACATGTGTCGGTGATGGCGCTGACCTCGTCCGTCGGGCTGATGGCGGTCTTTGTCGTCGACCTGATCAACATGTTCTACATCGCCATGCTGGGTCGCGAGGAGCTGGCGGCGGCCATCGGCTATGCGGGCGCGATCCTGTTTTTCACCACCAGCTTCGGGATCGGGATGTCGATCGCCGTCGGGGCCCTGGTGGCCCGGGCCTTGGGCATGCGCGACCCGGTGCTGGCGCGAGAGAAGGCGACGACGGGGCTGGTGCTGAGCTTTGTCGCAGGCTCGATCTTCGCAGCGGTGGTCTGGGCGTTCCTATGGCCGCTGGTCGGGCTTCTGGGCGCGACGGGCGAGACGGCGGCGCTGACCGTGCATTTCCTGCAGATCGTGATCCCGTCGCAGCCCTTGTTGATGGTCGGCATGATCGGCGGCGCGGTGCTGCGAAGCCACGGCGATGCGCGGTCCGCGATGATGGCGACAGTCTGGGGCGCGGTCGCGACGGCAATCCTTGACCCGATCCTGATCTTCGGCTTCGGGTGGGAGCTGACGGGGGCCGCAATAGCCTCTGTCGCGGCGCGGGTGGTCATCGCCTGGATGGCCTTGCGGCCGATCAAGGCCAAGTACGGCGGGTTCGACCGGCCGACCGTTGGTCAGGTCATGGCGGACATGGCTCCGATCTGGGCCATCGCGGTTCCGGCAATCCTGACACAGGTCGCGACCCCCGTCGGGCAGGCTTTCGTGACGCGGGCCACCAGCGCCTATGGTGAGGCGGCGGTGGCGGGCATGGCGATTGCCGGGCGGCTGACTCCGGTGGCCTTCGGGGTGATCTTCGCGCTGGCCGGGGCCATCGGGCCGATCATCGGGCAGAACTTCGGCGCGGGTCGCATGGACAGGGTCCGGCGTACCTTCTGGGACGGGCTGATCTTCACCGCGCTGGTGATTGTCCTCGTCTCGGCCCTGCTCTTTGCGTTGCGCGGACCGATTGCCGATGCGTTCAAGGCCGAGGGGTTGACGCGGGAGCTGGTGTTCCTGTTCTGCGGCCCCCTGGCGCTTTTGTGGTTCTTCAACGGCATGGTCTTCGTCGGCAACGCGGTCTGCAACAACCTCGGCCGGCCGTTCTGGTCCACTGTGGTGAACTGGGGCCGGCATACGGTGGGGACGATCCCTCTGGCGCTGTGGCTTGGGCAATACTGGGGCGCGCAGGGCGTGCTGATCGGTCAGGCGCTGGGCGGCGTGGTCTTCGGCATCGCCGCGGCCTGGCTGGCGCTGCGGGCGATCCGCTCGCCTCACTTGCCCGGGCCCCGCGGGCGCCCGGTGCCGGAGCCCGCGCCGGACACCGAACCCGTGGCCAGCCCTGGTGAGCGGCGGGCCTGATCCCGCGTGACGGACTTCGTTCTGGTTAAGTTCTCATCAACCACAAGCTGTTACTCCCGTGTTGCGCGATACGGGAGAATCCCTTGGCCGACAACAGCAGCACCGCGCCGGGCATGGCCGGCAACAACACCTACAACGCCGGCGATACGAACGACACGTTCACGGCCGGGGGTGGCAGCGATGTGGTCAATGCCGGCGGCGGTGACGACCGCATCGCCGGGGACGGGCCGCTGCCGGGGCAATGGACCTATGCGGTCTATACCCGCGATTTCAGCAGCGCGGCTGGGCAGACCGGAACGATATCGTCGGGCACGCTGCAGGGCACGGGCTATGTCGACGATTTCAACGTGCTCGCCTTGCGCAACACGCTGGCGGGAACGGCGCAGGGCACGAACCAGGACGACTTCGGGGTCATCTACCAGTCGACTCTGAACATCTCGACTTCCGGCACTTATACCTTCGGGGTGACCTCGGACGACGGGTCGCGGATCATCATCCGCGATTCCGCGGGCAATATCGTCTTCAACCTGGACAACGACCGCGAACAACCGGCAAGCACGGCCACCGGCACCGTCAACCTGCAGGCCGGGCAGACCTATACGATCGAGCTTTACTACTGGGAAAACCAGGGGGACACGGCGTTCGGCGCAACCGTCGCCGGGCCGGGCTTCGGCACGACGGACCTGTCCACGTCGACGCTGGTGGGCACGCCGCCCACGGCTGCCGGGCATGTCGACGGCAGCGACACGCTTTACGGCCAGGGCGGCAGCGACACCGTCTCGGGCGGTGGTGGCACCGACACGATCTATGGCGGGACCGAGAATGACAGCCTGCTGGGCGAAGCGGGCAGTGACCGGCTGTTCGGCGAGGCAGGCAACGACCGTCTCTATGGCGGCAGCGGCGACGATTCGCTTTTTGGCGGGACCGAGAACGACAGCCTGTCGGGCAACGAAGGCAACGATCTTCTGTTCGGCGAGGCAGGAAACGACACCCTTCTGGGCGACGACGGTGATGACACGCTGGTCGGGGGCGCGGGCTTCGACCTGCTCAGCGGCGGCACGGGACGCGATACCGCGGACTACAGCGGCTCGGCCCAGGGGGTGAACGTCAACCTCCAGTCCGGCCAGGGGTCGGGCGGAGATGCCCAGGGCGACACGCTGACGGGGGTGGAACATGCCATCGGCTCGGCCTTTGGCGATACGCTGACCGCGCAGAATACCCAAGGCGACCTTTACGGCGGCGGCGGCAATGACGTGCTTTACGGCGGCACTGCCGACGGCGACCGGCTTTATGGCGGAGACGGCAATGACACGCTTTTGGGGAACTGGGGCGGGGATCTGCTTTACGGGGGCGCGGGCGACGATTCGATCGGTGGCCACGCGGGCGAAGACGGAAACGACATCGCCTTTGGCGGCACCGGCAACGACAGCCTGATCGGGGGCGGTGGCAACGATCTGGTCTACGGCGATGCGGGCAACGACACGATCTCGGGCGGGCTCGGGGCCGACACGCTGTACGGCGGCGATGACGGCGACCAGTTCTGGGTAAGCGACAACCAGCAGACGGATACCATCTTTGGCGGCGAGGGTGGCAACGACTTTGACTACCTCGGGCTTTGGAGCGACGCCGCCGGGGTTGGGGTCACCGTCAACTTCACCGGAAGCGAGGCCGGTACCTATACCTTCGGCGGCGGCGGCAGCGGGACCTTTTCCCAGATCGAGGGCATGTGGACCACCCTTTACAACGACAGCGTCGATGCCAGTGCCACGGCGACGGGACAGGGGATCGACGGGCTTGCCGGCGACGACACGATCATCGGCGGCAGCGGGTGGGACTGGCTGGTCGGCGGCGACGGCAGGGACATCATCCGCGGCGGCGGCGGCGGGGACCAGATCTTTGCCGGGGCGGACAACGACAACGTTCAGGCCGGTACCGGCGACGACACCGTCTACGGCGGGACCGGGGCGGACAGTCTGGCGGGCGATGACGGCGCGGACCAGCTCTTTGGCGAGGATGGCAGCGATTCGCTTTACGGCGGCCAGGGGAACGACACGCTGTCGGGCGGCGCCGACAATGACCAGCTCTTCGGCGGGTCCGAGGCCGACAGACTGTCGGGCGATGCCGGGGCCGACAGTCTGGTGGGCGATGCGGGCAGCGATACCCTGTTCGGCGGCACTGGCGCCGACACGCTTTACGGCGGCAACGAGGCCGACAGCCTTGCGGGCAACGAGGACGACGATCTTCTTTACGGGGATGCGCAGAACGACACGCTGGCCGGCGGGGCGGGAAGCGACCGGCTTTTTGGCGGCAGCGAGGCTGACACCCTCACGGGCGATGCCGGGACCGACGTCCTGTACGGTGACTCCGGCAACGACACCCTGTCGGGCGGAACCGAGAATGACACGCTGTTCGGCGGCAGCGAATCCGACAGCCTGACGGGCGATGCGGGCAGCGACGTCCTGTCTGGCGACGTCGGCAACGACACCCTGTCGGGCGGAGAGGGCGGCGACACGCTCTACGGCGGAACCGGCGATGACGTGGTCACCGGGGGCGGCACCGTTCCGGCCGGCACCACCTTCATCACCAACGGCGGCATCAACCAGGGCGGCGCGGGCTGGACCGGCACGGACGTCGAGATCAACCCTGAGACCAACTATCTCGCCACCGGCAGCACGTCCAACACCGTGGCGGAAATGGACGGCAATGCCGGCCAGACCACGGTGGTGCAGCAAAGCTTCACCGTCGGCGGGTCGACCTCGGCCGACCTGACTTTTCGCGGGGCGGTGCGGGATACGGGCCAGGTCGGGAACGACGGCTTCCGGGTCGAGCTTCTGGATGCCACCAACACCGTCATCTTCAGCCAGACGATCCTGCCAGGCTCGACCGCCTGGACCAACTACACGCTGGGCGTCGTCTTTCCATCGGCCGGGACCTACACGCTGCGTTTCACCGAGGTGGGCGACAACAATTCCAATGGGGCGATTGTCGATGACATCCAGATCACCGCGACCAACGGGGATGGCGCGGACCTTCTGTACGGCGACGACGGCAACGACACGATGGACGCGGGCCTTGGGGCCGACACCGTCTTTGGCGGCGCCGACAACGACCTGGTCTACGGGGGCAGCGACAACGACACGCTCTCTGGTGACGGCGGGTCGGACAGGCTTTATGGCGACGCGGGCAATGACCTGGTCTACGGGGGTGACGGGGCCGACACGGTGTTCGGCGGCACCGGTGTCGATGCGCTGTTCGGCGGGGCGGGTGCCGACAGTCTTTCGGGCGAGGACGGGGGCGACCTTCTGTACGGCGAGGCCGGGCTGGACACCTTGTCTGGCGGCCTTGGCGCGGACACGCTTTACGGCGGGGTCGAGGCCGACAGCCTTTCCGGGGATGACGGCGACGACCGGCTCTTTGGCGAGGACGGGCTTGACACCCTGTTCGGCGGCGCTGGCAACGACACGCTCTTTGGCGGCCGGGACGCCGACAGCCTGAATGGCGGCGCCGGGGACGATGTTCTTTACGGCGACGACGGGCTGGACACGATCTCGACCGGGGGCGGTGAGGACACGGTCTTTGGTGGCGCCGATGCCGACAGCATTCTGGGCGAGGATGGCAACGACCGGCTTTATGGCGACGCGGGCCGCGATACCCTGGTCGGCGGCATCGGCAACGACCAGCTCTTTGGTGGGACCGAGGCCGACAACCTGTCAGGCGACCTGGGCAATGACCTGCTGGACGGCGGCAGCAACACCGACACGATCTATGGCGGCGACGGCGACGACACGGTCGATGCCGGGACCGAGGACGACACGGTCTATGGCGGCGCGGGCGCGGATTCGATCCTTGGTGGCGAAGGTCAGGACCGCCTGCTGTTCGGCACCGGAGACGACACCGTCTATGGCGGGGGCGGTGACGACTTCATCGACGACGAGGAACTGGCACAGCTCACCGGCCGCAACCTGATCTATGGCGGCGATGGCCGCGACCTGATCTTTACCGGCTTCGACAACGATACCCTCTATGGCGATGCAGGCGATGACGAACTCTTCGGCGAAGCCGGAGACGACCTGATCTCTGGCGGCACCGGGGCAGACAAGGCCTACGGGGGAGACGGCCGCGACACCTTTGTCCTGCGCGACGGCGACTTTGCCCAGGGCGAGTTTGTCGATGGTGGCGGTGGCGGCGACGACTTCGACGTCCTGGACCTGTCCGGCTATGGCTGGGCACGCACGGATATCGCCTATGACAGTTCCAACGGCGAATCCGGGACGGTGACCTTCTACGACGCCAACGGCGCGGCCGTGGGCACGATGAACTTCTCCGAGATCGAACAGGTGGTCCCCTGCTTCACCACGGGCACGCTCATCGACACACCCCTTGGCCCGCGCGCGGTGGAAAGTCTGAAACCGGGCGATCTGGTCCTGACGCTGGACGATGGCCCGCAGCCGGTCCGTTGGGTGGGCCAGCGCCGGTTGGGGCTGGCGGACCTGTTGGCCGATCCCGGCCTGCAACCGGTCGAGATTGAAGCCGGTGCGCTACGTCCCGGCGTGCCCGAGCGCGCGATCCGTGTCTCGCCGCAGCACCGGGTTCTTTTTGGCGGCGCAGAGTGCGAGTTGTACTTCGGCACCGAGGAAGTGCTGGTTCCCGCGATCCAGATGGTCGGCCAGCGCGGGATCTGCCAGCGCCTGCAGAGGGTGACTTATGTCCATTTCATGTTCGACCGCCACCAGATCGTCCGGGCGCACGGAATGTGGTCGGAAAGCTTCCAGCCCGGCGAGCGCGCCTTGGGCGGGATGTCCGATCCGCAGCGCGACGAACTGTTGCGCCTGTTCCCCGAACTGGAAGACCCCGACTCCTATCCGGCTGCGCGGATCACCCTCAAGGGCTATGAGACAAGGGTGCTCATGCAGGCGTGACGGGTTCCCGCCGTCGTATTCCGCGGCATACCGTCGTATCCCGAATTCCTCTTGCCCGGCGGGGGGATTTTACGCTAGGCAATCTGCGTCAGGTTCGGGAGAATCCGGCGGGCTTTCGGGTCCGACGGTGCCGAAGGAGCAACCGCCCCGGTAAACTCTCAGGCGCAAGGACCGTTTCTGACGACAGACTCTGGAGAGTTCCCGGGCAAGCCGGGACGCCGAAGGGATAACGATCTCAGGCGCAACGAACCGTTCAGGCGGGGGCGTGCAAGGACAGAGGGGGCATCGCAGGGTGGGGATTGGCCCGCCTGACGGTGCCGGTATGTTTTCCGGCCAGACGACGGGAGGGACGGCAATGGCCGACCTTGAAGAGCCGGAGCTTTCGCTGCTGGGGCTGGATGCGCTGCATGACGAACTGGGCGGGAAGATGGGGCCCTTCGCGGGCTACCGGATGCCGGTGCAATACCCCGATGGCGTGATGAAGGAACACCTGCACACGCGGTCGGCGGCGGGCCTGTTCGATGTCTCTCACATGGGTCAGGTGATCCTGCGGCCCAAGGGGTCGATGGACGACCTGAAGCTGGCCTTCGAGGCGCTGATGCCGGTCGATGTGCTGGGTCTGGCGGAAGGGCGGCAGCGCTATGGGTTGTTCACCAACGACCAGGGCGGAATCCTGGATGACCTGATGTTCACCAACCGGGGGGATCACCTTTATGTGGTGGTGAACGCGGCTTGCAAGGCGGCGGATATCGCCCACATGACGGCCGGGATGCCGGGGGTCAAGGTGCAGCCGGTGACCGACCGCGCGCTTCTGGCGCTGCAGGGTCCGGGGGCCGAGGCGGCTTTGGAGGCGGTGCTGCCCGGCGTCGCGGCGATGCGGTTCATGGATCATCGGGTGATGGGCGACATCTGGGTCTCGCGGTCCGGCTACACGGGTGAGGACGGGTTCGAGATTTCCGTTCCCGACGCACAGGCCGAAAGCTTTGCGCGGACCCTGCTGGCACAGGCCGGCGTTGCGCCCATCGGGCTCGGCGCAAGGGACTCGCTGCGGCTGGAGGCAGGGCTTTGCCTTTACGGCCATGACATCGACACGACCACCAGCCCGGTCGAGGCCAACCTGACCTGGGCGATCCAGAAGGCCCGCCGTGCCGGTGGGGCGCGTGAAGGCGGCTTCCCCGGTGCCGCGAGAATCCTGAAGGAATTGGCCGACGGGCCGGAGCGGCTCCGCGTCGGTCTGCGCCCCGAGGGCCGCGCCCCGATGCGCGAAGGCGTGGAGCTTTTCGCCGTGGATGGCACGCCTGTCGGAAAAGTGACGTCCGGCGGGTTCGGACCTTCCGTCAATGCCCCGATTGCGATGGGTTACGTGGCCCGCGCCCATGCTATGGTCGGCACACAACTCATGGGCGAGGTGCGCGGCAAGCGCCTGCCTGTGACTGTGACCGAGATGCCTTTCCAACCGACAACCTACAAGCGCTGAGGACCCGAAGATGAAGTACACCAAGGAACATGAATGGCTGCGCGTCGAGGGTGACCTCGTGGTCGTCGGCATCACCGAACATGCCGCGACTCAGCTGGGCGACGTCGTCTTCGTGGAACTGCCCGAGACCGAGACGGTCGTGGCCGAGGGCGACGAAGTCTGCGTGATCGAAAGCGTCAAGGCGGCGAGCGACATCCTGGCTCCGGTCGATGGCGAGATCGTCGCGGTGAACACGAAACTGGTCGACAACCCGGGGCTGGTGAACGAGGACCCGACAGGGGCCGCATGGTTCTTCAAGATGAAGCTGGATGACCAGAGCGTTCTCGACGAGCTGATGGACGAGGACGAGTATCAAGAGCTGATCGGCTGAACCGACCTGCGGAGCCGGGGGCCAGCCCCCGGACCCCCGGGATATTTCTGGACAGATGAATGGGAGCGGGTCGGAACGAGGCCCGGATGCATGCCATGACCTTCACGCCCACCGACTATAACCCCTACGATTTTGCCAACCGCCGCCACATCGGCCCCTCTCCCGTCGAGATGCAGGAGATGCTGGCCGCCGTCGGCGTGCGCACCCTGGACGAGCTGATCGACCAGACCGTCCCGCCGTCGATCCGTCAGTCCCAGCCGTTGCCGTGGGCGCCTTTGGCCGAGCATGAGCTTCTGGCAAAGATGAAAGAGGTTGGTGCCAAGAACCGGGTGATGACCAGCCTGATCGGGCAGGGCTATTACGGCACGGTCACGCCTCCGGCGATCCAGCGGAACATCCTGGAGAACCCGGCCTGGTATACCGCCTATACCCCCTACCAGCCCGAGATTGCGCAGGGACGGCTTGAAGCGCTGCTGAACTTCCAGACGATGGTCTGCGATCTGACTGGTTTGGACGTGGCGAACGCCTCGCTTCTGGACGAGGCGACGGCGGCGGCCGAGGCGATGACGATGGCCGAACGCGTGGCGAAGTCGAAGGCGAAGGCCTTTTTCGTCGACCGCTTCTGTCACCCCCAGACCATCGCCGTGATCCGTACCCGGGGCCTGCCCCTGGGGATCGAGATCATCGAGGATGATGTCCGCAACCTGGACCCGACGAAGGTCTTCGGCGCGATCTTCCAGTATCCCTCCAGCTACGGGCACGTGGTGGACTTCACGGTCCGCATCGCCACGCTGCATGCGGCGGGGGCCATCGCGATCATGGCGACGGACCTGCTGGCTTTGTGCGTCTTGAAGGAACCGGGCGCGATGGGGGCGGATATCGCCGTGGGCAGCGCGCAGCGGTTCGGCGTCCCGATGGGCTACGGCGGCCCGCATGCGGCCTTCATGGCGGTGAAGGATGCCCACAAGCGGCAGATGCCGGGGCGGATCGTGGGGGTGTCGATTGATGCTCAGGGCGGCAAGGCCTATCGGCTGTCCTTGCAGACCCGCGAGCAGCATATCCGGCGCGAGAAGGCCACGTCGAACGTCTGCACCGCGCAGGCGTTGCTGGCGGTCATGGCGTCAATGTACGCGGTCTTCCACGGTCCGAAGGGCCTGCGGGCCATTGCCGAACGGGTGCATTTCCTGACCCAGCGGCTGGCGCGCGCGTTGAAGGCGGCGGGGGCGAAAGTGGCTCCGAAGGCGTTCTTCGACACGATCACGGTCGAGGTTGGTGTGGGGCAGGCCGGTATCCTGGCCGCCGCCCGCAATGAGGGGCTGAATTTCCGCAAGATCGGCCATGACCGCGTCGGGATCAGCCTGGACGAGACCACCGACGAACGCGTGCTGATCAAGGTCCTCAAGGCCTTTGGCATCGACGGGGTGCCCCCGCACCGCGCGACCCTGGGCTTCCCGGAGGAGATGCTGCGGACCACGGACTATCTGACCCACCCGGTCTTCCACATGAACCGGGCGGAATCCGAGATGATGCGCTACATGCGGCGCCTCAGTGACCGCGACCTGGCGCTGGACCGGGCGATGATCCCGCTGGGGTCCTGCACGATGAAGCTGAACGCGGCAGCCGAGATGATGCCGATCACCTGGCCCGAGTTCGGCTCGCTGCACCCCTTCGCGCCGCGCGACCAGGCCCTGGGCTACCATGAGGCGATCAGCGACCTGTCCCAGAAGCTGTGCGAGATCACCGGCTATGACGCGATGTCGATGCAGCCGAACAGTGGCGCGCAAGGCGAGTACGCGGGGCTCTTGACCATCCTCGCCTATCACCGGGCGCGGGGGGATACCCAGCGGACGGTCTGTCTGATCCCGACCTCGGCGCATGGCACCAACCCGGCGTCGGCGCAGATGGCGGGGATGGAGGTGGTCGTCGTGAAGGCCTCGGCCAACGGGGACGTGGATGTCGAGGACTTCCGGGCAAAGGCCGTGGCAGCGGGGGACAAGCTCGCGGCCTGCATGATCACCTACCCTTCCACGCATGGCGTGTTTGAGGAAACCGTGAAGGCGATCTGCCAGATCACCCATGACCACGGCGGGCAGGTCTATATCGACGGCGCGAACATGAATGCGCTGGTCGGACTGGTGAAACCGGGCGAGATCGGCGGCGACGTCAGCCACCTTAACCTGCACAAGACCTTCGCTATTCCGCATGGCGGCGGTGGCCCGGGCATGGGGCCGATTGGCGTGAAGGCGCATCTCGCGCCGCACCTGCCAGGACATCCCGAGACGGGGGGCGACGGGGCCGTGTCAGCGGCGCCTTACGGGTCGGCGAGCATCCTCCTCATCAGCTGGGCCTATTGCCTGATGATGGGCGGGCCGGGCCTGACGCAAGCGACGCGGGTGGCGATCCTGAACGCCAACTACATCGCGGCGCGGCTTGCCGGGGCTTACCCGATCCTCTTCATGGGCAACAAGGGCCGGGTCGCGCATGAGTGCATCCTGGACACCCGCCCCTTCGCCGAGGCGGGCGTGACGGTGGACGACATCGCCAAGCGCCTGATCGACAACGGTTTCCACGCGCCGACGATGTCTTGGCCGGTGGCGGGCACGCTGATGGTGGAGCCGACCGAGTCCGAGACCAAGGCCGAGATCGACCGCTTCATCACGGCCCTTCTGTCGATCCGCGAGGAGATCCGCGCGGTCGAGAAGGGCGAGATCTCAGCCGAGGAAAGCCCCCTTCGCCACGCCCCGCACACGGTGGCGGCGTTGGTCGGCGACTGGGACCGGAAATACTCCCGCGAGACGGGGTGCTTCCCGCCGGGGTCGTTCCGGGTCGACAAGTACTGGCCGCCGGTCGGCCGTGTCGACAACGTCTTTGGCGACCGGAACCTGATCTGCACTTGCCCGCCGGTGGAAAGCTATGCCGAGGCGGCAGAGTGATGCGCCAAAATCCTTGAGCAAGGATTTTGACAAATTTCTTCCTTAAGAAATTTGGCCCCTGGGACAACCCGGGGGCCAAGGTTTCAGGGCTGGGGCTTTGGCGCAGGCGTTCCCAGTGCCCCGCCGGGCCGGGTGCCAAGCCCGCCGCCCGCACCGACGCCGCTGGTCTTCGGCTTGGACAGGTCCGGCACCTTCGGCGGGGCCTTTGCGCCGCCTGGGGCCGACTCGAGCACCTTGCCACCCGCCCCCCCCGCGCCGCCCCCCCCCGCGCCGCCCTGCCCGGCAAGGCACTCCTGGGCAAGGCTCAGCGCAGGGCCGATCCCGTCCACATCAAACCCGTCGTCGATCCCCATCCCCAGCATCCGCAGATAGCGGCCGGAATTCAGGAAATCCAGCGTCGGCTGGATGCCGTTGTAGGTGATGCCAGCAAAGGCTTCGTCCCAGGCCTCGCCGTTGCCGATGGCGGGCAGGCCGGTTTCCATCATCACCCAAAGCTCGAACTTCTGGCCGGGCTGAAAGCGCACCTCGGGCTGCGACAGCAGGATCGATACCGTGTCGTTGGGGTAAAGCCCGACCCAGAGCGTCTGACCGTTCACATATCCGACCGAGGTGTAGCAGTGCGAAAACCCGCCCCGATCATCCGCAACGGCTGCACCGGCCCAGTTTCCGGCTTCGAATTCCGATCCCGGGATGTCCTGGGCCAGGGCGGGCAAGGCGGTGATCAGCGCAAGGGCAGAAGCTAGGGCAAAGGGACGCATGGAAAGATCCTGAGCAGGTTTCTGGCGGCGAGAATGCAGAGCCAGGCGCCGTCGTGCAAGTCAGGGTTTCCGCAACAGTCCCGGGCCATTGACCGCGTCCGGTCGTCGCGATAGCCCTCGGACTTCGATGACCCGGACCCGCCCGCCCTTTCTTGACGGCCTGATCGCCAGCCTGCCGATCATCCTGGGCTATTTCCCTATCGCCTTCTCGTTCGGGGTGGCTGCAACCCGCGCTGGTTTCTCCGAAATCGACGCTTTTGTCCTGTCGCTGGTCATCTATGCCGGGGCCTCGCAGTTCCTGGCGCTGGCGTTGCTGTCGTCAGGCGCGCCGGTGCTGGTCGCCGCCTTCACCCTGATCGCGATGAACCTGCGCCATGTGCTTTACGGCCCGGCCCTGATGCGCGAGGCCGGGGAGCAGGCGGGACGGCGGCATGCCTGGGGCCTGACGGACGAGGTCTTTGGCCAGGCGCTGGGGGCTTTGGCGCGCGGACAGCGGTTTTCGGAACCCTACATGTTCGGCCTGGGGCTGGGGGCCTATGCCAGCTGGGTGTCCGGCACCCTGGTCGGAGCCTTTGCGGGCGGCGGCGCGCTGGAGGGCTGGCCCGCGCTGAACGCCGGCCTTGGCTTCATGCTGCCGGCCCTGTTCCTGGCGCTGCTGTTGTCGATCCTCAGCCGCCCGCAGCTGCCGGTGATCGCGGTGGCGGGGCTGGTGACCGTCGCGGGCACGCTGGCACTAAGCGCGACCAGCGGCATCCTTCTGGGGATGCTGGCGGGGGCAGTCACCGGATTGACCCGCCGATGAACTGGGAGCTGCTGACCGTCGCCCTGATGGCCGGGGCTGCAAACTGGGCGTTTCGCGCCTTGCCGATCCTGGCGCGGATGGACCGGATGGCGGTGGGGGGCTGGCTGGGCCGGTTCCTGTCCTCGACCGGACCGGCGGCCATTGCCACGCTGTTCGTTGCCTCGATCCTGCCGGCCCTCACCCCCGATCTGGCGCGCCTGGCCCCGGTCCTGACTGGCACGGCTGCGGTCCTCGCGACCTGGGTCGCCCGTCGGTCCGTCGTCCTGGCGACGCTTGCCGGAGCCATCGCGCATGGCGTGACGGTCTGGTTGCTTGGCTGAGTGCTTGCGCCCCGCGCGACCTTGCGCGACGATGGCAAAAAAGGGGAGGCCGCCATGCTTGAGATCAGCCCGCAGAAGGTGGTGCATGTCATCTACCTGGCCCGCGAGGCCGGGGCGGGGGATGCCGAACTGCACGCCTTCATCGACGCCCTGAACGACGACGAGAAGTCTCAGCTGACCGCAGTCGCCTGGGTCGGCCGTGGTGCCTTCGAGCCCGAGGATTTCGCCGAGGCGGTGGCCACAGCAACGTCCGAAGCGACCACTCCCACTGCCACCTACCTGATGGGGATGCCGCACCTGGCCGAAAACCTGGAGGCCGGGTTGGAGGCTCTGGGCGTCGATGTCAGTGGCGAGGAAGAGGATTTTCTGTAAGCCGATCTTGCGGGATGGAACCGCGCTACACATCTTCATGGCTTGCTAGATGTGAGGTTGGCCATGCCCGTAACCGAAGCCATGAAACTGACCTGCGCCACCTGTGGCCAGGCGAACCGGGTGCCAGCCGCCCGGCTGGGAGACGCGCCGAAATGCGGGGTTTGCGGCGCTGTGCTGGTCGATGGGACGGTCGCCGAACTGGACGCGGCCGCCCATGACAAGGTGACCCGCGGCGACGGAATGCCGGTCCTGGTCGACTACTGGGCGCCCTGGTGCGGCCCCTGCCGGATGATGGCCCCCGAATTTGCCAAAGCCGCGAAGACCCTGGCGACCGAGGCGCGGCTGATGAAGCTGAACACCGAGGACCATCCGCAGATCTCGGCCCGCGCAGGCATCCGCGGGATCCCGGCACTGATCCTTTACCGAAACGGCCGCGAGACTGCCCGCCTGGCCGGCGCGCGCCCTGCTGCCGACATCGTGGCCTTCGTCCGCCAGCACGCCCGCCCGGCACCTTAGCGCCCGGCTTGACTCTGCCCCGGATTTGCGCTGAATACGGCGTCGCGGATGGGGCAGTAGCTCAGTTGGGAGAGCGTATCGTTCGCAATGATAAGGTCAGGGGTTCGATCCCCCTCTGCTCCACCAGACTTCTTGAACACCGATCTTCCAGCTGGCGTTTTATCCGCCCAGGTTCGGTTGTCCGTCACAGGCGGTAGACGCGTCGAGCGGTGTCGTGGCCGATCTGGTCCTGTTCGGACTGCGACAGGCCTTGAAGAAGCTCGCGCGTCAGGGCGATCCAGTCCGGCAGGCCGACCCCCAGGTTGACGACCGGCCAGTCTCCGCCCCAAAGCATCCGGGCCGGACCGAAGGTGTTAAGGATGTGATCGACCCAAGGCTGCAGCGTGGCCCGCGTCGCGGTACCGGGGGCGCAGTAGGCGCTGATCCCAGACAGCTTGACGTGGACATGGGGCAGGGCGGCAAGGGCAGTGATGCCCTTGGCCCAATCGTCAAAGGCCTGACCCGCGATGTCCGGGACTCCGCAGTGATCAAGGACAAGCGGCTGGTTCGGGCAGGCCTTTGCCAGATCAAGCGCAATCGGCAACTGGCGGGCCAGAACGCAGACGTCGAAGGCCCGGCCGCGCGCACCGATCCGGGCCAGATTGCGGCGGAAGGTCGGGGTCTGCGAAAGCGCATCCGGCATCACATGCAGGATGCGGCGAAAGCCGTGGACATGCAGGCCTTCGCATTCGTCCAGCCAGGCGTCGAAGCCGTCGTCGTCCTCTGGGCGGCACGAGGCGATCTGACCCAGAAGCCCACCCTGACCGACCATCCCGGCCACCAGACGCGCCTCGGCCTGATAGTCGGCGTCATCGACCCCGGTCTCCACGAAGACCGCGCCGACCACTCCGCGGCCAGCCGTCAGGGCCAGGTAGTCCGCATAACTGAAATCTCCGGTTGCCAGCGCCGGTATGCCTGCGGTCCAGCCGTAACCCAGCTTGTCGCGGGCGATCAGATGCAGATGGGTGTCGATGAAATCCATGTCCGTTCTCCTGTGCATGCTTGCCCGGGTGGTCAGGTGTTGGACCAGCCGCCGTCGATCACATGCGCGACGCCGGTGGTGTAGGCGCTTTCATCGCTGGCCAGATAGACCACAAGCGCCGCGATCTCTTCGGGCTTGCCAATGCGGCCAATGGGCTGGCGGGCGATGAAGGCGGCGCGGGCCGCGTCATAATCGCCGGTGTCGCGCAGACGCTGCTCCAGCGAGGGGCTTTCCACGGTGCCGGGGCAGATCGCGTTGCACCGGATGCCCTTGGTGACGAAATCGGCGGCGATGGCCTTGGTCATCCCGATCACCCCGGCCTTGGTCGCGCCATAGACAAAGCGGTTGGGGGCGGCGATGACCGACCCCGCGACCGAGGCCATGTTGATGATCGAGCCAGCGCCCTGCGCCAGCATGCCCGGCAGGAATGACCGGCACATGCGGTACATGGCTGTCATGTTGAGATCCAGGCTGGAGGCCCACTGGTCCTCGTCACAGTCAAGGATGCTGCCCGCCGCGACAAAGCCCGCGCAGTTGAACAGCACATCGACAGGTCCCGCCGCCGCCACCGCCGCTGCGATGGAGGCTGGGTCGCGCACATCAAGCCGCCGGGTCTGCAGCCCCGCTGCCGCCAGCTCTGCCAGGGCGGCCTCGTTCACATCGGTCGCGATGACCGTCGCCCCCTCGCGCGCCATCGCCAGGGCCGAGGCCCGCCCGATGCCTTGGCCCGCTGCGGTCAGAAGCGCGGTCTTGCCTGTCAGTCGTCCCATGCTGGTCTTGCCTTCCCGGTGGATCGTCGTGATGTCAGACCGGCAGACAGGCCGGGCCGATGGGTTCAAAGCTTTTGTAGGTCAGGATGAATTCCTGATGGCCAAGCTCTTCGGACTTGCTGCGCTGGCCCGAGGCAAGGCCGACAACCAGATCGAAGATCTCTTGCCCCACCTCTTCCAGCGTGGCGGCCCCGTCCAGCACCCGCCCGGCGTTCACGTCCATGTCTTCGGACAGACGCGCGTACATGTGCGGGTTGGCGGCGATCTTGATGACCGGGGCCAGCGCCGAGCCGACCACCGACCCGCGCCCCGTGACGAACAGGGTGCAATGCGCGCCCGAGGCCATCATCTCGACGATCTCGGCATTGTCCGAAATGTTCGGAAAGCCGAACCGCACCTCGCCATCGGGGACGACATCCATCAGGTAAAGCCCGCCCTTTGGGGGGATGTCGCCCGGCTTGATCAGGCCCGAGATCACCGACTGGCCGGACTTCATGTAGGCGCCCAGCGACTTTTCCTCGATGGTGGTCAGGCCGCCGTCGGCGTTGCCGCTGGCAAAGCTGCCGTAGCCCAGGGTGGCATAATAGCGCGCGGCCTTTTCCACCGAGGCGCGAAGTTCGGCGGCAAGGGCAGGGGTGGCGGCGCGGGATTCCATGATCGCCTCGCAGCCGATCAGCTCGCCGGTTTCCTCGAAGATGCAGGCGGCCCCGGCGGCCACCAGCTTGTCAAAGGCGATGCCAGCCGCCGGATTGCCGGTGATGCCCGAGGTGCCGTCCGATCCGCCGCAGACCGTGCCGACGATCAGCTCGGAAACATCCATCGGCACGGTCGGAGCCGCGGCCAGCGCGGCGACCTGTTCGGCCACCCAGGCCCGACCTGCCGCGATGCTGGACCTTGTGCCGCCCGAGTTCTGGATGACCAGCACCTTCACCGGCCGACCCGTGGCCCTGACAACCGCCTCGACCTGATGGCGGTTGAAGCTTTCGCAGCCCAGGCTGACCAGAAGCACCGCGCCCACGTTCGGGTGGGTGCAAAGCCGCTCCATCATTCTTTGCGCATAGGGGTTCGGAAAGCAGCCGGGAAAGCCGATGACATGGACATTTTCGCGGTCCACCGCCGCCACCTCGCGGGCGACGTGATGGGCACATTCCACAAGGTAGGCCACCGCCACGACGTTGCGGATGCCCTTGCGACCGTCGGACCGCAGCCAGCCACGCATCAGGTGCCTCCATTCAGGGCATAGGTTGGGGTATAGTCAGAGACGAGATTGTGCAGATGCACATGGTCGCCGGGGGCAATCGCCCGGCTGGCGCGTCCGATCGGTGCGCCGTACTTGATCACCTTGTCACCCTGGGCCACGGCCAGGCGGGCGATCTTGTGGCCCAGACCCAGCGCCTGGCCGAAGGTGACGGCCACGCCGCCCACCAGCACCGCCTCGCCCGCGGCGATCTGGTCGCGCAGGACATAGACGCTGTCCCCGGGCGACAGAAGCATCAGTCTGGGATCGGTCAGCATCAGAACTTCCCGTGTTTGAGGTAGGCATCCTGCGGGTCCATCCCGGCAAGGATGGCGCGGCGGACCAGGCTTTCGGTGGCCATTGCCGCAACCGCCTGCCCTGCAACCTCATCCAGGATCTCGGCCGGGATGCAGACCATCCCGTCCCGGTCGCCGTGCAGCCAGTCACCGGGGCGGATCAGCACGTCGTCGATCAGGATCGGCACATCGGTCGCCGTGGGCAGCCAGCAGCCCACCACGTCGCGCGGGGTGTGAAAGACGCCCCAGCAGGGGAACCCCAGCCGCAGGATGAAGGTGGTGTCGCGCAGACCCCCATCGGTCACGCAGCCCAGCACGCCCTTGCGGTGCAGGGTCTCGGCTGACAACTCGCCCATCTGCGCGACGATGTGGTTGTGCGGCTGGCTGGTCCAGATATGGCCTGCCGGTGCCTTGGACAGAAGCCCGGTCCAGGCCAGCAGCGTCTGGTGGGCATCTGCCGTTTCGTCCATCCGGCCTTCGATGGTGAAGGCCGGGCCAGTCAGCACGCCTTCGGGGTTCAGCGGCCGCAGCCGTTGCGGCAGGGTGAAGTTCCGCCGCCCCATCGCACGCAGCACGTCATGCACGACCGAGGTGTAGCAGCCCTGCAGCGCGGCCAGAGGGTCAGTCATGGTGGAAAACCTCGTCCATCGGGGCCCACCACTCCCCCTCCTTGCGGGTGGACAGCGGGTCCTGGCAGGGCATGCAGACCGCCCACCATTCCTGCGTCCGGGGATCGGCGGCCATTTTCGCCATGTCGGCGGCGAAATCGGTGCCGTGGTATTCGAAATACGAGAACATCAGATTCTCGGGCTGTCGCAGATAGATCGAATAGTTCTTGATGTTGCAGTCGCTGATCTTGGCCAGAATCTCCGGCCAGACGGCGGCATGCAGGCGCTTGTAGACCTCGACCTTGTCGGCCTTCAGACCGATGACCATTCCCATCCGCTGCATTCCCTTACCCCCTGTGGTCGCTGTGGCTGCCTGCGATTGTCTGTTCCCTGATCGCTTGATGATCCCAGTCGATCCCCAGGCCCGCCACCTCGGGCGGGTGGGCCAGTCCGCCCCGGATATCCAGGCGGGACCGGGTGATCGGATCAAGCTGCGGGATGTATTCCAGCATCCATGAATTCGGGATGGCGCAGACCAGGCTGACGTGCAGCTCCATCAGGAAATGCGGGCAGACGGCGATGTTCATCGCCTCGGCCATATGCGCAACCTTGAGCCAGGGCGTGATGCCGCCCACGCGCGCCACATCGACCTGCACGATGCTGCAGGCCCCCGCGCGCACGTAATCGGCGAACTGGCCGGGGGAATAGAGGCTTTCGCCCACCGCAATCGGCACCCGGCTTTGCGCCGCAAGGCGCACGTGTCCCGCCAGGTCGTCTGCGGGCATCGGTTCCTCGAACCAGGTGATCCCGACCTCGGCCAGCATCTGGGCGCGGAGCATCGCCTCGTGGAAATGGAACGCCTGATTGGCGTCGACCATCAGGCGGAAATCGTCGCCCACCGCCGCGCGGACAGCTGACAGGCGCGCACGGTCCTGCGCGAGATGGGGCTTGCCGACCTTGACCTTGGACCCGGCAAAGCCTTGCTCCTTCACCCGGATCGCATCCTCGACCAAAGCCTGCGGTTCGATATGCAACCAGCCGCCTTCGGTGGAATAGAGCGGGATCGCCGGTTTCGCGCCACCCGCCAGACGCCACAAGGGCAGGCCCGCGCGCTTGCAACGCAGGTCCCACAAGGCGGTGTCGATGGCGGCCAAGGCCAGCGAGGTGATCGCGCCCACGGCGGTGGCATGGGTGGCGAAGAGAAGGTCGCGCCAGATCGCCTCGATCTCTTCGGCTTCGCGCCCGATGAGGCGCGGCACCAGGGTTTCGCGCAGCAGGCTGATGACCGCCGGGCCGCCCGTGCCGATGGTATAGCTGTAGCCGGTCCCCACCGCCCCATCGGCATCGGTGATCGTGACGAGCGGGGTTTCCTGACTGACGAACGACTGGATCGCATCGGTGCGCCTGACCATCGGCACCAGGTCGACCATCCGGATTTCGACATGGGTGATCCGTGCCATTCAGGCCACCCTCACCGATTTGCCGGTCGCGGCATCGAACAGATGCGCGCGGTCCAGCGCCAGCCGGAAGGTCAGCACCTCGCCCGGGGCGACGATGCGGGGACCGTAAAGCTTGGCCTGCACCTCCTGCCCCGCCAGCCGGGTGTAGATCAGGCTTTCCATCCCCAGGGGTTCGGCCAGATCGACCTTCAGCGCCACCTCGGCGCCCGGTCCATCCTGAGAAAGGCCGTGACCCACGGGAGAGATGTCGTCGGGCCGGATGCCCAGTTGCACCGCCATGCCGTCGCGCACGTAGTCCTTGAGGCGGTCGGGAACGGGAACGCCGGTGCCGTCGGCCAGGCGCACGGTCGCGCCCTCGATGGTGCCGGGCAAAAGGTTCATCGGCGGGCTGCCGATGAAGGTGGCGACGAAGGTGGTGACGGGGTGGTTGAACACCTCCATCGGGGTGCCGACCTGTTCGATATGGCCGTCCTTCATCACCACGATCCGGTCGGCGAGGGTCATCGCCTCGACCTGGTCATGAGTCACATAGACCACCGTAGTCTTGACCTTCTGGTGCAGCTTCTTGATCTCGGCCCGCATCTGGCCACGCAGCTTGGCGTCCAGGTTCGACAGGGGTTCATCGAACAGGAACGCATCCGGGTTGCGCACGATGGCGCGGCCCATCGCCACCCGCTGACGCTGGCCGCCCGAAAGTTCGGCAGGCGTTCGGTCCAGCAGCGGGGCAAGGCCCAGAATATCGGCGGCCTCGGCGACTCGCCGGGCAATCTCGTCCGGGGATTGCCCCGCGATCTTCAACCCGAAGCCCAGATTGTCGCGCACGTTCATGTGCGGGTAAAGCGCGTAGTTCTGGAACACCATGCTGATGTTGCGCTTCCTTGGCGGCAGGTCGTTGACCACCTGGCCGCCGATCCTGACCAGCCCGCCGGTGATATCCTCAAGCCCCGCGATCATGCGCAGGGTGGTGGACTTCCCGCAGCCCGAGGGGCCGACCAGCACGACGAACTCCTGATGCGCAATCGCAAGGTCGATGCCGTGGACGACGCCCACGGCACCGTATTTCTTGACCACCTTTTCCAGCGTGATGTCTGCCATGTCTTATCCTTTCACGCCGCCGAAGGTCAGTCCGGCAATCAGGTGTTTCTGCACGATGAAGGTCAGGATCAGCGCGGGGATGATGATGATCACCGCCATCGCGCACATGCCGGCCCAGTCGATGGTGAACTGCGCGGTAAAGTCCAGAAGGCCGACCGGCAGGGTCTTGCTGTCGGTGGACCGCGTCAACTGGCTGGCCAGCGCAAACTCGTTCCACGAGGTGAGAAACGCGAACACCCCCGCCGCCGCGATGCCGGATTTGGCCAAGGGAAATTCGATCTTCCAGAAGGCCTGCCAGCGGGTGCAGCCATCGACCTGCGCCGCCTCGGACAGGGCCGTCGGGATCTGGCGGAAAAAGCCGTCGATCAGCCAGATGGTGAAGGGCACGTTCAGGGACACGTAGACGATGATCAGCCCCAGCTTGGTGTCGATCAGGCCCAGCTTGCTCCACATCATGAAGACCGGCAGCGACAGGGCGATCCCCGGCACGGCGCGAAACAGCATCAGGCCAAGGAAGATCCCGCCCTTGAAGCGGAACCGGTAGCGGGCGAAGGAATAGCCCCCCGCGACCCCGATGATCAGCGCGATCACGGTCGAGGTCAGGGCGATCACCAGCGAGTTGGTGAAGTAGCTGACGACCGGGATGCCGACCTGTTCGGCGCCAAAGCCGAAGATCTTGCCAAAGTTGTCCAGCGTCAGCTCTTCGGGAATCCAGACCGGCGGCTTTGCCAGGATCTCGCGGTTGGGCCGGAAGGCCGACAGCACGACCCAAAGCCCCGGCAGGCACATCACCAGCATCAGAACGAAGGTTGCCAGCCATAGCGCCACCTTCTTGGCCTGTTTCGAGGCACGGCTTTCGACGGACACGGTCATTCGACGCCTCCCATGTAGCGGCGCGCCGCAACCAGCTTGCGATAGAAATACCAGGTGAACAGGACTGACAGGACGGTCGAGACATAGGCCATCGCATTGGCCTCACCCATCTTCGCCTCGTCATAGCCGGTCCGGGCGACCAGGGTCCACAAAAGCTCGGTCCGCCCGGCAGGGCCGCCGTCGGTCATCACGGCAACCAGATCATAGGCGCGGGCGATGTCCAGCGACCGGATCGCCATGGCGATATAGGCAAAGGGCATCAGGAAGGGCAGGGTGATGTGGCGAAAGACCTGCCAGCTGTTGCAGCCATCGACCTTTGCCGCCTCCAAGGGATCGCGCGGCATGGCGAAAAGGCCGGCCAAGAGCAGGATCGCAAAGACCGATGTGCTCATCCAGACTTCGGCCAGCGTGATCGAGAACATCGCCAGCTGCGCATCCACCAGCCAGGGGATCGCCTGATCGGTCACACCCAGCGATTGCAGGGCGTTGTTCACCACGCCGATATGGTCGTTGAACAGGAACTTGAACTGAAAGCCGACCAGGATCGGCGAGAACATCATCGGGAACATCATGATGGTGCGAAGGCCGCGCTGGCCCCAGGTGATCCTGTTGATCAGAAGCGCGATGCCCAGGCCCAGCACAAACTCCAGGTTGATGGCCACGGTCAGGAACAGGATGGTGCGCAGGAAGGCCGCCCAGAAGTCCCAGTCTCCGAAGATGCGGATGTAATTCGTCAGGCCGATGAAGTCGTAAAGTGTGCTGGGTTTGGTCAGCTTGTAGGGCGTCAGCGAGGTCCACAGCGAAAAGACCAGCGGCAGGGCGACCACGAACAGCATGGTCGCAATCGCGGGAAACAGCAGCAGGAACGGCGCCATTTCGCCGCGTCGCGTGGTCAGGGCACGGATCATCTGGGAAAGCCTTCGGGAATAAGGGTGGCGCGGAAGGGCAAGCAGCCTTCCGCGCCAGGGTCGCTTAGTTGTAGCCGGCGTCCTTCATGATCTGCGCCGCATCGGCCTGTGCCGCGTTCAGCGCGTCGGCGGCGGTCATGTCGCCCACCATCGCGGCCTGCAGCTTGGGCCAGAGGACGTTCGACACCTCGATCCACTCCGGGATCAGCGGCGGGGTGAAGGCGTCTTCGGCCATTGACGCCTGGAAGGTCTTCATCGTCTCGGCCGAGAAGGTGTTTCCAGCGGCTTCGAACTCGGCGATGGCGTCGACCCAGACCTGGGTGCGGGTCGGCAGCAGGCCCTTGCGGGCTTCGACCATCTGGTTGTCGTAGCTGGTCAGGAAGGTCAGGAACGAGGCGGCGGCCTCCTTGTTGTCACAGCCTTCCGTGATCGAGAAGCTGTGGCTGCCCGACCAGCCGGTCCGTTTGCCGCCCGACCCCTTCGGCGCGCGGATCAGACCGACGTTCCCCGCAACCTTGGAGTTGGCCGGATCATTGAAGTACGACGACCAGCCGCCCCAATCCAGGTTCATCGCGATGGAGCCAGACCCGAAGCCAAGGCCGGTGTCATCCCAGGTATAGTTCGGAACGCCCGCAGGCACGGCCTTTGCGGCATAAAGATCGACGAAGAACTGCAGCGACTCGATCCCGGCGGGCGAGTTGAACGTGGGCACCCAGTTCTCGTCGAACATCGCGCCGCCATTGGCGACCAGCATCTCGTAGAAGCGGCCGGTGATCGCCTCGTCCTTGCCGACGAACTGGAAGCCGTAGAAGTCCGGCGGGTTCGAGAAGAACATCGCCTGATCTTTCACCTGCGCCCAGGTTTCCGGCGGGGCAAGGTCATAGCCGTACTTCTCCTTGAAGGCGGCCTGCTTCTCGGCGTCCTCGTAAAGCGACTTCTGGTAGAAGAAGTTCGACACGTCCGAATGGCGCGGCAGTTGCACAAGGCGACCGTCGACGGTCGAGTGCTGCAGCATCAGCGGCACGAAGGCGGCAAGGTCTTCGGGCGCGATCAGCGGGGTCAGATCGGTGTAGATCTCGCCATATTGCGGGGCGAAAGAGGTGTGGTTCGACCCCACGCACCAGTCCAGCGTCCCCGCCGCGATGTCCTGCTTGATCTCCTTGTCCAGCTCGAAGTGGTTCTTCGAGGACACGATCTCGACCTTGGCCCCCGTCGCGGCTTCCCACTTCGGGATCTCGGCATAAAGCGGCTCGTACTGCGCGCCGCCGATCAGCTTGACCCGCAGCGTATAGCCGTCGAACTTGCCGTAGTCCTGCGCCAGCGCGGGCAGGGCCAGGGTGGCAAGGGCGGTGCCCAGTGCCAATTTGACCGTCAGTTTCATTGGTCTCTCCTCCCAAAGAGGGCGCATCCGCGCCCGTTGACGTCTTCAAGTGGCGGAGGCCCGCCGCTTGTCTTCCTGTCCAAAGCGGTCCCCATGCAGACCGAACTCCTGGATGATCGCCTCTCGGTCCTGTCCCAGATCGGGGGCCGCGCGGGGGCTGGTCAGGGCCGCGCCGTCGATCCGTAGGGGGCCCCGCAGGGTGGCAAGGCTCGCGGTCGGTCCGCTGATGTGCTGGACCATCTTCAGCCGCCTGAACGCGTCCGACGCCATCAGCCCCGGCCAGTCCAGCACCTCGGCGCACCAGATGTCGGCGGGCTGCAGAAGCGCCAGCCAATGCGCCGTGTCCTTGGTCGCAAGACCTGCCGCGATGATCGCCTTGATCGCGTCGCGGTCGCGCATGGCCTGCCGCGGATCGTCGAACCAGTGCTCCAGCCCGGACAGGCCCAGCAGGGTTGCCAGCCGCTCCAGCGACGGGGTCATCGCAAGCGCCAGCCAGCCATCGGCGGTCCGGTAGACCCCGTAAGGCGCGCCCAGATAGGCATGAGCGCCGTTCACCGCCGACCGTTGCGGCAGTCGCCCGCCGTCGTTCAGATGGGTGGTCAGGACCTCGAACTGGAAATCCAGCAGCGCCTCCAGAAGCGAGGTCTGCACCAGAGCGCCCTCTCCGCTGCGGGCCTTGCGGACCAGGGCCGCCAGCACGCCCTGCGCCAGCGCGTTGCCGGCCATCATGTCCGCGGCGGCCAGTCCCATCGGCATCGGTGGATCGCCAGCCGAGCCGGTCAGCCACAGAAGGCCCGACCGCGCTTGCGCCAGCAGGTCCTGGCCCGGCAGATCGACCCAGGGCCCATCCTCGCCATAGCCCGAGATCGACCCGTAGACGACACCGGGGTTCAGCGCGCGCACGTCCGCATAGCCAAAGCCCTGCCGTTCGATCACGCCGGGGCGGAAGTTCTGCAAGACCACATCGGCGCGGGTGACCAGATCGCGCAGCATGGCGCGGTCTTCTTCGTTGCGCAGATCGGCGGTGAAGCTTTCCTTGTTGCGGTTGATGGCGTGAAAGAGGCTGTTGGTGCCGCCGATCTCGGTGTCCGACAGATAAAGCGTGCGGCACAGATCGCCCTGGCCCGGGCGTTCGATCTTGATCACCCGCGCGCCCAGATCAGCCAGCTTCAGGCTGCACAGCGGCCCCGACAGGAACTGGCTGAAGTCGATGACAAGGATACCGTCCAGGGGAAGGGTCATGCGCGGCTTTCCCGGTATGCGGCGTCAAGGGCGGCAAGGGTGGCGGCCTCGGTCGCCTCGCCCCGCAGGCAGGCATGCAGGATGTCGCCCGCGCGGTCCTGCAGGGCCATGTAGCCGTCATAGCGTGGGCGCAGCCAGGCGGTCTCCAGCGTCTGGCGGGTGTTGCGGAAGAAGTTCCCGGTCAGGGCGTTGCAGGTGTCATCCTCCCAGGCAGCAGCATGGGCGGGCTGACCGCCGGACGCGGTGAACAGCCCCTTCTGGCAGTCGGCGCCAGCGATCCAGAAGGCATAGTCCACCGCGATCTCGGGGTGCTTCGTGTAGGCGGAAACCGCGATACCCGTGCCCCCCAGAACCGTGCCGCGCGGGGTGGGCTCGGCAATGCCGGGCGCATCGTGGAAGGCTAGAGGATGGGGGCAGAAGCCTGGGCGGGAATAGTTGGTGTAGCCGTAGCCGAAGGGCGAATAGGCGGGGGCATCCGCGCTGCGCCCCATCCATTCGTAGATGCCGATCGGGTCCAGTGTCAGGCAGCGCGGGTCGACCAGCGCCACGATCTCGCGCATCAGCCCCAGGACATGCGCGGCTTCCGCGGGCGCAATCAGGTGCTCCGGCCCCTCGGCCACGTCATGGCCAAGGTTCCGGGCCATCCCGAAGAAGGTCATCAGCGCGTTGATCGGGATCAGCGCAAAGCCGACCCGGCCCGCGCGGGCCAGGTCCAGCACCTCGGCCCAAAGCTTCGGGGCCTGCCCCAGAAGATCAGGCCGCAGGCAGGCCACGGGCGTTGCCGTGTCGATCGCCAGCGACCACTGCCGCCCGGCGAAAGTGTAGGACGGATGCGACAGCCCGACCGAGCCTGCGGCCAACGCCGCCATTTCGGCATCGCGCAAACCGTCCAGCGGCAGCAGGTTCCCCTGCTTGGCCACCTCGCCCACATGGGGGTGGTCGATGACCATGAGGTCGTAGGTCTCGGCCATCTCGGAAATCGGGCGGTCGGCAAAGGCCTGCAGCGACCGCTTTTCCCAGGTGATCGTCACGCCGGGATGCGCGGCTGCATAGGCGGCCGAGGTCGCGACCATCGGGTCATACCCGCGCGCATGGTCCCAGGTCATGCCGCGCAGGTTAACCACGGCCCGTCTCCTTTTGCGCCATGCTGGCGCGGGCGGCCTCCTTTTGCGCCATGCTGGCGCGGGTGGCCTCCTTCGCGGCCATCGCGGCGCGGGCCTGATCGGCAAAAGGGGCAGGGTCCTTGTACAGCGCGGTCAGCAGGTGTTCGGCGTAAAGCACCAGCTCGCCCTCGCCCTTGTAGACCGAATAGCTGACCTTCAGCTTGCCCATCGTCTCGTTGTGGACAACCTTCGAAAGGTTCTCGCGGATGGTGTAGATCGTGTCGCCGATGAAGACCGGCTTGATGAACCGCAGCCGGTCATAGCCATAGGAAAACGAGTTCAGGCAGTTCGTCGCCGCCAGCCCCAGCCCCAGCGAGAACACGAAGGCCCCCGCCACCAGACGGCGACCAAAAACCCCTTCCTCGACCGCGAAACGTTCGTCCGAGACATAGGGGTGGTGGTCCATCACCAGGCTGTTGAAGGCCATCGACTCGCCTTCCGAGATGGTCCGGCGGATCGAGCGGATTTTGTCGCCGATCTCGAAATCCTCGAAATACCAGTTCTCGGCATTCCAGACGGGAATCGCGGCGTGCGCCTCGGGCAGGCCGGGCAAGCCTCTGGAATGTATGCCGATCTCTGCCATGCGCCCCCCCCCCGAAGCATTGGCTTTGCGTGGCGTGGCAAAGCCTGTTTCACCCAAGCATGGCGGCGTGTGTTTCACTTGTCAAAGGTATTTTCATATGCAAAATAGCGTCAGGGGGAGACGCCGATGGAAGTGCCGCAGTACTTTGAAGACTATGCCATCGGGGACAGCCGCCGGACGCTGGGCCGCACGATCACCGAAACCGATATCGTGGTGCATGCCGGCCATTCCGGCGATTTCTTCCCGCATCACATGGACGCCGAGTTCTGTCGCACCCAGCCTTTCGGTCAGCGCATCGCGCACGGGACGATGACCTTTGCCATCGGGATCGGGCTGACGGCCACGCAGATCAACCCCCATGCGATGACCTATGGCTATGAGCGGCTGCGCTTTCCCAACCCGGTCTTCGCGGGCGACACGATCCGCACGACGGTGACCATCGGACGCAAGGCCGACGACGCGAAACGTCCGGGCCACGGCCAGGTGGTCGAAATCTGCGAGACGCAGAACCAGCACGGCAAGACGGTGATGTACTGCGAACACATCCTACTGGTCGCGAAAAGGCCGTCACCATGATCGAGACCTTTGCCCAGGACTGGCCCGCCCCCGCCCATCCCAAGCCTATCGTCATCATCGGCGCGGGCGGCATCGTGCGCGATGCCCATCTGCCCGCTTATGCCAAGGCGGGGCTGACGGTATGCGGCGTCACCGATCTGGATATCGCCCGCCGTGAAGCCTTGGCCCGGGATTTCAACATCCCCCAGGTGTTTTCCAGCGTGGCAGAGGCGGCCAAGGCCTGCGGAACCTCGGTCATCTACGATGTGGCGGTGCCCCCGGATGCGATCACCCGAATCCTGCCGGACCTGCCCGACGGGGCGGCGGTGCTGATCCAGAAGCCGATGGGGGCGGACCTGGGCCAGGCCCGCGCGATCCGCCAGCTGTGCCGGGACAAGCGGCTCAAGGCCACCGTCAACTTCCAGCTCCGGTTCTCGCCGATGATGATGGTCGCGCGGCAGGCGGTTCAGGGCGGCGTGATCGGCGACCCGCTGGAGCTTGAGGTGCATCTGAACATCTTCACGCCCTGGCACCTGTTTCCCTTCCTTTTGCCCATGCCAAGGGTCGAGCTTCTGGTTCATTCCATCCACTACCTTGACAGCATCCGCGCCGTTTTCGGGACGCCCAAAGGGGTCTTTGCGCGATCCTTGCCCGATCCGCGCGCGCCGGGGCTGGCGCAGACCCGCACTTCGGTCCTTCTGGACTATGGCGACCTCAGGCGCGGGGTGATGAGCATCAACCACAACCATCAGGGCGGGCGGAAATTCCAGTCCGCCTGGTTCCGCATCGAAGGCACCACGGGCGCGATCATGGTCAAGCTGGGCGTCTGCTTCGACTACCCGAACGGCGAGGCGGACGAGCTGTGGTTCTGCCCGAACGGAGGCGACTGGCGGCAGGTGCCCTTGACCGGCAGCTGGTTCATCGAAGCCTTCATGGGACCGATGCGCAACCTGCAGCGCTTTGACGCGGGCGAGGATGCGCAGCTTTTCTCTGGGGTAGAGGACGCCTTCCAGACGATGGCGCTGGTCGAGGCCTGCTTTGACGCGATGGCGCAACCTGGAGTCGCTTTGCAGGCTGACTAGCCGTCTCGGCCGCGGCTGAAGCTTTCATCCGAAAGGGCGCCCACCACCCCGCCCCCCACGCTTTGGGTCAGACGGGCGGCACAGTCGATGGTGGCGACACAGCAGTCCGAGAAGCTGATCGGATCGCCGAACCGTTCAATGTGCGGCACCGTCAGTGCGGCGATGGCGTGTCCGGTGTGGCCGATGATCGGGGCCGAGATGTTCACCACGCCCCTGACCACGAAGCTGTCGACAATCTCGTGCCCGCGAAGCCGGATCGCTGCCAGATCCTCCTGCAACTGCGCCAGGGTCATGCCTTGCGGAAGCGGTGTGCGCGCCAGCATCTCGGTCAGGGCCTCTTCTGTCTGGAAGGCCATCATCACCCGACCGGACGAGGCGCGCCAGACATCGACCCGCGTGCCCAGCCGCACCGACATGACATGGCGGGCCGGCGGGTCCACCTGCCCGACGATCAGCACCGACTCCTCGGCCAGAACGGCAAGATGCACCGACTGGTTGATCCGCTGCGCCAGCGTCCGCATCATGGGGGCGGCGGCGGTGGTCAACCGGCGGATCAGGGGCGTGCGCTGCGCGATCTCGAACATCAGGGTCGTCAGGACATAGCGGTCGGTGCCGGTATCAAAGGCGATGTAGCCGCGGTCCTGCAGCACGACCAGCATCCGGAAAATCTCGGACACCGAACGCCCCAGGACCCGTGCGATTTCGGCCTGGGTCAGCCCGGCGTCCGACCGCGACAGAAGCTCGAGGATGTCGAGACCCTTCTCCAGGGCCGGAGCCGTGTACTTCGGAGTTCGTGCGTCCATTGCCGCCTCGGCGAATTTTACCTATGAAAATTGCTAGGCGAATTTTGCCGGATCGTCCATTCCCAATTCAGAAGGCGTGCAGGGAATCAGGTGCCGCAGTGCGAGCGGACCATCCGGTCCGCCTGTCGTCCCGGTCCCGGATATAAATGGACCTGCAAGCCACGGGGAGGCTTGCAGGTCCGGGCCAGCGCGAGGGGGTCGACGCCGGCCAGTAGCCCGCAACAGGGACATTGCGGGGTCAGGTGCGCGAAGGGTAAATTCCCTCCAGTGCGATAATATAATTTACGCAAAGGCTTGGCGGCATGTTGCCATGCGGCTGGCCGCCTTTGGTCAAAGCGATGGACAGGGGCTTTTGCGACAGCGTCGGCCCACTGGTTTCGGAATGGATGTGTGACCGCGAAGGCATGTCGCCCTCCCCGCGGTCGAAAGCACTGGGAACATTGGCGACAACAAAGTCATGGTCGTGCGGCGCCGCCTGGCCGGCCGTTAGCGTGACAGTCTCACCCCCGAAGGTTTCGCCGGGGGAGCGCGGCGAAAGCCCGGCACCGGACCCGGCGTGGACGGGAACCCGTCCGCGCAAATCCGGCAACCGGAAGCTGGTCAGCCCGTCGCCGCCATAGGTCGTGCCCAGCAGCGAATAGAGTGCCGAGTACCGGGCAATCTCCAGCGACTGGCCGTTACAGAACGCCCAGCCCCTCGGCTCGAAGTTGCCTCCGAACAGAATGATCGACCCGAGCAAGGGTTCCATCGCATCCGCACCGTTTCATCTCGGCCACCAGATGCGGCTGACCGATGACGTGAAGCTAGCCGCGCAGGGGTGCGCCCATCTGTGTCAAAACGCACAGAAGCGGCCCGGCCTTCATCTTTTGGTTGCGCCGGGGGCGGTTTGGGGCGGTGTGCCCGAGCCGCCCCCCGGCCCTTTTCCGCGCCTGCACGAGGGCTGAAGAGATTGGCCCGAAGGGGCCTTCGCTTTCCGCGCGATCTGGCCCGGTCGAATCCTTTGAAGTTGCAGCGAATTGGCCATTTTGAAGCCGCACGAACTAGGTTACCGTGAGGGCAGGCTTGGGAGAAATTCGCTGATGCCGAAAGGGGATGTCGAAAGCGGCGGCGTGTGCAGTCGGGTGACGACTGGGTTGATCGGCCAGCCCCGGAAGGCCCTGGCGTGCACCCCCATGGTGGCCTCATGAGCCTTGATTCCCTTTTGTCTTATGACCTGCCGCTTTTCCAGGGACTGTCAGCAACGGACTTGGCCGGGATCGAGGTGCAGTTCACCGAGCGCCGCCTTGGCCCGTGGGAGATTCTGTTTCACCAGAAGGACCAGAGCCGCGACGTCCACTTCCTGCTCTCTGGCACGCTGATCGCGTTGTACTGGACGACAGACGGGCGCGAGGTGATCTTCACCCGCTTCGGCCTGGGCGCCCATTTCGGCGAGCTTGCCACGCTGGATGACGGGGACCGGTCCCTTGCCGTCGTCGCCCGCAGCGAGGCAACCGTGCTGACCCTGCCCGGGGCCGTTTTCCGCCAGCTCTTCGACCAGATCCCGACCTTGCGGTGGCGCATCACCCACGGACTTGTCGCCCGCATCCGCGCGCTGACCGCCCGGAATCTGGAGCTGACCACCTACAGCGTCGAACAGCGTGTCGCCTCATACCTTTTCGGCCTGGCGGTCGACCGTGGCCAGCTGCGCGCCGGGGGGGTGATCACCGAGGCCCCGACCCACGCCGAGATCGCCGCCACCATCGGTTCCAACCGCGAGATGGTCAGCCGGATCATGAGCGCCCTGGCCAAACGCGGCGCGATCAAGACGGCCCGGCAAAGGATCGAACTTCTGGACCCCAAGGTCCTGACGGCCGAGTTCTAGGGACTCCTCGTCGTGCGCCTTCGGCTTCTCCTCGGTTCATCAGCGAGGAGAAACGAAGTGCACGACGAGCCTAGCCCGCCACCTGCACGCCGGTCTCCCAGGCTTCACATTTCCGCATCAGGTCGGCGGGCAGTGCGATGTCGGTAAAAAGCGTGGTGATTTCGGACAAGGATGCCAGCCGCGCAGGGGCGGACCGGTCCAGCTTGGAATGGTCGCAGACCAGATAGGTCCGCCGCGATTGCTGGATGATCGCCTTCGACACCCGCACCTCGGCCAGGTCGAAGTCCAGCAGATCGCCGTCCCGGTCCAGAGCCGAAACGCCGATCACCGCGTAATCCACCTTGAACTGCTCGAAGAACTGCGTCGTCAGCTCGCCCACCAACCCTCCGTCGGTCCGCCGTAGCGCACCGCCCGCGACCACGATCTCGCAGCCGGGATTGGCGACCAGGATATTCGCCACGTTCATGTTGTTGGTGATCACCGTGATGTTCCGATGCCCCAGAAGCTCGCGCGCGACGGCTTCCGTGGTGGTGCCCAGGTTCAGGATCAGGCTGCAATTGTCGGGGATCGTCGCCGCACAGGCCCGCGCGATGGCGGCCTTCGCGCCCTCGTTCATTCGCCGCCGGGCCTCGTAGCCGATGTTGGCAACCCCGGTCCGCAGCACCGCCCCGCCATGCACCCGGTCCAGGTGGCCCGCATCCGCAAGATCGGAAAGGTCGCGCCGGATCGTCTGCAAGGTCACGTCGAACCGCTGGGCCAGATCCTCGACCACCACACGGCCCTCGGCGCGGGCGAGTTCCAGGATCTCGGTCTGCCGGAAGTTCAGCGCCACGGTTCGGTTCCCTTCGCATTCCGCGTTTTCGCTTTCTGCCATGCCGATGGCCCCCTGTCAGCGGAAATTTCGCTTTCGTCGCCGCGCGGTATTTTGCGTTTGCAGCAAATTTTGCTGCAAGTGCGCGATTGCCCTGCCACAAATGTTCGTTTTTCGCGAAAACGCGCAAAAGCGAAAAATCCTGTTGACGAAGCCGTGACAAACATCGCAGCTTCTTGCCCGGGGGAGGACCCGGACAGTGACGAACGGAACCGCAGGGGTTGTATCCGACCTCTTCATCATCGGCGGCGGCATCAATGGCTGCGGCATCGCCCGCGACGCCACCGGGCGTGGCCTGAGCGTCACTTTGGCCGAACAGGGCGATCTTGCCCAGGGCACCTCCTCGGCCTCGACCAAGCTGTTCCACGGCGGGTTGCGCTACCTGGAATATTTCGAGTTCCGGCTGGTCCGCGAGGCGCTGGAGGAACGCGAGACGCTGCTGGTCGCCATGCCGCACATCAGCTGGCCGATGCGCTTTGTGCTGCCGCTGTCGCCGGACATGCGGTTTGAAAGCGAGACGCCCACCTCGCGGCTGCTGCGCTGGGTGATGCCCTGGGCCAAGGGTCGCCGCCCGGACTGGCTGATCCGCCTGGGCCTTTACCTTTACGACACGATGGGCGGCCGCAAGATCCTGCCGGCGACCCGCACCTTGGACCTGACCCGCGACCCGGCTGGCAAGCCGCTGAAGGACAAGTTCCGCAAGGCTTTCGAATACTCCGACTGCTGGGTCGAGGATTCCCGGCTGGTGGCCCTGAACGCCCGCGACGCCGCCATGCGCGGCGCGCGCGTCATGACCCGGACCCGCGTCACCAGTGCCGAACGCCGTGACGGTCTGTGGCATGTGACCACCCAAGGCCCGCATGGCACCGAACACCACCAGGCCCGCGCCTTGGTCAATGCGGGCGGCCCCTGGGTCGAGGACGTGATCCGCAACGTCGCCCGCATCAATTCGTCGGAAGGCGTCCGGCTGGTCCGCGGCAGCCACATCGTGACGAAACGGCTGTTCGACCACGACCGCTGTTACTTCTTCCAGGGCGCTGACGGCCGTATCATCTTTGCCATCCCGTATGAGCAGGACTTCACCCTGATCGGCACGACCGACAAGGACCACACCGGCGCGCCGAAGGATGTCCACTGCACGGATGAAGAGCGCGACTACCTGCTGGCTTTCGCGTCGCAGTACTTTGCCAAGCCCGTGACGAAGGACGACGTGGTCTGGACCTATTCCGGGGTGCGCCCGCTGTACAACGACGGGGCCAAGTCGGCGACGGCGGCGACGCGGGACTATGTCCTGTCCCTTGACCAGACCGGCGCGCCGCTTCTGAACGTCTTTGGCGGCAAGATCACCACTTACCGCCGTCTCGCCGAATCGGCGCTGGCGAAGCTGGCCCCGTTCTTCCCGCAGGCCAAGCCCGCCTGGACCGCCCGCGTCCCGCTTCCGGGCGGGAACTTCCCGCATGATGGGGTGGCCGCGCTGATCGCCAGCCTGAAGGCCGCGCACCCGTTCCTGACCGACTACTGGGCCGCCCGCCTGGTCCGCGCCTACGGGACCGAGGCGGCGACGATCCTTGGCAACGCCACCACGGCCGAGGCGCTGGGCCAGGATTTCGGTGCCACCCTGACCGAGGCCGAGGTGCGCTGGCTTATGGCCCGCGAATACGCGGTATCGGCGGCGGATGTCGTCTGGCGCCGCTCCAAGCTTGGCCTGCGGATGACCGCGGACCAGATCGAACGACTGGACCGCTTCATGGCACACGATGTCGGAGCGGACGCTGCACGGGCTGTCAGCCCGGCGGCGGAATAGGGGGAACGGGATGACGCTGGAACTGCAGGGGGTCTCACGCTCGGTCGCGGGCAGGGTGCATATCCACCCCACCGACCTGACGCTGAAGAACGGCACGATGAATGTGCTGCTGGGGCCGACCCTGTCGGGCAAGACCAGCCTGATGCGGCTGATGGCTGGTCTCGACAAGCCCACCACGGGCCGCATCCTGTGGGAGGGGAAGGACGTCACCGGCGTCAAGGTCCAGGCGCGCCACGTCGCGATGGTCTACCAGCAGTTCATCAACTACCCCGGCCTGACGGTCTATGAAAACATCGCCTCGCCCCTGCGCCTGATGGGCAAGCCGCAAGCCGAGATCGACCGCGCCGTTCGCCAGACCGCCGAGATGCTGCGCCTGACGCCCATGCTGACCCGCAAACCGCTGGAACTTTCGGGCGGCCAGCAACAGCGCTGCGCCCTGGCGCGCGCGCTGGTCAAGGGCGCGGGGCTTGTGCTTCTGGACGAACCCCTGGCGAACCTGGACTACAAGCTGCGCGAAGAGCTGCGCATCGAAATCCCCCGCATCTTCGAGGCCTCGGGTGCCATCTTCGTCTACGCGACCACCGAACCGGAAGAGGCGCTCCTTCTGGGCGGCAACACCGCGACCCTGTGGGAGGGCCGCGTGACCCAGTTCGGCCTGACGCCGCAGGTCTACCGCCTGCCCGAAGATGCGACCACCGCCCGCGTCTTCAGCGACCCGCCGATGAACTTCGTCCCCGCCCGCAAGGAAGCCGGTCGGCTGACCTTTGGCGAAAGCGCCCATGTCCCGGCGACCGGGCCGGGCTATCATCTGCCCGACGGCACATATATGGCCGGGTTCCGCGCGAACCACGTCACCTTGAACCGCCATTCCGGCGACGCGGTCGAATTCCGCTGCACCATCGGCGCGACCGAGATCACCGGGTCCGAGACCTTCCTGCACCTCGACCACGGGGCGGACCGCTGGGTGGGCCTGGTTCACGGCGTGCACCCGATGTCGGCGGGCACGGCCTGCTCCGTCTACGTCGATCCGGCGCATGTCTACCTGTTTGATGATACGGGCCGCCTTGCCGCGCCCGCCCCTTATGCGATGGCGGCCTGACATGTCCCGGATCACGCTTTCCAACCTTGCCCACAGCTACCTTGCGAACCCGACCAGCGACGCGGACTTTGCGTTGAAGGAAATGGACCATGTCTGGGAAGACGGCGGGGCCTATGCGCTGCTGGGTGCCTCGGGCTGCGGCAAGACCACGCTTCTGAACATCATCTCAGGGTTGGTGCGCCCGTCGCAGGGCCGCGTCCTGTTCGGTGACCGCGACGTGACCGACGCCGCGACGACCGAGCGCAACATTGCCCAGGTGTTCCAGTTCCCGGTCGTCTACGACACGATGACGGTCCGCGACAACCTGGCCTTTCCCCTGCGCAACCGGGGAATGGACCCCGCCTACATCGCCAAACGCGTCGACCAGATCGCGAAGATGATCGGGATGGAGGACCGCCTGAACCGCAAGGCGCGTGGCCTGACCGCCGACGCCAAGCAGAAGATCAGCCTTGGCCGCGGCATGGTGCGCGAGGACGTGAACGCGATCCTCTTCGACGAACCGCTCACCGTGATCGACCCCCACATGAAGTGGGAATTGCGCACCCAGCTCAAGGACCTGCACCGCGAGTTCGGGCATACGATGATCTACGTGACGCACGACCAGACCGAGGCGCTGACCTTCGCGCAGAAGGTCGTCGTGATGCACGAAGGCCGCGTCGTCCAGATGGGCACGCCCGAGGAGTTGTTCGAGACCCCGGCGCATACCTTTGTCGGCTACTTCATCGGCTCGCCCGGCATGAACCTTCTGGACGCCGAGATCGCCGGGTCCGAGGCGCGCCTGCAAGGCGTCTCGGTGCCACTGGGTGCGGGTTACGGGCCAACAACGGGCCGCACCCAGATCGGCATCCGCCCGGACTATGTGACGATCTCGGATGAAGGCCTCCCCGTCACCGTCAAACGGGTCGAGGACGTGGGCCGCCACCGCATCGTCCGGGCCGAGTTCCAGGGCCAGCCCCTGAACGCGATCCTGCCCGAAGGGACCTCCGTCCCCGCCGACCCCCGCGTCGCCTTCGCGCCCGGCAAGATCAACGTCTACGCCAACGACTGGCGCATCCAGCCTGTGGGGGCCTGAGCGATGGAAAAGACCCAGAATAACAAGGCCTGGTTCCTGGTCCTGCCCGTGCTGGTGCTGGTGGCCTTCTCGGCTGTCCTGCCGCTGATGACCGTCGTCAACTACGCGGTCAACGACACCTTCGGGAACAACGAATTCTTCTGGGCCGGGCTTGAGTGGTTCGAAGAGATGGTCACCTCTGACCGCCTGCACGAGGCGTTGGGGCGACAGATCCTGTTCTCGCTGATCATCCTGGCGATCCAGGTGCCGCTGGGCATCTTCATCGCGCTGAACATGCCGAAATCAGGCTTCTGGGCCAGCTTCTGCCTTGTGCTCATGGCGTTGCCGCTGCTGATCCCCTTCAACGTGGTCGGCACGATCTGGCAGATCTTCGGCCGCGTCGACATCGGGCTTCTGGGTCACACGCTGGCCGCGATGGGCATCGATTACAACTACACCAACGATCCCCTCGACGCCTGGATCACCGTCGTGGTGATGGACGTCTGGCACTGGACCTCGCTGGTCGCCCTTCTGTGCTACGCGGGTCTGCAGTCCATCCCCCAGGCCTACTACCAGGCCGCCAAGATCGACCAGGCGACGCGCTGGTCCGTCTTCCGCTACATCGAACTGCCGAAGATGAAGGGCGTCCTTCTCATCGCCGTCCTGCTGCGCTTCATGGACAGCTTCATGATCTATACCGAGCCTTTCGTCCTGACCGGCGGCGGCCCCGGCAACTCGACCACCTTCCTGTCGATCGACCTGGCAAAGATGGCCACCGGCCAGTTCGACCTTGGCCCCGCCGCTGCCTTCTCGATCATGTACTTCCTGGTCATCCTGTTGATCTCATGGGTCTTCTACACCGTCATGACCAACCTTGACCGCGAGGAGAACCGCTGATGCGCTTCCGTTCCAACGCCGTCGTGATGACGATCTATCTCTTGTTCCTGCTGATCCCGATCTACTGGCTTCTCAGCATGAGCCTGAAGACCAACACCGAGATCCTGGGGACCTTCACCCTTTTCCCGCAGGAGCTTACCTTCCGGAACTACATGGTCATCCTGACCGATCCGTCGTGGTACATGGGCTACGTCAACTCGATGATCTACGTGACGATGAACGTCGTCATCACGATCACCGTGGCGCTGCCTGCGGCCTATGCCTTCAGCCGCTACAGCTTCATGGGCGACAAGCACCTGTTCTTCTGGCTGCTCACGAACCGCATGGCCCCGCCCGCCGTTTTCGCGCTGCCGTTTTTCCAACTGTATTCCGCGATGAACCTGATCGACACGCACATCGCCGTGGCCCTGGCGCATTGCCTTTTCAACGTGCCGCTGGCGGTCTGGATTCTGGAGGGCTTCATGCGCGGCGTCCCGAAGGAAATCGACGAAACCGCCTATATCGACGGCTACAGCTTCCCGCGCTTCTTCGTGAAGATATTCATGCCCCTGATCGCCAGCGGCATCGGCGTCGCCGCCTTCTTCTGCTTCATGTTCTCGTGGGTGGAGCTTCTCCTCTCCCGCACCCTGACCACCACCGACGCCAAGCCCATCGCGGCCACCATGACCCGCACCGTGTCAGCGTCCGGCATGGACTGGGGAGTGCTGGCCGCCGCCGGCATCCTGACCATCGTGCCGGGGGCCCTGGTGATCTACTTCGTCCGCAACTACATCGCCAAGGGCTTCGCCCTGGGAAGGGTGTGACATGACCCAGACCCGCTGGACCCCGATCTACCTTACCCTCGCCGCGATCATGGTGGCGATCCTTGCCCTGATCCTCTGGGCAGTCCCCGTCGACGAGGATGGCGTGCGCGAATGGACCGGGCAGCTGATCCCCGGCTTCTGGATGGCCTGGACCTTCCCGGTGGCGCTTTTCTTCTGGTGCATCGCCGCACTTCTGATCATCATGACGCTGCTGGCGATCCGCTTTCCCGAAACCCCGCGCGTCGGCATCCTGCGGATCGAAACCACGCGGGGCGACCGGCTTTTCATCACCCTTCTGGGCACGGCCTTCATCCATCTTGGCTGGCTCTTCTTCGCGGGCCCCGACATGCTGTGGGGCGCGCTTATCCTCTCCCTCGCCTATGCCTTCGCGGTCTTCCGCTGGGTGTAAGGGGGCAACGACGGCCCTGGGGCGGGCAAGGAGACCGGCCCGGGGATAAAGAACTGAAACGTCTCAACATTCTGGGAGGAATCACATGAGACTTCGTTCCACCGCAACGGCGATGGCGCTTGCGCTGATCGCCATGCAGGCCCCCGCCTGGGCCGACATCGAGGCGGCGAAAGCCTTCCTTGATGCCGAAATCGGCGACATGTCGACGCTGGACCGCGCCGGCCAGGAAGCGGAAATGCAGTGGTTCATCGACGCCGCCGCACCGCTGGCCGGCATGGAGATCAAGGTCGTCTCCGAAACCATCACCACGCATGAATACGAAGCCAAGGTTCTTGCCCCGGCGTTCACCGCGATCACCGGGATCAAGGTCACGCATGACCTGATCGGCGAAGGCGACGTGGTGGAAAAGCTGCAGACGCAGATGCAGTCGGGTGAAAACATCTATGACGCCTACATCAACGACAGCGACCTGATCGGCACCCACTGGCGCTATCAGCAGGCCCGCAACCTGACCGACTGGATGGCAGGCGAAGGTGCGGCCTTCACCAACCCGAACCTGGATCTCGCCGACTTCATCGGCACCAAGTTCACCACCGCGCCGGACGGCAAGCTTTATCAGCTTCCCGACCAGCAGTTCGCCAACCTCTACTGGTTCCGTTACGACTGGTTCAACGACCAGAAGACCAAGGACGACTTCAAGGCCAAGTATGGCTACGACCTGGGCGTCCCGCTGAACTGGTCCGCCTACGAGGACATCGCCGAGTTCTTCACCGGCCGCGACATGTCCTATGCCGGTGGCCCGGCGACCGGCGTCTATGGCAACATGGACTACGGCAAGAAGGACCCGTCGCTGGGCTGGCGCTACACCGACGCGTGGATGTCGATGGCCGGCATGGGCGACGTGGGTGAACCGAACGGCCTGCCGGTCGACGAATGGGGCGTCCGCGTGAACGAAAACTCGCAGCCCGTCGGGTCCTGCGTGGCGCGCGGCGGTGCGACGAACGACGCGGCTGCGGTCTATGCCGTGACCAAGGCGATCGAGTGGCTGCAGAAGTACACGCCTCCGGAAGCCCAGGGCATGACCTTCGGCGAAGCGGGGCCCGTGCCAGCCCAGGGCAACATCGCCCAGCAGATGTTCTGGTACACCGCCTTCACCGCTGACATGGTCAAGGAAGGTCTGCCCGTGATGAACGAGGACGGCACGCCCAGCTCGTAGCCGTACTTGGCCTTGAACTTGTCCTTGAGGTCCTTGCGCTCGAAGAGGTCGGCGCGGAACCAGTAGAGGTTGGCGAACTGCTGGTCGGGCAGTTGGTAGAGCTTGCCGTCGGGCGCGGTGGTGAACGACTTGCCGATGAAGTCGTCGATGTCGATGTTCGGATTGGTGACGTCCTTGCCCTCGTTGGCCATCCAGTCGGTCAGCGAACGGGCCTGCTGGTAACGCCAGTGGGTGCCGATCAGGTCG